>NZ_JALNTI010000004.1:0-327527 GCF_023161925.1 Pseudoalteromonas sp. 2CM32C | reverse complement strand
GTCATTAGCTCAGTTGGTAGAGCAGTTGACTTTTAATCAATTGGTCGATGGTTCGAATCCATCATGACCCACCATTTGCTATATTCTTTTTTAAAATCCCATTCTGTTTTTTATAAACAAGCTTAACCAGTTTGCTGTTATTTATGTTTTTATTCTCGTATAATTCGCCGTAATTTATACACTGTAAATAAGTGGTCGAGAACATGAGTTTAGCGCAAACTATTATGCCTGAAGGCTATATTTTCCCTCCAAAGCCAGCACCGTTAACAAACGACGAGCAAGGCGAATACAAAGCACGTATTAAGCAATTACTTAAAGATAAAAACGCGGTACTCGTAGCGCATTATTATACTGATCCTGAAATCCAAGCCCTTGCCGAAGAAACTGGCGGTTGCGTTGCCGACTCTTTAGAAATGGCGCGCTTTGGTGCAAGACACGACGCTGATATGATCATCGTTGCAGGCGTTCGTTTTATGGGTGAAACTGCTAAAATTTTAACGCCAAACAAAACGGTTGTTATGCCAACACTTGAAGCAACATGCTCGCTAGACATCGGTTGTCCGATTGATGAGTTCTCAGCATTTTGCGATCAGCACCCTGATCGTAAAGTGGTGGTGTATGCAAACACCTCTACAGCGGTTAAAGCCCGTGCAGATTGGATTGTAACCTCATCGTGCGCGCTTGAAATTGTTGAGCACTTAGACGAGCAAGGCGAAAAAATTATTTGGGGCCCAGACAAACACCTAGGCAGCTACATTCAAAAAAATACCGGCGCTGATATGATCATGTGGAATGGCGCATGTATTGTTCACGACGAGTTTAAAACTAAAGCATTGAAAGAGTTTAAGGCACTGCACCCAGATGCTGGCGTTTTAGTTCACCCAGAGTCACCTGCAGAAATAGTTGAACTTGCTGACGCCGTTGGATCTACAAGCCAGCTGATTAAAGCAGCGCAAACAATGCCGAATAAAAAGTTTATTGTTGCGACTGATCGCGGTATTTTTTATAAAATGCAGCAGCTATGCCCAGAGAAAGAGTTCTTTGCCGCCCCTACGGCTGGTGAAGGCGCTTCTTGTAAAAGTTGTGCACATTGCCCGTGGATGGCAATGAATGGCTTAAAAGCGATTGAGGAGGCTTTAATAGACCCTCAAGGTAAAGAGGTATTTGTAGATATGGACTTGCGTGAAGGTGCACTTAAGTCACTTAACCGCATGCTAGACTTTACGGCGAGTATGGCTAAATAGTTTTTAGCAAATGTAAAGTAACTAGACTGATATAAAAAACGGCTAAGCCTTATGGTTTAGCCGTTTTTTATTGAAAAAGTAAATAACTGCACGATTAATAGCCATTCAACAGTACATATTTAAAAAGGCCTTGCACCTGCGTAACCTATTTCATACTATAACGCGCTGTTGCTAGGCAACACCGTGGAGGAATGGCTGAGTGGCTGAAGGCGCACGCCTGGAAAGTGTGTTTAGGTTAATCCCTAACGAGGGTTCGAATCCCTCTTCCTCCACCATTATTCAATATTAGGACGCCTTTGGGCGTCCTTTTTTGTGCACTAAATTAAATTTATTATTGTAAGTGCTAATCAACATTAAAACTTAGTATTGCACTTTAATCACGGTATCTTTATTTCACTTAATCCACTGAGCTCAAACAAGTTTCATTAACTATGTAATTTATGTATTATGCAGATTCCTCATACAAAAGGATCGTTGATGAAGAATGTACTACTAATAGTTACCGGTGCAAGCCCGCAGGTATTAACCGAAACTCTTTTTGCGCTTTATCAGCAGGGTAAGCCTATGCCTGAAGAGATTTTTGTTATTACAACAAAAAGCACCAAGGCTATGCTCACCGATGGATTATTTAAGCAAGGTCATTTAGCTAAATTAATAGCAGATTATAAACTTCCCTCTATTAAACTTCCCGATGAAAACATATGCCTAATAGAAGACGATAAAGGCCAACCTATTAATGATGCTAAATCTGAAATAGAACAAACCTACATGGCCGACTTTATTACTCGCAAAGTGTTTGAACTCACCAATAAAAATGATATTAGCATTCATGCCTCTATTGCAGGTGGCCGTAAAACAATGGCATTTTATTTAGGTTATGCCATGTCTTTATTGGGGCGTGAACAAGATTCACTCAGTCATGTATTTGTAAATAACGAATTTGAATTTGTTAGAGACTTTTACTACCCAACACCTTATGACCACATTATTGATGGTAAAAATGGCACGCAAGTAAACTGTATTAACGCAAAGGTAACGCTTGCCGAAATACCCTTTGTACGAATGCGACAATCTATCGACGAAACCCTCATTGCCAATATGCAAAGTGCATCGTTTAGCCAAACAGTAGCAAGCTTAAACTCAGCGCATAAAAAAGATTTAATCCTAGAGGTAAACGCAAAAGCAAAAACACTCACCTTTGCAGGTATCGAAATTAAACTTACTGCAAAAGAAACCGCCTTCTATTTATGGTTAAACCAATACAGCCAAAATGAAAATAAACAGTTAGTGGTGGGTCGTGATTTTGAAGAGTCTTTGCGATACAGCAAAGAGTACCTCATGCTTTTACAGCAAAATAGCAGTGATTTACGTACATTTCGTGATACGTTTGGCATAGAGCCAGAAGATTTTAGAGAAGGTTTACACAGTAATTTAAAAGTAATGGAAAAAACCTTTGTGCAACAAACGCGTAGCCGCATAAATAGTAAAATAAATAAGGTTTTACCAAACGAACTTGCTAAGAAAATAGCGATTGACTCTAATAACCAAAGCTTTGAAACAAGCTACTGGTTAAGCGCAGTAACACACAATATAAAAATAAATATAACGGCTTAATATTCGCAAGCTTGCAAACGCATAAAAATAATAACGCATGGTAAATTAGTTGATAAGGAAGTAATCAGGAATGAAGCAATCAATGAACTTTGAACATATTCAATCTAAGTGGCCAGAGCTACACCAGTTAGCCGCTTTTGCAGAAGACTATGCGATTACCGATCCACAAAGCTCACTGGTTAAGCTGCGTTGCTTTGCCGAAAAAGTAGTAGGCTACTTATATAAAGAACTTAGTTTACCTGTTTTACCCACTTCTAACATTTTTGATAAACTTACCGCCGACGACTTTACCAGTGCCGTACCGCGTTTAATTACCGATAAACTTCACGCCATTCGTAAAAGTGGTAATCAAGCAGCCCACGAAGGCAAAGTTGATCAACAACAAGCTATTTGGATATTAAAAGAAAGCTACTTTGTAGCCTCGTACTTATTTATGGCGTATGACAATGGCACGCAACAAGAGTGCCCAGAGTTTAAAGCGCCTGAGCAAACACAGCCGACTAACCAAAGTGATGCCGAGTTTGCAAAAAAGAACAAGCAACTCACCAAGCAGCTAGCCGAAAATCAGGCCCGTTTAAAACGCGCACTTGACGAACTAGAAGCCGCAGAGCTTGCACAAAAACAAGCACAGCAGCAAGCAGCAAAACTAAAACAAACTATTGATGCTGAAAAGCTGGCTCAGGTTAAAACCCGCAATGAGCAAATTGTTAACTCTAGTTTTAACTTTAACGAAGACGAAACCCGTAAACGCATTATCGATTTAGATTTACGTAATGCTGGTTGGCACGTTGCACTTGACGACGAATCAACAGAAGACGTTGGCAAAGAAGTAAAAGTAAAAGATCAACCTACAACAACAGGCGTAGGTTATGTTGATTATGTATTATGGGATGACGACGGTAAACCACTTGCGGTAATAGAGGCAAAACGCACTCGCGAAAATATCGAAAAAGGCCGCCAGCAAGCAACGCTTTATGCCAACGCGCTCGAAAAGCAATATGGCCAACGCCCTATTATTTTTTATTCAAACGGCTGGGATATAAAAATTCTCGACGACACGCAAGGCTATAATAGCCGTGGTTTATACGGTTACTACTCAAAAGATTCCCTTCAGTACTTAATAAAGCAGCGCACACTTAAAAAAGATTTAAATAAAACGCCGATAGATACTGCTGTGGCAGGGCGTTTGTATCAAATGGAAACCATAACCCGAGTGTGTGAGCGTTTTAGTGATAAACACCGCAAAGCGCTTATAGTTCAAGCAACCGGCACAGGTAAAACACGCGTATCTATTGCCCTTGCCAAACGGCTGCTCGATGCAGGTTGGGCTAAGCGCGTACTATTTTTATGTGACCGAAAAGAACTACGTAAACAAGCGGGTAACGCCTTTACTGAATTCACCAAAGAGCCAGTACATATTGTTGGTAAAAGCGCTAAAAACTCAGCAGCCAGCGCGCGGGTGTTTATAGCAACGTACCCAGGTATGCTACGCATAATGAACAAGTACGACGTAGGCTATTTTGACCTAATAGTAGCTGATGAATCCCACCGTTCAATTTACAATATATATGGTGATATTTTTAAGTACTTTGATGCACTCGAGGTAGGCTTAACCGCCACTCCGGTAGAAATGGTATCGCGCTCAACGTGTGATTTGTTTGGTTGCGATTACAAACTACCCACAGCCAACTACCCACTTGAAGACGCGATAGAACAAGGCAACTTAGTCCCTTACAAAATTGTAAGTTACACCACACAGTTTTTGCGCGAAGGCATTAAAAAAGACAACCTAACCGATGAGCAAATAGCCCAATTAGAAGAGCAAGGCATTGACCCTAACGAGCTTGACTTTGACGCAAAACAAATAGACGAAGCCATTAAAAATAAAGACACCAACAGGCTCATACTGCGTAACTTAATGGAGAAAGGTCTGCGCGATAAAGACGGCCAACTGCCCGGTAAAACAATTATATTCGCCCGTAACATAGCCCACGCCGAATTAATGGCACAATTGTTTAGCGAGCTTTACCCGCAACACGGGGCTAATTTTTGTCGCGTTATTCACTCAAAGTACGAACGGGCCGAAGAGCTAATAGACGATTTTAAATCAAGCTACGAAAACAGCATGCGTATAGCAGTGTCGGTCGATATGCTCGACACCGGCATAGACGTACCTGAATGTGTAAACCTGGTATTTGCAAAACCCATAAAATCAAAAGTAAAGTTTTGGCAAATGATTGGCCGTGGCACACGCTTATGCGAAAACCTATACGGGCCAGGGCAGCACAAAACACACTTTTTAATATTCGATCACTGGGCAAACTTTGAATACTTTGACGAAAACCCAGAAGAAGACGACGTAAAACAAGCAAAATCGTTACTGCAAAAACTATTTGAGGCGCGTGTAACTCTTGCACAAACGGCCCTCAAAAAAGCAAATATGGATGTGTTTGATCAAACCATTAAATTAATTCACGACGATATTTGCCTACTGCCAATGGAATCAATATCGGTGCGCGATAACTGGTTAGTGGTCGAAACCTATAAGGATTTTAAACGTCTTAATCAATTTTCACCGCAAACAGTAAGCGATCTGCTCGAAAAAGTAGCACCGCTTATGCAATGGCGTAACATAATGGGGCAAAGTGAAGCGTATAAGTTTGATTTAGAGCTAACCACTATCCAAACACTAATATTTACCGATGCAAACCAAATTGATTTAGCTAAACAAAGTATAATGAACAAGGTTGAATCGCTTCAAATGCACCTAAACGAAGTGCGTAGCAAAGCACCTGCAATAGAAGAAATACAAACACAGCAGTATTGGCAGTATTTAACCCATGCAGCGCTTGAGCAAAGCCGTATAAATTTACGCAGTATTATTCACCTGCGTAATAAAAGCGTGAAGCCACCAACACGTGATTTTGTACTTGATATAACTGAAGACGAAAACCAAATACACGAAGCTGATAGGCTTACAAAAATAGTCTCTATTGATTATCAAATATACCGCCAAGAAGTTGAAAAAACACTCACCCCGTTATTTGAAACCGACAGCGTACTTAAAAAAATTCGCAACGGCGAACAAGTAACCGAAGCCGACTTAGCGCAATTAAGCTCGTTAGTGCATACGCAAAACCCAAGTGTTGATTTAAATACATTAAAAGAGTTTTTTCCCGAATCAACCGCGACGCTCGACAAAATATTGCGTACCATAGTCGGTATGGATAAAAACGCCATAGAGCAGAGCTTTACTACCTTTGTGCAGCAAATACACACCCATGTAAATGCCAAGCAACAACGCTTTATTGGTATGTTAAAAAACCACCTGATTCGCCACGGCGCTATTGAAATAGCCCAGCTTTACAAGGCGCCCTTTACACAAATACACGACATGGGGCTCGATGGCGTATTTAGCGAGCAACAAGCCGACGTAATAGAGCAATTTATTAAGCAGTTTGATGTAAAACTAGGCAGCAAAGCCCAAAGCGTTGAAAAGCAAATACACCTTTAATTTTATAAGCGCGTAATTTACACCGCGCTTAAACAGCACTAACTAGGATACACATTAATGATAACCGGACCTTTAAAAAGTAAAATCGACAAACTATGGGAAGAATTTTGGACAGGCGGTATCACTAACCCGCTTACCGTAGTAGAGCAAATTACTTTTTTAATGTACGCCCGTATGCTCGACATGAACGAGCAAGCCGACGAAAAACGAAGTGCGCGCACTAAGCAGCTGTTTAACCGCCGCTTTAGCGATGCCGAACAACATATTCGTTGGCAAAACCTACGCCATTTAGGGGCAGAAGAGTTATACAAACTGGTTAAAGATGAGCTGTTTCCGTATTTTTCAAAAACCTCAGGCGATGTATCGCCAGAAGGCGCGATATTTAACGAGTTTATGAAAGACGCGCAATTAATGATTCAAAAGCAAAGCCTATTGGTAAAAGCGGTTGAAATGGTAAACGACTTACCGCTTGAAAACTCAGACACCAAAGGCGATTTGTACGAATACTTGCTTAGCAAACTCACTACAGCAGGCATTAACGGCCAATTTAGAACGCCGCGCCATATTATACGCGCCATGGTCGAAATGATGGACCCAGATGTAACCAGCCAAATTTGTGACCCATCAACCGGCACCGGTGGCTTTTTGTCGGTAAGTTACGAATACCTATTACAAAAATACACCTCAGCCGAGGGTATAGAGCGCGAACCAGTGCTTGACGTAAATGGCAACGTGCAATGTGATGACAGCGGTAAACCGCTCGAAAACTTGCTCTACTCAGGCGATTTAATAACCCCAGAGCAGCGCAGCCACATAGATGCGCACATGTTCAACGGCTTTGACTTTGACGCCACCATGCTGCGCGTAGCCGCCATGAATTTAGTAATGCACGGTATTAAACAACCGGGCATTCATTATCAAGATACCCTAAGCCAAAACTTTAAAGAGCACTACCCACAAAAGGCCAAAGAAGGCTTTGACATAATACTCGCTAACCCGCCATTTAAAGGCAGCCTAGACGAAGAAGATGTATGCCCCGAGTTACTATGTAAAGTAAAAACGAAGAAAACCGAACTGTTGTTTGTTGCCCTTATAGAGCGCATGTTAAAAATAGGCGGACAGTCAGCCACTATTGTGCCTGATGGCGTATTATTTGGCTCATCAAAAGCGCACGTACAACTGCGCCAATTAATGGTAGATAACAACCAGCTAGAAGCCGTAATTTCATTGCCAAGCGGTGTGTTTAAACCCTATGCTGGAGTTTCCACCGCCATACTTATATTCACCAAAGGCGGCAGCACCGATCACGTATGGTTTTACGATGTACAAGCCGATGGTTTTAGCTTGGATGACAAACGCACCCCAATAAAAGATAACGACTTACCAAGCTTAATCAGCGAATTTAAAGCTCGCGATAAAGCTCAGGCGACAAGTGATACTAACGATAAAACCCAGAAAGCATTTTGGGTAAGTAAAGACGACATAGCCAGCAATAAATACGACCTTTCAATCAACCGCTACAAAAAAGTGGTGTACGAGGAAGAAAGCTACGATCCGCCAAAAGAAATTTTGAGCAAGTTAGTGTCATTGGAAAATGAGATATTGGCAGACTTACAAGAGCTGGAGGCGATGCTGTGAGTTGGCCGAAGGTTAGATTAAAAGATATTTGTGATTTGCAAAATGGATATGCTTTTAAATCATCTGACTATGTAGATGATAGTAATACTCTAAGTTGTAGAATGAGTAATATTCGTCCCGGTGGTGTCTTTGATATCGATTACAACGCTAGATACTTACCTGATGATTTCGCTGAAAAATATAGTCAATTCTTGCTTAAAGATGGTGATGTCATCATTGCAATGACAGATCTTGCTGACGCACCTAAGATATTGGGAGTTCCTACAGTAGTTGAAACAGAGGGGAGAAATGTCCTTTTGAATCAGCGAGTAGGCAAACTAGTCATTAAAGATTCTCAACGAGTACACTTTCCATACTTAAAATTAGCATTAAATTACCCCAAAGTTAGGAGCGTTTATAAAAGGTTTGCTGGAGGTGGGCTTCAAATAAATCTAGGAAAAAATGATTTATTGAGTGTTGAAATCCCACTACCACCACTTGGCGAGCAAAAACGCATAGCCGCGATTTTAGATAAAGCCGACACCATCCGCCGCAAACGCCAACAAGCCACCCAACTCGCCGACGACTTCCTCCGCAGCGTCTTTCTAGATATGTTCGGTGATCCTAAGACGAAAGGTTGGGGAATTACTACTGTTGAAAAAGTAGCTGAAAGTACAAAAGGGAGTATGAGAACAGGGCCATTCGGTAGCCAGTTATTGCATAGTGAGTTTGTTGAAAAAGGTATTGCAGTATTAGGTATTGATAACGCAGTTGAAAATAAGTTTAAGTGGGGAAAGCAGCGGTTCATCACAGAAGAAAAGTATCAGCAGTTAAAGCGATATACAGTCAAACCTGATGATGTAATTATAACTATTATGGGCACTTGTGGCCGATGTGCAGTTGTACCTGAAGATATACCTACTTCAATTAATACTAAACACATATGCTGTATCACTTTAGATAAAGATAAATGCTTATCTAGTTTCCTACATTCATATTTTTTATATCATCCAGACTGTCAGAAATATTTAGCAACTAATACAAAAGGTGCAATTATGGCTGGATTAAATATGGGAATTGTAAAAGGTATCCCAGTTCCCTTAGTCCCTTTGAATCTGCAAGTTAAATACGATTCTATGGCTAGGCGATTGAATGGATTGAGTAAGGAGTTATCAGAACATAAAGAGAGTGGAAATTCATTATTTAACTCACTAAGCCAAAAAGCCTTTGCAGGCGAACTGTAGAGTTTGATTCATTTATACACTAAAGGATTTTTATGAATATTTATGTAATTGTTATTGTGGCTATTTCGATAGTTTCTTTGTTTTTAATGATTTATTTAATCACTGAAAATAAAAAACTTAAGTCTTATAAATCCGATAATGAAGAAGCGAAAAGAGAAAGTGCCCTGAAATTAGCTTCGGATGATGTAGATAATTTTAAACAGGGGCAAGATGAAAGTATTGCTTCTAATTTTAAAGTAATGGACTCATCAGGAAATAATATAATTACTGCTCACGAAATATATAAACTTCCTACAAACTCTGTTGATATTACTAATGACAGCGCGATGAATGGTTGGGCAACTCACTTTTTAACTGATGCAACAAAAGCAGGTATGTCTATACCTAATAGGACAATTGAATTGGCGTTTAAAGCGGATATACAAAAAGGTTTAGATGCTGGTAAATATACAATTATGACCACAAAGACCAACGAGAGACTAGCTGATGTAATTGATGTTAATACAAAAAAAATAGTGGGCAAAGGTCGTATTGTTGAGGGGGGAAGAGTAAAACAATTTGCGGCAGGCGCTTTTCATATAGCGAGCATTGCAGTTGCACAATCTCATTTAGCTGATATTAGCAAAAATTTAAAAGCTATTAACTCTTCATTGGGTGATATTAGTAAACATTTAGAGGTATTAGATACAGGTAAAATCAAAGGCGCTATTTCATATTATGAACAAGTTGCAGCACTTATCGAAAAGAACAATAACCCTGACAGTTTAGGCAGTTCAATTAAAGTTAACATAGAAGCTAACATTAAAGACTCTCATGTATGGGTTTCATCGGTATTTGATAAATTTAAATATTTAATAAGCCAAATTGAAGGTCTGGATGACGCCGATAATTTTGGTACAAGTTCGACTTATGCAGATTTTAAAAAAAGAGTAAAACAAGTTGAATCTATTGGTAGAGATTACGATTTGTTAATGAAATTTAACAATATGTCTATCGCTATTCTTGGTTATTTAGATCCCCAAAATACTGAATATACAAGGATGGATATTAAAGAAGCCAATTGGAAAGTATTAGTTGAAAAGTATGTAGTTGCATGCCGAAATAAATCTATTCAATATTTTCAAGATAAAGGGTCGCTATTTAATTCTTCAGAAACTCTGGAGACGCGATCTGAAAATATAAATAATACAGCTACTTTAATCTCACACTCATTACTTAGTGATTTAAACTTAATGGCTCAACAAAAAGAAGCAATTGAGCAGCATCTTGAAATATTCAAACAGGATGAATTGAGAATGAGCATCAAGTTTAATAATGAAGGCAATATTGAAAAATCAGTATTACTGAAATAATTATTATTGGGTTAAGGAAAAGCCATGAGAATAAGTAAATTATCATTAACTAACTTTCGTTCATTTAAAGAAAAGCAAACAATAGAGTTCGCGCCTGTTACTTTATTATTTGGTCCCAATAGTGTAGGTAAAAGCTCTGTTTTAATGGCTTTATTTTATTTACATCAACTATTAACTAAAAAAATTACTAATCCAAATCAGATAAGTGCTATTAAAGGTAAGTACATTGATGGTTTTTTTGCTTTAGTAAATGGTAAAGACTTAGAAAAAGACATCACAATTAATGTTGAATTAGATAAGCAAGGTGCTATTGGTGTTGAGTATTTAACCGAAACAACCCAAATGGTTGAATCTCTTATTGATAAAGGCAATATAAGTGATGACGATCCGCTATTTGTATTAGCTTCGGTTCAAGAACAAGTTGAAAAATTGGAATTAGAGTTTGTTATAAGTTGGTCTCATCAAAAGCAAAATGCATATCTAAAGTCTTATACAGTTTTTGGTGACGGTGAGCTTTTAGGTGAAATGAGTACAGAATCAAAAGATTTTAAGACGACGATCTCAAAGCTTAATTTAAAACATGTAGCTTTACAGCCCTCAGATCAATCTTTTTATATTGATAATCTAATTAGTGAATTTGACCTGATCCATCCTCATTTATTAAATAATATATATAACAATGATATAGAGCAGGAGAGAATTTCTGAAGATGGCTTTGTCTCGGCTATGCATCACTATCTATTGCATAAAACACCTGGCCTTTTAGAAATGGAGTTTTATTCAAATGATGATGCGGCTATAAAGCCAATTTATTTAGGGCATAGCAAACTTGGTATTCCTCCTTTAGGTCAAAAACTAGAGCTCGCTATTACTGAGCCTGAAATAGGCATAAACGGTGATTACTTTCATAATCAACAGCTCTCGGCATGCTTAACCGAATTATTTATAGCTCCTTTAGATATGTTGTGCGGGTTGTTATCTGAGAGTGTTAATATCGGACCACTGCGGGTAGTTCCAGATCAAAACTTTAATATTTACTCAAATACAGAGCAAAAGCATTGGTATGATGGAAGAGCTGCATGGGATTTATTGGCTAGAAATGATGCAAAGCTAAACAAGCAGGTAGATGACTGGTTAAAAAGTAATAATAAATTAAGTACCGGTGTGGGATTGATGTTGGAGTCCGATCCATTAACTGCTGACTTAGAGCAATCTAGCATTAAGCAAAAATATCACTCTAAAGCAGTTACCCCTTTTTTATGGGATATAAATTCACGAATACCAGTTTGGCCTACCGAAGTAGGGGTTGGTATATCACAGTTGACTCCACTTTTAGTCGCAGCACACTATGTTAAGCGAGGCATAATTGCAATAGAGCAGCCTGAACTTCATATTCATCCTAGATTGCAAGTTCAATTAGGCGATTTACTTATTCAGAAAAGCTCAAAAGCGAGCTTTTTAATAGAAACACACAGTGAACATTTAATATTAAGGTTATTACGAAGAGTTAGAGAAAGCTCGGAAGGCAAATTACCGGTTGGTCAAGTACCGGTTTTACCCAATGATATTAGTGTGATTTCTTTGTCTAAGTCAGAAGAAGGAGCCATAGTCAAAAAGCTTGATATAACCTCTGATGGTGACTTTGAAAAAGATTGGCCTGGTGGCTTTTTTGATGAACGAGATGAGGAGTTATTCTGATGTATCAAGAAGTAGCCTTCGATCCTCGCTGTCTAGAGGAGTTCCATTATTACGGACTATTAAAAACTGAGTTTGGCTTTGAGAAGGGTCGTTATATAGTTGCCCCTGTTAAGCCTTGGGCTAAAGAAGCATTTAAAGCTGCAAAAAATTCGGTACAGCTTAAACCTGTACAAAGGAAATCTATAACAAATTACTTGAATAAGCTTCAGAGGGAAAAAATCAATCGCTTTATTTTATTACCGAAGTACCGCAAAGATTCTATTGACCCTTGCTGGAATAGTTGGTGTGAGAAACAAATAGCCTTAGCACCGTTTCAAAATATAATTTCTGAAAACTTTCAGGGTGCTATTAATTATAATGACATTTTAGAAAGTAATGAGAGCTGGTTGATAAGTCCAACTATCACAGTTGATAAAAATGTAGTAGCTATTACTTCAATAATAAAACCACTGATGAAGTTAGGTGGCATTATAACAATTGTTGATCAGTATTTCCGTCTCGCAGAGAATAGAGTACTAGATGAAATTTTAGGTGAAGCGAACAGTTCCTCTTGCATATCATCTATAAAGTTGGTTACGAGTATTCAGACTGCGAATCCCGAGCATAGTTTTGCTGCACAATATCGAGATAAATACACAAATTTACCCTGTTTTGAATTAGTTATAGTGCCTGAAAGGTTTTTTCATGACCGTTATATTATTACTTCTTTTGGGGCTATTAAAGGGGGGCATGGTTTTTCTGAAGCTATAACTCAAGGTGCACAAGCTGATAAATTAAGCATAAGTTTATGTGGTGAGAGTGAAGCTAAAGAAGTTTTGGATTGGATTGATAAAGTTGTGAAAAGTGGGAAAGCGAAATATTGCATATTAAATGATGAAACTCCAACTTTGCGCTTCAAACGCACTTAATAAATACCTAAAAGCTGATTTACCTCGTTTGCCACATGAACCCGGTAAACAAGCGGGGGTAAATACCCTAATCAGTGACGGCGATAATTTTAACTGGCAATTACAGATTATTGATAACAGCTATAAATCTCGTGAAAAAACAATCATTGTTTGTGAGGCGAATAGCCGTTTTACGTTTTTTATACCGGTTAGTTTAAAGCTATCGCAACAGGAGTTAACTCAACGCTTAGAATATGAGTGGCAATTAATGATGGCACAAACGCTTGAGGTGTATCAGCTAATACCACGCAGCGATATAGCGGTGCTGTTAAGTGAGCTATCTAAAATAGAGTTTCCCCCGGACTGGGTTAAAAATACCGATTTAAGTATAAGCGGCCACATTAGCGATGCCGCACTTTGGGTTACTCAAACACTTCAAGAAGAGGGGCTTTATGATTTACCTAAAGACCTTGCCATTGGGTTAGCTATTTATTTAAACACCCAGCCTAAACGTATTACTAATAAAGTAACTGGCCGCAAAGAAAAGTTTATACCCATAGAGCGCTTATTACGTTACTGCCAATCGATCATTACCGCGCAGCAACGAGATGGTGAATCATCAAACGGTATAATTGATAACAGTAATATCATTAATTTTAGTGATTACAAAAAAGACTAAAACAGAACGAATTAAGTTTTCGCAAGCTTGTGAAAATATATTTTTATAAATTTTTGTATAGCATTACAAAAATAAAGTAGTACTAACAAACACCTAATTGTTAGTTAAATATTTAAGGAAGAAAATGACCCTCTCATTACAAAATTTTAATAGAGCCCTATCTGAAGCAGAACAACTATTAGCATGCTTTGAAACGCTAAATAACCATCCAGAATTATGCTCTTATGATGTTTAAAAAAAAGCAAGCTTAATAATGACGCTAACCGCATGGGAAACCTATGTTGAAGATGTGGTAACTGAAATTTTTGATGCCAAATTTAGCTTAATTAAAGGCTCTCAATTTGGTCACTTTGCAGAAAAGCAATTAAATGAACGTTTAAAGTTTTTTCATAATCCAAATTCAAATAAAACCAAAAAGCTATTTGAAGAGTTTTTGGTGTAGATATTACTGAGCAATGGTCATGGCCTAATGTATTACCAAAAGATGCCAGAGAGCAGTTAATTAAGTGGATTTCGAAAAGGGGGGAAGCTTTACACCATGCACAGCTTGATACTACTCAACCACAAATAATTAAAAAAGATGAGCTTGAAAAGTGTCTGCGTTTTTTTAAAGCGCTTGCACAGGCAACAGACAAAGCATTAGCAGTAATTTAAATGAATAACCAATGAGTTTACAAACAAGAATAACAAATAATTTTCTAATCATTTTTATATGATATTTTTATTAAGTACCTATTATAATTAAATTAAGTATTGAATAGTTATTAAGAGTTTAGTACTTTTTCTGAAGGCCAAATGGAAATAGGAATATTACTTGGCTAAAAAACTTATCTTTTTATGCTGTATGGATAGTTATGGATTTCAAAAAAAAAATAACACTTGCTGTGAAAGCCGGTGCACCTCTTATACAAATTATTAGTCATGATACCCTTCGAATTAGGGCCGCAGTTAACTCAATTGCTGATATATTAAGTCTAGAAACTTTCATTTGGGATAGCTGTAAAGGTTTAAGAAGAGGGATTAGCCAACAAGAGCTAATGGAAGATGTAGATACCCCCTCCGAAGTACTTGAGTGGGTAATCGGTGATAATCAAGATGACTTACCCACACCTGTTAACTGTATTTTACTCCTTGAGGACTTTCATCCTCACATAGGCACATTTGATCATAAAAATATTTCGCGTTTGCGAAGTTTTGCCGTAGCCGTTGCTGGAAGGCGAATTGATAAAGTGACTATAATCATGTCACAACCTGTTTTTGATTTACCTACTGAGTTGGTAAAAGATACCCAAGTTTTTGAAATGCCTTTGCCTAATCTCTCAGAACTAAAAAAGCTCGCAGAGCAAGCTAAACAAAAGTTTGAGTTAGATGAACGAGATTGCTCTTTCAGTACTGAGTTTCTTAATTCAGCATTGGGGTTATCTACAAGTGAGGCGCAGTTAGCATTTGCGAAAATTGCTAGTGAGAAGCAGCGATTAAATGAACTTGATATTTCAAGCATTGTTCGAGAAAAAGAACAAGTCATAAGAAAGCAAGGCCACTTAGAGTACTTCCATCCAAGTGCTACGTTGGATGATATAGGTGGTCTCGACAACTTAAAAAAATGGCTTAAACGAAGAAAGCTTGCCTTTGGTGAAAGTGCAAAAGAGTTTGGTTTGGAGGAGCCAAGAGGCTTACTTTTATTAGGTTTGCCTGGTACAGGTAAAAGCTTAGCCGCTAAAGCAACAGCGAACGCCTGGCAATTACCCTTACTACGATTAGACATTGGCAAAATATTTGGTGGTATCGTTGGTCAATCAGAATCAAATATGCGTGAAGCATTGCAGTTAGCAGAGACACTATCTCCCAGTATTCTATGGATAGATGAAATTGAAAAAGGATTATCAGGTATTCAAAGTTCAGGTTCATCGGATGGAGGTACTACAGCGCGAGTGCTTGGTAGCTTTTTGACTTGGATGCAAGAAAAGAAAAAGCCTGTATTTGTTGTTGCCACAGCTAATAATATTGCACAGTTGCCTCCAGAGTTACTTAGAAAGGGTCGCGTTGATGAGATTTTTTTTGTTGACCTACCTACAGGGCAAGAGCGGGAAGATATCCTCAATGTTCATTTAAAAAAGCGAAGCAGAGAAGATAATTTAACTCCAGTTGAGATAAAAGAAGTGTCTCAACTAACACTCGGTTTTACTGGGGCTGAGTTAGAAGAAGTGATTAAAGAGGCTTTGTTTATGGCTTTTGACGATGGCATTGATGTTAATTTTGAACATATCAAATCAGCGATTGAAGTAACTACGCCTATATCAATGACTATGCACGAATTGATCGATAAAACCCGTTCTTGGGTCAAAGGGCGAGCAGTGCGCGCAAGCTCACAAACACCAGAAGTAATCACTGATAAATCAAAATCAATGACTCGCTTAAAATCTGAAATAGAAAATCCTTTCGAGTAATCTGCTATGAATCCATTTTATCTATCACTTTGCGGTGATGAGTCAGAGTCGTCAAAATTTCAAGACAAAGTGCGCGATGGTCTAAGCCCTTTTCGTAATTATTTGTCTAATAGTATTACGGCGTTTAAAGATAAAGAAATTACATGTGAATGGGAAGCGCTTACTCAACAGCAATTTATTATTAAGCCAAAGCAAAATATATATCAAATAGTCCCCCTTACTCGTATACGGTTAATCAACCAAGATAAAGATTGGTATCGATTAAACAATGCGGACTTAGATGATGACTTTGAAGTTGACCTTGATGAGCCCGTAACTTTGGGTAAAGGTAAAAAAAGTCAAAAAATTAAAGTAACTGATTCCAGGGTACGTAATGGTTTTTATGAAATTAAAATAGAACACAGTGAAGTTATTACTTCTGTGGTGTGGCTAGGTTATACAATTATATTAGTACCCTTGAGCCTTACTGTTATAACCACAGATATTCTGATGGTGGATGAAAAAAGGTACAGTATCGATACTTGTAATGATTTAGTTATTGATCTGTTTGGGCAGTTAAATGAAAAAGAAGGTACAGCCAAACTCAATGATGTAACCGTGAAGTTTGAGGTCATAAAAACGTTTTCGGATTCCGTATTGCCTATTTATGTAAAAAAGGCAGCTACTGACTGGTTAGTTATTTTAGCGAATAAACCTAATTATGATTGCGCTAAAGTTGAAGATATCACCGCACGCGAGCTTAAAAACTTAACTGTTGAGAGCTTGTTTGATAGTAATGGGAACCCACAAAAAAAAAGTGATTGGGAGCTTTCTTTAAACAGTACTAACGTCATTATTACTGCACAACATAGTAATGTAACAAAATTAAGCCACTGCAGTTTATGTACTCATCCAGAGCTTGAATTTGATATTAAGGAAGAAAATACAAAAGAGCAGTGGATACAGTTAATAGAACCCAAAAATAACGATGATAGCGGGCTGTCGTTACTCGATTATTTTTTTAGTGAGAACGCAATTATTTTGGAATCTAACCAGAATAATAATCGCGAGGCATTTCACGTAATAAAAAGTAATAGTGAAGAGAAGCAGTTATTACTGGCTAAATCAAAACAAACTAAACAGCAAAGCGTTTTGCCTATATGTAAAACTATTAAAGCCAAAGCTGATATTTCTCAATTACGCAAACAACAAGATGCCATACTAGCTCTGACGTCTGCTCCTCACTCAGGACAGCATGGGTTACTGAATTTATTTAAAAACCAAGGAAGTAAACCTTGGCGGCATATAGAGCCGGAGCCTCTTCAAGAGGACGAATGGAAGATTTTGACGGATATTCGCTTTAAAGGCTGTCAAGAACAGCGTGATTTCGTTGAAAAAGCATTAGCTACACCTGATTTTTCAATTCTTGATGGCCCGCCTGGTACAGGGAAAACAACATCCATTTTGGAGCTTATTATCCAGTTAGTTCGTCAAGGTAAAAAAATACTTTTGACAGCTTCAACTCATGCTGCAATAAATAATGTTCTAGAGCGTATAGACAGTAAACAACTTACTAATGAAGTGTTTGCACTTAGAATAGGAGATGCTCATAACGCTCAAGGACTTGAACACTACCAATTTGATAATATGGTTCAAAGTGAAAATACGAGTAAACAAATATTAGTTGATAGTGCCAATCTCATATGTGGAACTACCATTGGTATAATGAGATTATTTAATGATAAAGAGGTTAATTTACCTCTTTATGAGCCAGCTTTCGATGTGATGATCATAGACGAGTGCAGTAAAACCCCTTTTCAGGAATTTTTGGTACCTGCTCGCTATGCGGCTAAACACATATTAGTCGGAGATATCCGCCAACTTTCCCCTTTTACTGATAGAGAGCAGATAGTCGCAAACCTCGAAAACCTGATATTAAAGCCTGGTAGAAGAGGGCATGCTTTGCAGACGTTAGATAAAAACTTGCAAACAGCATGTTTTTTACTAGAAGCGTTAAGAGCTGAGCAGAAAAGCCATCAAGCATATTCAAATCAATTAATAAAAACGGTTTCACCACAAGAAGCGAAAGCCTTAAAGGTCGAACTTGCGCAAAGAGTAAAAATAGACGAAGAATATAAACGTATCCTAGTGATCGATACATCAAATGTAGATAAGTACGCTTCAAACCCAATTGAACTTTGGAATTATAGCTTGTGTTTTATTGCTGATAATTGTTTGCAAAAAATTAATGCGTTCGTACCCGCTGATAGTATTTGGTTATCAGATGACTGGCATTCGAGTTCTCACGCATTTTCACATAAAGCATTATTTGATAATGACCAAAGACTTCATAGTCGTGGCGCTAATATCAAAGGAACGTCAGAGGTAGCAGAGCACTTTAATAAACAATTAAAAGAAAAATCTTGGGCTGAGGAGGTATGTTGGCGATTAGAAAGATTATATTGGTTACGTCTATCACGCAATTTTGATAATAAAACTAAAAATTATAAGGAAACTATAGAGCGCCTCTTGCCGAAAAGTATAAATTGCGAAGGACGAGTTTTTCAGCTTGAACAAGTGGCATTTCCCTCAGTACTAGAAGCGTTATCAGGTAATGGGTTACAAAAAAGAAAACAAGATATTTCGCATACGCTTAACTCAGGTTTTACCAATGCTATTAAAAAGCAACGCCATACAACGCTAAGCTACCAACATCGAATGCATCCAGCTATTTCTAAATTCCCGGGGCAGCAGTTCTATCATGGTGAGTCACTTAAAAATGGTGATAGTGTTTATATTGATAGGGAGTGGCAGTATCAAGGCTTTAAATCGCACGCAACTTGGTTCGATATTCCAAAAAATAGTAAGCATGCCCAAGTAAATCAAAACAAAAATAAAGCCGAAGTCGATAAAATCCTGAAAGAATTAAAACAGTTCTGTGATTGGGGGGACGGTCGTGTAAACGATGAAGGGCAGCCTTTTAGTGTCGCTATTCTGACCTTTTATAAAGGCCAAGAAACCGCGTTGAGAAAAGAATTACAAAAACTGCCGGGTAACAACAAAAAATATAGTCAATTTGAGTATAAAGGGCAACCTATTAAATTGGCTACTGTTGATTATTTTCAAGGGCAAGAAGCTGATTTGGTTTTTCTATCTATGGTTAATAATTACCGCGATGGATTTTTAGACTCACCTAATCGGCTTAATGTTGCGATTACACGTGCTCGTTATCAGCTAGCGATTGTAGGTTGTTATGATTATTTTGCGAATAATAGCCGAACTACTGAGCTTAAGAACCTGGCTAAAGCGCTTTTACCAAGGAAAGTTAAATGAATTCGTCACTGCAAGAACAATTACAGAAAATAAAACCAGATATTACCAAGGATAGATCTAAAACAGGTCATCCTGAAAACATACGACAACATTCTAAAAAAGCACGTAGTAAAGCTAATGGTCCTTTGTTTACATTAAGCCGAAAGGTTAATTTAGTGTGCTTGCCTTTGTTGGGAACGGTAGAGGTTTATGTCAAGCGACAGGATATTGTTGATGCGCTTAAAAAAGTAGAAGAACTTCCAATTAGATTAGTTGAGTATTTAAAAAAGTTAGCCTTAATCGATCGCAATAATGAGTTAACGGCCAAGGGCCAAGAATTTATGAATACAGCATTGTTACCAATATTGGAGCGGGGCTTGTATCACATTTGGTTTGCAGAAAATGATCAATTATTATTAAAAAATCCAATTCTAATACAGCGTATTGATGCCTTTGCCACAAAAAACCTTAATCAATATCGACGTTATCGTGGTGATATCAATCAATATTTAACTGAGCAGGTTATTACTACTAACTTAGTGATAGAAAATGATAAATCGATATCAATTGAGTCGGCTAAGGTTACGATTAAAAGCATTGAAGTGCTTTGCGATACTTATAATAAAGCAAGTACATCTTTAAATTGGCAGTTAACAGCGCAAAGTAAAGCTATTATTAGTGGGAAATTAAATATTGAAGTTTCCAATAAGGGGAGGGGAAATAAATCGACACCTGTTGAAAGAGAACTTTCTTTTAATTTACCAACCAGCCACAACCAGTATATAGAATTAATGGACAGTATAGGTAAGCAGTTAAATGGCAAGTGGAATAATCAAAAGCAATATTTCTCCCTTCCTTTTAGTGAAACAATTGATAAGAAAAATACGCTTAACGACTTATCGTTAAAAACACTTCCTTTTGAAACAGTTAATTCAACAAGTTTTGGCTCATTTGAGATAGAAGAACATCAGCCATTGCCAATTACACCCCAGAATTCAGGTGATGGAGAAAAGTGGTTAGAAGCGTGGTGCAAACATTATTATCAGCAAAAACATAAAGCGTTGATACACTCAGAAAAAGCGCAATTGGAGTGGCTTTCTCAACCAGAACTAATAGCACATGATATTACACCTATTCAGATTGATAAGATGCTAGCAATATTAGGGGCTGAAGGTAAAACTACAGCCTATTGGCAAGCGGCAGCTGGATTCGATTTAATGCCACATATAGCGGCTGATTATGGTGTTGCTTTAACATTAGATGACAACGCCGAGTTCGAATTGGCAAAACTCATCAACCATTTAACCAATGGTAGAACTATAGAAAATATTATAATTTCAGATCGCTATTTCACAATTGATCATCAGCAAGCCCTTTTAACAAGCATAGCCAAAAAAACAGGTGTATCTGATGGGGTGTTTGTAACACTTGAGAAAATGTACAAAAAGAAATTACCTGAAAGTTGGCAGCCTAAATTTATTGATAAATCACCAGATAATCATGATCGCTACTGGTTGTTTTATACATCGGGAGGCTTAAAGTGCTGGAAAGTCAGCGCAAGTTTAGACTTTGCTCGTGAGAACCATGGCCAGTGGATAGTGCACGGCACACCGACTTTTACTCCCTTAGACAAGAGAGAACTACCACAATATCTTCACGACATTGTTGAAGCATTCGACAGGGAGTGTGTGTAATGATAACACTAGCACCAAAAAAAATTAAGTTTGAAAAAAGCTATAGTGAACAAGAGCTTAGCAGTAAATTTGTAGCTAAAAATATTAACACTGAATCAGTTTATGATTGTGATATTGTTGCTGCATTTAATAAATTTGAATTGATAGAGCAGATAGAAGAAACAAAGCATACTTTAATTATTTCTGCAGATGTCTTGTTTGATAGTGAGATTATCAAAACGATACAGTTACTCGTTGATAATCAACCTGCCATACGCGTCTACTTATGCTTAGGTGATGATGAACAAAACAAAACAGCGATAGATCGGCTAAAATCGCGTTGTTTAGTTCGAACCGGGGTTGCTCAGGCAGGGGCAATATTTTTAAGTGATCATCAGTACTTTAATAAACGCGGTGTAGTTATCACAGAGTTAGATGAAAATGGCTATTGTTTGGATCTTACACTAGATCAAATTGATGATAGTTACCGCAGTTTCTGCAAACACTTTTGGGATAATGCACAGCATGAATACCTAGGTGAGTTAAAGCGTCAGGCTCAACGTGCAGATGTCAAAATTGTCTTAAACGATGATTATCAGTTAGATGGTTATTTTGATAGAAAATCATTTAAAACAGCGATATCGACAGTTAACGCATTAGCTTTATCAAATAAAATTGAGCTTGAAGAGTACGCTACCTTGATTTCAAATCGGCAATTTTCTGATCTAAATCGTATCGCAAAAGAAAATTCAGTAAATATAATTTTAACTGACTTTAACTACCCTAATATCGTGTATGAAGCTAAAGATGATGAAAGAAGTGAAGAAGTTGTTTGGTTACTTCCTAACGAATTCTCTGCAGGTAAAGTAAATTGGGCTATTCAACTTAATGACGATCAAAAAAATAAGGTGACGGAATCTATTGATAAAGCTATTGAGCAAGCTTGTTGGGAGCTAGCGTTAAACCCCAAAGTGTGTGAGCTTGTTGATGTTGATTTTGTGTCTGCTAATAATTCAAACGAAGAGCTAATGACGATAGATGAACGCAAAGCTATTACTTTGGAAGAAAAATATTGCCAGTCAATCGGAGAGTTTTTGACTGAAACTCCTGAAGTTTTATTTTCGAAACAAACTAATTGGACTGATAAGTTTGCGGCGCAACATATTACGTTCTCTGGCATTATTCATCCTCCTTACTGCCCTAAAAGCGCAACCAAAGATGAATTGGTAGGTAAGTGGGATAAAGTAAATAATCAATGGCACCAATCACTTTGCGACGCTGAGAGCATGCTTAATAACTCAAGTAAACAACTTACCGAAAGTAGCGACCGCTCATTTGCAAGTTTATTAAGTCAATTTATTTTGGGGCAAGATCAGAAGCGTAAAAAACTGATTGGAAGAATAGATGAGCTCAAAAATTTTAACCTTTTACATTCAACACCTGCTGAGAGAAAAAATGCAGAAGATGACTTTTCTCAAATATTATTAGAAATAAATCAGAATAAAATGCAAATAGCTCAGCAGATCAATTTGGCTGAAAAAGAACATATGTGGGATAAACAAAATAAGCAGTTATCGGCGAATAAAAAACAAGCACGTGAGGACGTGAGCAAAGCGAAAGAACGTATTAAAAATAAGCGACCAGAGCTAGAAACATTACTCAGAGAAATAGAAAGCAAGTACCGTGAGGAAGTTAAAACTTACAGAAGTGAGGAAATAGAAGGCAATACAGCGACATTGCCAAAAGAGGCCGAAGAGTTAAAAAGCGGCAAACAATTCTTTGCTAATAAAGAAAATCGAAAGAAACACGCTAAATTATACCAAGTCCACAACCATCTATTTACTAAACACAGCAAAGTTTATAAAGAGCTGCTAGATATTGAGAAAAATACCGATAATCTTGAAAAACGTTTAGCAACGGTTATTGATGAACTTGTGCGTCATGAGCAAAACAAACCAAAAGTACAAAGCTTAAATGAATCTTTTGATAAACAACTCGGGCTAAAAGATAAAAAACAGTTAAAAATTACTTGGCCTTCAGAAGATTTACCAGTTGATGATTTTTCATTAATGCAAGATAAAGGTAAACGCTACTTAGTGATTAAATCTTTAGATAAATATGATATTGCGAATAAAGAGGCGTCTCGATTAAAAGCAACAGTTTGTACCTTTAAAAATGGTGGTGTTCATGCCTGAGCAACAAATTATTATAACGATTGATGAGCAAGGCCAAATTAATGCCAAAACTGAAGGGTTTCAAGGTGATTCTTGTATAGCTGCAGTTGTTGAGCTTCTTGGCGAACACATTAATATTATTAATTTAAAAAAGACTGATGAATATCATCAATCACAAACTGTAAAAGCAATTAATGTTGTCGAAAATAAGCGAGGGTGCTAATGAGTGCTGTTATTAAAACCACTACCCCTTTCGCACTAGATATTGTGCTTTTTCAGGCGCTTATTAACTTAGGGCATGAACCAAAAAATGTAACCGTAAAAAACATACGTGATTTTCAGGGTATAAATGGTGTCGAGTGTGGTGATATAGCCACCAATAGAGTTGATTACAATGGACATCAGCACTTTAGAAAGCAAGGCGAACTTTGGGTCTTGAGGCATGATTCTGATCAATATAATGCACGAGTTCTAGGTTCGAAGCATTATAAAAAGGTCGCTGAATTCTTATCAGAGCTAGAGCAAGAGTATGTGTATGAATATGAGCATTATTTAGCAGAACTCGCAGAATTAGAAAAAAAAGAAATTGAAGAGCAAAGGAAGGCGAGGGTGGAAGCTACTCGGCAACAAGCAATAGCAAAAGCTCAAGCTCAGGGTTATAGCGTCAAAGAAAAGCACATTAATGGCAAAGTTCAGCTTATTTGCGTGAGACACATTTAATTTATGCTTAATACAGCCAAGTTTAAAAGTTCATTTAATTTAAGCCATATAGAGCCTCACACTCATATATATGGGCCAGGTACTCGTTTTACTATTTGGCTACAAGGCTGTAGCTTAGGATGCAAAGGCTGCTGGAATAATCAAATGTGGCCGCATAGAGAAAATAGCCTTGTACATAGGGAAAAGTTATATCAACAAATTTTGAATACGCCTGAAATCAGTGGTGTTACCTTTTTGGGAGGTGAACCGCTTGAACAAGCTGATAACACACTTTGGTTAATCAAAAGGATAAAGGAAAAAACTGACTTAACGAGCGTTGTTTATACCGGCTTTGAACAAAGAGAACTCGAGCTTAAAGGTTATTGGTCAACTTTATATAAAAATAGCGACCTAATTATATCGGGGCGTTATCAACAATCATTACGAAACACATATTTAAGACTTCGAGGTTCAACAAATCAAAAACTTATATATCCACAAGGCTCTAGGCTTAAGGAAGAAAGTGATGGTGGTAATGAAATGGAAATAATTATTGATGAATTGGGTTCTATGACAACTCTTGGCTACCCGGAGATAAACGTTATTTAATAATAGCGATTATTGATAGTGTTTACTCATTAGATTGATAAGGTAACCAACTCATATAATTTGTTTAGTTAACTTACATAGTTATGTATGTAATTGAAGTTAGTACTATAGGGTAACTAATAGTACTAACTTTCTGAGTCCCTTTGTAAATGTTAAATATAATCAAATTAGTTAATGCTTTATATGAATCCACACCATCATTCAATATCAGGACGCCTTTGGGCGTCCTTTTTTGTGCTTTAAATCTGCTGAGTGGTATTGTGGTTAGTAGGTGTATTATTTTTACGAGCATATTTTGCCGCATACATTCTTTCATCAGCTAAAGTAAAACATGCTTTATAATCTGTGCACTCACTGCTGCTAGCAATGCCAAAGCTTAAACCAGATTGCGGCCACGTTTGCTTTAGTTGAATATGCGCTTTATTAAGTGCTTTAGTTGTGTTGTCTACCAATTTTTCTAGCTCGTTTAACGACGAAGCACAACACAAACATATAAACTCATCGCCTCCAGTTCTATACACATCTCCTAGGTTGGCCAGTTCTTTTTTAATTAATTCAGTGACATTGATAAGTAGTTTGTCGCCACTGGCATGCCCTAGTTGATCGTTTATTGATTTCATACCATCGCAGTCAATAAATCCTATTAAATAATAATGGCCTATGGAATTTAGCTTTTCTTGTAGTAGTAAACGATTGCCTACTTTTGTAAGTGGGTCAATACGGGATTGCTCAAGGGCGTTAATATAATCGTTTTGCTTTATTTTCAGCCATTCGGATAATGAAAGTAATATACAAATACAATCAATAGCGAGGGCAACAAGCACCCAAAGTTCAGCCGACGCCGTTACGAATAAATTAAGGTGAGATAAAATAAAGACAACAAGTGATAGGCTGTAAACAATATTACCGGTTAAAAAGTACTTTGCTCTAAAATCGTTTAAGCTCAACATTTTAAAGCCGAGCACTAACGTTAGTACCACCCATATTGCTGCTAAAGTGTGTGCTAAATAAAATACCCAATGAAAGGGTAGTACTAGGTTTATAAAGCCACTAATAAAAGCGACATAAGAAAAATACTTTAAAAATTGGCTTATTCGTGTTTTTTCAACCGTATGAAAATTAAATAAGTAATAGGCAAAGGCGCTGGCTGAAGATATCGCAAACGAAAAAATATACATACCAAAATAATGCGAGTTTATGCTTTTAAAGCTGTAAAACACGCCAAAAACTCCAGCCGCAAACGCCCAACCAATTCCGTGTAAGCCAATATAACCTGCACAATATAATGCAACGTTTTGACCTGTTTTTAAATAAAGAATGAATGCCATGCAGGCAAGGGTGAGCATAATGGTGATGGACATTATACTGAGTGAATTTATAAAAAACTGCTGGTATATAAATGTAGGCTCATCTAAAAAGGTTACACTCACTGGTTTGGCGTAATGACGTGCATTTAAATAAAGCCACAGTACGCCTTGAGAATTTGTTTCTAGGTTTAATTGAAACGCTTGTCCATGCATTATAATTGCTGACTGCGACAAATTACCCTGAGAAAAATCAGCAATTAAACGAATTCCCTGTGTATCTTGCCAATAAGCAAAACCACCATCTAGGTAGTTTGCTTGGGGTAATACAAACCAGCGTTCTTCATTCAGAGTCGACAGTGGTATTTTAGCAACAGCGGGTCCACGCATTTCAGATAAAGAAACAAGAGGGCTTTGCTTATTTTCATATGCACTGATTATTTGTTCACCCGAAACAGGTGACTTTATATTAACTTGTTGCCAAATAGCTGGCCCAATTTTTTTAATTTGTTCATCATTAAGCGATTGAGCTAATGTACTAAAAGACAATAGGGTCAACAATATACATAAATATAAACTAAATAATCTAAGCATACTCCCCCTTTAATTTGCTTATGTGCTTTTGTAAAAAATACTTTATAAGTATTTATATAACCATTTAATACCTAATATGTCAGTTTTTAAGGTATTTCGGCTTTAGCTATTTTTAATATGTAATGCGTTTATTAGTTTTTGTTTTTCAATAGGTTTTGATACGTACCCATCAAAAAACTGTTCATAAAGTTGCTTTTGTTCAGAGAGTACATTGGCTGTAAGTGCAATAACTGTTTGTGATGCATCTATCCTTTTTATGGCTTTACACGCTTCAAAGCCATCCATTTTTGGCATTTGTATGTCCATTAAAATTATATGAGGTGATACCTTTTTGTATAAATCTATTGCTTCATAGCCATTATTAGCAATGACTAATTTAGCACCTGTAGGCTCAAGAAAAGAGCTCACAATTATTTGGTTAATTTTATTATCTTCAGCAATCAAAATAACTTTATTACTTAGATCGGGAAAATCTAAATTTTCAGTATTATCAGTGCTTGGTATGTTGTCAGCTTTTTCTAACGGTAGGTATACATAAAACTGGCTACCAACACCTTCTTCGCTTGTTACTTTTATGTCACCGTTCATAAGGTTGATTAGCGACTTCGTAATTGGCAATCCAAGCCCTGTTCCACCATATTCACGCGTGGTTGAAGACTCTGCTTGTTCAAATCTCTCAAAGAGCCTGTTTACAACATTTTTTGGAATACCAATACCTGTGTCTGAAACAATAGCGCAAACTTGTTCATCGTCAGTTAGTTTAAACTCAACAGTTACACCTCCTTTGTGTGTAAACTTAATTGCGTTGTATATTATGTTTAAAAACACCTGCCTTATTCTTACAGCATCACCACGCCAGTATTTATGATGAATCGTTGATTTAAATTTTAGATAAATATTTTTATCTTGGGCAGGTACTAATAAATCAGACTCTAAATGATGAATTAATTCGTCCAGCTCAAACACCTTC
The DNA here is from genome assembly GCF_023161925.1 of Pseudoalteromonas sp. 2CM32C. Taxonomy (NCBI): domain Bacteria; kingdom Pseudomonadati; phylum Pseudomonadota; class Gammaproteobacteria; order Alteromonadales; family Pseudoalteromonadaceae; genus Pseudoalteromonas; species Pseudoalteromonas sp. 2CM32C. Next base: position 299,917 of record NZ_JALNTI010000004.1, on the reverse strand, counting down.
TGCTCAAGAGAAAGTTTACCGGCTTCGATTTTAGAAAAATCCAGTATATCGTTAATAATAGTGGTTAATGAGCGAGTAGAGTAGAGTGCTTTTTTTAAGTAGTCTGTTGATTTATCATTCATCGGTTGCTCTTGCAGTAACTGCAGAGTACCTAAAATACCATTCATAGGTGTACGTATTTCATGGCTCATGTTCGCTAAAAATTCAGATTTAGTCTTAGAGCTTTGCTCTGCGAGTTCTTTTGCATGAGCAAGCGCGTGCTCGTGTTTTATTTGCTGCGTTAAATCAAACGCAATGCCTAAAAAACCTACAACTTGGGCTCTATTATTCAACAGCGACGTAACACTTAAGCTCACTTGAATATGCTTGCCTTTAGAGTCTACATAGGTCCATTGATTAACATCGGGTTCTGTGGGGGTTGCCTTTACAATTAATGTTTCAAATCCAGGACTCACTATTTTATTGAGCTCAATACTCAGTTGTTTTGCTTTGCTTATCAGTTCTGTTTCTAAATGAAATATGCCACAGGTTTTTTTACCCACTACATCAAATGCCTTGTAGCCCAGTAACTTCTCTGCGGCAGGGTTAAACTCGGTGATTAAACCGTTTATGTCGGTAGCTATAATAGAGTAGCTAGCACTGTCTAAAATACTACGCTGTAGCATACTAATATCAGCTATTTGCTGAGTTCGCAGTTTTACATCGGTTTCTAGTTTTAAATTGGCTTGTTCAAGAATATTTTTATGTGCCTGCTCGGCTTCACGTCTTAAGTTTTCTTTTTGGGCTTTTCGAAAAAATTGTAACTGTATTGCAAGCACAACTAACATAGCAATGAGCGTTAAAAAAATACCATTCACGAGTGCTTGATACTGATAGGGCAAATGCAGGTTTTCTACAAACGCATGAGAACCATGCAAAGTTATTTGCCACTCACGACCAATCACTTTAGTCACAGTGGATACTTTAAATTCAGTGTTATTTGCTGGATTGCCGTATGTAAAAAAGGCCACATTAGTTGCATCGTTGAGATCGCTAATGGTTAAGTAGTTTTCATCAATATCAAATAATGAGTTTAAAATATTGTCTATAAGCAAAGGGGAGTATGCCCAGCCATGCAGTGCTTCAAGGCGTTCGCCTTCAGATGCAGGCGTGATATTACTATTATAAATGGGTAATAGAATCAAAAAACCATGATGAGCTTTTTGATCTGCTTGTACTAACGTAATAGGTGCAGATAATTGCGGATTATTTGCAAAAACCGCGCTTAATGCTGCACGTTTACGAATAGTTTCTGAGCCAATATCTAACCCTATTGCTTGTTTATTACCACTTTCAGGAAAAATATATTGGATTACAAAGTGATCATTTTTGTTTTCAGAAAATGTTTTATAATTAAATAGGCTATCGGGGCGTTCGCTTTTTGCTTTATTTATAAACGCGGTAAGTTCGTTATGTGTTACTTTTTTTATGTACCCAACGCCGTTAGCACCAGGAAACTCTTGGGCGTAATCTCTTGCGTTTGAATAACTCTTAATTGCGGTGTAGTCTAAATTTTCTATTCCAATACCTTGTATAAACGCTTTAAGGCCAAATAACCCGTATTGATATAACTCCATTCTGTTATTTATGCCTACGGATAAACTGGTTAACTTGCTGTTTAGCGCAGCTGTTACTTTTGAGTTTAAGGTTTGTTGATGCTGAATTTGTTGAAAGTAGGTTAAAAAAATACCTGTAGTGAGGATTACAACTTGAAGAAAAGCACTTAATAGCACCCCTTTATTAGCTCTACTTTGCAAAGCCATTTAGCAATCCTTTTGTATTGTATTTTTTACGGCTGTATTACTGCCTAAGAGCTTTGAATATAGCATTTAATGGTTAAGTTACAAGCTAATAATTAACTAAACTCTTTGTTAAATAGTATGTTGTTTAATACTTTTATTTAGCATAGATTCCCAGTTGATACCGTATTAATTCGTTTTTTTGTAATGAAAAAGGCTTTCTTTTAATCTATGCGTTAAAGCTTGCTGGTGATTTTTCGAAGTTTATGGGTAATTGTGTTACAACACTTAAATACAAAAGTTCTGGTTCATAACATGTACACACTTTCACAATGGCAATTAAGCGGTCAATTTATAAATATAAACGGGCATCAAATTTTTACTAAAACGGCAGGGAATACACATAACCCCGCGCTTGTTTTAATTCACGGTTTTCCAAGTGCAAGCTGGGATTGGGAAGGTATGTGGGATGAACTCAGTAAACACTACTTTTTAGTCACACTTGATATGCTGGGATTTGGGCTTTCGGATAAGCCATTTAAAGCGGATTATAAAATTGCAGAGCAAGCTGATTTATACACACATTTTTTACAGCGTTTAAATATAAGTAATGTACATATACTTGCCCACGACTATGGCGATACCGTTGCCCAAGAGCTATTAGCGAGGCAAGTGGCTAATCAAAGTGAAGTACACATACACAGTGTGTGCTTTTTAAATGGCGGGTTGTTTCCTCAAGCACATAAACCGTTATTTATACAAAAGCTGTTACTTTCAAAGCTGGGCTGGATAGTCCCTAAGCTAATGAGTAAACAAAAGTTTGCCAAAAATTTAACCTCTATATTTGGTGAAAACACACCACCCGCACCTGCAGTTATAGATACGCTTTGGGCGCTTTTAAATCACAATAATGGTTTACGTGTTATGCCAAAACTAATTAATTACATTACACAGCGAAAGCAAAACGAGCAGCGCTGGGTTACTGCAATTATTAATAGCGATATACCGGTAATATTTATTGTAGGTGAGCAAGACCCAATATCAGGAAAACACATGCTCGAACAGTATGAAAAAATAATACCTAATGCCCGCACACACAGCTTTGCTGAGCTTGGGCACTATCCGCAAGTTGAAGATGCTAAGGCAATCACTCAGGCATATTTAAATTTTAGAAAGCAGGTATAAAAAACGCGGCTATTGTAAAGCCGCGTTCATAAACTAAATAAAGTTATGCTAGTTACTTAGTATTTTTTCTTTGGTGCTTTTAGTTGTCTTTCAAATTCATCAGGAAATAAAATAGTGCCGTCGTCTTCCTCTGTCGGGAATACGGCAATAAGTAAGTCGTCTTCTTCAAGGCCGGGTGTCCATCGGCTGAACCAGTCATTAGTAGGGATTGCTTTAGGTGTGCATCCTTCCCAGTCGCCCGTTGCCCATGCTTGTGCAAATTCTCGTGTAGGCCATACAGGCACACAATCGTCATCTTCGTTAGTAAGCATTACACAGCCGTCGTCGTCATTTAAAATCCATACCTGCTTGTACTGTTGTACGGTTTCAAACATAAAAGCGAGACGCTTTTTGGCCCCAAGGCCTAAAATTACGTCGTGTTCTTCGGTTGCATTTGCGCGTGTCATGATGGGCTCACTTTTGTTGCGGTCAATTTATATTTATAGCGTACAAGTATATCGAGTTATGTGACATCGTGTTGAAAACTTCACAATTATTTTTGTTATTTAGATCTGTTTTATGGGTTAGTCAGTATATTTTGAGCAAACATTCAAAATTGATCTTGAATGTTGCCTAAATGGCCGCACTTAGTATACATACACTTAATCAAGGATTTATACAATGAACACAGATTTACTTACACCATATCGATTAAATGACACGATTGAACTTAAAAATCGTGTATTAATGGCACCGCTTACACGTTGTATGGCTGACGAAAATTTAGTGCCAACGCAAGATATGGTTGAGTATTATGCTCGCCGCGCAGACACAGGTCTTATTATTAGCGAAGCGACAATTATTCGCCCAGACGGGCAAGGTTACCCAACTACGCCTGGTTTGTTTACACGCGAACAAATTCAAGGTTGGAAAAAAGTGACCGACGCTGTTCATGCAAATGGCGGTAAAATGTTTGCTCAACTTTGGCATGTTGGCCGTGTAGCGCACCCTCACTTTTTTGATGGTGAAGTACTCGCACCTTCAGCAATTGGCGTAGAAGGTTCGGTGCCCCGCATGCGCGAGCTGACTTATATAACACCAAAAGCGGCAACCATTGATGATATTAAATCGTTAATTGCAGATTTTGCCAAAGCCGCCGAAAACGCAATTGAAGCCGGTTTTGACGGTGTAGAAATTCATGGCGCAAACGGTTACTTAATTGATCAATTTTTACATTATGAAGCCAATGTACGTGAAGACGAGTACGGCCAAACACCGCAAAACATGGCTCGCTTTGCACTTGAGGTTACCGATGCAGTTATTGCTGCAGTAGGTAACGAGCGTACAGCACTGCGTGTAACACCTGGCGCCTACTTTAATATGAGTGAAGATAACCGCGACAAAGCGGTATTTGACTACTTACTACCTGAACTTGAAAAACGAAACCTTGCTTACTTGCACGGTGGTATTTTTGACGACAGCACAACATTCGAATCGCTAGAAGGCAAAACTACATCAGCGTTTTTACGTGCGGGATACAAAGGAGTACTTGTTGGTGTTGGTAGCTACAGCTTTGAGTCAGCTAAAGATGCAATTAATGAAGGTAAGTTTGATTTAATTGCGATTGGCCGCCCGCTAATTGCAAACCCTGATTACATTAGCAAAGTAACAAACGGCGAAGAGTTAGTCCCTTATAGCGACGAGATGCTTGCTGAGCTTAAATAACGTTTAGCAATTAAATAAAAAAAGACACTTAATAGCCTTATTGAGTGTCTTTTTTTTTACATATTTTCGCCATTATTTTCTCATATTTGTTTAATCTTTATGTCAATAAAACAAAGCGTTATTGTCATATTTAAAAATCATACTGTGCCCGTTTTCATAATAAACCATTAATAAAATCAAACGGGACAACAATGTACGCTTTAAAGAGTAAATCGATTTTGAGCATGGCCATTGCCATGGCGGTATCAACATCTGCTTATGCTAACGACGAAACCACTATTGAAGAAGTAACGGTTGTGGCAAAGCCAACCAGTTACGCTAATAATGTGATTGAACCTGCCATGTTAGAGCAGCAAAGCACGGTTTCAAGTGTGTTGTCAGTCATTGATAATTTGCCAGGCATTAGCATAAACGAAGGTGATGCATTTGGCGGTGACGATTGGTCTACCACAATTACGATGCGTGGTTTTAGTATTGACGGGAATCAGCAACAGTTAGGTATGACAGTTGATGGCATTCCTAATGGTGGCTCTAATTATGGCGGCGGTGCAAAAGCAAATCGCTACTTAGACTCTGAAAACCTTGCAACCGTTGAAGTAGGTCAAGGCACGTCTGATATTAAATCGGCATCACTCGAAGCACTTGGCGGTACATTTAACTTTGTCAGTAAAGCACCAAGCTTTGAAAAAAGCACTACTTTTGCTTACACGTCGGGCAGTCACGATGCTACACGATATTACTTAAAACACGAAACGGGTACATTATTTGATAACACCCAAGCTTACGTTAGCTACTCACAAACTGATACTAGCCGTTGGATTGGTTCGGGTAGCAATGGTGGTAAAGATAACCAGCACGCTGAAGCTAAATTTGTTACTACATTAACGGATTTAACCATTACCGGGCGTATATCATACGATGACGTAAGCGAAACAAATTACAACAGCGTGAGTCTAGCCCAATTTGAGCAAACACCAGACTGGGATCAACTAACGTGGAATTGGACGGGTGTGCCGCATTTTGACCAAATGTTTGCAGAAGGTTGGGGTACACTTCGCGAAAATACGTTAGCGTATTTAAAGTTTGAGTACGCTATTTCGCCAACGTCATTACTTACTGTTAGCCCTTATTATCATAAAAATTCAGGACGTGGCGATTGGATCCCACCTTACCTAACAACCCCAGTTGATGAAAATGGTAACCCAACAGCCGAAGGTGGCTCAAATGCAGGGTCTTACGGTTTTACCGACAGTGAAGGTAATCCGCTTGCACCCAACGCAGATTGTACAGCTAGCTTAAGCTGGCCATGGGAATCTGGCCCGGGGTTAAACCCTGCGTGTTACGATGCAGGAGCAACACCGGTTATGTCGTATCGTCATACTCATTACAATAAAGATCGCTTAGGCGTAACAGCCCATTATGCCGTTACATTTGGTATGCACGACATAGAAGCGGGCTTTTGGTATGAACAAAGTGACCGCGACGAATCGCGCGATTGGCACAAAGTGATAGATGCACGTATTTATCACCACTACGACAGCACGCCTTACTGGACTCAATATAAAAATACCTTTGAAGCCGATACGCTAAAATGGTACGCACAAGATTCAATGGCATTTGGCGATTTAACGCTTAACGTAGGTGTCAAAAAATACCTCGTTGATATTGAAAAGTTCGACCATTACCAAAATGCAACAACTGCAAAAGTAAACAGTGACTCAGATATACTGTTTAGTGGTGGTATTGTGTACCAGTTAAATAACTCAACAGAGCTATTTACTAGTTATAGCGAAAATTTTGCAGCTATAAAAGATGGAGTGCTTGAGCGCGACAGCTCTGATTTGTCAGCCATTGAACCAGAAACAGCTGAAAATATTGACTTAGGTGTTCGTTACCAAAATGATGCTCTTAAACTCACCGCTACAGCTTATTCAATTGAGTTTGATAACCGTATTACCTTTATTGCACCTGGCAGTGATACTGGCGGGATTGACTATACCATAGGTACTAATGGCTCATACTTAAATGTAGGTGGTATTGAATCACAAGGGCTAGAGCTTTCAGCAAGTTACATGCTTAGCCCTGAGTGGAGTTTTTACAGCTCGTATACAAATAATAACTCAGAGTACAAAGGGGATGCGCCTGGTTTTGAAGCGGGTGATAAGGTTATAGACTCAGTGGATGACTTATTTGTGCTTTCTACCGATTATTACAGTGGCGATTTTCGCTTTGGTTTGTCAGCTAAATACACCGGTGAGCGTGGCGACGTAGATAGCTACACTGTGCTTGATTTAAATGCGGGTTACGCAGCACAAGTTGATGCAGGGCCATTTAAAGCTATCGATATTGCTTTTGTTGTTTATAACGTAACAGATGAAAGCTACTTAGCCGGCGGCACAGGTAATGGTTCGACTTACTTTATAGGCTCGCCTCGCACTGCGGCAGTTACCTTTACAGCTACGTTTTAAGCAATCAATTACGTAAATATAAGCCCGTCACTTTGATGGGCTTTTTATTTAATGTGAGGTGAAAAATTCATGCATAAAATATTAAAAGTATTATTGGCGAGCTTTATTTTACTTGCCAGTTCTGTGTATGCGAAAGACACAAATGTTGTGCTTGTGACCCTTGATGGCGTGCGCTGGCAAGAAGTATTTAGTGGTGCTGATAAAAATCTTATTAGTAATAAAGACTTTGTTAAACAGCCGAGCGATTTAAGTAATGAATTTTGGGATGAAAATCCACACAAGCGTCAGCAATTATTAATGCCTTTTTTAACGCAAGTAGTGGCTAAACAAGGCGTGATTATTGGCGACAGAACAAAGGGATCTACAATGTCGGTTAGTAATCCGTGGTATTTTTCGTATCCCGGTTATAACGAAATCTTAAGTGGCGAAGTAGATGAAAATATTAACAGTAACGATAAAGTGTATAACCCAAATAAAACTATTTTAGAGCGTTTAGACGCGCAAGCTGAATTTAAAAACAGCACCGCGTTATTTGGTAGCTGGGATGTGTTTCCATACATTGTAAACACCAAGCGCAGTAACGTATATGTAAATGCAGGGTTTATGCCTATTGCAGAGGATTTATTTGCAGATGCCCCACTTTTAAATGCACTGCAAAAAGAAATCCCCAGCCCGTGGGTAAATGTTCGATTAGACAGTTTTACCTACCGTTTTGCCAAAGCCTACATGTTGGCTAAACAACCCAAGTTACTGGTAATTAGCTTAGGTGAAACAGATGATTTTGCCCACGATGGTCATTACGATGCTTACTTAAAATCAGCGAAACAAAGCGATGCATTTTTAAAAGACTTATGGCAAACCATTCAAAGTACCCCAGGTTATAAAAACAAAACAACGCTTATTATTACTACTGACCACGGCCGAGGTACTCATGAAAGCGATTGGCAACACCATAGCTCTAAACAGGCCTTAGCCAATTCACCGCAAGGTAAAAGGGCATTCCCAGAGGGAATTGTTGGTTCGGAGCATATTTGGCTTGGCGCAATTGGCCCTGCCATTAAAGGAAATGGCCTAATAAAAATTAAAAATGTTAAACAAGCGCAAATTGCCGCTACAGTGCTTGCGGCACTTGGTCAGCAACCACATATAATAAACCCCAATATGGCACCCGCTATTAAAGAGATTTTAAAATGAAAATGTTATTAAATCCTATTTTATATTCAACGCTTGCGTTGGTTGTTAGTGCAAGCGCGATGGCTGCACCATCAAAAATATTGTTTGGCTCGTGCGGGCATCAAGACAAGGACATCCCAATATTCGACACCATAAACAAAGAGCAGGGCGATCTATTTATATTTTTAGGCGACAATATTTACGGCGACACCAATGACATGTCAGTGCTTGCTAATAAATATCAAAAACTAGGTGCAAAACCCGGCTTTAAAACCCTAAAAGAAAACACACCTATTATTGCAATGTGGGACGATCACGACTTTGGTCAAAACGATGCAGGAAAAGAATACCCTCATAAAGAAGAATCGCGACAAATTATGCTCGACTTTTGGGGCGAGCCTAAAAACACAGAGCGTAGAACACGCTCAGACGGTATTTATACCTCGTATATGTATGGTGAAGGCGAGCAAACGGTGCAAGTGATTATGCCCGATTTACGTTGGAACCGTGACACACTTAATCATGTAAGCGAGCTTGAATATTACACCAAGCGTAAATTAAACAACCAAGGCCCTTATAGCCCAACAGAAGTAAAAGGCGCATCAATGCTAGGTGAAGCGCAATGGCAGTGGCTCGAGCGCGAGCTTAAAAAACCTGCTGCTATTAAGCTTATTGCATCAAGCTTGCAGTTATTGCCTGATTTTACAGGCTGGGAGTCATGGGCAAACTTTCCAGAGGATCGAAATCGTTTATTTAAGTTAATTAAAAAACATAAAGTAAATGGCGTGGTGATCATTAGTGGCGATACACATTGGGGGGAAATATCTAAATACAATCAAAACCTAGATTACCCGCTTATTGAAATGACCAGCTCAGGTTTGACTGAAAAATGGAATGACGTCAGCCCAAATAAGCATCGCGTGGGCGATTACACGCACAATGTAAACTATGGTGATTTAAGCATTGATTGGAAACAAGTTGACCCAGCTATTTCATTAAAACTCAAAGGGATTGACGGCAAGGTCATTATGCAAAGTAACTTTAGCCTTTCAAGTATTAGCCCTTATAAATAAAGCGCGATATAAATAATAAACGCACAGTGATTAAAAAGTGATTAAAGTAAGTTCTGTGCGTTTATTTTTTGTTAAGCTACCTTCTAACTTGCTGTTTTATTAACGTCATTTTCCCCTTATTGCTACCCCTATAATTGAAAATATCTTACACTGGTTTTACTTCAAGTAAGGACAGTGTCGTATGCTCAATATTATTCAATCAAACCGTATGGAAGCCCTGCAAGCACAGTTTCATCAACTGTTAAAGGTAAGCCCATTGCAAAGCCCGTTCGATAAAGAAGTGGTGCTGGTGCAATCTCCGGGTATGTCGCAGTGGCTAAAAATTGGCTTGAGTGAGCATTTAGGTGTGGCTGCTCAGGTTGATTTTCCGTTGCCATCGAGTTTCATTTGGCAACTATATCAGCAGCTATTACCTAATGTGCCTAAAGAGTCGGCCTTTAACAAACCTAACCTTGCATGGAAATTATTTTCAATTTTACCCACTTGTATTGACGAACCGCTTTATTTACCCCTAAAAACCTACTTAGAGGGCGATATTGATGGCCAAAAAACCTTTGCTCTATGTGAAAAAATAGCCGATGTGTACGATCAATACCTAATGTATCGACCGCATTGGATAGCAACTTGGGATAGTGGCAATGATGAACTTGATGACGTAGATGTAACCATTGCACCATGGCAGCCTGATTTATGGCGCCGAATTGTAAAATTAAGCAAAGCGCTAGGCCAAAGCCAATTTCACCGCGCAAATATGCAGGGGCAATTACTTGCTGCGTTGGAAAATATGGACAACAGCTTATTACCCAAACGCATTAGTTTATTTGGTATATCAGCCATTGCCAATTCTCAGCTTGATGTGTTTGAAGCATTGAGCAAAAAAACAGAGGTGTTTTTATTCTTTTTTAACCCGAGTGAGCATTACTGGGGTGACATAATCGACGAAAAAACAGCGGCTAAAATAAACGCTAAATACGCCAAAATGCCGCTGGTGGAAGCGCAGCAAAAAAAACAATCTAACCCAGATGAAGACTATTACTTTATAGGTAACCCACTTTTATCGTCGTGGGGGAAGTTAGGTCGCGATTATTTTGAACAGCTAGTGCAACTTGATGCCCGTTGGATTGATGGCTTTATAGATGCTTTTGACACTACCTTACTTGGGCAAGTACAAAGCGAAATTTATCAGCTTGCGTTTAAAGGGGAGTCGCTTACCGATAACAAAGAATGGTTTATAAACGATGAAGGTAAATTACCAGTAAGTGCAAACGATACCAGTATTACCCTTAGTGACTGCCATACACCGCTTAGAGAAGTTGAGCGATTACACGACTACTTACTTAATTTGTTTAACCAAAACCCTGCGCTTACCCCAAAAGACATTATTGTAATGATGCCCGATGTAGGCACATACAGCCCCTATATAGAAGCTGTATTTGGTGGTGCGCAAGGCAGCCGCTATATTCCCTACGCGTTAGCTGATTTAGCCATAGAGCAAGAAAAACCAGTACTAAGCTCGTTTGCCAGCTTAGCTAACTTACCGTTCTCGCGGTTTGGCGTATCAGATATTTTAGATTTACTACAAGTATCTCAAATAGCCGAAAAGTTTGGCCTTGAAGCGCACGAGTACGAACAAATACAATACTGGCTTGAACGCGTAGGTGTTAAATGGGGCATCAACGCCGAACATAAGCACAGTTTTGATTTACCCGCCATTGAACTAAATACATGGCAGCATGGTTTAAACCGTTTATTACTGGGTATTGCCATGCGCGACGAGCAATGCCCATTTAATGGTATTTACAGCGCCGACGAAGTAGAAGGAATGGCGCTTGATACGCTTAATAAGCTGGTAGACTTCATCGATGTGCTTCAAAACTTTAAAGCTAAGCTTACCCCCGATGACACCCTCACTAATAAGGCACAAATTTTAAGCGAGCTACTTGGCGCTGTTTACGAGAGTGAAAGCGACGACAGTTGGGATTTATTAGTGCTGCAAAAAGTGCTAGAAGATATTCAAAAGCACCACGATAACGGCGACTACAATCAAGCAGTGTCGCAGCGCATAGTTAGCTATTTAATAAAACAGGGTATACAAGAAAAAGGCGTCGGTCAGCGGTTTTTAGTGGGGCAAGTAAATTTTTGTACGCTTATGCCCATGCGCGCCGTGCCATTTAAAGTAGTGTGCATGCTAGGTTTAAACGACGCTGACTACCCACGTAATGTGCAGCCTATTGGGTTTGATTTAGTACCACACTCTAAAAAACAAAAAGGCGACCGATCACGAAAATTAGATGACCGTTACCTATTTTTAGAGGCGCTACTTAGCGCCCGTGAAAATCTTTACATGAGCTATATTGGCCGTTCCTGTTTTGATAACCAACCTCGTATGCCATCAACCCTAGTGAGCGAGTTATTAGAATACATAGGGCGCAGTTTTACGCTGGGTGACGACTCATCTAAAGCATTACCGGCATGTTTGATTAGCCAGCAACACTTGCAACCGTTTAATAGCCACTACTACCAAGATAATAAAAATAGTACCGTGCTTAATGATCACAGTTATAACCCAATTTGGTTGCCAAATGAGCCCATATTACCAGAGCCAGTTAGCGCACTTGATGTAAAACCACCTGAACAGTTAGAGCTTGATGTATTTATACGCAGTGTTTGCAGCGCACAAGAAAGTTTTTACAATCAAACCTTGGGTTTACGCTTGCCGCAATTTAACGAAGTAGCAAAAGATGAAGAGCCATTTAGTATTGATGCGCTGCGCCGTTACTTTTATTTAGACGAAATATTAGAAGCCACAATTAACGATACGCCAATGAGTACTGAGCAAATTTTGCAACGCGGCGAGTTACCGCAAGCGAATGTGGGAAGTTTAGTTTTACAAAGTATGCAACACCGTGTTGACGCGCTTGCAGGGCAGGTGAAAGAGCAAATAAAAGCGGGTAAAAGTGAGCCTATAGAGGTGTCGTTTAATATTCAAGGAACACAAATTCAGGGCTGGCTTAACCATATTTTTATGCAAAAACAGGTGTTTTACCGTAGCGCCAGTATTAAAGCCAAAGACATGATTAGAGGCTTTATTTATCACCTTGTGGCACAAAGTTTGGGGCATAACCTCGAAACTTTATTACTTGGGCTTGATAAACAAATTAGCTTTGCGCCTATGGGCAAAGCCGACGCTGATTTAATTTTGGCGGATTGGTTTGAATTATACAAAGCACTGCGTAAAGAGCCTGTGGCGTTTTATCCGGTAAGTGGATACGAATACATAAAAACGGGTGGCGATATGGCAAAAGCGATGAATAAATTTAGTCCGCAATACATAGGCCGAGGTGAAGGTGAAAACCCCTACATTAGATTAACGGTGCAATCACTTACAGATTGCCAAGACGAGTTTATTAGCTGGAGCGAAAAGCTACTCGCGCCGTTATATGAGCATGCCAAGGAGAGCGACCATGCAAGCGCTTAATCCACTTTCTATGCCCCTTAAAGGGCAAAGTTTAATAGAAGCCAGTGCCGGAACGGGTAAAACGTATACCATTACCGGGTTATATTTACGCTATTTACTTGGCATGCAAATACCGGGTGAGCTTAATGCTCCTTTAAGCTTAGAACAGATTTTGGTAGTAACGTTTACCGAGGCTGCTACTCAAGAAATCAAAGATCGTGTGCGTAACCGTATTATTGCAGCCAGAGATGCATTACTTGGGCAAAACCCAAACGATGAGTTAATTGAAGGCGTAATTGCCGCAGTTGATGACAAACACAGCGCCTTTGATTTACTGGACGCTGCCGCAAAATCGATGGATGAAGCCGCTATATTTACGATTCATGGCTTTTGTCAGCGAATGTTAAAGCAACATGCGTTTGAATCAGGTGTAGCATTTAATTTAGAGTTTATTTTAGACGAGCGCGACATACTGCTCGAAACAATAAAAGACTTTTGGCGTTCGTTTGTTTATCCACTGAGTGAAGACAGAACCGATGCTATTTTAGAGGTATTTGCAGCACCCGAGTCTTTATTTTCACAAGTAGCCAGTATTTTAAATAAAGCCAATGCGCACATAACACCGCAAATAAACTTAGATGATGTATGGCAAGCTCGTGATGAATACTTAACTCTCATCCCACAGTTTAAAAAAGATTGCCAAGAACACGCATTTACTGATGCTATTAAAGGCTCAGGCCTAAGTGGTGCTAAAACACCCGCTCGCAAAGCAAGCCTTGCAGCGCTTGATGCATTTTGTGCAAGCGGTGACGTGTTTTTTGAGTTTGGTACCAATAAGTATTCGTTTGAAATATGGAGTACCGAGAACTTAAGTGACACCACTAACTATAAAAAAAATCAGCCTTTGTTTACTCATCCGTTATTAAGTCAGTTTGATACCTTATCAGCGCTTAACAACACCATGAACCAAGGTTTAAAAATAGCTTTGGTACAAGAAGCTGCACGCTGGGTAAAATCAGCCATTGTTAAGCGCAAGCAAGAGCAAAGTGTGATCACCCCCGACGACTTACTCACTAATTTATACACTGCACTTAATAATGAGCAAGGTGATGTGCTTGCGCAAAAGATTGCGCAGTTATTTCCGGTTGCTATGATAGATGAGTTTCAAGACACCGATCCGATTCAGTATGGTATTTTTAGTCAAATTTATGGCCAAGCCAATACTACACTTGCCATGATAGGCGATCCTAAACAAGCCATTTACGGTTTTAGAGGCGCAGATATATTTACGTATATAGGCGCAAAAAAGGCGGTAGACGAGCCTCAACAATTTACACTGGGCACAAATTTTCGCTCAAGCAGCGATATAGTAAACAGCGTAAATAGCTTATTTAGCAAACACGACAACAGTTTTATTTATAACGATGTTATTCCGTTTAACAAAGTGAGCGCTAAGGGTAAAAAAGCAGATGAATCGTTTTTAATTGATGGTAAACCGGCTAACGCCTTTGAATTTAACGTGTTTGTAGATGAAGCCGCCGATGAAAAAAATAAACCCACCAGTAAAGGATTAGGGCAAGCACACCTAGCCACTTACTTTGCGAATAAAATAGTCACTTTGTTAGAACGCGCTAAACAGGGCACGGCGTGCATTGGCAAAAAGCCAATAAGTGCGGCAGACATATGTATTTTGGTACGTGACCGCGTTGAAGCGCAAATAATGAAAAAGGCTTTGAGCGAGGCTAAAATTGCCAGTGTATATCTATCCCGCGACAGCGTGTTTAGCCAAGAGTTAAGCCATCATTTACTTAATTTTTTAACTGCACTACATGGTCAATATGACGAGTCATTACTTCGTGGTGTGCTCGCAGGACCGTTATTTTGTTTAAGCTATAACGATGTATACGCACTTGCGGATAACGAAAACGCTTGGCAAGAGCACTTAAACTTTTTTGCTCAGCTTAGCCACATTTGGCATAAGCAAGGGGCAATGGCCATGCTTGAGCGATTACTAAGCCATAATCAGTTAAGTGCTAAATGGCAAGGTTTAGGCTACAACGTAGAGCGGTGGCTTACCGACTTTAGACACCTTGGTGAAATATTACAGCAAAAACAAATTGAGCTTGAAGGCACATTACGCCTACTGCGCTGGTTTGCGCAAAAGGTGAGTCAACAAGATGGCGAAACTGTTCAAGTACGTTTAGAAAGTGATGCCAACTTAGTTAAGATTGTGACAATGCATGCTTCAAAAGGGCTCGAATATCCATTGGTATTTATGCCGTTTGCCAGTGGTTATCGTGAAACTAAAGAAGCGCTTTATCATAAAAATGGCAAACTTATTTATGATTTAAGTAAGGATGAAGACGCACTCCAGCAAGCTGAAAAAGAGCGCTTAGCCGAAGATTTACGTTTATTATATGTAGCGCTTACGCGCGCAGTGCATTTTTGTGCGCTGGGTGTTTATAACATAGGGCAAGGGCAAAGTAGTCGGTTAGCAATTCAAAGTAGTGCGCTTGGGCATGTGCTGTTCTCAGAGCTCGAAATTTCAAGCAGCCAAATATGGCGAACACATTTAAGTGAGTTTTGCGACAAGCACACATTTATGTGTTATCAACAATTTACCTCTGAAGAATTACGCCAACAGGGAACCTTACAGTTTGCTAATACCGAGGCTGCTCAGCAAATTCTGAGTGTAAAAAATAGTAAGGCGCACATAGAACGAGATTGGCGTGCAACCAGCTTTAGTGCATTGAGTTTTAAAAAGCACAGTGATGAACTAGCCCCAGGGCGAAGCGACGAAGATCACGAGAAAGACGAGTTTGCCGTTCAACAAGACGAACTCCCTTCACCTTTTAGTTTTCCTAAAGGGGCAAAGCCAGGAAGCTGTTTACACGAAATTTTTGAACAAATTGATTTTACAAGTCCCGTTGTTCACCCCACAAACAGCGAGCAAAATTTGTCACAGGTAATTAAACGGGCCTTTGAAAAATATCACATTAGCGACACATGGCAGCCAATTGCCCAGCAGTGGGTGCTCGATGTGCTAAATTGCCCATTGAATGCTCAAACTGATTTAAGTTTAAGTAAGCTAGCGCCCAGTGACTGCTTAGTCGAAATGGAGTTTAATTTACCGCTGGCGAGTTTAAGTGCCCCCAAGCTTAACGAAGTGCTAATTAAACACTTTGGCTTTGTACAAAGTAAGCTGGATTTTTCTCATGTTAAAGGGCTTTTAAAAGGCTTTGTGGATTTAATATTTTGCTACCAAGGGAAATATTATATTTTAGATTATAAATCTAATTACTTAGGTAATACGCCTAAAGATTATGAACCCGAGCAGCTAGAGCAAGCCATGAGCAGCCATCAATACCATTTACAGTATTTAATATATACCGTAGCGCTGCATAGGCTATTAAAGCAACGCATTAGTGACTACTCAATTGAGCGTCACTTAGGGGGCGTGTATTACACCTTTTTACGTGGCATGCCAGCAGGGCAAGGTGTTTTCTTTAATCAATTAACACTAGAGCAAGTAACTATCTTAGATGGCTTATTTAGCCAAGGAGCCATGTTATGAGTGAGTTAAATCAACAGCCGGGTTTATTTGACGCGCTAGAAGACAACGTTGAACAGGCGCCTTTAGCGCATGAGCAACAGGCAGTATCTAATAGCGTGGTTACTGAAGTGCCGTTACTGGATTATTTACTGGGCGAAAATAGAATACGCGTCGTTGATGTAAAACTTGCGCAGTTACTCTCAAATACGGATGAAAGAACACATAATGAGCTTTTTTATATTGTATTGTTGTTATGTATAGCTCAACAAAGCCAGCACAGTTGCTTAACATTAAACACCATAGATTGGGCCAATCCGTTTAATTTACGTCAAAGCGACTTTAATAAAGTTGAAGGGAATATTCCCATTACGTATAGCCCATTTGTGCAAGGGTTTAACCAACAAACCGCGTTAACCTACTTACAAAATCATCAAAGCGTTGGGGATGCCAAACCACTTCAGTTATTTGACCAACGCCTTTATTTTTCGCGTTTGGCAGCTTACGAGCACATACTTGCAGATCGGCTATTAGCCATGAGTGAGCGAGCGCTTAATATTGATAGTCAAACTCTTACTACTTTATTACAGCATTATTTCCCAGAGCCACCCGTGGCCGACGTTGACTGGCAAAAAGTGGCGTGCGCCATTGCAGCAACTAAAGGGTTTAGTGTAATAACCGGTGGGCCAGGAACAGGTAAAACAACCACAGTAACTAAGTTGCTGGCTATATTGCAATCGCTTTACAAAGCAGCGCCATTAAGCATAAAGCTGGTGGCACCGACGGGTAAAGCTGCGGCAAGGCTAAGTGAGTCTATTTTAGGGGCTAAAAATCAGCTAAGTAGTATACCTAATGATATAAAAGAGCTGATCCCTGATACTGCGCAAACTATTCATCGCTTATTGGGGGTAAAACCTTTTACTAATAAATTTAGACACAGTCAAAGCAACCCTCTGCACTTAGATGTGTTAATTATTGATGAAGCAAGCATGGTGGATTTATCGCTAATGGCGAAATTAATAGAAGCTTTGCCTGCTCATGCTCGATTAATACTGCTTGGTGATAAAGACCAACTTGCCTCGGTTGATACAGGCAGCGTTATGAGCGATTTGTGCCAAGGGCTTGCACTTGGGCGCACACCAAACTACTCAAAGCAGCGGTGTGATGAACTAAATGCGCTTTGTTTTGATGATCAGCCTACATTAATATCGCAGGGAAATAGCCTATTTAAACTAGCCGATTGCATTGCCTTTTTACAACGCAGTTACCGCTTTGACGCTAAAAGTGGCATAGGGCAACTAGCATTGGCAGTTAATACAAATAATAGTGGCTTATTAAATTATGTAGAACAGGAAAGTGTTGAAGGGCGTTTTAGTGATGTTATTTTGGATTACGACTTTATAGGTAAACCAATAGAAAACCTAGTAAATCGAGCAGCCAAACATTATGCACATTATTTAAATTTAATTGCCCAAGGTGAGAGTGTAGCCAAAGTGCATGCTGCGTTTGCAGGTTATCAATTACTGGCCGCAGTAAAAGAGGGAGATTACGGCGTTAATAGTTTGAACCAACGCATCGAACGGACCCTGCAGCAACAAGGGTTAATAAACGTAAACCCAAACCAGCGCCACTATAGTGGTATGCCCATAATGGTTAGCCAAAACGATTACCAATTAAAGCTCTTTAATGGCGATATTGGTATTTTAATGAATGATGAAGCTGGGCAGCTTAAGGCTATATTTATTGACGAGCAGGGCAGCACACGTGCATTTTCACCGGCCCGTTTACCCGCCCACGACAAGGTGTTTGCAATGACAATACATAAGTCTCAAGGGTCAGAATTTAGCTATACCGCAATGGTTTTACCGCCATTACAGCAGGCAAGTGTTGGGGTTAATCGCCAGCTTGTTTATACCGGAATTACCCGTGCTAAACATACTTTTGAGTTAGTTGCCGATAAAAAGGTACTGCAGTTAGCAATGAATAAAACTGTATCGCGCTCATCTGGTTTATATGAGCGGTTACAAGTGAAATAACCTTATGAAAACCTCATTTACAATAAATCGCATTACTACAAGTTTTGGCATATTTAGAGTAAAAGGGCTGTGGTGCACTCAATACGAAAACATCGATAGCGTAGAAATAACCTCGCTACAAATAATGGGAACAGACGGTTGGGTACGTATAAGTCACCAATATGAAGAAAACGCCCAGTGCATAGAAACGTTATTACCTGCACTATTACTGCATTTAAAAGCGTAAATGGGGCTTAAACAGTGATTTTAGTAAAATAGCCCATCGTAAAGTTTGACTTATATGGAGGCTATATTAAAGTAATAAATGGTCCCAAATGTGTGTTAAGTGTTTACTTTACCATGTAAAAGTCTTGGTTTTGGTTGAACTTTAAGCAAATTATTTAACGCTAGGGCAAATTTCATTTATCACGTAGATAAATTAGCCTCTGCATTTATAAATTTCATACCTCGAGTATTAGTAAGGATATTAATGTTTTTTTCTAATAGTAAACAAAACGAAATAGCATCTTTAAAAGCAGAGCTTTACCCACTACAACAAGTATGGGAAGGCCTTAATCGTGAAATGCTAGTAATTAATATTCTTTATGACGGACGAATTTCCCACGCAAACGAGCAGCTCCTTAATATGCTGGGCTATCGAGAAAATCATATTATTAATACTCCGCTTTTAGATATTATTTCTGAACATTCCCAGCACTCAGACGAGTACAAAAGCTTACAAAAAGCGATTAAAAAAGAGGGCCATTGGGGGGGCGCGTTACAATTTATTCGCCAAGACGGTCAAGTAGAGTGGTTACGTTTAATTGTTCACCCTGTAAAAGGAGAACAAGATCAGCTTTTATATTTTTCTATTTTTTGTACTGTATTAACCAAAACAATTTCAGCATCGCGTGAGCAAAGTGACACAATCAAGGCGATTTACCGATCAATGGCGGTTATTGAATTTGATTTAGAAGGACATGCATTAAAGGCTAATCAGCAATTTTTAGATGCAATGGGCTACAAAGAAAAAGAAATATTAGGCCAACATCACCGTATTTTTTGTGAGCGCGAAGAGTCAGAATCACAAGAGTATCAGGCTTTTTGGTCAAAACTCAGGCAAGGACAGTTTATAGCGTCTCGATTTAAACGTGTTGATAAGCATGGCAACATTGTCTGGTTAGAGGCCTCTTACAATCCTATTTCTAATGATGCCGGAAAGCTCTATAAAGTAATGAAGTTTGCGACTGTCATTACGGAGCAAGTAAACCGAGAAATTGCGATTTCTCAAGCTGCCGAAATTGCCTACAGCACCTCAACACAAACAGATAAAAAAGCAGAACAAGGCGCTGAAGTAATTAAAGACACAGTGGCTGTTATGACAGAGCTTGCCATAAATATGGAGCAAGCGGCCAGCGAAATCTCTGCATTGGATCAACAATCTCAACAAATAGCGAGTATTGTTCAAAGCATTAGTAGTATTGCAGAGCAAACTAATTTACTTGCACTCAATGCAGCTATTGAGGCCGCCCGTGCTGGTGAGCAGGGCCGGGGGTTTGCCGTTGTAGCAGACGAGGTTCGTTTACTCGCATCACGTACATCTAAAGCAACAGAAGAAATTGTTGAAGTTGTACAGCGTAACCAATCGCAAACCCAAAACACGGTTGATGTAATCGAAAAAGGGAAAGAAAAAGCAGAGCAAGGCTTAGCTTTATCTAAAGAGTCGGGCAATGTGATGAGTGAAATACAAAATGGTGCTCAAGAAGTTGTAAATGCTATAGGGCAATTTACAAGCGAGCTTAAAGGTCAATAAAGTCAGTTAAAAATTTTTGCCAAGGCTAAACCACGTTTAGACTTGGCAAAATAGATTGCACTCCTCAGCTATATTTTTTACAAACCCACCATATAATTCCAAAAAAGACAATTTTTAAGTTGTTGATAAAAAATAAATTTTGTTTTGATCCAGTATAAATGATAATAAATTGTTGCATTTTTGTTCTTTGTTCCTAATACTGGTCATTGTCTGGACTGATCAGTCATACTAATTTGCTTAACTAAGTACGTTACTAAAGGCAGGTAAAATATAGTTATAACTCGCTGATAGTAGAGTCAGGTTATTTTCTCTAATGCTTAATATTGCAGATAAGTAAAAAAAGACACTAATAATGAATACCTTAACAAATAATATTTAACACACACATTAAGGAATTTTATGAACAACACACACACACACAAGTGGATAAAACCTCAGCATATAGTGGGCGCATGCCTTGCTATGCTAATGAGTTTTTCTGCTGCAAGTAAAGATCACAAAATAATATTAATTCATGGTTTGCAGGTATCTCAAATAACCAATAAATCAGGTAGCGACGTTGTAAATGATGGCGAAACATATTGGCAGTCGTATTGGAATAACAGAGCAGATGAACGAATTGATTGGCCTGCCTACGAGCGTGTTGAAGGTAAAATAGCAACAGATTGGGTTTGGCCTAAATTAAAGCAGTTATCTCGCTCAAACTTATGTGCTGATGGCTGTGTATTAGTGACACACTCTACTGGGGATTTAATTGCACGCCATATTATTGATAACCAAGCAAACTGGTTAGAAAACGCAGGGCTTACTCCACTTAATATTGTTGCTACATTTGATTTAGCCGGTGCTGGTGGCGGTAGTGAACTTGCTGATGTTGCTGTAAGCGCACTTACAGGTGCATCGTGGAATTTTGCTATAGATGCAGCACTCAGATGGTGGCTAGGAAGCGATGTTACCGAAGCGGTTGGCGTGTTACACGATTTAAAAGTAAATAATGCGCGTAAAATATCTCCATTTCCAGATGCGCGTACACCTCGTTTACGTTTTGTTGCCGACGGTAATGAATACTTAGGGATCACAGGCGCATTTTTAAAAGGTAATGATGATTCGGTTGTTGCGTCGCACTCATCATGTGGTGCAAGCTCAGCACGATCATTTGGTAGCTGTAGCAGCAGTATTGATACTGATGGTCGATTAAAATCACAAAGTGATGCGGTAAATAGTTTTATGCCTAACCATTACCCTATGATGATGAGTGACAGCTACAGCCATAATGAAATTCATAATGCTCAGCGTAAAGGTAATGTAACCATTGCTATGAATAACATTAATGTCGACGGACAAAATGTTGGCTTTAATACATTTGATCAAACAACAGGGTCGTGGTTTTGGAAAAAGAACTACCGTTATATTAAAAACTCAAACACAACGAGTGCTTCTGCATTAATTTATAATGTGATCCCATAAACGTTAAATGTGCAGCTTAATTAAGCTGCACTTTTTATAAGGATTGAGCTATTAATGATAAAAAAAATCCTAGTAGTCGTTTCGGTAATGGCTTTACTGGCTTTATTAGTTTGGCCCTCTCAAGAAGAGGCTAAAGTTGAAGTCGCTGTTGTTAAGATAAAACAGCCTTTGCCCGCTGAGAGTAAATTAAACATACACGCAACTACTGCACACTTATCCGCTAAATCACCACCAAAACAAAAAGTAACAACAGATTACAATAGCAACTTAGCAAAAGCAGCAGAGCAGGTAGCTACTCAATACGAGCGTGCGCTTAAATATCCGCCATATTCACAACCATTGTCTGAATTTGATGAAGACCGTTTAAAACCTAATCAATTTTACCCTGTTGAAAGTCCAATAGACGACAAAGGAAATGCGGTTACAGTTAGCCTTAGTAAATATAGGTTTGTGTATCCAGAAGAAATAACATTAAAAGTCAGCGCAGGTGGCCTTAAAAATGTGAATGTAGAGCTTGCCAATACAGATACAAAAGAGACTGTAACAACCTATAAAAGTAATGCACAAGATGGCGAAGCCAATGTTATTTTTAAAGCTGAGGAAGACTATCCGCGAAATTTACAAATATTTGTTGAAGCAAATGTTGATGGAAAACAAATCCCTGTAGTGGCGCAAATTCAATATATGCCACCGAGTGCGACACTTATTGGTTTTGAGTCGGCATACCCACAAAGCGAAAACATGCTTATACCCGCCAATTTAAAAGTAGTAAAAAAGGGCTTGTACCGTATTCGGGCGAACCTTTTTACTGGCGACACACCACTTGCGCACTTGGTAAGTAAAAAACGTCTAAGTGAAGGAAGCCAAACTATTGATTTAAAAGCGCACTGGTCAATTTTGCCGCAAGGTATGGCTGATATGCGTTTGAGTGGATTTGTAATTGAAAGGATGTCGCCAAGTCCTGGCGAGCGAAACAGTTTTGGTAATAGTGAAATTAGCCACTTTGATATAAATGACTTTCCTTTTGACAGTTTACAACAGCTGCCATACCAACCTAATGAGCAAGAAAAATTAAGCTTGGAGTTTTTAAAAGGATTAGCCGACGGTTAAACTAGTTTTGGGTTTGCTTTAATGCAAACCCAAAAATACAACTTAGTTAGCTTAAGTTAATTGTAACAACGCCAGCGTTTTCTTCGTCTGTATCGCTGTTGACAGGTACTTTAGGAATATCTGGCTTGTCGAGTGCAATATCGCCGCCATCAATCACTTCACCCGTTTTTAGGTTTTCAAAATCAAATAATTCAGCATCGGCTAAATGAGATGGCACAACATTTTGCATGGCTGTAAAAATACTCTCAATGCGACCCGGATGATCTTTATTCCATTGCGCTAACATGTTTTTTGTATGTTTACGCTGCAAGTTTTCTTGAGAACCACACAAGTTACACGGAATGATAGGATAGCCTTGAGTAAACGCGTATTTGCTAATGTCTGCTTCTTTACAGTAGGCAAGCGGGCGGATAACCATATGCTCGCCGTTGTCGCTCATTAATTTAGCAGGCATACTTTTTAGTTTTCCACCATAAAACATGTTTAAAAACAGTGTTTCAATCATGTCGTCACGGTGATGACCAAGAGCAATTTTAGTTGCACCAAGCTCTTTAGCTGTGCGGTATAAAATACCACGGCGTAAGCGAGAACACAGCGAGCAGGTGGTTTTACCTTCAGGAATTATGTCGGTTACAATACTGTAGGTATCTTCTTCTACAATTTTGTACTCTACATCGAGTTTATCTAGGTACTCTGGCAATACATGTTCAGGGAAACCGGGCTGTTTTTGGTCTAAATTAACAACTACAAGATCAAATTTAATGGGGGCAACACGTTTAAGGTGCTGCAGCATTTCAAGCATTGTATAGCTATCTTTACCACCAGAGAGGCAAACCATTATACGGTCACCTTCTTCAATCATGTTAAAGTCCATAACTGCTTGACCAGTTAAACGGCGTAAACGCTTTTGTAACTTATTAAAGTTATATTGAGCTTTGGCTTGAGCTGAGTTAGACACTACGCCCCCTTAGTAAACAATGCAGCAAATTACTTGCTAGAAATAAAGGGGCGTATTATATGTTATTAGCATATCGGGAGCTACAGCAAAATTTATTAATCTTTTGCCAGTGGGCTAACGTAGCCGTCTGGTTTTAGTGCTAATACATCGCAGTCTAGGCTATCTATTACATGCTCTGCAGTATTGCCAACTAGCGCAGCACTTAACCCAGTACGTCCAACAGTTCCAATAACCACTAATTCACTATTCAAACGATTTGCAATATCAGGAATTACATCTTCTGGTAAGCCTTCTTCAATAAAGCATTGCTCAGTAGTTAATGTAAATTCAGTAGCCAGTGCATTAGTTGATTCTATATGGTGTTTTTTAACTGATTCGTTGTAAAGACTTGGATTAAACTCTGGTATTTCAATAGCTATATTAATAGGGGTGGCAGGATATGCATTGACTAAGTTAAGTTTTGCATTAGCAAGCTCACATAAAAATTGCGCGTCTTTAATTATTCGTTTGTTTAACGCTATATGCTGATCATTTTCGCTCACTGCGTTAACAGCAGCTAAAATATTGCCATTTTCAGGCCATGCCATTTCTTTTACAAATAATACTGGAGTAGGGCATTTACGTACCAAATGCCAATCTGTAGGGGTAAATATCACCGATTTTAGTGCACCATGTTGATGAGTGCTTTTAATGACTAAATCGTAATTTTGATCGATAACTGTTTCAATAATGGCTTCGTAAGGGCGGTTATGCCAAACAACTAATGTTTCAATATTTAAGTTATTGTAAGGTGAAACTAAATCGTTGAGCCAGAGTTCGCGGTCTTTTAAAACGGCTTCGCGCATCGCTTCACGCTCATCGCCTGAAAGCATCGTTGTCATTTCATAAGAGAAGTCATAGACCGTCATGAATGCTGTAATTGTTGCGCCAGATTTTTTTGCCAGTTCGACTGAGCGCGCTAAACCATGTTGATCGTCTTTGGTAGGGTCAATAACCGCGAGAATGCGTTTAATTGTGTTCATGTGCTACTCCATTTATCTAACTGGTGTACTTTTAGTGTAACTCAAATACAAAACAGTTAAAGGCTTAGCACATAAATTGTTGTTCTATATCAAGGTATACCTATTTAACAATGGCTGCTGCTTTAGCGAGTGCATCATTATCTAAAATAGTAATAAACTTGCCTTCTACTTTAATTAAATCGGCTTTTTGAAAGCGACTTAATAAACGGCTAATGGTTTCTACTGTAAGGCCTAAGTAATTACCTATTTCACCACGGGTCATAGTAAACCTAAACTCTTTACGCGAAAAACCACGCTCACCAAATCGCTCAGACAAGTTATAAATAAAACTAGCTAGGCGTTCTTCTGCCGATTTTTTGTTAAGCAGTAAAAGCATTTCTTGATCGTAGGTAATTTCACTGCTCATTAAACGCATTATTTGCTGGCGTAGTTTAGGTAATTTACCTGCAAGCTCGTCAAGAGTGTCGAAGGGAATTTCGCAAATCATTGAGGTTTCTAGGGCTTGAGAAAAGCTCTGATGTGCCATTTTACTAATGGCATCAAAACCAACTAAGTCACCTGCCAAATGAAAGCCTGTAATTTGCTCATCACCTTGCTCAGACAAGGTGTATGATTTAAATGAGCCAGAGCGTACAGCATAAATCGCTTTTAATGGTGCACCCGATTCAAATAAATAGTCACCTTTGTGTAATGGTTTTTTTCGCTCAATAATTTCGTCAAGCTTATCCATTTCTTGGCCATTTAACGAAAACGGTAAACACAATTGGCTTATGCTGCAGTTATTACAGCTAATAGCACAATTACCTTTAGCGCGACTTTGAGTGAAATCCATAATTTTATCCGTTTTAGCTTTTATATACAGGGGGAAATAAACCTGAAAAGGTTAATACATCTTAACATTAATGTACTAACTTGTCGGTTGCAATAATCAATAAGTAGATACCATACCAAATTATAACACTGCCTAATACTATTCGGGTCCAAGGATGATTTATAATGCTATTGAGTTTTTGCGCAGTGATCCCTACTGTGATCATGGCAGGAAATGTACCTAGTGCAAAACATAGCATAACCATTGCGCCATCAAATGCTGTGGGGCTCGTCATTGCCCAGGTTAGCGCTGAATAAACCAAACCGCACGGAAGCCAGCCCCATAAAGCCCCGTAGCCTATGGCTTTAACTGTTGAGTCAACCGGCATTAAATATTTGTTAAGCTTAATAATATGCTGCCAAATAAGTGTTTTACCCACTTTTTCAAGCCATTGAAGTGTAGGTCCTAAGCGCATTATGTAAACGCCTACTAACAGCATAAAAATTGCTGCAATAAATGAAAGCGTTACAGAGAATGATGTGTTTTGTTTAGCAAATTGGCTACTTATACCCGCAACGAGTGAGCCTGCAAGCATGTAACTTATTGCACGCCCTATATTATAAGCAAATGAATAGGTAAGTGTTTTACGTTTGTCGCTGGCTAATTGTAACGAGCTGGCAATCCCTCCACACATTGCTATGCAGTGGCCGCTGCCAATCAAACCCATTAAAAATGCGCTAATGTATAAAGGGTCAATCATTACTTTTGTTATGCTGCTCTTTGTCATCTTCAAACAAAATACTGTGGCCTTGTTTGTTCAAATCAGAAAACTGCTCGCTTCTTACCGCCCAAAAAAATACACCAATGGCAATAAGCACAAACAATATGGCAATGGGGATCAAAATATAAATTATGCTCATAACTTTAATAGCCTTAGTGAATTACAAATCACAATAATTGAGCTGGCAGACATACCAATGACGGCCATCCATGGAGCAACTAACCCAAGTGCTGCAAGCGGTAATATTGAACCATTATATAATAAAGACAATGTTAGGTTTTGTTTAATAATACGCCGAGTCTGTTTAGCTATATTGAGTAAGTGATCAATAGACGCTAAATCGCTATTTAGCAGTACAACATCGGCGCTGTTTTTTGATATATCAGCGCCAGTTTCCATTGCAATAGACAAATGGGCACTTGCAAATACAGGGCTATCGTTTATGCCATCACCCACCATAGCGACCACCTCATTTTGAGATGAAAATGCCTCTACGGCTGTTTGTTTATCCTGTGGTGAGCAACCAGATTGCACGCTGTCTAAGTTTAATTGTTTAGCTACTTTTTTGCCCGCATCTGACGCATCGCCAGTAAGCATGTGGCAAGTTAATTGCTGCGCATGTAACGATTTAATTAAACTTTGAGCATCGTGCTTTACTTTATCTACAAAATAAAAACGTGCCACAACGTGTTTGTTTATATACAAACTGGCTTGCGCGTTTGTTTTTTTACTGTCAAACCAACCACTTTTACCTATAGCGTAGTGGGTGGTTTCATCTTGTGCACTAATCCCTAAACCTGCGTGCACTTCAATGTTATGAAGGCTATGTTTTGCTGGAGTGTAGCCGTCAAATGCACTTGCAATCGGGTGCTCAGAAAAGCGCTCCAACATTGCTACAATAGCCATTACATCATCTTTTGAGTAGCTGTTGTCGATAATATCTACTTCATCAAGGCTAAATTTACCTTGTGTGAGTGTGCCTGTTTTATCAAACGCAAATAAAGTTAGTTTTGAGAGGGTTTCAAGTACATGGGCTTGTTTAATTAAAATCCCCTTTTTGGTTAGGCTGGCAATTGCACAGGTTAGGGCTGTCGGTATTGCTAGGCTTAAAGCGCAAGGGCAGGTTGCGACTAATACTGAAATAGTAATCCAAAAAGCATGCTCGGGATCAATTTGATACCAACCAATGGCGGTCAACGAGGCAAATACCAACAAGCAAGCTACAAACCCTTGTGCTACTTTATCGGTTATTTCGACCAGTTTAGGCCGCTTTGTAAGCGCATTGTGTTGCAGACGAATAATTTGATTTAAAAGGGTGTTTTGGCCTATTTTATTTATTTTAATTTCAATAACACCATCGTGGTTTACACAGCCGGCATACACATTATGGCCTATGAACTTGTTAACCGGTTGGTGCTCGCCGGTCATCATTGATTCATCAACGGTCGTTTTACCTTTAATGAGTTCGCCGTCGGCGGGAATGGTTTCACCTGCTTTAATTAGCACAACATCATTAAGTTTAAGCTTTTTAGCCGCAATAATGAGTTCTTCACCACTATCTGTAAGCGTGCGAGCCGTTAATGGTAGTAACTTCTGAAGGTTTGCTGTGTATTCACTCGCTTTTAAACGCGCTCTAAATTCTAAATATTTACCTAATAATAATAAAAAGGTAAACATGCAAATAGATTCAAAATATACCTCACCAACTTGCATAACGGTTGCATAACAACTGGCTCCGTAGGCGCCAAAAATTGCTAGAGAAACAGGTAAATCCATATTAAGCTGTTTAGCTTTTAAGCCGTTAATTGCGTTGGTTAAGAAGGGCAGCGCACTATATAAAATAACAGGAGAAGCTAATACAAGGCTTATCCATCTAAAGTACTGTTCAAAATTACTATCCATACCTGAAAACATGCCAAAATACATGGCAAATGCAAACATCATTACTTGCATTGTCATTAGGCCTGCCACACCTAAGCGGCGAATATACGCTTTTGCAGTTTGTTGTTTTTGTTGTGCTTCGGTATCGGCCTGAAATGGATATGCTTTGTAGCCTATTTTAGCTAAGGCGGTAATAATATCACTCAGTGGAGTCGCTGTTTTGTCCCATTGGATCATTGCACGGTTAGTTGAGGTATTTACATCTACCCGTTTAACAGTGTTTAAACTCAATAATTGCTTTTCTATAAGCCACGCACATGCGGCGCAAGTAATGCCTTCAACACTCAGTAATACCTCTGAAATATTGTTGCTTGTGGCTATAAATTCATCTTGAATATCTTCGTTGTCGTAACTTTTAATAAATGCCAATTGCTCAGGAACAAGTTGCTCTACTTTACCCGCACTGACTGTGCGGTATTTGTAGTAATCAGTCATTCCTTGCTCAACAATATTTTGCGCTACGGCCTGGCAGCCAATGCAACACATTGGCTGAGGGGTATCGTCTATTGTTACTGTGGCGCTAAATCCCTTTGGCACACTTTCAAGGCAATGAAAGCAAGAATTAGACATAATAATAACTACTTATAGTTAGGCGTAACTAAAACGGTTTCAACCGTAGGTAGGGTAATGTTTTCTTTTAGTTTCCATGTTTTATCGATAGGTTCAACAAAAATGGAATAGGCACCTTCAGTGTAATTTTCAAGAAGTGCGGTGAATTCTTTGTTTGCATTCGCTGTAAGTATCGCTTCAAAGTCGTGTGCTTTGATTGTGCGGTGATAAAACGATACTTTTAAAGCCGATACATTACTGCTATCGCCTTTGGTAAATTTAAAACTCACTCGGTCGTTAGTTACGGCTAATTCACCATGTAAGTAAAGTGCTTTTGCTTTCTCGAACTTACTGAGCTCTAAATTAATTGCTTTACCTTTTTTATAGTAATCATCAACGACCATATCTGGGCCATTGCCAATTGCCGTTATTAGTAAAGTAATACAGCCAACAATAGCTGCTAGCGGGAAAAAAATTAAAAACCAAGGCCAAAAGTTTTTATACCACGGAGTAGGTTGCATAGTGACTCTAATATTAGTTTCGAAGAGGTTATTTTATAGTAATTGTACGTAAAAGACTAAAAAAAAGCCTCCAAGTGGAGGCTTTTTTGATCTGGATTAATCTATTGAATTTAATAAATTAATTTATAAACATTCTATTAACAGCGTGCTTATTTATCTTGCGATAAGTTGTAAACGTACGCAGTTAAAAGGTGGATTTTATCTTCACCTAAAATGTCTTTCCACGCTGGCATTACACCGGCACGACCGTTAAGCAGTGTTTCTTCAACGGCACGTTGAGAACCACCGTATAACCATATGTTGTCGGTTAAGTTTGGTGCGCCAAACGGTAAGTTATGAGCAACCGACCCTTTACCGTCTGCACCGTGACATGCTGCACACATTGCAAACTTAGCTGCACCAGCGGCTGCATCTTTTTGGTTTACTGTACGACCAGAAAGGCTCAACACGTGTGCTGTCATTTCTTTTATACCTTGCTCACCTAATGCTGCACCCCAAGGAGGCATAGCTGCAACACGACCAATCAGAAGAGTTTCTCTAATTTTGTCTGGTGTGCCACCGTATAACCAATCTTTATCAGTTAGGTTAGGGAAGCCAATACCACCACGCGCGTCAGACCCGTGACATTGTGCACAGTTTTGAGAGAATAAACGCTGACCAATTTCTAGTGCTAATTGACCATCTGTTTGTTCATGCTCTGTGCCATTTTCAAGAGCTAGCTGCTGCGCTGCATCACCATCAATTTTAGATTGAACCAAATCTAAAACAGGTACTTTTGCAAGTCGGTTAAAAATAGGACCAAAACGCTCTTCTGCTGCTTCGTACTCTTTATCAAGCTTTACAAAACGGCCTTCTTCTTTAGCATCCGCAACTGCTTTTTTAGATTCCGCTAAAGATGTAATACCCTGATTAGAGCTTGTCCATTTACCTAACCCTTCCCAGTTACCTAAACCTGGATAAGCCGCTAAGTAGTAAACCGCCCATATAAATGTTGCGAAGAACATGTAAGTCCACCACTTAGGTAGTGGATTGTTCAGTTCGGTAATACCGTCATACTCATGCCCACAATCTTCACCTTCTTCAACACCAGCGTAGTTTTTTAAGTTCCACACTAATAGGCCAAAGATAATAAGTAAGCATGCTAGGGTTAAAACAATAACCCAAATACTCCAAAAGCTAGTCATTTTTCAGACTCCTTTTCCTCGTTAGAGAGTGTGTTGTTATGTTTTTTTTCATCTTCAAAAATGGCATTAGCAGCGTCGTCAAAACGATTTTTGGTACGCTTGCTGTATGCCCATACAACAATCACAATAAACAATACTAAAATTACCAGAGTTAAAATGCCTCTGTATGTTCCGTAATCCATAATAATTACTTCAAGTGCGTGCCAAGCTGTTGCAAATAAGCGATAAGGGCTTGCATTTCTGTTGCACCTTTACCGTCATTCATTGCATCAACTTTGGCAACGTCAGCTATTAGTTCTTCATCGCTACCGTAACCTAAACCCGGATGTTTTGGGTTTTCTGGGTTAATAGCGAATGTATCACGGAAAATTTGTAGTTTTTTCAGAGTTAAGCTGGTATCAACTGTGTTCTCTGCTAACCAAGGGAAACCTGGCATATTAGACTCAGGAACCACATCACGTGGGTTCACTAAGTGAGCATAATGCCAATCGTCCGAGTAACGTTTACCAACACGAGCAAGGTCAGGTCCAGTACGTTTAGAACCCCATTGGAAAGGGTGATCCCATACTGACTCGCCTGCTACAGAGTAGTGGCCGTAACGTTCAACTTCGTCACGAAAAGGACGGATCATTTGTGAATGACAGTTATAACAACCTTCACGCACGTATATATCGCGACCTTCCATTTCTAATGCATTTAGAGGACGTAAGCCATCTACTGGTTTTGTTGTGTCGTCTTGGAACATAAGTGGAGTAATTTCAACTAATGCACCAAAGCTGATAGCAAAAACAGTCAGTATGGCCATAAGGCCAACGTTTTTTTCTACTATTTCGTGTTTGTTTTGTGAATTTTTATTGCTCATCATCTCACTCCGTTATGCTAATTGTGCTTGCGCGTCTAACTTCAGTGATTCTTTTTCAGCTGAAATTGTACGGAAAACGTTATAAGCCATAACTAACATACCTGTTACGATGAATACACCGCCAACAAAACGCATTATGTAGAAAGGATGTGATGCTTCTAAAGACTGAACAAAGCTATACATTAATGTACCGTCAGCATTTACTGCACGCCACATAAGACCTTGCATTACACCTGAAATCCACATTGCAACAATGTATAAAACAACACCAACAGTGTGTAACCAGAAGTGTGTGTTAACAAGCTTAATGCTGTACATACGACCTTGTGCAAATAGTGCAGGGATAAGGTGATAAATAGCACCAATAGAAATCATAGCTACCCAACCAAGTGCACCTGAGTGAACGTGGCCTACAGTCCAATCTGTGTAATGAGATAATGCGTTCACAGATTTAATTGCCATCATTGGGCCTTCAAACGTAGACATACCGTAGAAAGAGAGTGATACAACTAAGAAACGAAGTACTGGGTCAGTACGCAGTTTGTGCCACGCACCCGATAAGGTCATTATACCGTTAATCATGCCACCCCAAGATGGAACAAATAAGATAATAGACATAACCATACCTAAACTTTGCGTCCAATCTGGAAGTGCAGTGTAGTGAAGGTGATGAGGACCAGCCCAAATGTATAGAGATACAAGTGCCCAAAAGTGAACGACCGATAAACGGTAAGAGTATACAGGGCGACCTGCTTGTTTAGGTACAAAGTAGTACATCATACCTAAGAAACCAGCGGTTAATAAGAAACCTACAGCGTTATGACCGTACCACCATTGAACCATCGCATCTACTGCACCTGCGTAGATAGAGTATGATTTAGTTAACGATACAGGCACTGCCATACTGTTCACAATGTGCAATACTGCAACAGTGATGATAAAGCCAGCATAGAACCAGTTAGCAACATAGATATGCGATACTTTACGTTTAATTAAAGTACCAAAAAATACAACTGCATAAATAATCCAAACAACAGCGATTAAAATATCGATTGGCCATTCTAGTTCAGCGTATTCTTTAGAGCTTGTAATACCTAATGGTAAGGTAATTACTGCTAATACAATAACTAGCTGCCAGCCCCAAAATGAAATTGCGGCAAGTTTGTCTGAGAAAAGGCGCGTTTGACAAGTACGTTGTACGACGTAATAAGACGTCGCAAAAAGTGCACTTGTACCAAATGCGAAAATTACTGCGTTCGTGTGTAACGGACGTAGTCGAGAGTAAGTTAACCATGGTGTATCAAAGTTAAGTGCTGGCCAAGCTAATTGGGCAGCAATCAGAACCCCAATACTCATGCCAACGATGCCCCAAATCACTGTCATAATAGCGAATTGGCGTACAACTTTATAGTTATACTCAGTTTGTGATGCTACTGTTTGGCTCATTTTCTGGCTTCCGCTGCAATAAATGCGTTTAGAAATGAATTACCCACTTAAAAAGTGGGGCCTACTATTACTTCACAAGCATGTTACCTAAAACGTTCAAAGCATGAATGCTTCAGAAAACAAACTCGAGAAACCCTAATTTTTGCGAGGGAAATAATAAATTTTTTGGCCTAAAAAAGATAGGTCAATTACGTAATATTATGACATCAATCAAACTTTGTGGCTTTGTTGTCTATTTTTTGATTAGCTGAGTGCCTAAATTTGATTATTTAGTGGGCCATGCTTGTCATTTATAAGCTTGATTATTAGTATCTGCTTTTATTCGGAGCGAATTTTTATGAAAGCAACCCAATTATGTTATGTGTTTTTGCTACTTTTATTGTTGACCGCCTGTGATTTTGATAATCAAAAAGACGCAAGCATACATAAAAATTCAAACTGCGAACCTAACCAAGAATGTACCTTCCCAAATAAAGTGAAAGTGTGGCTCAGTGATCAATCTCTTTCACCTGAAACACCTTTTACAATTTTCAGCAAATTACCCAACAATACAAAAATCACACAAGCAAAACTGAAAGGGATAACTATGTACATGGGATTTATCCCGCAGCAGTTTGTACAGCAAGGAGATTTGTGGCAAAGCGAAACCATGGTTGGCATTTGCTCAGAGAACAATATGCTTTGGACCCTTGAATTAACTGTTATAAATACAATCACTTCAACCGAAGATACCCTTAACTATTACTTTTATGTTACCTACTAACGAGCTTTAATAATATTACGAATTTACCAGTTAACCGATCACGTTTTATCCCAAATTTGTTGTTTACCTAAGCTTATAAACTTTTCTTTTTGATAGGCTCGAACTTGAACCGGTAATACCAATGCGAAGCAAAGCGTAATTAATTAAATGCACCAACCCTTTAGTCATTAGTGCTAAAATTTCAAAAATACATCTAAAACTAATTTTTTAATTAGCCCTGTCAAAAGTACGTAGTCACAAAGTTAAGCTTTCGCAAATGGCGCATTTATTCCAGCCAACTGATTTGATTTATACCCATAGTTAATATCAGTACCTCACATTCTTCATATAGTGTAGACCAAGTTTCAAGCAGACATGTTCAAGCAACATAAGCGAACTTATTATTCACTATGACCCAAAAGCTTTTCTTATGAGTTAGCAACTTTCAGGTGCTTTTACCTTTTTAATAATGGGGTGTGATTAAGTTGTTAATACCTGAATTATTGCTAAACAACAGGTGTAATTACATTTGATTACAAAGTAGAGATGTTTGATTTCATCTGTACTTTAATTGTATTAAAACTATTTTAACTTATTAATTTTAAATTGTATTTTTATATTAACAATGAAACAAGTAGTAACCTTTGT
The DNA here is from genome assembly GCF_023161925.1 of Pseudoalteromonas sp. 2CM32C. Lineage (NCBI taxonomy): Bacteria > Pseudomonadati > Pseudomonadota > Gammaproteobacteria > Alteromonadales > Pseudoalteromonadaceae > Pseudoalteromonas > Pseudoalteromonas sp. 2CM32C. Next base: position 265,659 of record NZ_JALNTI010000004.1, on the reverse strand, counting down.
ACCTTTTTTAGGTTTGCCTTTTTTGTCTTTGTCAAAAACCACTCAAGCGTTAAGTTTTCGTTCAGTTAAGTGCGCTTAAGTTGCCTGCCGACTCATTCTTCTTATAACAAATGAGTTTTACCAATCTTGGTAAATTCCAACAAGTAGGATTCTTTCATGACTAAATCGACTCTTGGTCTAGCTGTAATAGCAGCCATCCCAATGTTTTCAAGTGTACATGTACTAGCAGCAGACGAAGCTGCAAATTCAATCGAAAAAATTCAGGTCACGGGTTCACGTATCAACCGTACTGATATGGAAACAGCCAGTCCAATTACCGTTATTGGCGATGACTTTATTGCAAAAAGTGGTTTCACTTCTGTTGCCGATATTCTCTCAACTCAGCCATCTGCTGCGGGTATAAGCCTTGGTGCTTCAAGTAATAATGGTTCAGGTGGTTCTGCAACTGTTAACTTACGTGGCATGGGGTCACAACGTACCCTAGTGTTATTAAATGGTCGTCGTATGGTTTCTTCTGGTACCGGTGCAGACTCTTCAGTTGATTTAAATACCATTCCTGTTGCAATGATCAAATCAATTGAAATCTTAAAAGATGGTGCATCAGCGGTGTATGGATCTGATGCAATTGCTGGTGTTGTTAACATTATCACTAAAAAAGATTTTGAAGGTACTGAGCTTAATGTTGAAGGAAGTCGCACAACTAAGGGTGATGGTAACAACTACGGTACTAGCTTATTACACGGCATGCAGGTTGCCGATGGTAACTTAGTTGTTGGTGCACAGTTTTCAAGCCGTGGCGAGGTGATCCAATCAGATCGTAGCTTTGTGCCTGCAGGGCAGTCTTCGTTTATTCCACAAGGTACGCTAGGCGGTAAAACATACGAAGGTAATGGTGAGTTTGCAGATAGAACAACGTCGTACGACTTTACTACATCGAGTTATGCACAAACACCAAACGATCTGTACAGTTTATTTACAAGCTTTGATAAAGAGCTAGACGCTGATACCACATTCAATGTTGACCTTATGTATACACGCCGTGATTCATCACAGCAATTGGCACCTCAACCAGCCAGTGTAGATTTACTTACAGCAAACCTTGATAACGAATACACCAATGCGTTTATTGTCGACGGTGAGCTTACCGATTCGCTAGAGTATCGCAGAAGAATGGTTGATGCTGGGCCGCGAATATACGAGCAAACAACAGACACATACCGTGCATCAGTGGCATTACAAGGCGTCTTAGATAACGATGCAAGCTGGGATGTAAGTGCTACTTACGGCAGAAACGACTCTAAAGATAAAGTACAAAACTCGATCAATGCAAGCCAAGTAGAGCAAAGTATTTACGCAAACCAAGCAATTTGGTTTAGTGGTGATGCACTTAGCCGTGACTTTTTAACTGCTAACGATTCTATTTACACTGAAAGCAATGAAGGTGGAAATGAGCAATTTATCCTATCTGCAGGTTATAGCGCACTAACCGATAGCGATATTGGTTACGCTATAGGTATTGAGAACCGTTTTGAAAGTGGTTTTTACACACCTGATTTAATTACACAATTGGGCCAAAGTACAGCAGCACAGCAAGATCCTACTGAAGGTGACTATTCGGTACAGTCTATCTACTTTGAAACATCGATGCCGGTATTAGAAGTCGTGACACTTGAAGGGGCTGCACGTTACGATAATTACTCTACCTTTGGTGGTGAAACAACGTGGAAACTGGGTGCTACATGGGATGTAACAGATTCATTTATGGTTCGTTCTGTACTAGCTACCGGCTTTAGAGCGCCAAATGTTGCTGAACTATTTGGTGGCAACTCGGGCTCTTACGATTACCTAGCCGATCCATGGGGCAACGAGCAAGACGCACAAATTTTGGTAAATTACACCAGTGATGCAGACTTACAAGCAGAAGAAAGCCGTTCGTTTACATTTGGTATGGTGTGGGAAGTAGTTGACGGTTTATCTACAACACTTGACTACTGGAAGTTTGACATTACAAACGCCATTACGCGTTTAGATGTACAAAACGAAATGAACAACTGTTTTGCGGGCGACACGCAGTCGTGTGATTCGGTAAATATTACCCCAGCAGGTGATTTATCAAACTTAAGCTCAGCATTAACCAATGTTGGCTCTCAAAAAACGTCAGGTATTGATTGGAACATTGGTTATACCGCCGATAACTACCGTATTAACTTAGATACAACTTACTTGGTTGAATTTGAGCAAGATGATATTGATTATACGGGGACTATTGACGGTAACATTGGTGGCTACTCTAAAATCAAATCTAACTTATCTGTAAACTACGATTTGTCTGATGCGTTTAGTGTGCTTTATAACGCACGCTTTATTCGTGGCATGAGTGGCGACTACTACGGCGAGTCGTTCAGCACAGACAATGTTATTTATCACGATATTTCAATGACGTACAACCTAAATGAGTCACTAAAAGTGACAGGTGGTATGAATAATATTTTTGATAAAGAGCCAGAAGAAGTACTTGGCGGAAATGACATGGGCACCGTACCTGAGATTTACGACGTAATTGGTTCACGAGTATTCGCAAATATTAACTATAAGTTTTAACTGCAAACAAATACGTTAACCAGTGTTTAAGTTAAATATTTAAACGAGTAAGGCTCCGTGTTTACGGGGCCTTTTTTATTGAACAAATTACTGGAGGCAAGTAAACTAAAACGAATAGAAAAAGGAGAGTTGATTGTTAAAACAAGACGAAAATTTATCTTTTGTCATTGAGCCCGAGTTAAATGCGCGTTCAGAGCAGCGTATTGATCTGTACTTTTCTATTCCTAACGAAATGGGAATAAACCCCAAAACACTGAGCGAAGAGTCTTACTTCAACAATCAGTTCAAATCTCACTTAGCTTACAACGCTAACAATATTCACTTGCCATTAGTACGAAGCCGTTTTGTAAGTAAAAACAAAGGCGAACAGCAAGACTACAGGCAAAATCTAAACTTATTTTGTTACCAAGTGCGTTTAGCGCTTGATGCTGATATTAAGGATGCGCTTAAGTTAAGCGAGGCGGAAGAGTTTTATAATCGTGCAAATGAATTATTTGAGCAAAGTGAAGGCCTATTAAAAAAGTTACGCCGTTATACACCCGATGATGAAAAGTTACTGCCGTTTTATACAAACGCAGATAACTATCTGAGTTGGCACGTTGAGCAATCATTTTTAAAATTACTAGATGAAGGCCCGCGCAGTAGCGATTTTGCTAAAGAGCGGAACGACCTTTTGCAATTTTGTAAAAGCGAAAACGTGTACAGAGCAGATAAAAACTATAACTCTGAAACCACCCTTCAAGACGCCAATCGAATCACAAATAAAATGCGTTTATTGCAACGTTTAATTGAGCATGGAGTAATACTTCAGCGCAATACTCGCTTTTTAAATAGTTACCTAAAGCGCTTAGTAAAGGGAACAGTAACAGCGGTTATTATGGCGTTTGTGATGCTGGTAATTCTTAATGCGCGTTCCAGTTTTACAGAGGTAACAGCGACTCTCATTTTGATACTGGGTGTAATTTATGGTTTGCGTGAAATTTTTAAAGAAGATATCACCCGTGTAATTTGGCGCGCAATAGTTCAAGGGCGGCCAAAATGGCGATTTACCTTTAAAAATAGTATTACCAAAGACAAAATAGCCAGCCAGTTTATTTGGCTTGAGTACACGCGTTTTAAAAAAATACCGAAAGAAGTTCAAACCATTTTTTCAAAACGTCGCCAGCAAAACAAACAGGCTGCGCAATGGCTGCACTTTGCGAGTGAAACGCGCGTGTCGGCCAAAGAGTTTTTACCTGGATACGATACGTTACAGCAAACACTGCAATTTAACCTAGCGCCATTTGCCCGTTATTTAAAACGTGGTGAAGGTAAGCTTTACCATTTAGATAGCAATAAAATATCAAAACAAGCCGTTGAGCGACGTTATCAATTAAATATGGTATTGGTGCACACTGAAGGTGATAAAACACTTTATCAGCGTTATAAAATCACCTTAAATCGCAGTAAAATAGTCAACATTGAGCTCATTTATTCTAAAAAATAAAAAAGGGGGGATAGACCACAGTCTATCCCCCCTTTTTTATACACGACTTTATTGAGTTAAGCCGTGCTTGCTGTATAAAGTCACTTTGTCTGAAACGAGTGTAATCTCTATATTTTTAGACTCGTCGCCCCAAACACAGTTAGTATGAAGTGTTTTTTCTACGCAGTTGTCAGCGCTACCTAATACAGCCTCTACTTCAGCTTTATCCATACCAATCTTAATTTTTTCGTAGTTTTCTACTGTTACTTTAGAGCATGCAGCCAGGCTTAGTGTAGCTGCAATAATTAGGAGTTTTTTCATTGTTGTATCCTATTAAGTATTAATGTTTAAATTTTCTAATTTGGACAATCATGCCCATGCGAGGGTGGTCAAAGTAATGAATTTCACCACTTATTACACGTTTAAATTGTGAAAACCGTGATGACTCTACATCACCACTTTGTAGTTTTTGGCTAATATCAAAATCTGCAGTGATAAATAAATAGTGACGCAAGTGAATTTTAAATAACCCTTCTAATTCCCATTTACTAGTTGATTCATCGGGGTCGTTAAATAAGCTAGGCTGCGGCTCTAATAAACTAACAAAGTCTGGATTTGAATAGCGCGGCACATCAAAAACGCGTGTTTTGATAAGCTCACCGGCAAATAAGTGCATGCTTGGCGCACGTGATTTACTTTTTGCTTCAAAACGCCATCCAGTATGTAAAATAGGCGTTAAGCCTTTACGGTCTAGTTGCTCAAACTGCGTTTTAAATTGTAACTGTTCTGGGGCAAGTAAGTAGGGTTGCTCCATGGTATCAAGTGCCGGTGCCACAGGTGTAACAGGCAATGTATCGTAACTTTGAACATAGTCGGTGCTTGCATCGCAAACACCCGAGCGTGGATTGTCGTTAACGAGCGAATCCGTAAATGAGCGCTTTTGAAAGCGTGTATCGCCATCAATACAGGCTTGCATGGCTTGTTCGGTATAAAGTGGCGTTAATAAATCAAGCGTGTTTTTAGCTTCAATAGCCTCGTGTTTTAAACTAAAGTCTTCTTGTAAATAGGGGGCTGGGCGCTGTTTAAATATCAGCACCTCAGCTTCAAACCAACGCTCTGCAACTGCAGTGCTGCTAAATAAGCAACATAAAACTACCAGCGATTTTTTTAGCAACATTAATGGCTAACCTTTTTTTCGAAATCTGCAATCATAGCAGTGACCATTTTTAAGCGTTCGCGGGCATTTGCCTCACTAATAGCGAAGCGCAATTTATTTGCGCCTTCCATTTTATAAATATGCGGTGCACTTTGTATCAGCCCAATAATGAAGCTAGGATTAACCTTGGTATTTTGGCTAAATTCAAAGTAGCCGCCTTTAGGGTTTGCCTCTATTTTTGTTATCCCTAAATTACTGGCTTGCATTTTGAGTTGTTGCAAACTAAATAAGTTTTTAGCTGCATCAGGTAATAAACCAAATCGGTCTATTAGTTCTACCTGTAACTCATCAATGTCGCCTAGGTTAGCACAACTAGCTACACGCTTGTACATACCTAATCGTGCATTTACGTCATGTATATAATCATCAGGCAGTAATGCAGGCAGTTTTAAGTCAACTTCGGTTTGTTTTTGTAAGAGGTTTTCAAGAGTGGGTTCTTTACCTTCACGCAGTGCATTTACTGCTTGCTCAAGCATTTCCATATACAAGCTAAAGCCAATAGTTTGCATTTGCCCAGATTGATCGTCTCCCAATAACTCACCTGCACCACGAATTTCTAAATCGTGTGTAGCAAGTGCAAAACCAGCGCCTAAATCTTCCAATGATTCAATTGCTTGTAGACGTTTGCTGGCATCTTTTGATAATGCTTTAGGGTCGCCTGTAAGCAAATAGGCATATGCCTGATGGTGGCTTCGGCCTACACGCCCACGCAATTGGTGTAATTGTGCTAAGCCTAGTTTGTCGGCTCTATCCATAATAATGGTATTTGCAGTGGGTACGTCAATACCGGTTTCGATAATGGTTGTACACACAATTACATTGTATTTTTGGTGATAAAACTGGGTCATTATTTGCTCAAGCTCTTGCTCGCGCATTTGCCCATGAGCGGTAATTACATTTGCTTCAGGCACCCATTCACTTAATTCTTGAGCCACGCGTTCAATTGTTTCAACGTTATTGTGCAAAAAGTACACTTGGCCACCACGTTTAATTTCACGCAAAATGGCTTCGCGAATAAGCTCCACATCACGTTGGCGAACAAATGTTTTTACCGCCAAGCGTTTGGCCGGTGGGGTAGCAATAATAGATAAGTCGCGCATGCCACTCATTGCCATATTGAGCGTTCGAGGAATAGGCGTTGCGGTAAGCGTTAAAATATCGACATCTGCACGTAGCGCTTTAATTTTTTCTTTTTGGCGTACCCCAAATCGATGCTCTTCATCTACGATGAGTAGCCCTAAATCGTTAAATTTAATGTCTTGCTGAATAAGTTTATGGGTACCAATAACAATATCTAGCTTGCCATTCGCCATATTTTCTAGCGTGTCTTTTTGCTCTTTGGTTGAGTTAAAACGAGAAAGCACACCCACCTCGATAGGGAAGTCAGCAAAACGGTCTTTAAAATTCTCATAGTGTTGCTGCGCAAGCAGGGTAGTGGGCACTAAAATGGCAACTTGTTTACCATCGTTAACAGCAACAAAAGCTGCCCGCATAGCGACCTCGGTTTTACCAAAGCCTACATCACCACACACTAAACGATCCATCGCTTGTTTTGATTGCATGTCGCCTAAGACAGCTTCAATTGCATTACGCTGGTCGTCGGTTTCTTCAAACGGAAAGCTTTCACTAAACTGGCGATAGGCTTGTCCGTCTAGGGTAAATTTATTGCCTGGTTTAGCTTGGCGCTGTGCGTATATATCAAGTAACTCTGCGGCTACATCACGAACTTTTTCTGCAGCACGTTTCTTTGCCTTTTCCCACGCATCAGAGCCGAGCTTATGCAGTGGTGCACTGCTTTCTTCGCCGCCTGAATAACGGCTAAGCATATGTAGTGCCGACACAGGCACATACAATTTAGACTCACCGGCGTATATTATGGTCACAAATTCTGTAATTACACCTGCTGCATCAATAGTTTGTAAACCTTGATAGCGGCCAACACCGTGGTCAAGATGCACAACAGGCTGACCTTCTTTGAGCTCAGCTAAGTTACGAATTAGGGCGTCTTGGCTTGCTTCGTACTTATGTTTACGGCGTCTGCGCTGCGAGACTTTAATACCTAGCAGCTCTTGTTCTGTAATAATTGATAATGAAGGTTTAGAGCCAAGCACAACGCTTTGCTCAAGCGGACTTACAATTAAGCCTACATCACTATCGCTTTGGGTAAATTGTTCAAAGGTATCAAACTCTTTAAACTTTAAACCGCTGGGTTTCAAAATGTTGAGTAAAGACTCACGTCGACCATCCGACTCAACGCTCAGTAATATGCGACTTTTTTTCTTCTTTTGTGCTGTAACGTAGTCTATAAATGCCGCATAGGGCTCGTGTTGTTTATGATCTATTCTTATTGCAGGTAATTCACATACGGATAAATTTTTATTACCCGCTTTTGTGCCCAGCTTGGCAAGCGATAAACGAATACGCGCAAATTGCCCTAAGTTAGAAAACAGCTCTTCAATTGGCTGATATAAGGCATTTGGTTCAAGCAGTGGGCGCAGAGGGTCCACTTTACGGTTTTCGTAACGAACATTAACATCGTGCCAAAAATTATCCGCAGCGTGTTCTAAATCGCCTAACTGCATAACGGTTGTATCATCAGGCAGGTAGTCAAAAATAGTGGCTAGGCTTTCAAAAAATAACGGCATGTAGTATTCAATACCAGCTGGCCAGTTTCCTTTACTAACTTGCATGTAAACAGAGTCTTGCTCCGAACTTGCACCAAACTTTTCACGGTAACCAATCCTGAAACGCTCAATATCTGACTCATTTGTTGGAAATTCATGCGCTGGCAGCAGTTCAATTTTATCTACTTTTTCATCAGAGCGCTGCGTTTCCACATCAAATAGACGAATGGTGTCTAATTCGTCATCAAAAAAGTCGAGTCTAAATGGATGCGGACTACCCATAGGGTATAAATCGACGATTGAGCCACGAATTGCGTACTCACCATGTTCCATAACTTGTTGCACGTTTAGGTAACCGGCTTGCTCTAAGTTTTGCCTAAAATTATGTGTGTCGAGTTTATCGCCTACTTTAAAGTTTATTGTCGAACCATAAATAAACGAGGCCGGAGCGGTTCGCAGCATAAGCGTAGACACAGGCACAATTAATACGCTTTGCTGTTCTTTTTTTAGGGTATTTAATGTAGCTAAACGCGCAGAAATAATATCTTGATGAGGAGAAAAATGATCGTAAGGCAAGGTTTCCCAATCAGGAAATACCATTACCGGATTATTAGGTAATAAATATTCTAGCTCTGTTTCAAGGCGCAGCGCGCTGGGGGTGTCGGGTGTAATAATTAATACTAAGTTCTTTTGCTGTTTAACACCTTCGGCAATAGCAATACTTAAACCACTTCCGCTTAGCTGCCCCCACTGAATTTTATCTTTTTGAGATTTTACCCAAGGCAAGGCTGCCAATTGCTCAAACGCCATTTATTACTCCATTTGATTGGCCCTTAACAAGTAAGAGCCATTCTTTTAGTTAGTCGCGGTATATTTTTGTAAGGTCGCTGTAGTGATCAATTCGGCGATCACGCAAAAACGGCCAGATACGTCTTACGTTTTCTGAGCGTTTTTGATCAACTTCTACCACTAATATTTGTTCATCGATGTTGTTAGCTTGCGCTAAAAACTCACCCTGAGGACCCGCAATAAAAGAGTTACCCCAAAATTGAATGCCGCTGCTATGTCCGCTTGGGTCGCTCTCGTGGCCAACACGATTACAGCTAATCACCGGTACTCCATTTGCGACCGCATGGGCACGTTGACTAATAACCCATGCATCTTTTTGACGTGTTTGTTCATTTTGGTCGTCATTGGGATCCCAGCCAATAGCGGTTGGGTAAATTAATAGCTCAGCACCAGCCATAGCCATTAAACGCGCGGCTTCTGGAAACCACTGATCCCAGCATACCAACACACCTAATTTACCTACCGATGTTTGAATAGGCTCAAAGCCCAAGTCGCCTGGGGTAAAGTAAAACTTTTCGTAAAAACCAGGGTCATCAGGTATGTGCATTTTGCGATATTTACCTGCAATACTACCGTCTTTTTCAAGCACCACTGCAGTATTATGGTACAAGCCTGTTGCACGCTTCTCAAACAGTGACGCCACAATCACAATATTGAGCTCTTTAGCGAGTTCACCTAAGGTGTTACTGCTTGGCCCAGGTATGGTTTCTGCCAGGTCAAAGACATCAACGTCTTCGGTTTGGCAAAAATAAAGGCTACGATGAAGCTCTTGTAAAACAACAAGCTGAGCCCCTTTTTGAGCAGCTTCACGAATGGCTTTTATTGATTTAGCCATGTTTTCATCGGCGTTATGGTTGTTGCTTTGTTGCACTAAAGCAACGGTTAATTTTGCAGGGCTTGTCATTGTGCTGCTCCAGCTAAAAATCCACGCGGTAATTGCATTGTAATACAGTGAAGGCTACCAAATTGCTCAATTATAGGCTGGCAATTCACGCCAATAATAGTGTGCTGCGGATACGCTATTTGAACCTGTGCTAATGCACAGTCGTCGTTTACATCGTTGTATGTAGGCACAAGCACTGCATTGTTAATAATTAAGTAATTGGCATAGGTTGCAGGTAAGCGTGAATTTCCATCGTCATACGCTGCCTTAGGCCACGGTAGTTCAACTAAAGTATATGGGGTGTTACCTGCTTTTTTAAAGCTTTTCAGTTGGTTTTCCATTGCTTTTAGTGCGGTGAAATGCTCGTCATTTTCATCATCACATTGTACATATACAAGCGTATTGTTTGGTGCAAATCGTACTAGGGTATCAATGTGGCTGTCGGTATCGTCGCCAGCTAAATAACCGTGATCGACCCATAAAAAATCGGTGGCACCTAAATACGTTTTTAATAAGGTTTCTATGTCTTGGCTCGATAAGTCAGGGTTACGGTTTTTGTTAAGCAAACATTCGCTCGTTGTTAGCAATACGCCGTGCTCGTTTATTTCAATACCGCCACCTTCAAGCACCATATCTAGGGCTTGGTAATCATTGTTTGCATGGCTTAGCTGTTCAACAACCGCTTTATTAATTTGGTTGTCGAGTGCGCTTTCAAATTTGTTGCCCCAACCATTAAATGTAAAATCATAGACCTTTAATTTGGTCTCATCATTAATATTTGCACATGTTAGTGGGCCATGATCGCGCGCCCAGGTGTCATTAGTGGGTGTTACAACAAAATGAACACGCTCTAAATTAATATTTGCTTGGTTAAGTAGTGCAGTGATATGTGCTTTTAAGGCTTCGTCGTGAGCAACAACAACTAAAAATTGGTAGTGTGTTATATGCTTTGCAAGCTCAACATAGACTGGCTCAACACGGGCTAGATTATCGGCCCAATCGGTATGTTTATGTGGCCAAGTTAGCATTACAGCGTCTTGCTCAGCCCATTCAGGTAAAAGTCTAAAGTTCATGGCATTTTTATACAAATAGAGATACTGCTAGTTTAGCAGTTGTGCTACTTCCAAGTCACTTGAAAAATAGGTTTGCTTTGCCATATAAACTGTATTGTAAAACCAATTATTCAGAGCTTGAATCGTCTAATGGTTGCTCTAGTTCTTGGCGTTTTTTTAGTTGGCGCGTTTGCGCATGTAAACTTGCTCTTACTATTAATTCTTGATCAGTGTTTCTGATAGATGTAAAAAGCACTGTGTATTGGTAGTGGTCGTTATCTTGTTTTTCTATGGCAACCACTTCAGTGTAGCAGTAAACAGCTGATGCCTCATGATGCAAAAAAAGTTTTGTCCTAAACGATTGGCCAATAGAATACACATCTGACGACGTAAACTTAATACCTCCGCCGCCATAGCTATCGCAGTGTATTGCATTTTCTTGCGCTTGTTCTGAGGCCAAAATATGGCTCATAATTAAATCTATTTTTCGCGATTGTGCCTGCAAAAATGCAGCAAGCTCTTGGGCTACATCGCCTAAGTTTCGAAGTGGACGTAACGAGCTTTGTTCAAGCTCACTCACTTCATTAGCTAATCTAAAAAGAGGCGGGATATCATCGTCAAGTGCTAGCTGAGATTTAGGTACTTGTTCATTAGATACAGCAAACAAATTAACCCTAATGCTCTCGTTTATTTGAAAATACTCTTCAAACTCGCTTAATCTTTGACTATTCATAATTATCTCCACAACGTGTTATTTTAAATAGTAGCGTTGTGAGGGGTAAATTGCTAGCAGTTAAAAGGGCTAAATACATTGTTTACACGCGGTTTTTAGCAATAAAAAAGCGGTCAATCTCTTCCTGAGAATGGCCGCTTGGGTATTGATTTTATAATTTGCGCTCGTTATTTAAGTAGAGCGGCTAATTCATGTAAATCTTTCACAACGTGATCAGGTTTTTTCGCAAGCGGGTATAACGCTTTCCCTGGGCGTGCAATAAAAGTTGTTTGTAAGCCCGCTTGTTTAGCGCCCGCTACATCCCAACCATGTGCAGCAATCATCATAGCCTCGTTCGGTGCGACGTTTAGCTTTTTAAGTACCCATTCGTAGGCACGTAAATCAGGTTTATATATTTTTATATCTTCAATGCTGTAACGCGCGTCAAAATATGACAATAAACCTGCGTTTTCAAATTGAGTTTTAACGCCTTTATTTGACGAATTAGTTAAGCTTACTAACTTATAGCCCTGCGCTTTTAGTTTTGCCAGTCCGTCTTTCACATCGCTATGTGGAGGTAATGATAATAGCGGTGTAACAATGGCCGTTTTAGCTTGCTCGTTGGTAATTTTAATATTGTTATTATTTGCCACCATAGCAAGCGAAGCCACACCAATTTGGCCAAAATCGTGATAATCACCGGTCACTGTATCTACTAACGAATTATGTAACATGGTTGAAAACCAAAGAGGCAGTAAATCTTCTCTGCCACCCAACGCTTTACCAATCGAGGCGCGCATACTTGTTAGGTCAAGCAGGGTCTCGTTTACATCAAAAATAAGTACTTTTGGTTTTTCTTTACTTTCTTCAGCGTTCACTGAGCTACTCAGTAAGCTTGCGCCAAGGGCAAGTGTAAGACTTATTAGCTTTAATGATTTTAATAAAGGCATTATTTATTTTCTCCATCAAGTGCGGTCATTACATCACTTGGCTCAGCGCGAAGTGTGTAGTCTTCGTTTAAAAATGCATAAGTGATTACACCTTCTTGGTTAATCACGTAAGTGGCAGGTAGGGGAAGTTGGTATGTTTTATCGCCGTAAGTGTGTTCAAAATCAATACCAAACCCGGTGTATAATTCTTGAATACGTTTATCGAGTGTAAATAATAAGCCAAATTGCTGTGCAACTTTATTACCAACATCTGAGAGCACATCAAACTCAAGCTCATTTTTTTGGGCAGTCGTTAAGGTTTGATCTGGTAGCTGAGGAGAAATTGCCACCAATTGGGCGCTCTTAGTTTTAAACTGAGGTAAAAAATCGTTCAGTGCTTTTAATTCTAAATTACAATAAGGGCACCATGCGCCTCGGTAAAAACTAACAACGACAGGGCCTTTATTTAATAAATCGGCCAATTCTATATTTTTGCCTAGGTGGTTTGCCAAAATAAAGTTTTCTATTTTATCGCCAACCTGTAAGGCTTTATTTCGTATGTGTTGAGCAATTAATTCTTCGTTTGTTGTATTCATTAATGCTAAAACGTCTGCGGGCAAATTAGCTTCTTTTTGAACATTAAATGCATCTATTTGTGCTTTTAAACTCATGGCTTAGTCTCATCAATTATTAAACTTGGTCAAAAGTATATGGTTTTAAATATTTAAATAAACATTGCAAAACTGAAAGCTTCATTCGAAAATATTAAACATTGAAAAGACATTGTGGGTTTTTATGTACAGCTTAAGTGATCTAGAAACGTTTATTGCTGTGGTTGAAAATAAAGGGGTGCTGGCAGCCGCTCGTGAACAGCGTTTATCACCTGCAACAGTCAGTCATCGCTTAAGTAAATTAGAGCGAGAGCTCGCTACAGTGCTTGTGTTTAGAGATAGCAGAAGAGTGCGCTTATCACCCGCGGGAGAAGTATTTTATACCCGCATAGGTGCAATAATTGAAGCATTACGTGATGCAGAGCACAGTATTGGCGCACGTAGTTCATCGGTAAGTGGGTTATTAAGAGTAACCATGCCACCTTGGGTTTTCTCTAAATATGTAATGCCTAGGCTTAATGAATTTGAGCATGCTTTTCCAGATCTAAAACTAGACTTTTTAATAACCGATCAGTTTGTAAACGTAGTTGATGATGCGCAAGATGTCGCTATTCGTGTAGGGCAATTAAATGATTCAGGATTGCTTTCTCGTAAAATAGTCAATAACAGTCGTGTATTATGTGCTGCGCCTAGTTATATAAAAAAGCATTCAATGCCAACAACCATCTCTGAGTTAGAAAAACATTTTTGGGTCTGTCTGCCATGGCAACGCCAATTAAAGCTTTATGATGCCCAACAAAAAATTCACACGTTTAATGCACAAACGCGCTTTACCATTTCAAATTCAGACAACATGACCCAAGCTGCCATTGCGGGTCACGGTATTGCTATAAAGTCTAGGCTTGCAATAAACGATGAGCTAAAAAATGGCACATTAGTAGAAGTGATGCCTAACATACTTGCACAAAGCGATGCCCCTGTATGGTTTTTACGGCCACAAAATAGCTTAACAACTCGAAAAACAGATGTGTTTTTTGACTTTATGAAATCGTTATTCGCACGTACTGATTAATCGCAGATAAACGCGTTTAATTAAAACCATAAACAAAAAACCTGTAAGCTCTGCAATAAACGCAATGATTATTGCGGTGATAATTGCTGCGGTAATTGAGTCTGTTTTTAAAATTATTTGCCCTTCAAAACGTTGCCATACTTGCTGTTTTATAGTGTGAAGCTCGCTACGTAGCGTAAACAGATAAGGCGAGTTTGAAAATTCATCAACAGCCCTCGCCAAAGTTTGCTGACGCTGGCTGAGAGTTTGAATATGATTGGCACCTTCTCCCACAATTTCATCGCCTAAATTTTCATAGTGCTTTATTAACTTAGCAAGGTCGTTATTAAAGTATTTTTTTGCGTCTTTTTGAAAAGGCGCTATTGCATTATTTGCCTCCACTAATTGTGCGTTCAATGCTTGGCCAAAATCACTCACAAACGCGGGTATTTGTACGCCTAAAAGTAGCCCGCAAGCAAAAAAACTCAGTCGGATATAGTCTAAAATTTTACCCATTAATTCTCCTAATAAAAAAATATGACATTTATACAACTAAAAATTTACATTTAACTAGTTTTTTATATTCAAAACTCGTAATCTTACGCTAACAATAATAACAACAGGTGTTTACTAAAGATGACCAAAAAGAATAAATTTGCGTCAACATTTGTTGATATTTCAAGCCAACTTAAACGCTTTGTTTCACGCATAGTACAGCCCGATGATGTAGAGGACATTGTGCAAGAAACATTTATTAAAAGCTACGAGGCTGATTTAAAACAAGATATTCAATATACCCGTAGTTACATGTTAAAAACCGCTAAACATTTAGCATTAAACCATGTTGCTAAGTGGGACAACAAATTTAATGATTCGCTAGACGACGATAGTGAATTACCTGTGTTGCTAAAGTCAATGCAGCTCGAAGATGAATACACGTCAAAAGAACGTTTTTTACTGTTTTGTAAAGCAACAGAGCAGTTAAGCCCATCAACCCGTAAATGTTTTATACTTAAAAAAGTATATGGCATGAGCCAAAAAGAGATCGCAAGCGAGATGCAGCTTAGTCAGAGTACTGTTGAAAAACACATTGCTAAAGGGTTATTAAAAACCATGCTTTACATGCGCGAACACGATCAAAGCCAAGTGGCAAAAACTAAGCACGACAACTTTCTTCATCCGTTAACAGTAAAGAGGGTTGCAAAATGAGCAATGTTCATCAATTTACTTCAAAAGATTTTATATTAGAAACAGCTTGTAATTGGATCAGCGCCATTGACCGTGGCTTATCAAAAGATGAAAAAGAGCAGTTTACATTGTGGATGATGCAGAGCAACGCTCACCAAGATGCGCTTTACGAGCTAGCCCACTTATGGGATGAAATATCTGTTTTAAACGAGCTCAGTAATTTATTCCCTCATCGTAATAGTAAGCAACCCAAGAAAAGATGGCTGGTTTCAACGTCTATTGCAGCCAGTTTATTTACAGCTCTTATGGTGTGTAGTTATCTATTAATTAACTTAGAAAATGGTTACAGCCAACAATTAGCAAAAGTTAATTACACTAAAATTTATAAAACTAAAGTTGGCGAGCAAGCAACTTACGCATTACCCGACGGCACCATTGTGCAATTAAACACCAATAGTTTATTAGAAGTTGCCTACAGCAAAGGCCGCAGACAGCTATTGCTCAACAGAGGAGAAGGGCGTTTTAACGTTGCTAAAGATGCATCTCGTCCATTTAGTGTAATGGCTGGCAATAAGAGTTTTACAGCATTGGGTACTGTGTTTAATGTTCAGCGTAATACATCTTCAGATTTAGAACTGGTGGTAACCGAAGGCAAAGTAATGATCACCGATCCAAGTGTGGCGGTGGATGCCAGTGACTTTAAAGCCTACCAGTCAGCTGACAAAAACGCAGATAAAATTCGCCAAATTAACGCCAATATAGTTACATCTGGCGAAAAAGCCGTTATAGAAAAAAGCATCACCAAACCAATTACCCAGCTTTCTATTGATGATGTTGAACGTGACTTAGCATGGCAAAATGGCATGCTTGTTTTTAATGGTGAGCCGCTTAGCGATGCCTTAAACGAAGTGAGCCGGTATACTTCTACACGTTTTAAATTATCGTCTAAAGAACTTGCGTCTATTAAAGTAGCGGGTGTTTTCAAAGCAGGTGATGTGGCTGGGTTGCTAGAAAGTTTACACACTAACTTTTCTATTAACCATGAACGCCAAGGTAAACACACAGTTACGCTTACGCAAAATACAAAATCATAAGAAGCAGCTATGCAAATCAGACATATGTTAGATAAAGTTGCATCTTTAAATCCTGCACGTAAAAAAAAGATTAAAAAAAAGAAACAAAACCATAGAGGATTTTTGTTTGCCAGCTGTTTATATACAGTGCGCAGTAACCAATTGCATTTATTGAGTGGTTTATGTGTGTTTGCACCAGCTATGTTTAGCCTAAGCGTGCAAGCCGCAAGTCAAACTACCGGGCAAATGGTGCAATTTGATATAAAAGCGCAGCGAGCAGACAAAGCCTTAATTGAATTTGCTAAACAAACCAAGCAAACCGTGGTGTTTTCATACGAGTTAGCTAAAGAGTATGAAGCAAATTCAGTCTATGGATTTTATACCCAACTAGATGCGCTGGAGGCATTATTGGTGGGGACTGAGCTCGATGCGGTTGTTGATCAAAATGGATTACTGAGTATAAAACTCAAACAAATCAACAGGAATGATAACAACATGATGAAGCTTTCAGCAGTCAGTGCAGCAGTATTACCGGCATTACTGGCGGTAAATTCTCAAGGTGTAAATGCAGCAGAAGACGTTGCTCAAGACAAAATCGAAAAAATTGCAATTGTCGGTAGCCGTGTAGCAGGGCGTTCGGTTGAAGATTTACCCGTTCCGGTCGATATTTTAAGTGCTGAAGCACTTGAAAATACAGGACAAACTGAAGTGGGTCGTATGCTACAAGCAATTGCGCCTTCATTTAACTTTTCAAGTTCATCTATTAGCGACGGTACCGATGCATTAAGACCTGCAACGTTACGTGGTTTAGGTCCCGATCAAACATTGGTGTTGATCAACGGTAAACGTCGTCATCAAGCTAGTATTATCCATATTAATACATCGGTTGGTCGTGGTACTGCCGGTACCGATATGAATGCTATACCGGCATCTGCTATTAAGCGTATTGAAGTACTTCGCGACGGTGCGGCTGCTCAATATGGGTCTGATGCAATTGCTGGTGTTATCAACATTGTATTAAAAGATGGTAGTGAAGGTGGCAAAGCAGCTATTAATTATGGTGAATACTCTGAAGGTGACGGCGAAACAGTTAACGTTGACTTCAACAAAGGCTTTGCACTGGGTGACAATGGTTACTTAAACACAACGATTAACTACCGTGACCGTGCGCCAACTAATCGTGCAGGCTTGCATGGTTCATGTCAGTTTTACGGCTGTGAAGAACTAAGCGATGGTACATTGTTAGCCGGCGATCCGCGTGAATTAACAGCTGATCGTAACACATTTAGAATCGGTGACGCTGATTCACAACAGTTTGGCTTAACGGTAAATACTGGCTACGAGTTAGGCGATGGCGAATTATATGGTTTTATTACGTATTCAACACGTGATAACGAATCAGCCGCATTTTTCCGTCATAATGCTAATGCGGGTGGTAATCCAGTATTGCAAGATGGCGACGCAACAATCCCACTTGGTTTCTTACCAAAAATAAACACCACCATTGATGATATTTCTTATAACTTTGGTTACAAAACAGAGTTTGATAACGATTCAAGCCTTGATTTATCGTACACGTACGGTGAAAACAGCATCGACTACACAACAAGCGATACAATTAATGCGTCATACGCTAACTTTTTGCGTTACGAACAAGGTTTAAGTGCTGCTGATATTCGTACTACTATCCCGCGCGAAGCATACGCATACGGTATGGAACTATCGCTGCAAACAATTAATTTAGATTTTACTAAAAACTTTGATGACTACTCACTTGCGATGGGTGCAGAGATGCGTACCGATGAGTATCGTATTTTAGCCGGTAATGAGTATGCATATCGTGATTACGATACAAATAACGGCGTAAGTATTTACAGTGGTTTAAGCGGCGGTGTTGGCAGCGAAAATGCTTCTGGTGGCACGCAAGGCTTTGGTGGTTCGTCACCTGCATCTTCAGTAGATGAGTCACGCGATGTAATTTCGTTTTACTTAGACGCTGAAGCATATGTTATTGAAGACGTTATTTTATCTGGCGCACTTCGTTACGATAACTACAAAGGCTTTGGTGATACGGTTAACTTTAAGTTAGCAGGTAACTGGGCAATTACAGACGATATTTCATTACGTGGCGCATTAAGCTCAGGTTTTAGAGCGCCATCTATGCAACAGCTTTACTTTAACAACATCAGCACACAGTTTGTTGTAGGGCCAAATGGTACATTGGTAGCCGAAGAAGTGGGCACGTTTAGAAACGATTCAACACTGGCGCAAAGTTTAGGTATTCCAAAACTTAAAGAAGAAAAGTCTCAAAACCGTAGCTTAGGTATTGTATATAACGTTACAGACAGCATTAACGTAACAGTAGATTACTACTCAATCGATATTGATGACCGAATTGTTATTAGTAACCGTTTAGGTAAAGGGCTGTCTACTAGTTTAGACGCAGCGCTTGTTAGCTCTGGTGCAGGTGCTGGTCAGTTTTTCTTGAACGGCGCAGACACTGAAACCAGCGGTATAGATTTTGTTGCAACATATAACACTGAAGGGTTTGGCGGCACACTTGATTTTACCCTTGCTGCAAACTTTACAGAAACTGAAGTTGTTTCGTTATTCACACCTTCTGGCTCAGGTCTTGAAACTGTGCCGGTAGAAAGTGTGTTTTCAGATCAAGAAATTTCGATTATTGAAGAGTGGCAACCAGAAGATCGTATTAACCTAAGCGCGCTTTACCAAAACGAAGATTGGACCGTTAATCTGTCGCTTAATCGCTTTGGTGAATACACAGTTGAAGACGGTGGTCGTCAAACTTACGGTGCCGAAATATTAACAGACGTAAAAGTTAATTACTTCATTAACGAAAACCTATCTGTGAATGTAGGCGCTAATAATTTGTTTGATGTATACCCAGACAAAAATGAAATTGGCAACTCTCGTACAGGCACAATTGTAGATGCTAACGGCAATACCGTTGTAAGTAGTAACGGTGTGTTTGAATACTCTCGTCGTTCAGCACCTTTTGGCTTTAACGGCGCGTACTACTATGTAGGCGCAGAGTACCGTTTTTAATAAATAACTCTCCCTTTCGTTATTTAACTCAAAGGGCCGCAAGGCCCTTTTTTTGGGTTTATATTTAAGGCTAATTAGCTAACAGGTTTTAGTCAGAAACCAAGCTAATAGCGTAGTTGTCGTACTTTTTAATGCTGTTCATCACAGTCATCAGTGTGTTGTGCTTGCTGTTTTCATCTGCTTTTATAAGCACAGAGCTTATTTTATATTTAGCTGCAAACATGGCTAAGTTGTTCGACACTTGCTCCAAGTCAATTAACCTCCCTGAAAAGTAAACGCCGTTATTTGCATCAATACTGAAAACCGCATTTTTACTTTGTTTTTCAATACTTGGTTTGTCTAATGGGCGATTTAATTCAATGGCGACGGGTTTAACAAATGAGGTAGTAACAATAAAAAATATGAGCAGTATGAACACAATATCAAGCATTGGGGTCATGTCTACGTCGGCGTTATTTTGCAGTTTAGCTGTTTTATTTTTCATATTGGACCTTACTATTTTAATTAAAGCTGCGGCGCCACAGCGAGGTTTTTAGGATCCTATTAACAAAACTAGCACAGCTGAAAAATAATACAGTTAAATAAATATTCTAATAACATTAAATATTTGTATGAATTATGTTCTAACATGTAACTTAAACAGGTTAAATGATTTTAAAGCAATAAAAAACCCAGCCTATCGCTGGGTTTGTATGGGGAATAATTTACTGAATAGCTAAAATACAATTCAGGTTATTTAGCTTTTTTGCATACGGCTCATTTCAGCATGACAGCTTTGCATTGTAAGAAGTGTTGCAGCAAGCGCGGCTTCACAATCTGCGGGTTGTGGCTTATCCATCGCTTCTTTAATTTCTGCTAGTGTTTTGTCTTCAACTTCTTCCAGCTCGCTTACATACGTGCTGTCGTTGTTTGAGCCAAATGTAGTAAGAAGTGCGGTGTATGCTCTGCGCGCTTCTACAGCAAATGAAGAGCCTTCCTCTCGCTCACCTTGCTCGTTAATAGCATAGGGTTGCAGGCGTTCAACGCTGACTCTGCGTGCGTCAATCATGCGCTGGAATAATGCTCCGATAGCAGGGTCTTTTATATTTTCTTGTGCTTTTTGGTAAAAATCGATACCGCTGTTCATTACTTGAATGATGTCTGAAATATGATTAGCGTCTGTTCCTTGAAGGGTGTTCATAATGACCTCTTTAATGTTATGAATGAAACTTATCATAACTAAAGCAAGGGCCATTCCATTTTAAAAAGGTAATTTAAGTTGCTGATATTTATATTTATATTTTGCTTATTAAAAATGGCTAGGCGAAAATACAATATTACGCCTAGCAAATCTTACAAATAACCGTGTAATAAGTTTATTTTAGCTCATCAGCGACTTCAGCTACTTTTTGGCGAAGCCAAATATGGCTTGCATCCCTGTGTAGCAGTGGGCTCCAGATCATATCTAACTCAAAAGGAGGAATAGGAAATGGTGGCTCTAAAATTTTAAGGCCGGCATCGTCTAAATAAATATTTGCGGCCTTTGATGGCAAAGTGGCCACTAAATTTTGCTCTTTTGCCAAGTGAATGGCTACATGGTAATTACGTGTAAATGTGGCAATATTTCGGTGTTTCCCAAAGTGAGCAAGTGCTTCATCAACCCAACCTAGCTTTTGCACATCTTTAGGGTCCATACCAACACCCACACCAAACCCCGTTTTACTCACCCATATATGGCGCGCTTTAAGATAGCTATCAAGGCTGAAGTTTTCAATAATTGGGTTGTCTGCTTTTACAAGGCAGCAAAAGCTGTCTTTCCATATACGTTTGTGGTGAAACGATTGTGGCAGATTTTCAAAGCGGTTGATTGCCATATCTACTTTACCATTTTCAACATCATGAAAGGTCACGTCACTTGGCGTAAGTATATCTAACGTTGTATCTGGGGCTTCTTCGTGCAGTTTGCTCAGTAGTTTTGGTGCAAGTGTGCTTGCTGCATAGTCACTGGCCATTATCCTAAATACACGTTTACTTTGGCTGGCTTCAAACTCTCTATTTGGTGCGAGTGTTTCTTCAAGTGTCATAAGTATGCCACGAATGACTGGCTGTAACTCTATGGCACGCTCTGTTGGTACCATACCATCGCTGGTTCGAACTAAAATAGGATCATTAAAAAGGTTTCGAAGGCGCTTTAGGCCGTTACTCATGGCCGGTTGAGTAATGCTAAGTTGATTTGCTGCGCGTGTAACGTTGCACTCTCGAAGTAGCGTATCGAGGTATACAAGTAAATTTAAATCTATTTTGCTTATATTCATGTGTGTGTCCTTGCGCTTACCAGTGATGGATAAAACGCTGTGCTGTCGGGTACGGGTAAATATGATTTATTAGGCCATTTTTTATATTTTGTTGGGCCTGCTTCCAAAAGTTAACATCAATCAGTTCAGGGTGTGTGCTTATTAAAAACTGTTTGTATGTTGGATTGGGTGTTACAAATGTGCAAAGTTGCTCCGGAAAAACGTCTTGCGGGGCAACAGAGTAAGTTTGTTCATCCATTAAGTAATCATCGTAACTTTTCGCTTTAGGTAAAGCTCTAAAGTTCATGTCTGTTAAATATTGTACTTCGTCGTAATCATAAAAAATAATGCGCTTATGTTTACTTACGCCAAAGTTTTTCAATAGCATATCACCAGGAAAAATATTAACCGCTATCATTTCTTTTAATGCTTGGCCGTATTCCTCTATTGCATCTGCAGCGCTTTCGTCGTCAGCATTTTCCAAAAATAAGTTTAGTGGCGTCATACGGCGCTCAATATACAAATGTTTTATGATCAGCCAATCACCTTCAATGACCATCGACGAGCCAATCGTTTTGTGCAGTTGCTCAAGTAAATTACTATCAAAGCGCGCCAAAGGGAATACGACGTTTGAATATTCTATTGTATCGGCCATTCTCCCAACTCGGTCATGGCTTTTTACGAGTTGATACCTTTTCAAAACTGTATCGCGGCCAAATGGTTTACTCTCACCAAATTTGTCTTTAATGACTTTAAATACATAACCAAAAGAAGGCAGGGTAAACACCATCATCACCATACCTGGAGTACCAGGTGCAATGGTAAACTCGTCATTCGAATGCGTTAAATGATTTAAAAATTCTCGATAAAACTCGGTTTTTCCCTGCTTGTGAAAGCCTATAGCGTTATAGAGTTCAGCCATAGTTTTATTGGGCATAAGCTCATTTAAAAAGCGTACCAGCGCAGAAGGTGCATGGGTTTCAACCATAAAGTAAGCGCGGGCAAAACCAAAAATAACACGCATCTGTGATGATTTAGTGAGTAGGGCATCTAAATATAAGCCTTTATCTTCGTGATGAAGAACAGCAATTATAAACGGCTGAACACCACTTTCAGACACAACCCGTCCCACTATGTAAGCAGCTTTATTGCGATAAAACGCGGTATGTAAAATATCAAAGCGCATTTTCCAGGGTTGATGATGAGTGTCAGGGGCTTGCTTATAAAATGCTTTTACTAGCAGACGAATATCGCGTTCTAAATCAACAAAAGGTGCTTTAAAGTCAAAGTGGTTAATAATGCGTTTAATTGTGGGTTTAAGACCATCAACAACCGGAAAGTAACTTCGGTATTCTGATTCAACAGGAACCGATGGCGCATCTTTTAGGGTGGCTTGTACAAATATAAAATCGTTATGAAAATAGCGTCTGTGGTAAAGCCTGCAAAACACCGAATTATAAAATGTTTCAGCAAGTTCAGCCTGAGGGTGAAAGCACAAGAACTCTTGGTATAGCTTTTTAACCTCAAGCCAAAGGGTTTCGTCAAGTTCGTACGAAGGATGGTCTTGCTTTAAGGTATGTATTGTTTCGTTAACACGCTCATCGTAATAACTAATACGTAAACGGCTAATATCATTAATTGCTTGCCAGTCTTGTTTGGCAAAGGCGAGGGGCGCTTGAGCGGTTATTTTTTGAAAAAGCTGATAGTGCTTTTTAAAGCCAGTTAAAATTAATTCAGCAATACTACGTGGCTGCATTAGCACTCCTTAATTGACACTAGAGTTTATACTCTATTTTGTTAAGGGTATGTTATTTTAAGTTTAAAACCAAGCTAAATTAATTAGGGCTAAATTAATCGATAAACTAAAAGTACAAATTGTAAGTTAAGTAATATGTTTCTAATTACTTTTTTTGTAACGTTCGATTTTTTTCTCAAGTTTTTTAATTCGTTTGGTGATTGTAGATACTTCTTTTTTATATTCTTTATTTATTAGCTTCAGTTTTTTTGTAATGTCTTTTGCAATTCGCTTTTTATCGTCGTCAGCCAGAATATGATTTAGGCGTTCCTTTTGCTTGTATTCATTACGTTGTTTGTTTCTGTCGAGAATAGCAAGCTTATGGTTATTACTACGTAGCTCTGCCTCTAAGCCTTTTAAAAGTTGTTCTCGTTCAAGTGCGTTTAATTGTTTTGAATAACCAACATCAGGCCCTGACTCTGTCACATTAGCGGTAGTCACTTTATAAGCTGTTGCTTGGTTATCACAGGGGAACTGAGAAAAGGTTGTGCCTTTTTCGGTCACGCATTTGTAGTAGGTAGTTGCGTTGCTATGTGTACTCAATAAAAGAGTACCAAGCACAATAAAAAGGTAAGTAGGTTTAGTCATAATAGCCATCCATGAACGTATGTTTTTTAAGCAATTAACGTGTTATAAAACTATAACCTAGCTTGGCATTATCGCAAGCTAGGTTAACATCATGACTATTCAGAGAAGGTTTTTAGCTTTTTAATACTTTGTACTAAAAATGGGATATCTAAGCGTTGTTCAATAGAAAACCCCTCAGCGGCAGAAATATTTTTAAAGTTACCATCTGAGTCTATTAAAGTGATTCGATCTTTTTTATATGCAATTACAACACCTTGGCTGTAGTTAACACCCATGTCGTCTTTCTTCTTGTATAAATTTACACCGAGCATTGTTTGCTTAGCAAGGGCGCTACAATTTAAGTATTTGCCAACGCTTGTTGTAATTAAATCGCTAGGTTGGATAAGCCCATTTACTTCAGCAATGTTTTTATCAGAAGTATATAAGGTTGATGTAGTGACTACTTCAGCGTTATCGCTTGCTAAACTAAAGGCAAAAATATGCGAATTGTTACGTGGCGCTTGCTCGGCAGCACCATTAATAACTCTAATGGTATTATTGGTATGAGCTTGATCATTAATAAAGCTAAGGCTATCAATACCCATAACTTCAATACTACGTCGCTGGCTTTGCCATGCAGGCAGTATTTGTTCTTGTAAAATAGCGGCTTTGTAAAATGAAGGTAAACCATACACTAAACCAAACAGCGTATCGTCATGGTTAGTAGGCTGTAAAAACAGTTCTGTTTTATGAAGCTCTTTGTGGTTATTTGCAAACTCAACTAGTTGTGCATCAGTTTCAAATACAAATATGTCTACATTAGCCTGAGTAAAGTCATCACACTTTACCAGTGGAGCCGGTGGCTGATAATTAATATTTTGGTTATTAATTTTTACGCTATGAGCTTGGTTATAAGTTTCTATATCTAGTAAATCGTTTTTAGCCAATAAGCTTTTCGCAGTGGTTGGGTATGAAAGCGGCAACACATTGTCTTGCTTGGTAATATCAAATTTTAAGTTAGCGTCTGCCCAAATATGAATGCTGTGGCTAAAAGCAAAACAGACCACTAAAAACGAAATTGCATAGCGTGCAAATTTAAACTGTTTTAAGCGTGCTAAATGGTGCCAAGTATAATTGCTTACCACTAATTGAAAACCTAAAATCAATAGTACAATACCGCCCGCAAGAAACGTAGTAAGCGCTGGAGAAGTGGTTAAGCGGTTCCAAAGTAAGGAAATAATTTCAGGCAGGGCTGAAGGGTTTAAATGATAACCCAAGTTAACATATACATAGGCGTCTAACGTTAATAAAGACGCGCCACAGGTTGCAATAACAGCGGCCATGCCACGAATATGGCGTGGGTAAGGAAACACTAAACTTAAAGGAAATACCGTCAGCACAAACGCCAAAAAGGCAATAAAGCTAGTATGGCTAAGCCATGTTACTAGCATGTATGTAATGCCCATAAAGCTTGTTGGTGGCGAGTCAGCAAATAAATAGCTTAAGCTAATTAGTAGCGCTAAACCTATGTTGGCGAAGGTAAACCAATGCCCCCAACTTAGCAACTGACTTGCTTTTGATGAAAACTGATTGTGCTGCGATAAATTCATGCGTTTATTTAACCGACTGTGAAAGTGCTTTTGCAAAGTTCTCAGTTACAGCTTGTCTTTTCCCTGTTGGTACATGCTCTTTTAGGATATGCGTGATAGAATTTCCTAAACACATAAGACTTAAATCAACCGGTGCTTTGTGTTGAGTTAGCACATCAATAAGCTGGTCGACGATTTGTTCTACTTCTTCATTAGAGTATTTTGATAAGATTGGCATCAGTTGGTTCAATAAAATAGTTATATTCCCGTATTTTAACACTTGAGGCGTGAAAAACAAAGATGACAACAGACGTTAAAAAATTAGTCGTTCATTATGTAGACAAAAAAGATGACGATACGCAAATTCACCTTCGCAACGACGAAATGATCATTAATGATAAAGTGGCTGTTTTTATCGAACAATTACACCATGCATTCACGGGCAAGCCAGGTAAAGGTTACTGTGCGTTTAGTGGTGAGAAAAACAGTATTGTTGCGTCATCTATGCAAAGTTACCGAAATAACGAGCTGGGCTTTTGGCATTTAACTGAGCAAGCATCTACCGTATTAAAAGAAGAGCTAGATAAATACGCATTTAACGAAACAGGCTATTTGGTATTTTGTCATTACCAGTACGTGGCTACGGATTACATGTTAATTGCCATGATTAATATTAAAGAGCATTACTCAATGACCTCTGAGCTTGATTTAGCAGCATCGCGTCATCTTGATATTTCTCGTATGCAGTTAGCAGCGCGTATAGACTTAACTGCTTGGGATACACAGCCTGAGGATAATCGTTATATTTCGTTTATCAAAGGCAGAGCAGGGCGAAAAGTTGCTGACTTTTTCTTAGACTTTTTAGGCTGTGAAGAAGGTGTTGATCCTAAACAACAAAGCCAAGTTATGCTAAATGCAGTAGAAGATTACCTATCTGAGCAGCAGTTTGATAAATCAGAAAAAGACGATTTGCGTAAGCAGGTTTTTGATTACTGTAACGATTGTGTAACGACCGGTGAAGAAGCAAGCGTAACTGAACTATCAGCGGCTATTTCAAAAGGCGATGACAGTCCGTTTGACAGCTTTTGCAAGGACCAAAGTTACGATTTAGAAGAAACGTTCCCAGTCGATAAAAAAACCGTGACCAGTATGGTTAAATTTTCAGGATTAGGCGGCGGTGTGAGTGTAAGCTTTGAGCGCAAGCATTTAGGTGAGCGTGTAACCTACAACGAAGCAACAGATACGTTAGTAATTAAAGGTATTCCACCAAACCTTAAAGATCAACTGCAACGCTTTATGGAAAGTGAAGGCGAATAAGCCAAGCATTCCCACAATAAAGAGATTTAAAGCGTGATATTTATATCGCGCTTTTTTATTGCCTGTTACGCCAATAGTTAATTTAAAGCTAGCGAGCAGACCTTTTAAACCTGCTATGCCACTGTTTAGTAGTTACTTGTAAACGTTGAGCTTGCTCACGTTAGAAGCGCAGCTTCTTGTTACTTATAATTTAAAAATTACCGCCGAGGTATTTTGCTAAACCTTAAAGATCTTATTTGCACAAAGAGAAGAGAATGAGGAGCAAATGAGCAGAAAAACAAATTTAAGCCGTATTTTCACTTCTCTAAAAGCGCAGCGTCTCTTAACCTCTTTGTGAATATTTGTTTTCAAAATAAAAACCCGTTGCTTAAAAGCCAGTAAGCAGTCCGTTTAAAGGCGCTATGCTTAAGTGTAAGTTGATTTTGTAAACGTCGAGCTTGCTCACTTGTGAAGCGTAGCTTCAAGCCTTAAAGATCTTAATTGCACAAAGAGAAGAGAATGAGGAGCAAATGAGTAGACAAACAAATTTAAGCCGTATTTTCACTTCTCTAAAAGCGCAGCGTCTCTTAATCTCTTTGTGAATATGTGTTTTTCAGAATAATAATCTGGTGTTCAAAAGCCAGCGAGTACTCCGTTTAAACGTGCTATGTAACTGTTTAATATTTACTTGTAGACGTAGAGCTTGCTCACGTTAGAAGCGCAGCTTCTTGTTACTGTATTTTGTTCTAAGTGAAAGCATTACTGATTTAAAACAAAAAAGCCCCGCTATTTAAAATAGCGGGGCTTTTAAATTAAGCGTTATTTACTAATCAGCGCTTAACGTTTTTGTCATTGCAGAACTTGCACGACCAGCAGGTTTAATTGAACCTGGGCGTAAACCACTATCAGGGATAAGTTCACGTTTATCGTGAGCCATAGCCACTGGTACATGTTTTACTTCACTATCTGCTGCTGGAGCAGGTTGTGCCATTGGCGCACTTGCGTGTCCTTTAGTGATCACTGTTTTAGAATTTAAAGTTGCCTCAGCCGCTTTTTCAACTACTGGTGCTTCTTTAACTTCCACAGGCGTCTCTGTAGTTTCAACCGGTACCACTTCAGCTTCTAAAGCTGGTTCTTCAGCTTTAACTGGCTCTTCAGCTTTAACTGGTTCTTCAGTTTGTACTGGTTCTTCAGCTTGCACTGGTTCTTCAGTTTGCACTGGTTCTTCAGTTTGTACTGGTTCTTCAGTTTGCACTGGCTCTTCAGCTTTAACTGGTTCTTCAGCTTTTACTGGTTCTTCAGCTTTCACTGGCTCTTCAGCTTTAACTGGTTCTTCAGTCTGAACTGGTTCTTCAGCTTTTACTTGCTCTTGAGCAACTTCAACTTTAGCTAAATCTTCAACAGCAACTGCTTGTTCAACCTGTTCAGAAGCGTCAACAGCCGTTTCTTCCGATTTTGCCTTAAGTTCTGCTTCGTACTCTGCAGCAGCTTGGTCAGCAACCGGTACAAAAGCAGGGGCTTCATCAGATTTAGCTTCAGCACTTTCACCTTCAGGACGGCGACGACGCTGACCTGATGCACGAAGATGGCGAGGAGAACGACGCGAACGTGTACGCGTTTGCTCTTCTTCAGTTGCTACAGTTTCATCTTTCGACTCAACAGTCTGTACTTTTTCTTCTTTTACAGGTGCTGGCTTTTCAGCGGCTACTGGCTTTTCTTGAACTTCAGGCTTTGCTTGAACCTGCGGCTTTTCTTCTACTGCAGCTGTTTCAACAGGAGTTTGTTCAGTTGCTTGTAGTTGCTCAGCATTTTCGTCTTGAATACGTACTTTCTTACGAACGTTACGACGTTGACGACGAACCTTAGGCTTATGCTCTTTAGGTGCTTCTGCA
The DNA here is from genome assembly GCF_023161925.1 of Pseudoalteromonas sp. 2CM32C. Classification (NCBI taxonomy): domain Bacteria; kingdom Pseudomonadati; phylum Pseudomonadota; class Gammaproteobacteria; order Alteromonadales; family Pseudoalteromonadaceae; genus Pseudoalteromonas; species Pseudoalteromonas sp. 2CM32C. The sequence goes on along the minus strand of NZ_JALNTI010000004.1, from coordinate 236,927 downwards.
GCATTCGTATCAGCATTTGCTTTTGCAGGCGCATCTGCCGCTTTAGTTTGATCTTTATCTGCTTTGTGCTCAGGGCGCTTACGAGAGTTAGAATTACGACGACGCTTGTTGCGGTTTTCGTTCTTCTCTTGGTTCTCGTTTGCTACCGGTGAATTAGTTTTTGTTTCTACTTCATCAGTATTGCGTTCTGTGCGTTGTTTAGAGCGTGGGTTATTACGACGACGTTGATTGTTATTACGACGGCGGTTATCGTTTCCACGACGTTTATTATTACGTGCTTCTTCTTGCTGCTTTTCAACGGCTTCTTTTTTCTGCTCAGGTGTTTCGCTAGCAAAAATAGATTTAAACCAGTTAGCAAGTGCAGTAAATAATCCCGCTTCTTCTTTAGCGGCTACCGCTGCAGGTTTAGCTGCTAGAGCCGGCGCTGCTTGTGGAGCAGGGCTTGAAGGCATAACAACACCTTTTAGCATAGGCTCTTCACGAACAGGTGCTGCAGGCGATTTTGACATTTCAAACGCTTCTGGTTCAGGCGCAACAACTTGCTCGTAACTTACTGTTTCAAGTGTTTCGTCTTTACGTAAGCGCATTACTTCGTAGTGTGGTGTTTCCATGTGTTGATTAGGAATAATCACTACATCACACTTGTGATGCTTTTCAATACGGTGAACACTACGGCGTTGTTCGTTTAACAAGTAGGCGGCAACAGCAACAGGTACTTGTGCATTTACTTGAGAAGTGTTGTCTTTAATTGCTTCTTCTTCAATTAAGCGAAGGATAGACAGAGCAATAGACTCGTTAGAACGAACCGTACCTTGGCCACTACAACGAGGACACACACCTTGGCTTGCTTCACCTAATGAAGGGCGTAGGCGCTGACGCGACATTTCAAGTAAACCAAAGCGAGAAATTTTACCAATTTGTACACGAGCACGATCTGGGCGCGCAGCGTCTTTTAAGCGGTTTTCTACTTCACGCTGGTGACGTGGCGGTGTCATATCGATGAAATCTATAACAATCAAACCACCTAAGTCGCGTAAACGTAATTGGCGTGCAATTTCGTCAGCTGCTTCAAGGTTAGTATTAAGTGCTGTTTCTTCAATATCGCCGCCTTTTGTAGCTTTAGACGAGTTGATATCGATAGACGTAAGTGCCTCAGTAGGGTCAATAACAATTGAACCGCCTGATGGTAAACGCACTTCACGTTGGAACGCAGACTCAATTTGGCTTTCAATTTGGTAATGCGTAAATAACGGTGTGTCGCCTTGGTAAAGCTTAACGCGGCTCATAAAGTCAGGACGAAAACGCTCAATGTGCGCTTTAGCTTCTTCAAAAACACGTGGCTTATCAATTAAAATTTCGCCAATATCACGACGTAAATAATCACGAATCGCACGGAAAATTACGTTGCTTTCTTGGTGAATTAAAAACGGCGCTTTAGCACTGTCGGCAGCTTGTCTAATAGCTTCCCAGTGAACTAATAACGCTTTCAAATCGTAATTTAATTCTTCAAACGATTTACCAACACCCGCAGTACGCACAATTAAGCCCATACCTTTAGGTAGTTCTAAACGGCTGAGTGCTTCTTTAAGTTCGGTACGCTCATCACCTTCAATACGGCGAGAAATACCGCCAGCACGAGGGTTATTAGGCATAAGTACCAAGTAACTACCAGCAACACTAATAAAAGTTGTTAACGCTGCGCCTTTTTGGCCACGTTCTTCTTTATCAACTTGAATTATTACTTCTTGACCTTCTTTGATCACGTCACGAATATTCGGACGACCATTAAAGGTGTAACCAGCAGGGAAGTAAGTGCGGGCAATTTCTTTTAAAGGAAGGAAACCATGACGATCAGCACCGTAATCAACAAATGCTGCTTCTAAAGATGGTTCAATGCGTGTGATTTTGCCTTTATAAATATTGGCTTTTTTCTGTTCGTGACCTGGGCTTTCTATATCTAAATCATATAGGCGCTGGCCATCAACCAGTGCTACGCGCATTTCTTCTTGCTGCGTTGCATTGATTAGCATACGTTTCATATTGTTACTCTATTAAATTATGTCGCTGACATGACGATGTTTTCTCGCCTGTTCAGTTGTTCCTATTTTTAGAATGTGCAGCCTCACGACTGGGTCTTTAACGGAACGGCTCTGTATTTTCGTAAGCAGTATTTTTTAAATGCTGGCAAACAATAGCGTACTAAACGCTATTAAATTCTTAATGGTGTTAAAACTGTCGGCTTTTCAGCTACGTCTACAAGTTTTACCCAGAAGTCGGCCTGTCATATCAATCTTATTAAATGTCATTCATATTAGGCGCGTAGGGCTCATTAAGTGGGTGAGCAATACAGTGTGATGTATCGCTAAATCCTGGTTTAAGAGCAAAATTCGCTGCCGATGTTAATGAATACTTATTTATTAGATTTTTTTAGTTCTAAATAAGCTGCTTTACGGTACTACAATAATTGAGCAGTTGCTGAACGGCGCTTTTTACGCCGTCACTATCAGACAAATTATCTGTTCATTGCTTTTTCAATCGCATTAAAAACCACTTCATGTTCAAACTTAACCTGCAATATATTACGCGCATTGCTGTTAGTTGACCGCACGTGTTTACTAGGTATGTATAAAAGCTTTGGAAAACTTAACTCGGATCTGTATGATCGGCTACCCAGAATGTGCATCACGAATGTTTTAATGTGTTAAGTTAAAAAGCACCGTTGTTATTTGCAAATACTAAATATTTGCGCTGCTGATTATCCCACTATTATAACAGTGTTAGCAACTAAATTATTTTACTTAAATCAGTGATTAGGCAATGTCAGAAAAAACCGGCTTACAAGTATCTTTTGTCACAATCAACGAAGACCATTTAGGTCAGCGAATTGATAACTTTCTTATTACCCATTTAAAAGGGGTGCCTAAAAGCGCAATCTACAAAATTCTTCGTAAAGGCGAGGTGCGTGTAAATAAAAAGCGTATTAAGCCAGTATATAAATTACAGTTAGACGACATCATTCGTATCCCACCTATAAAAGTGGCAGAGCGCGAAGAGTTTGTGCCTTCAAAACTAGATAAAGTAACGCGCCTTGAAGACGATATTTTATTTGAAGACAAATACCTCATTGTTATAAATAAACCATCAGGCATGGCTGTTCATGGCGGCAGTGGTTTAAGTTATGGCTTAATAGAAGCGCTGCGCGTACTTCGCCCAGAAGAGCGCAACCTTGAGCTAGTACACAGGCTTGACCGCGATACATCGGGGTGTCTACTAATTTCAAAACGCCGCTCAGTTTTAACATCGTTACACGAGCAACTTCGTGAAAAAACCATGGAAAAAAACTATTGGGCGTTAGTTGATGGCCAGTGGGATGGTAAAACTAAAAACGTAACCGAAGGCCTGCGCAAAAACACGCTTAAATCGGGCGAGCGCGTTGTTCGCGTAGACAATGTTGAAGGCAAGCCGTCGCATACTCGTTTTAAAGTACTAGAGCGTTTTAACGAATGTTCACTTGTACAAGCGTCGCCGGTGACAGGGCGAACACACCAAATTCGTGTACACACCCAATGCAAAGGGCATCCAATTGCATGCGACGATAAATACGGTGACCAAGCGTTTGACGCAGGAATGCGCAAAGTAGGTTTAAATCGCTTATTTTTACACGCGCACGATTTAAGTTTTTATCACCCTAAAAACGAAACCACTATGCGTGTAGAAGCACCCCTTGATAAAGCCCTTAGCAGTTGCTTATTAAAGTTACGCGCAGCTAAAGAGTCTTAATGTATGGCCAGTAATCAATACAAATTAGTTATTTTTGATTGGGACGGCACCATCATGGACTCAATTGGCAAAATAGTTAACTGTATTAAATGCAGTGCACAATCTTTAAATATTGCACCGCCAAGCGACACCGCAATAAAAAATATTATTGGGCTGTCGCTTGAAAAGGCAATGGAGGTACTATTCCCCAGTCACCCAACAAAGCAAACCGCACTAATTAATGCATACAAGGCACATTATAAAGTTGACCCAACACCTACACCTGTATTTGATGATGTAGCAAACGTCCTCAATGCCCTTAAACAAAACGGGGCAGTACTTGCTATTGCAACAGGTAAAGGAAGAGACGGCTTAGAACGATTATTAGATCAAAGCCAGCTGAGGCATTTTTTTAGTGCCACCCGCACAAGTGACGACGCACAGTCTAAACCCTCACCCGATATGCTTTATCAATTATTAGCGGAGCTTGGCGTAAGTGCCAACGAAGCTGTAATGATAGGTGATACACAAATTGATATGGCAATGGGTAGGGCAGCAAACATGGACCGAATAGGCGTTACTATGGGTGTACACAATGCACAGCAATTAAGTGAGTATGACCCAATTGCAACAGTCGATAGCTACCAACAGTTGCAACAGGTATTAATAGGCTAACACTTAAAGCAAGCGTTATTTGGTTTGAAGGCTCAACACATCAACATTAAACTCAGCTAATAATTGGCTGAGTTTAATGAGTGGCAATCCAATTAAACTATTGGGATCGTCACCGCTTAGTTTTTCAAATAAACAAATGCCGAGTCCTTCACTTTTAAAGCTACCAGCACAATTATAAGGCTGTTCTGCATCGCAGTAAGCGCTAATTTGTGCTGTAGTGAGTGTTTTAAAAGTCACATTAAATGGTTCAACAAGGCTTTTACTTTGCCCACTTTGAATATCAAAAACACATAATCCGGTTAAAAAAGTAACTGTTTGGCCACTAAACAGGCTCAATTGCTTTACGGCGTTTTCTTTAGTGTGCGGCTTACCTAAAATTTGGTCATTAAACACAGCCACTTGATCAGAACCAATAACTAAACCTTCGTTAAAATGTTTAGTAGCTTCAGTAGCTTTAAGTTCACTTAAACGCTTAACTAACTCATTGGGTGTTTCGTTTTCAAGTGCTGATTCGTCAACATCGGGTGAAAAGGCTTTAAACGGTAAATTAAATTTTTGTAATAAAGACTGCCTAAAAGGCGAGCTTGAGGCTAAAATAAGCGAGTGCTTCATGAATGGTTTTCCTAAGATAAATCAGATTGAGTTAGGATAAATCAGATCCGTGAGTAAAACACGTGAAAAACCTAGTAAAAATGGTTTTTTACTTTGACTAACAAACTAACTATCTATATGATGCAGCCCCTATGCAAAAGGTAAAAATTCCCTTCACTCTTCATCCTGGGAAAGCAGCGCAACACCGTTTATCATACGATGGTATTGTACCGCTTGAAAAACTGACTCGTTTACGAGGTGTTGTACAGGAAGAAGTAGGTGAAATAGCGGTAAAAATTCAGTGCAAAAACGATGAGCAAGGTTTAGTTGTGATTAGCGGCAATTTGTCCACACACGTTACTGTAACTTGTCAACGTTGTAATGATGATTTAGGGTTGGATTTGGATCAAGACTTTATGTATTCGCCAATTGGTTTGGATGCTGAGTCGGATGATCTTCCAGAAGACTACGATGAAGTAGCGCTTGATGAAAACGGTGAAATTAACGTGTTTGAGTTAATCGAAGACGAATTAATTTTAGCGGTGCCATTAGTGCCTACACACAACGAAGCTTCGTGCAATTACTCGTCAAAGCCTGCCAGCTTTGGTGTGTTAAAAGCGGAAGATGATAAACCAAATCCATTTGATATTTTGAAACAACTTAAGAAAGATTCTTAGGAGAAGACTAATGGCTGTACAAAAAAGCAAAAAGTCTCGTGCAAGACGCGGCATGCGCCGTTCACACGATGCGATCAACGGTCCAACTTTAACAGTTGACCAAACTTCAGGTGAGACTCATCGTCGTCACCATGTAACTGCTGACGGTTACTACAAAGGCGTTCAAGTAATTTCTAACTAAGAGATTGCTTTGATGCTGAATAATCTAACCATAGCGTTAGATATGATGGGGGGCGATTACGGCCCCCGTTCATCTATTCCTGCTGCTGTTAGTGCAGTAAACGCTCACGCCAACCTTACACTTATACTGTGTGGTAACGAGCAAGTTATATCTAAAGAACTCGAATCCCTCGATTCTTTATCTCACCCAAGACTCATAATTCGTCATTGCAGTGAAATAGTCACTAATGCCTGCGAACCTGCTGTTGCTGTTCGTTCAAAAAAAGATTCTTCAATGCGCGTTGCCCTTGATTTAGTTAAATCAGGCGAGGCTCAAGCATGCGTAAGTTCAGGTAATACTGGCGCGTTATTTTTTATGGCGCATTACGTATTAAAAATGTTGCCTGGTGTAAAACGTCCCGCACTTATTTCATCTGTACCAACAGAGCGTAAAAACCCAGTGTATTTACTCGACTTAGGCGCAAACGTACATTGCGATAGCGAAATACTCTACCAATTTGGTCTAATGGGCTCAGTGGTTGCTGGCCAAGCTCTTGGTTGTGATAACCCGCGCGTAAGTTTGTTAAACATTGGTGCCGAAGACATAAAAGGCCACGACGACATAAAACACGCTGCGCAATTAATGCAGCAAAGCCCACATATAAATTATATTGGTTACAGTGAAGGTAGCGATATTTTTACAGGTAAGGCTGACGTTATCGTATGCGAAGGGTTTGTTGGCAACGTTGCCCTTAAAACCTGTGAAGGCATAGCCAAACTTATCATGAATAAGTTCTCAAAAGCCCTCGAAAAACACCTTATATATAAATGTATGGCGTTTATCCTTAGCCCAATCATAAAAAAACTCTATAAAAGGGTGAACCCCGACCAGTATAACGGTGCTTCTCTGGTAGGATTGCGCGGTATTGTCGTTAAAAGCCATGGAAACGCCTCAGCTAAGGCATTTCAAGCAGCAATCGATGAAGCGGTAAAAGAAGTTGAACGCCAACTTCCCACTAAAATAGCCGCTATTTTCGAAAAAACACATTCTAAAGACACGGTGGCCAATCAGTAAATTGATGTGCCGTGTATTTCATTATTTATTTGTTTAATTAAAAAGAGCAAAGTATGGCACAAAAAATTGCACTTCTATTCCCAGGTCAAGGTTCGCAAAGCGTAGGTATGTTACAAGCGCTTTTAGAAACCTCCGACATTGTAAAATCAACGTTTGCAGAAGCATCAACCGCATTGGGATACGACTTAGCAGCGTTAGTTCTTAACGGTCCAGAAGAAAAACTAAACGAAACCCACCGAACTCAACCTGCATTATTAACCGCAAGCGTTGCGATTTATCGCGACTGGTTAGCTAAAAACCCAGACGCCGATGTTGTCATGGCAGGACATAGCTTAGGTGAATATTCAGCATTGGTATGCAGTAACGTAATCAGTTTAAGCGAAGCTGTAAAATTAGTAGAAAACCGTGGCTTGTACATGCAAGAAGCCGTACCAGCAGGTGTGGGATCGATGGCGGCTATTATTGGTTTAGGCGATGACGAAATTAAAGCGGCGTGTGCAGCATCGGCGCAAGGCGAAGTTGTATCGCCAGTTAACTACAATTCACCGGGTCAAGTTGTAATAGCCGGGCATAAAGCGGCGGTAGATAGAGCCTCAGTAGCCTGTAAAGAAGCGGGCGCAAAACGCGCATTACCGCTATCGGTTAGTGTGCCTTCGCATTGCGAACTGATGAAGCCGGCAGCAGAAAAACTGGCGAATGATTTAGCCGCTTTAACATTTAATACACCTAAGTGTGATGTAATTAATAATGTAGATGTAAAAGCAGAAAGTTCAGCTGACGCGATTAAAGATGCACTTGTGCGTCAATTATACAGTCCAGTACGCTGGACAGAAACAGTGCAAGCTATAGTGGCGCAAGGTGTAACGCAGAGCTACGAATTTGGTCCGGGTAAAGTATTAACAGGCCTGGCAAAACGAATTGATAAAGCAATGGTATGTGGCTCAGTAAACGACGCCGCTTCAATTGATACAGCTAAATAAGAGTAAAAAAATGTCTAACTTATTTTCTTTAGAGGGCAAAGTTGTCCTAATTACAGGCGCAAGCCGTGGTATTGGTAAAGCAATTGCAACTATGCTGGTTGCACAAGGCGCAAAAGTAGCGGGTACAGCAACAAGCGAGTCGGGTGCGGCTAACATTAGTGACTATTTAGGTGATAACGGTAAAGGTTATGCATTAAACGTCACCGATCCTGCTTCAATTGAGGCTACTTTGGCAGCAATAAAAGCCGACTTAGGTGATATTGACGTACTAGTAAATAACGCAGGTATAACGCGCGACAATTTACTTATGCGAATGAAAGAAGCCGAGTGGGACGATATTATCGACACCAACCTAAGCTCTATTTTCCGTTTATCTAAGGCAGTGTTACGCCCAATGATGAAGAAAAAGAACGGCCGTATCATTAATATTGGTTCGGTAGTAGGGACTATGGGTAATGCAGGGCAAGCTAACTATGCTGCGGCTAAAGCGGGTGTTATTGGTTTTTCTAAATCATTAGCACGTGAAGTTGCCTCGCGCGGGATTACAGTGAACGTAATTGCACCGGGTTTTATCCAAACAGATATGACCAACGAGCTAACCGATGACCAAAAAGCAGCCACTTTAGCTAATGTGCCAGCGGGTCGTTTAGGTCAACCTGACGAAATTGCAGCTGCAGTGTGTTATTTAGCATCTGACGCGGCTGCGTATGTATCAGGCGAAACTTTGCATGTAAATGGCGCGATGTATATGGTTTAATAACCATGTAGCCATTACAAGAGTAGAATTAAGTTGGCATAATTCACTAAAAAACATTGAATTATTTGTGAACTTGCTTTAAACATACTTGAAATTGCTATTAAAATAAGCGATAACAGGGAAAACACACACTCAGAGGTTTGACCAGACAATTATTTACGGTCAAATCATTGAATCAGAGAATTATGCGGCGTAAACTACCCCGCAATCTGAAAATAACGCATTGGCGTTTTAATAAAGGAAAGAAGAATGAGCGATATCCAAGAACGCGTAAAAAAAATTATCATTGAACAACTAGGTGTTAAAGAAGAAGAAGTTAAAAACGAATCTTCTTTCGTAGATGACCTAGGTGCAGATTCTCTTGATACTGTAGAACTAGTAATGGCTCTTGAAGAAGAGTTTGACACTGAGATCCCAGACGAAGAAGCTGAAAAGATCACTACAGTTCAAAGCGCAATCGATTACGTAACAGCTCACGCTGAGTAATCAATTGTATATTAAAGGCAGCATTCGCTGCCTTTAATCTATGTATCCAAACCACCTCAAAGTTCATGATTCAAAAATCAAACCTTAACTCCCCAAATTTAACTAACATTAATTTTGTTTGCGTTATGTGTTGTCAAACAAGTTTGAGACTCGCACTTTGAGGTTGCTTGGGTATGATGATCCCCTTGTGAATCTAATTGGATTAAAAAACCATTTAAAAATTAAAATGGTTAAAATTTTAATAAAATTATAAATATCCCTTATTGGAGGCAAACCGTGGCTAAACGTCGTGTCGTCGTAACTGGCTTAGGAATGTTGACGCCGCTAGGCAATGATGTTCAATCAACCTGGCAAGGCTTATTAGATGCTAAAAGTGGTATACAAACAATAACACACTTTGACACATCAAAATTTGGAACAAAGTTCGCTGGTTTAATCAACGACTTTGATGCATCGGCTTATATGCCACCAAAAGATGCAAAAAAAATGGATTTATTTATCCAATATGGTTTAGCAGCGGGTGTTCAAGCCTTTAAAGATTCAGGTCTAGAAATCACAGAAGAAAACGCAACGCGCATTGGTGTTGCTGTTGGTTCTGGTATTGGCGGCCTAACGCTAATTGAAGAAAACCACGTTAAGTTACTTAACAGTGGCCCACGTAAGCTATCTCCATTTTATGTGCCTTCTACCATTATTAATATGATCTCGGGTCATTTATCAATAATGTACGGTCTACGTGGCCCTAATATTTCAATTGTAACTGCGTGTACGACAGGTTTACATAACATTGGCCATGCAGCACGTATGATTGCCTACGGCGATGCCGACGCTATGGTTGCTGGCGGTGCCGAAAAAGCGTGTACACCTATTGGTATGGGTGGCTTTAACGCAGCACGCGCATTATCAACACGTAACGACGACCCACAAGCAGCGTCGCGCCCGTGGGATAAAGACCGTGACGGTTTTGTACTTTCTGATGGTGCGGGTGTTGTAGTTGTTGAAGAATACGAACACGCAAAAGCACGTGGCGCAAACATTTATGCCGAGCTAGTTGGTTTTGGTATGAGTGGCGATGCATTCCACATGACATCCCCTCCAGAAGACGGCGCAGGTGCTGCCCTTGCAATGGAAAACGCATTAAAAGATGCGCAAGTAAATGCAGAGCAAGTAGGTTACATAAACGCTCACGGTACGTCGACCAACGCTGGCGATAAAGCCGAAACTGCTGCAGTTAAATCTATTTTTGGTGATGCTGCAAAAGACGTAATGGTTGGCTCGTCTAAATCGATGATGGGTCACTTACTGGGGGCAGCGGGCTCAGTTGAATCAATCGTGTCGATATTGTCGCTAAAAGATCAAAAAGTGTCGCCTACAATCAACCTTGATAACCCAGATGAAGGCTGTGACCTAGATTACATTGCGCATACAGCACGCGATGCAAAACTAGATTACTCACTGTGTAACTCATTTGGCTTTGGTGGTACTAATGGCTCGTTGCTATTTAAAAAGGTATAATCTTTTTTAACAACGAACCACTTTATAAGAGCTCAGTTGTTTAACTGGGCTTTTTTTATATGCAAAAAATAATAAATAATACGCAAACAATCATAAATGCCAGCCAATCAAACGCCGTTAGCATAACCGACAGAGGCTTAAACTATGGCGATGGTTTTTTTACAACAGCAAAAATTGTAAACGGGCAAGTTGAATATTGGCACCATCACAAAGCCCGCTTAGCTGAATGTGCTGAGCGTTTAGCCTTTCCTGAACTCGACTTTAGCCATTTAGAGCAACATATACACAATCAAGTAAAACAAAAGCAAACGGGCGTGTTAAAAATACTCGTAACACGCGGTGAAGGCGGGCGTGGATATAACTTACCAAGCGAATGTAATTTAACAATTATAGTAAGCGTGCTTGAATACCCTGCAAACTACAATACACTTGCAGAGCAGGGGGTTAGCCTTGAAATAAGCCCAATTAAATTAGCGGCGCAGCCTTTACTTGCGGGGCTAAAAACCCTAAATAGGTTAGAGCAAGTACTCATTAAAAAAGCCATGCAAACGCAAAATTGCGAAGACGTACTTGTGCTCGACTACAACAACCAGGTAATTGAAGCCTCAGCAGCTAATATATTTGCCATTAAACACGGTAAAGTATTTACACCAAAGCTCAATGAATGCGGTATAAAGGGCGTTTATCTGCAAGCGTTATGTGATAAATTAGTGGTTGAGTTTAAACACATTACAGTAAACGATTTAATCAAGGCCGATGCTGTATTTGTATGCAACAGTTTAATGCATGCAGTACCTGTTAAACGCATAGAGCAGCAGTGCTTTAATGTAGCGCACAGCAACGCATTGCTAACTAAATTATTAGCCAAGGAGGCTTAGTGTTAAAAGTTATTTTATCAGTCGCTTTTTTAGCGATTATTAGCACAGCTATTGGCTATCAGCAATTGCAGGCAACCCTACAAAGCTCGTTAAATATAAGCGAAAGCACACAATTTGAGGTAAAAAAGGGCACCGGTTTTAATAAATTATGCCAGCAATGGCAAGCAAAAAACTGGGTTGAAAGCTGTTGGCGTTACCAAGTTATTGCAAAGCTCGACCCCACACTAACCGATTTAAAAGCCGGGCTTTACGAGCTTTCAAATACCAGTGTTATTAATAACATAAAAAAAATAAACCAAGGTCAACAAATCAGCTTTAGCTTTACCATTATTGAAGGCCAAGCGCTGCGCGATGTATTAGCAAATATTAAAAATGCGCCTAATTTAAATAACGATCTAAAGTTAGACGAGTTAGGTAAGCAAATTATAAATGAAGAAACATTGTTAGAAGGCTGGTTATTTCCAGATACTTACCACTACCAGCATAACGATACCGCAAGCAGTGTATTAAAACGCGCCGCACAAACCATGCAACAAACACTAAGCGATGCATGGCAAAAACGCGCTAACAATTTACCTTACAGCACCGCGTACGAGGCACTAATAATGGCTTCAATTATTGAAAAAGAAACCGCAGTAGCCAGCGAGCGCCCGTTAATTGCCTCGGTTTTTGTTAATCGGTTAAACACCAAAATGCGCCTACAAACCGATCCAACCGTAATATACGGCCTGGGTGAAAACTTTGACGGCGATATTAAATACAAAGATTTACGCAATCATACGCCATACAATACCTACCGTATTGATGGATTACCGCCAACGCCAATAGCTATGCCATCAAAAGAAGCTATTTTGGCTGCGGTAAACCCGCCACAAAGCGACTATGTTTACTTTGTAGCAAAAGGCGATGGCAGCCACCAATTTTCTACCACGTTAAAACAACATAACGCGGCAGTTAAAACCTATATTTTAAATAAAAAGAATTAACGTGTTTATGAAACCAAAATTTATAGTAGTAGAAGGCTTAGAAGGCGCGGGTAAATCAACCGCTATTTCACTTTGCCAAGACTTTTTAAACAAAAAACAAATAGAATACATTAACGTACGCGAACCCGGCGGCACGCCATTGGCCGAGTCGTTACGCACCTTGGTAAAAGCCGAACACGAAGAAGAAATAGCCTTCGAAACCGAGCTGCTTATTATGTACGCCGCACGTTCGCAGCTAATGCATAATGTAATAAACCCAGCGCTTGAGCAAGGTAAATGGATATTAGCTGACCGTCACGACTTATCGTCGCAGGCGTATCAAGGCGGCGGGCGTGGCATTAGCTCAAATACACTAGCGTCGTTATCGTCTATGGTATTAAAAGGCCTAAAGCCCGACTTAACCATTTATCTCGACATAGACCCAGTAATTGGCCTTGAACGTGCTAAAGGGCGAGGTGAACTTGACCGAATAGAGCAAGAAGCTATTGAGTTTTTTCAGCGTACACGCATGCGCTACCTAGAGCTTGCAAGCGACGACAACTCAATTAAAACCGTAGATGCCAATCAAGAAATTGATAAAGTACATCGCGATATCACAAACGTATTACGTACTTTTTTTGAAGAGCTAAAATAACATGTCTCTACCTTGGCTATATGAAACACAGCAACACTTAGCACAAAGCTTTCGTGGTCAGCGTTTTCATCATGCCCAATTGTTTTGTGGGCCTGTGGGTGTAGGTAAGTTTGCCTTAAGTGACGAATTAGCCAATGCCTTGTTATGCCAAAATATTACCCAGCAAACAGCCGCATCAAACAGTATTTTAGCGCCATGTGGGCAATGTAAAAGTTGCTCGCTTAACCTTGCGGGTACGCACCCCGACAAGCGCATAACCCAGGTAGACGGCCAAAGCATTGGCGTAGACGACATACGCGCCATTAGCGATTTTATGAACCACTCAGCGGCGCAAAATGGCAACAAAGTAGTGGTAATAGAAAACTGCGAAAAAATGACCATGGCAGCGGCTAACGCCTTGTTAAAAACGCTAGAAGAGCCAAGCAATAGCCGGTTTTTAATATTAACCACAAGCCAACCTGCGCAATTGCCAGCCACTATTTTAAGCCGATGCGCTAAAACCGACGTAAAAGTAACAAGTACACAACTAGCGCAGCAATGGCTTGAGTCGTTACAAATACAAAATTACCCTTGGCTACCGCTTTTTTATAGCCAGCCATTACAAGTAAAACAGTGGCAAGAGCAAAACCAGTTACAAAATATAGATACCCTTTATAAGTTTGCAACTGAGTTTAAACAAAGCCATAATTTCAAAGCGTTAGTCGATATAATAAATAAACAACCGGAGCTGGTTCGTATATTTACCTTATTTTTAAGCGAGCAATTAAAACAGCAATTATTACAAGGTATGAGCTTTGAAGCGTATCAAGAAGCGCAGCAAGCACTCAGCGAATTTTTGCAAAATAACACAAAAATTCTCGGCCTTAATTTACCGCTTGCCTTATCGCGATTAGCGTACATTTTACGTAATAAATAAAAGGATTAACCATGCAAGAGCTATTAGTAGATATAGACGACCTAGACGAATTATATCGCTGTTACATGCCTTACTTAAAAAAAGGCGGCTTATTTGTGCGTACTAACATGCGTTACGAAGTAGGGCACTCGCTGGCGTTACGTGTAACCCTTCCCGACGCACTAGAAGACGACATAGTAACCGGCAAGGTTGCGTGGATCACCCCACAAGGTGCGCAAAGCTCAAACCCGCCAGGCATTGGTATTAGCTTTTTAGACGACAAAACAAACCTAAACGCCAAGATCGAAAAACTACTGGGGACTATGTTAAACTCCGGTAATCCAACTTACACCATGTAGTAAAAAACAGGCCCAATTTTGATTGTAGATTCGCATTGCCATTTAGACCGTCTTGACTTTGATAAACTCGATTTAAACCTAGACCAAGTGCTAGACCAAGCACGTGCCAAACAGGTTGAACACTTTTTATGTGTAAGCGTTACGCTTGACCAATTCCCAAGTATGCTTGATAAAATTAAGCACTACGACGATGTATCGGCATCGTGTGGCGTGCATCCGCTCGATCAAAAAGACGCGCTTAACAAACAGCAATTAATTGATTTAGCGTCACACAATAAAGTAGTTGCCATAGGCGAAACAGGCCTAGATTACTACTACGCAAAAGACACGCATGCAGTACAGCAAGCAAGTTTTGTAGGCCACATTGACGTGGCAAACGAACTACAAAAGCCGCTAATTATTCATACACGCGACGCCCGTGCCGACACCATTAACCTAATGCGCGAGCACAATGCCGAAAACTGTGGCGGCGTACTGCATTGTTTTACAGAAGACTGGGACATGGCTAAAAAAGCCATAGATATGGGCTTTTATATTTCTATTTCAGGCATTGTAACGTTTAAAAATGCAGTAGAGCTTAAAGATGTAGTAAAGCAAATCCCACTCGACAGACTACTAATAGAAACCGATTCGCCGTATTTAGCACCCGTACCGCACCGTGGGCAAACTAATCAGCCTGCTTACGTGCAAGATGTAGCGTATTACATTAGTGAGTTAAAAGGCATTAGCTTTAACGAGCTAGCTAAAGCCACCACCGATAACTTTTACTCGCTATTTAAATTAGCAGCTAAAGGCTAATAATATGACGACTCACGCGGCGCAACTTCCTATGTTACTTATGGGGCCAATGGTGCGCCGCGCTGAGCAAACAGGCGTGTGCATAGTATTTGCAACGTCAACCCCCGCACAGTGCCAAATTAATATACTCAATACGCAAAGTGTTAGCGAGCAGCAAACCATTACACTAGGCGAACGCCTTTATTTACACTTTGTAGTTGTAAAACCGGCAAGTACACCTTTTGCGCTCGACACTTTACTAGCGTATCAATTAATAATAAATAGCAATGAGGTTGACCTATCTGCTTGGGCTTACAGCAACCAAGCAACTCCAGCATTTGTTATACCCAATAAACTAAATAGCATATTACATGGCTCGTGCCGAAACGCGCATCATCCCGCAAAAGACAGCCTAGTAACATCAAGCCAATGGCAAAACACTCAACGCAGCCAAAATACACCCGGCGCACAATTATTGCTGTTAAGCGGCGACCAAGTTTACGCCGACGATGTAGCAGGGCCTATGTTATTGGTTATTCATCAGCTTATTGAAAAACTGGGTATTTATAAAGAGCAACCCATGGCGTTGCCACTGCCAGAGCAGTTAAATGAGCAGCTTTACAACAGGCACCATTTTTTACCCAAAACCCCGTGGCAAAAGCGCTCAAAACTGGGTGTGGGCTACTGGCTAAAAAAAGACGAGCCGCATTTTTCAAGCGTAAAAGCATTTAACCACCTTATTCACTTTGAAGAATTTATAGCGCTTTATTTACTTAATTTAAGCGCCGCTGCCTGGCAATGTGTTGATTTACAAAACGCGCATTACACGGGGCAAAACCCAGAGCATCAACGTATTTTTAATGCCGAAAAATCGGCGTTAATTGGCTATGCTAAAGGGCTGAATGAAGTAGAAAAATTATTTGCTAATGTGTCGACGTTAATGATGTTTGACGATCACGACGTAACCGACGATTGGAACCTCACCGCAGGGTGGGAGCAAGCCATAAACCAAAACCCAAGCAGTAAACGCATAATAAATAATGGGCTTATTAGTTACTGGTTGTTCCAAGGTATGGGTAACGATGCGCTAACAAAAACAAGCGCGCTAATACCGCAATTTAAACAAAGCTTAAGCGCTAACAACCAATGGCAATTTAAAGCGTTTGATAAACCCCTAAACGAATTTAACCATTGGCATTACGAGTTAACTACAACACCTAAAGTTGTGGTGCTCGACACCCGCACACACCGCTGGCGTAACGAAAGTAATTTTAATGAGCCATCAGGCCTGCTCGATTGGGAACGCCTTACAGAGCTTGAAGAAAGCCTACTCAGTCACGATAAAGTCATTATAGTATCGCCCGCGCCAGTATTTGGCGTTAAATCAATAGAAGCCATTCAAGCGGCTTTTAATATATGCGGCCAGCCACTGATGGTTGATGTAGAAAACTGGATGGCCCACGAAGGCTCGGCTAAAAAACTACTCGACACCTTTAGACGCACCGACACCCCAAACGAAACCCTTATTTTATCGGGCGATGTACATTACTCGTTTTGTTTTTCGGTGCAAAAGCGCTTTGGTGATCACCCAAACAGAATATGGCAGCTCACCGCAAGTGGGATAAAAAACGAATTTCCGCGTAAGTTAATAAACGTACTAGACAAACTCGACTCTATTTTATACGGCCCCAAAAGCCCGCTTAACTTTTTCACCAAACGCTGGCACATGGAAGTAGACAAACACCAAACCCTAGGCGAAGGCCAAAAGTATTTAGTAAGCGACTCCGCAATAAGCCTAATAACGTTAGATAACGGCGACCTATCCCGCTATCAACTCATCCACGGCGACGGCCACACCACCGAATTCGACTTAGAACACAAATAAAGCCCGGCATTGCCTTTATTGTAGAAGTAGAGCTTGCTCACGTTAGAAGTGCAGCCTCTTGTAAAAGATCAAGTGCATAAAGAGAAACAAATTGGTGAAGTCTTTTAAGCGAGCTGTTCTGGTCTAACATCATTGGATACTTAATTTTTCAGACATAAACGTAAATCAATTAAGAAAGCGATATGAGGTTAGGTTTACTCATTTACTCCTCACTCATTTCTCTTTGTGCAATATATTTTGCCTAAAAGTCGTTTTTATATAAACCAACACAGCGTTTACAAACTAAGGTAAACATTAAGTTTGTAAACGCTGAATTTAATGTCTACCAACTATACGTTGCACTTAACGTATATTGCTCACCTCGCCCTGGCGTGCCGGGTATTTCTTCAAACGATTCATCCCATACATTGTCTGCAGCTAATGTAATAAATAAATTATTGATTACGGTTGGCGTAATTTTTAGCGACAATTGCGTAAATAACGCGGTGTCTTTACCATTGCGTAGTGCGTTTTCGTGCTGTTTACGCCACTCGTTATCAACCCTCATTTCTATTAGGTCGTTTGGTGTCCAAATTGCACCTAAGGTAACACGGTGATCTGGAAAATTTAACGCGTAAAAGCTGGCGTCGATATCTGCATCACCATAGTTTTCTGACTTATTTAAGTAGGTGTAGCTTGCAATGAGCTCAGTTGTATCAAAATACTTAGTCGCAAAAAATTCAACGCCGGTGGCGTCTATGTCTACCGGATTAGCAAAGCGGGCAGAGCTAGAGTCAAAACTAAAAGTCCAATCGACTAGGTTGTTATCCTCTCGGTAAAAAACTGCTGAATTAAGCTGCCAGGTTTGCTCTTGTATTAAATAGCCAAGCTCTAGGTTTTTAGTTGTTTCGCGCTCAAGGTTGTAATTACTTCTAAATAACCCGCCTTGATCACTGCCACCAATAGCGGTGTAGCCTGCAACTTGGCTCGCTTGCGCATACGATAAGTAAACGGTTTGCTCAGAGCCATCACTGTTTTGAGTGTTTAGTGAAATATCGCCAATGAGCGATAACTCAGAGTCATCTCGGTTTGTGTCGTCAAAAGCCGCACCTAGGCGAAGTGTTAATAGCTGGTTTTGTTTAAGGTCGATTTTATATTCAGGTAATACGCTCAGTTTGTAATAAGTGCGTGAGGTAAAATTATTCTCAAGTGTGGTCGACTCTATTTCATCTTCAATATATTGCGCTGAATAATTTACTGCAAACGCGGTGTTTTGTGCATGGCTTCCTGATACCGCAATCGATTTTACTTTAGTTTCATGAAATGCTTCAAAGGCGCTTGGATTCTCACGAGAAAATATATAATGGTCGTTGTGTTTTCTGTAATAGGCAGATACTTCAAAATGGCTATTATCTGCGTAATTTTGCTGGTGGTTAAGCATGAGTAAGCGGGTTTCTAGTTCTTCTGTTTCGTTTACGCCAAATGGTGTGTACATATTTGGCCAACCAAAAAACTTTTCTTGTGAGCCATACAGCACATCGGTTTGCGAATCCGAACTTATTAACTGTATGCGCGCAGAGGCGCGATTAAAATCGTGATCGCCGTTTTCTATTGAACCGTCACTTTGTGAATGAGAATATTCGCCCTCAAAGCCCAGCTGCCAATTTTTAGCATCGTCGACATCGGTGCTTATTCCTGCGTAAATACTTTGTAAGTTAAAGTCGTTTGTACCGGTACCTACAGAGACATTGCCGCCAGTTTTGATGGGTTTAAAACCAAACGAAATCGATCCCACAGAGCTGTTCATACCGTTTAAGGCATTGTCGGCCCCGGTTAAAACGTAAGGTCCAGTTAGCATTTGCGGTGCAATTGGGAGCTCAGCAACGTAATGACCTGTTTGAGGATCGAGTAGGGTAGCACTGCCGACTCTAAACCCTGTGTTTTCGAAAATACCGCCACGAATTGTTACATCAGCCTGGGCTTCTGCCATATTACGTGATTGTAAATCAACACGAGGGTCGTATTCTAAATTAGAGACGGGGGAGTCAAAGGTACCAACGGGTAATTTATTTGCCGTGGCCGATGCCTCAACAGTAATTTGTTCTATTGCTGTTTCGGTGTTGCTTGTAGCTTGCGCATAAGAAAAAGGTGTAACGCTGCACAGCAGTGCAGAAAATATAAAATGCTCAGTGCGATTCATGGTGTATCTCATAATGTGTTTAGGCACTAATAAAAACTATATAAAGCGGGTGGGCTAGCTTAACTTAGTCAGTGCAATTTTGTGCGCTATTGTACAGTAATTATAAAAATCTGCATTTGATAATCATTTGTATAATTAACGCGTTACAATACACATGTATTTTTAATTAACTTTATTGAGTTAGATAAACGATGACAGTTCAGCAACACAATACACTCTATTTTGCCGGCGGCTGCTTATGGGGCGTGCAAGAATTTATGAAACATTTACCCGGCGTTATAACAACCCAAGCTGGGCGTGCTAACGGCGCAAGTAATACCACGCAAGGAGAATATGATGGTTATGCCGAGTGTGTGAAGGTAACGTTTGACTCAAGTGTTGTTTCACTCAATCAACTGTTTGACTATTTTTTTGAAATTATCGACCCCTATAGTATTAATAAGCAAGGGGAAGATGTAGGCCCTAAATACCGGACGGGCATTTATAGCAAAAGCCAAAACCATTTAAATATTGCACGCAATTATATAAATAAGCGCAGCGATGCCGATAAGATTGCAGTAAAGGTAGAGCAGTTAACCAATTACGTACCAAGCGATCCAGAGCATCAAGACCGATTAACTAACCATCCCGATGATTACTGCCATATACCGCTAGATTTATTGTATAAGTATAAATTGTAAACTTGATGCTTAGCGCTATGTAAGTAATTAGAAGCTATTACTTCTCGCGCAAGCAAGCTTAGCGCCTACAAAATAAATTCAACGTGGTGTTGTAGATAGTCAGTTTGCTGAAATGACGAGCGTAGCTGGTCGTTATTTAAAACCGTAATACAAAAATAAACACCCACAAAAAAGCTCACATACTGTGAGCTTTTTAAAAACTAACTTTAAAATTACTGCTGCTTTTGCGGCGGGAAGTTGCTTAAAATATTTGCGACTGTTTTTTTAATTGACGCTTCGCGTTGCTCTGGCGATTGTTTTTTCTTTAAACGGCCTTCTTTAGCACCGCGCCAAATTAACTGATTAGATGCGCTGTCTACAATATCGATAACCAATGTACCCACTTCATATTCACGCGCTGTTGTGTCTCGTTGAAAACCAGTACCCCAGTAACCCCAACGGTTACTGTAACCAGTATTAAATGTATCTACTTCTAATTCTTTATCTACCGACGCATGATAGTTAACTAGTACGTCAGCTTGGGTTGGATCTACTAATGTCATACCAAGGGTGTTTGTGAGCTCATTATTTACCGCAGTACGAACACGTTTTTCCATTAAGCCGTTAATCTGGTAGTTGTTGGTGTCTTTAGTTAAACTCGCGTTTTCTACCCAAGCAAATGTTTTAAAATTACTAAAGTTAGCTGATTTATCGTAATCCCAATCTGGGGTTTGAGTACAAGCGCTAAGTAGTGCTAGTGCTGCAACAATAAGTATATTTTTCATTACGTTTGCTCCAATAAAATGCATTACCTTAAAATAACACACCTTATATAAATGTGTATTATTAAAAGGTTCTAAAAATTAGTTTAGTGTGATGAATATGAATGACTAATTAATACTAATTAGCCACTCAAAAATTTAATGCTCTACTTCTATCCAATCTTTTTCATCTACCCAGTTTTGTGCGCCATCTTTTACCGAACGAATCGGCACAATGTAGTCACAACTTATTTGCGGCTTAACTGAGGCAAATATAGGCACAAAGCCAAAGCTTAATGCGGTTTCTATAATTGCTTTTTGGTTTTGCGGGTCAATGTCGGCCGCTTCGTCTATGTAAATAGGTATACGGTACAGGTTTTGTTCCTGATCGCTTAATAAGTAACGAATAAACAACATGCCACACAATAACTTAATAGTAATACGTGTGCCATTTGAGCCGGCTGAGTCTATTTTTTCAAAGTGTTCGGTTTCGCCAGCGCGGTTTACCACTTCAAAACGAATATCGAACAAGTCAGTTAATGTAAGGCCTGCTTTGTCTGAGGCGAGTTTTATCAGGTGATCTTTTGCTTCGTTTACCGCGCTTTCGCTGTAAGGTTCTTGGCTTAATAAATCAAGGGTGTCGCCTTGCTCAAACTGATGCGACGTGCTGATAATAGTATCGATACTATCAACCAGCATTTTGCGTGGTATTACGTTAATTTTAAACGCTTGAAGGTTAGAAATACGGTGCTGGCTTATGCCTTTATTAAAGCTATTCATTTCGCGGCGAAGGCGGTCTAAATCTTCACGCAAGCCCTTAATCGTGGCGGCTACTTCGGTCAGAGCTACACGGCCTTGGCGCTCAACCGCATCGCGTTCGTTATCAAGGTTATGAAATGCGCTAATAAGCTTTTGGTATTTAGTAAATTCGTCGGTTTCGTTATCGAACTTAGTAATGCCTGCGTTATATACGTGCAAATAGGTATTACGCACGTTTATGTCAAAGTTACGAAGCTCTTGGCAGTCTTTATTAAAGTGATGTACTAAGTCGCTTAGGTTATCAAAATCGACCGTTATATCAATCATGTACGGGGTCACTTTACCGCTGTATAAATCAAGCGTGTGATCAATTCGCTCACTTTTAACTTGGCGAAGGCGCTCAGTTTGGCGATTAATTTGCTCTTGCTTTGATTTAATTAACGAGCGTCTGTCTGCAATTGAGCCACTATTTTTTTGAATGTCTTGCAGGTAATCGTCAACTTGTTCGCGCTCTGCTAATAATTGCTCTTTTAGCATGGCTTGCGCGTCTACCGACTGCTGCATTACTTCAAATTGCTCTAAACGTTTTAGTGCTCCCTCAAGACTCATTAACTCGTCGTAAAGTGCGTCTTTTTCTTTTTGTTTATCGGCAACATTGGCTGCCACATCGCGCTGTTGTTTAAACTCTTTTAACGCGTGTTCAAGCGCACTTAACTGCGCGGTTAATTGCTCTTTGTTTTCGCCGCTTTGCATTTGTACTGGCGAAAGCTTTTTAAGTTTAATACTTGCGCCTGGCAAAGTAAGCACACCGCCTTTAACGTTATCGCTTAATAACGATAAAAATTCCCCAAAGGCATCTTCGTCATCAATGGTTATATCGCCATTAGTGGTGGTGGCAAACGAAAGTAAGTCGGGGTTTAAAATGCGTGATATTTCTTCCACTTCTTTAAGCGATAGGTCTTCGCGCATACGGGTGAACAAATTAAACTCCAGGTTTTTAAGCTGCAGTTTTAAGCTTTTAATTTGTTTTTGCGTTTCGCTAATGCGGTAATCAAGCGTGTGCAAGCTTTGCCCTTGTGCGCTGGTAATAGAGTGCGAAAGCGACTCGTAATCGTGTTTTAGTTGGCCAAGGCTGGTTTTAATTGTGGCTTTATTTACCAGTTCAAATTCGCTTTTAAGGGCGCTGTAATCTAAAAACCATTGCTCAATTTGAGTTTGTTTGCGCTCTATATCGCGCGATTGCTGTACGTATAGGCTTTGTTTTTGCTCAAATTCGTGCTTTTCGTGTTCAATGTCTTCAAGTGCTATACCAAGTTCACTAAGCTGCTCTTCTTGGTAGGTGTCAAAGTCAATGAGTGCTTGGTCAATTTTAGGCGCGTACGCTGCTAATTTACCTTTAAGCACGGTTTGATTTTCAAGCATTGATTCAAGTGCGCTTATTGGCTCTTGCATTGATTCAAGGGCTTTTAATTCGCGCTTAGCCCGGTTTACTTTGTCAAACGAGCGACGCCATACTTCGTAAAAATCAACCTTTGAGTTTGACATATGGCGCTCAAACACACGTAGCATAAAGCGTTTAACATCGCTTGCGCCCAATTTATGTAAGTTAAGAATACGTCTAAAAATTTCTTTATAAATAGCGGAATCTTGCACGTTATTCAGCGGGATCATTTTTAAATTAATGTCGCCGTCAAAGGGCGTTGCGCCACCGGTAAGTAGGGCGTTTAGCTCTTGTGCTTTAAGCTCTATAGGGTTGTAACCTTGCGTTTTTAAATGATTAAACAGCTTAGTAAATTTAATTATGGTATTACCTTGCGTGTACTGTTCTAAGTCGAGCTTGCCCTGATAACAAAAGTACTGGTGCGCGTAACCGGCTATTTTACCCAGACCCGCTACACCAATAACCACCGAGCCATGGGGGAGGTTGGCTTCAAGTAAAATGTACGACTGATCCGATGAAAAATAAAACTTACGGGTTTCATCTAAATCGTGCCCGTCCCATTCGGTAAGGCGTAAATCGTTTATAAGCGGAAATTGTAGGGCGTTAATAACCGAGCTTTTACCGGTATTATTTGGCGCACAAATAGAGCTGCTTTTATCAAGCGGGATCACACACTTTGCATAACCTGCGGTATTAAGTAGGGCGAGTTTACTCAGTCCGTATAAGTTGTTCATTCCTCGTCCTCTGTAATATAGGTTTCTTCGTTTACTTCCATTAATGCATCAATGTAGCGGTGAATAGGTGCTTGTAGCATAAAGCCGCCTTCTACTTCACGGGCAAGGCCTAAACGAACCATACGTAGGTAAACATCTTTTCGTAAATCTGAGCCCGAAAATATCTCAAGCTGATCAAACAAGTGCTTGTTTATTTGCACTAAGGTTTGCATCAGTTCTAAATCGTTTACTTCATCAAACAGGGCGCGCATTGGGTCTTTACCTGTATTGGCAAAGTGCTCAATTAAAATGTAAATAGTGAGTGCGATAGCGCGAGATATTTTACCCATATTTGGCGTACTTTCGTCGCTGGCAAAATAGTAAAAGCCACGGCTATCGTGTTTTATGTCATGGCCTAATGCGGTAAATAGTGCGCTGTAAGATTCAATGTGTTGGTCGAGTTCTTGCCACATTACGTTGTCTTGTTCGCAAATGTGGTAACCCGCAGTTAATTTTTTATTGATTGCTTGCAGGTGAGTGAGTTCTTCTAGGTTTATATGTGTCATGGTAATTACTTATCTGCCTTAGTATTAGGCTGAGTTGCTGAATCTGATGCCTGAGAATTAAATGGGTAAAGTGAAAAGTGTTGGCCGGCAATTTTAACTCGGGCTTTTTCATCGCTTTGACTAATTTCAATGTCGCTATCACTGACTAATTTTTGATATAAAAAGAGCATTTCGTCGGCGTCTAATTCGGGGTAGCTTTCATCTAAAAACTGCAGCAGCGGCTGTGGTTTTTTACGCTTTTTGTTAAAGCGTTTAGCAAAGCTTGTTTTTACATCGTTGTAGTCAGGAATGTTAGGCGTTACAAATGCGGGTACGTCTTGTTGTTCGGGAAGTTGATATTCTTCATGTTCAAATTCTACCAAGCTTGCCATGTACGCGATAATATGGCGTTGTTGCCCAAGCGAATAACGCTGAGAGTCGGTTACAAAATTAGGTTGTACAGCGCTTAGCATGTTATCTACGCCATTTTTACGCACAAGGCCGAGCACTTTGGCCGCTTGGCGTGTAACTAAGTTATTTCGGCGTAGCTCTTCGCGCAGGGGCATGAGCATATCGGCACTTTTACGTAAACTCTCTCGGCCCATTAGGTTCATTTCGAATATGCGAGTTCGTAGCTGTTCTAGCATGCGTTTGTCGGTGTATGCTTTACCAGAGCGCTCAATAAATTCGATTTGTTTACTGATTTGCTGCTCTATTATTGTAAAGCAGGCATGAAAATCGCCCCTAATATCGACCATTTCAAGCATGGGCTCTATGTATTCGTCAAAGGCTTCAATTACTGATTTGTAGCGTTTTTGTAGTGATTGCACCGCATTGTTTGATTTAGCTTGTTCAACAATATTTAAAATGGCGTTTTCGTTGTGCGCGTAGAGCTTCATTATTTTACGTACCCGATCATCCATAATACGGCTAAATCGGCGTAAATCGTCAAAGTCTTCCATGCTACCAGCGTTATCTAAACGATTACCTAAACGGGCAAGATCGTCTACTAACACGCTAATTTCTTGTGCTAGGCCCAAATGCTCTTCTTGCAGTAAAAAAGTAGCAAAGTCAGCAATTGCACGGTTAATTTCAAGCTGTGATGATTTAGCCAGTGGAATTAAAATATCTTGATTGAGCAAACGGTTTGTTTCTTTGTAAATGCGCTCGTTGTTCCACGTGGGTTGTTTTTGCTTTATCGCATTTTGCACGTCTTTTAGGCTAAAGTCGGCCATTTTAAAACGTTTAAATAATAGCTCTAAAACTCCCCAATGTTCGCTAAGGGTATTTAGTCGCTTTTTAGCTGGGATCATAAGGTGTTACAACATCCTAGTAATTTATTATTGAGAATTTAGAAGCGTCTCATTATTACGTATTCTAATTAATCTAGCCTGTATATGGTATTCGTTTTTAAGACTATTTAATAATAGTTTTTGTATAGCCGCAGTGCTAACATTCGCGCCGAAAATAGGCACGTCGAGAGGGACTTTGCGTGTGTTCTTTAAAACAATATCAAAGGTTATTTAATACCCATGGTTTCCACGATTATTCTAACCCTGATAGCGATCGGATTTTTATTGATTGTTATAGAAGATATCATCCATGTAAATAAAGCTAAAACCACGCTTTTTTTTGGCACGCTTTGCTGGATCCTCCTGTTTATTTTCCCTTTGCATGGGCAAAGCCCAGAGCAAGTACAAGAACTCCTTAACGAAAATATTTTAGAGATAGCATCGCTGTGGTTGTTTTTAATGGCCGCCATGACCTTTGTTGCTTATTTAAACTCAAAGGGGTTTATCGAAAATATTGTGCACAGAGTGATGCCAACAAGTATTAGCGAACGCAAGCTGATGTTTTTGGTTGGGGTATTTGCCTTTTTGTTTTCGTCGGTTTCAGACAACGTAACGGCTACATTAATATCGCTTGCTGTAGTTATGTCGTTAAAGCTACCGCCTAAAAAACTCATAAAATATGCCACACTTATTGTGTTTGGTGTTAACTCCGGGGGTGTGTCGTTAATTACCGGTGACGTAACAACCTTAATGATATTTTTAGATGGCAAGGTAACCATTGCTAACTTATTACTGCTTATTGCGCCTGCATTTATTAGCGTTATGCTGTTAGCAGCAATGCTAAGTATTGGCATGAAAGGGGATGTAACCTTTTCAAAATCTGGAAAAAAACGCATAGAAAAAACCGATATCACCATTGCAGTTATTTTTGTATCTACAGTTATAAGCATACTTGCGCTGAGTGTAATTTACAGTGTACCGCCTTTATTAACTTTTTTATGTGGCTTATCAATCATGTTTTTAGTGGCGCAATTTTTAATGCGCAAAAAAGACATAAACAAAAATATTATCGACTACGTACGCGACATAGAATACGACACCTTACTGTTTTTCGTCGGGGTTTTATTATTGGTAGGTGCATTAAAAGAGATTGGAATGCTAAGTAAGTTTACCGACCTTTACACCGTTATGGCGCCACAGTACGCTAACTACTTAATGGGTATTTTGTCGGCCGGGGTTGATAACGTACCGCTCACTGCTGCTTTACTAAAAGCCAATATAGTAATGAGCCAGCAAGATTGGTTATCGTTTACTTATGCAACCGGTGTTGGTGGATCTATGTTAATTATTGGATCGGCTGCGGGTATTATTGCTATGAGTAAAGTAAAAGAGCTAACTTTTATGAGTTACTTACGTTTGTCGCTCTATTTGTTAGTAAGTTATACCGTGGGTTATGCGGGCGCATATTACATGGGCGGGTTTGTTTAAGTTTTGCTTAACAAACCGCATTAAAACGCTTGACAGCTAGACGTCTAAACGTTAACTTTCAAACCCTACTTTATAGTGGGGTTTTGTTTTATTAGCCATTGGTTAATACAACATTCAGAAGAGGTGCGATACTTAGGTATTTAATGGTAGGTGACGAACGCCCATAACCATTAAAGAGGGAAGTACTCGCCGAGAAAACCAACGTTACGTCGATGTTGTTTTTCGGTTTATGGGGCTGAATCCTCAAAACTGTCACCAATCTAGGTGGAGAGCTTCTGGCAGTGGATTTACCTTCAAGCATTCACTTGCCAAGTTCTTCTTGTTTTATCGCGGTTTGGATACCGCAAAAGGAGACTAAATGACTACCCAATCAGTGCCGCAAGCAGTATCGGACGTTAAATCAGATTACATCGTTGCCAAATTTGGCGGAACCAGTGTGGCTAACTTTGATGCGATGAGTCGTTGTAGCGAAATTATTGTTGCCGATAAAAGCGTGCGTATTGTTGCTGTAAGCGCCAGTGCCGGCGTAACTAATCATTTGGTTGCACTGTGTAAATCAAGCATCACCCCACAGCAGCGCCAAGAACACATTAGTGGCGTGCTAGCCATTCAACAGGCTATTTTAGATGAGTTATCGCTTGATGCCGATTTAGCCGTAGGTTTTAACGAAACTTTAAAAGCATTCCAAACGCTAGCGCTTGAAACACTGACAACTGATCAGCAGCACGATGAGTTACTTAGCTTTGGTGAGCGTTTATCGTCGTACTTATTTGCGCAAGTGCTGCGTTTAAAAGGGTTAAATGCCGATCGCTTTGATGTACGCCAAGTACTTAAAACAGATAGTCAGTTTGGAAAAGCAACGCCAAATGTTAGCGCAACAGCACAAGCTGCTAAAGAATATTTGATCCCACTGTTAGATGATCAAGTTATTGTAACCCAAGGTTTTGTTGGCAGTGACGAATTTGGACAAACAACAACGCTTGGCCGTGGTGGGTCCGACTACAGTGCCGCTTTACTTGCTGAGGCAATAAACGCCAAAAGCGTACATATTTGGACTGATGTTGTGGGTATTTTTAGTACCGATCCGCGATTATGTGTAAAGGCATCACCCATTGCTCGCTTAAGCTTTGATGAAGCCGCTGAAATGGCTACCTTTGGTGCAAAGGTATTGCATCCAGCTACTATTTTACCCGCTAGCCGTAGTCATATTAATGTGTTTGTTGGATCAAGCCGCGAGCCTGAACGTGGTGGTACGTGGATAGAGCGTGAAAAATCGCAGCAGCCAGGAATTCGCGCGGTAACCCAACGTAAAAATCAAATTTTGCTCACCCTTAAAAGCCCTGAAATGTTATTGGCTAGTGGCTTTTTAGCCCGTGTATTTACTATTTTAAGCGAGTTTAATATATCGGTTGATTTGGTAACTACGTCTGAAATTAGTGTAGCAATAACGCTTGATAATGCGCCTAACGCGTCGCGCCCAGAGCTCGACCAAGCGTGTTTAGATAAGCTTGCTGAATTTTGCCATGTGTCGGTTGAAAACAACTTAACACTGGTGGCACTTATTGGCTCTGAGATTCAACTTCGCCAACACGAAATGAACTTAATGCAGGTATTAAGTGATTTTAATATTCGCTTAATTTGTCATGGTGCAAGCAAGCACAACCTATGCTTTTTAGTCGAGCAAAGTGAATCTGATAATGTGGTTCAGGCTATTCATAGCCGTTTGTTAGAAGCTTAACTAGCAATATCAATTCGCAATAATACTTAATCATTTTTAGGGGCTAAAAGTGTCGCTATCTGCGTTAAAAAATTCTCATTTAGAACAACTAAATAACGAATTTTTTGCCTAGCTATCACCACGTTTATCTATCCTCAAAATAGATCACTTAATTTAGCGGATTGGTATAAGCGAGACATCGGTTAACACAAAGCACCGCCAGTCGGTGCTTTTTTTATGCACTAAGGTTAAATCAAACGTCTCTGTTTGCGTGTTTACTACTTGGCTGCTTGCGGCCAAGCTTACTAAGGTTAATTCGTTAAATACGTTGGGGCTAAGTAATTTGGCAATAGGGCGACTAGTTGCTTTAGCTAATGACTCTTTTAATGTCCAAATTCTAAAAAAGGTATTGGCTTGGCTTTGCGTATTAGGTTGAGACGTAATTAATGTAACTTCGTCTGTGTGGTAAAAATGCTTGGCTAGTTTTTCAAACGGGCGCGTTAAGCTAATTTTTTCAAGGTCGAAGCCAAACGTCTCGCTTTCTAAATTTAAAGCAACCCCAACAAAACCATGAGAGTGCGATATACACGTATTAATAACGCATTCGTCAATATGCAGCTCTAATTTAGCTGTGGATTGGTTAAAGCTTGTGTTAATGGCATTTAATGGCACATTTGAAAATTCAGGGTGGGTGGTTTTCACAAGCAATTTTAAAAGTAAGCGGCTTGCTACATATTCTTTTTTAGCTATTTGGTTTTTACGGCGGTTAATAACGGTTAATTCAAATTCGCTGAGTAAGCTTGCCAAGTTGTAATTAGCCAAATTAAGAGTATTAGCGTCGAACAACAAAACGGTACTTTGGCCTTTAGGTAAATTGGCAAAATCTGTTGGTGTTATGGTTAAGGCGTTATTAAAAAAATGTGCGGTCATATCAGCTCAAAAAGTAAAAAGTCGTTGTTATTGTGAGCAGTTAACGCGACAAACAAAGGCTGAATACAATTTTATTACTCAGCTGGCATTAAATATGGTTTAATTCACAACAATCAAAATAATAACAGATTTGTAGATGTATGGCACAAATGCGTGATGGGTTTCAAAGCCGACTTGGTTTTGTTTTAGCCGCTGCTGGCGCGGCAGTGGGTTTGGGTAATATTTGGGGATTTCCTACACAAGCTGCTAATCATGGCGGTGGAGCATTTTTACTCGTCTATTTTCTGGTTATCTTTTTATTGGCGTTACCGGCGCTATATACCGAGCTTTATTTAGGCCATAACGCACAAGCAAATCCGGTAAAAGCGCTGGGTAACGCATGGCAAGATAGCAACCGTAAAATAGGTGCAGCTGCGGGCTATATTGGCCTTGCGGGCGCTGTAGTTATGTTGAGTTTTTATTCAATTGTGGCAGGGTGGATGCTGTCGTACGCAATTGAGCCAGTTACAACGTTTGTTGGTTTGCACAGTGTGAGCGAGTTTTTACACAGTGACTCGCAAGCCCGTAATTTTGTATTTACACCATTAATGCTTATTTTAACGGCCTGTATTATTTTAAAGGGTGTTAAATCGGGTATTGAAACCTGGTCGCGCCGACTGATGCCTATGTTATTGGTGTTACTTGTTGCGCTAATTGCTTATATAGCCACTTTGGATGGCGCAAGTGAAGGCTTTGCAGCGTATTTAATGCCTAACTTTAGTCAAATACTCGATCCAAATTTAATTATTGCCGCTATGGGACAAGCGTTCTTTTCGTTGTCGTTAGGGGTGGGGTGTATGATGATTTACGGCTCGTATTTACAGCCTGATGCCAATTTACCAAAACTAACGGCAAGTGTTGCATTACTTGATACGAGCGTTGCATTTTTAGCTGGTTTACTTATTATTCCGGCTATTTATGTTGCACAGCATAATGGCGTTGAGGTATTTAGTGGCGGTAAATTAATAGGTGAAGGGCAGCTTATATTTGCCATTTTACCTGAGTTATTTAATACCATGGGAGAAATAGGGTTACTGGTTGGTTTATTGTTTTTTGTTTTGATGTCGATAGCGTCTGTGACCTCGACTATTTCGTCTACTGAAATTCCGGTTGCGTTTTTAGTTGAAAACCACAATGTAAACCGAACTAAAGCCACGTGGTTGGTAAGCTTAGTGGTTTTAATATGTGCGAGTGCAATTATAGTAAACTTTGATTGGTTATTTGGTTTAGTTATTATGGTGTTTACTCAGTACCAACTTCCGTTAATGGGGTTATTTTACTTTATAACGGTTGGCTGGATGTTCAAACGAGGTAATAAGTTACACCAAGCTAGCACCGGCGCACATTTTTGGTTTGCCCAGTATATTCGTTTTGTATGCCCAATATTAATGACCTTGGTGTTTGCAAACGTCGCGTTTGGTTAATAACTTAATGCAACGAGACTAAAAAGCCTCCGTCGGGGGCTTTTTGCATTTTAAAATGCTGATCGTGATATTTAAAATATTGATAAAGCTTACTTACGCCTAGCTGCTTTTTTGTAATGTTAAATATTCGATGAAGATAGGTACCAACATCGACTGTTTCAGAGAGTCCAGTTTTTGCATGTTGTGTGTTCTCAACGGCTTCTTTCACCAGTGCTAAATGGTAGGTATCAACAGAGGCAATACTTTTATTTTTTACTTTGGGTATGGTGTTTTGTTTACCTAAAATATAAAAATCATCAAAATAGTGTTTAGCGCTCGCTGTATTATTACCAAACCCTATTACTTTTTTACCATTTCGTCTTAAAAAGTGTACTAGCGCCGCAAAGTCAGAATCAGATGACGCTATTGCAAAAGTGTCAATCGGCGAGACATACAATGACTCCATAACCCCGACAGTTAACGCAATATCGGCAGCATTACTTTTCGATTTTACAAGTTTTTCTTGGTACACCATTTCTATAGCAAAGCGCGAGCATATATTCACCCAAGGTTTTAGCTGTACAGCCCCAAAGTTGCCATATGCTTTTTTAACCTCAATATGTTCAAACTTAGCCATTATTTGCTCTATATATTTATGGCTTATATTTTCTGCATCTATGAATAACGCTGTTTTTTCCATTTAAACACCTGCTAAAAAAGCCATTAAATATAACTAATTGATACCACTGCAATGCATATTTTGGCAAGTGTAAATGGCTATAAATGTTAATTTTTAAAAACGGAGTTAGTAAGCGGTTTACCCTGTTCAACCTCAAGAGCATTTGTAATGGTGGTGTTTGCTATTTCGGTGAGCGCTTCTTGAGTAAAAAAGCCTTGATGCCCGGTGATCAGAACATTTTTAAAACCAACTAAACGGGAAAATATATCGTCTTGGTTTATTTCGTCGCTGTGGTTTTTAAAAAACAGTTCGGATTCTTGCTCGTATACATCTAGTCCTAAGTAACCTAGTTTTTGTGTTTTAAGTGCTTGTATGCAGGCTTTGCTGTCGAGTAATGCACCACGTGAGGTGTTGATAAGCATAACGCCGGGCTTCATTTTAGCGAAAGCATGTTCATCGATTAAATGATGGGTTTGATCGTTTAGTGGGCAATGCAGCGAAATAATATCGCTTTGGGTAAGTAACGTGTTTAAGTCGGTAATGGAGTAGTTACCCGGTATTGCATTTGGGTCGCACACTAAAACGTTTGCGCCAAATCCATTGAGTATATTACACAGTGCTAAGCCAATTTTTCCGCACCCAATAATGCCCACTGTTTTGTTGTGCAAGTTAAAGCCAAGTAACCCATTTAGATCAAAGTTGTCTTCGCGCACGCGGTTGTAAGCTTTATGTGTTTTTCGGCTCAGTGTAAGCATAAGCGCAATACAATGCTCAGCTACGGCTTCGGGACTGTATGCTGGTACACGCAAAACATGAATGTTATGTGCTTTTGCCGCATCTAAATCAACATTATTAAAACCGGCACAGCGCAGTAATATAGTATTTACACCTTGGGCTGCTAATAGCCTTATAACTTGAGCATTAACTGTATCGTTTACAAATACACACACTGAATTGTAATTGCTTGCTAACACCGCAGTTTGCTCGTTAAGCGATTGCTCAAAATAGGTTATTGCTAAGTTATTATGAGTTGCAATACTCTGTTCAAAAAAAGGTTTTTCGTACTTTTGTGCGCTAAAAAAAGCAATGTTCATAGTATGGCTCCAATAATTTGGTGCGTTTAAAATAGTAAACCTGTTTAAATTAAACTACGTTACTGCCATGTGCTCAAGTAGCGATTACTTTTTATTTACAGCGCTGTGCGTCTATTTAAAGCAGACATAATGTGTGTTGCTTTTATGTCACTTGATTCAACGGCTTTCTGTAGGTGTGTTTCGATAACCTGTTTAAGTGTTTCAGGTTTAGTACGCGGTGCATAGCGTGCGACTAATTGCCCCTGTGAGTTAATTAAAAACTTTGTGAAATTCCATTTCACTGCACGGTTTTGTGAAATACCGCGGGTATGGCATTTTAAATAGCTAAATAAAGGGTGAGCGTCTGGGCCATTTACCATAACTTTACCAAATACTTTAAACGAAACACCAAACTGCATTTGGTAAAAATCTCTAATAGCTAAATTATCAAGTGGCTCGTTTTGTCCAAATTGGTTACATGGGAATGCAAGTACCGTAAAGCCACGATCCTTGTACTCTTGGTATAGCTTTTCTAGAGCATTTAATTGCATTGAAAAACTACATTTACTGGCTGTATTGACAATGAGTACGGTTTTGCCTTTTAACTCGCTTAAAGAAAAATTCTCACTGTTATAAAGTGGTGCATTAAACTGATAAATACTATCCATTGGTTACCTACTTAATTTCCAATTGGTGGAAATTTTACAAAGACTTTCATTCGCTTTTTTGTTGGCCGGTTGACATAATCGGGACCTAGTTTCTAAGTTAGCAGTTAAATAGGTCATTTTTATGTCAATGAAAGTCGCATTTATAGGTTTAGGCGTAATGGGTTACCCAATGGCGGGGCATTTAGCCAATAAAGGTCATAGCGTATGTGTATTTAATCGTACGCAATCAAAGGCGCAAAGTTGGGCTGAACAATACAAAGGAAGCGTTGCAGATACCCCACGCGAAGCTGCTCAAGGCGCTGATATTGTGTTTATGTGTGTGGGTAACGACGACGATTTACGTTCTGTAGTTTATGGCGACGACGGTGTTTTGGCGGGTATGTTACCGCACACCATATTAGTTGATCACACAACAACCTCTGCAGAAGTTGCCCGAGAAGTAGCTGCAAAAGCGGCGCTGCAAAATATTGACTTTATCGATGCGCCAGTGTCCGGCGGACAAGCCGGGGCAGAAAATGGCGTTTTAACAGTAATGGCTGGTGGCAATGAAGCCGTATTTGCAAAAGTACAGCCTGTAATGGCGGCGTTTAGCCGTTTTAGCCAATTGTTAGGTGGCGTAGGCTCGGGCCAGCTTTGTAAAATGGTTAATCAAATTTGTATTGCCGGTGTTGTACAGGGTTTAGCCGAGGGCTTACATTTTGCTAAGCAAGCAGGGCTTGATGGCGAAAAAGTAATTGAAACCATTTCTAAAGGTGCTGCAGGGTCGTGGCAAATGGAAAACCGTTACAAAACAATGTGGGCAGGCGAATACGATTTTGGTTTTGCGGTAGATTGGATGCGCAAAGATTTAGGCATTGCACTTGCTGAAGCTAAAAACAATGGTGCGACGTTGCCAATGACTGCAACAGTCGACCAATACTACGCCGATGTACAAGCATTTGGTGGCGGCCGATACGACACTTCAAGCCTACTTGCACGAATAGAAGCGCTGCATAAAAAATAACTATGTATGTGTTTTAAATTAAACAGGTTTCGCGTTTAACTTGTAGACGCGAAGCTTGCCTGCTTAGCGGGTAATGCCCATAAGTGATTTATTCACAAAGAGGGAAAGAGGCGCTGCGCTTTTAGAGGCAGTGATAGTGCTAAAAAGGTTGTTATTGGTTCATGTTTCCTCATTTACTTCTCATTTGTTCTCTTTGTGCAAAAATTTTTTATTTTAAAAGCTACGCTTTCGCGTTAGTAAGCTTAAGGCCTATCGGCTGAGTAAAAATTATTGCTTGTTTTGTAGACGCGAAGCTTGTTTGCGTGACGGGCAAAGCCCGTAAAGTGATTTATTCACAAAGAGGATAAGAGGCGCTGCGCTTTTAGAGGGAAAGATTAATTAAAAGCTGTTTGTGGCTTATATTTGCTCATTTACTCCTCTTTGTGCAAATGTTTTTATCTTAAAAGCTACGCTTTTCACGTGAGCAAGCTCTACGTCTACCGCGATGGTGTAGATATGGGTTTTACTTGTAGACGCGAAGCTTGCTTGCGTGATGGGCGAAGCCCATAATAATTTAAACAAAAACGCGACGCTTAAATTACTAAAGCGTCGCGTTTTTATATGCGCTGACCAATACGCTTAAAGCAATTTACATGCTCTGCGCGTAGTTATATAAAGCCTTTAAAATGGTTAGGTTTTTTTCGCTGTCGTCGTGCTCATGGGCCAAGTTTTCAAGGGTGATCATAAAATCTTGTGCGCTGATTGATGGTTGATCTTCCCCATGCATTAACTTGTTTTGGCAATACTGGCGCCATTGATCAAGTTCTTGCTGGTTTAGTGTTTCTGGCCAGTTTCGCGCACGGTATCTAAACAGTAATGTATTAAACTTTTTATCTTCAAAATCTAAATTTAAACCCGCTAGCTCGTCTGGCTTAGCATCGCGAATAATCGCAAATTTAGCTTTGTCGGCGTGGTTTGTAAAGCCATCGTAAAGTAAGTAATCAACATTAGTGGTTGCGCTGTAATCGCCTTGCTCGTTAAACACTTCAGTTACTTTATCGCGAAGCTCGGTATTGGCTTTTAAAATAGCTAAATTAGCGAGGCACTGCTCGCGGTCAATGCCTAAACGGGCTGCGTTTTCAGGCAATAATGTTTTTGCAGGCGCTAAAATAGGGCACTTGTTTAAATGCACCAGTTTTAAGCCAACAGGTAAATCGCCCTCGGCTAAATCTACGCGTTTGGTGTATAAACGTTTACGTAATTCTTCTACATTTAAATCAAGCAACACTTGCGGGCTTTGGGTTAAATCAAAACAAATAACCGCGTTTTTATTGACCGGATGAAAGCTCATAGGCGCCACCCACGTTGTACAACCTTGCGTTGCAGGAATGCGTGACGAGGTATGTACCAGCGGCGTCATGTTAAATACATCAACTAACTCGCCAAGCGCTTTTTTATTACGTAGCCCAAAAAAGAAGTTATACAGCTTTGGTTGCTTTTCTTTTATAAGTTTAGCCAGTGCAATAGTGGCAGTTACATCGCTTAGCGCATCGTGCGCAGCGGCGTGTTCAATACCGTTGGCTACTGTTAAATGCTCAAGCTTAAAGCTTGGGCTACCGTCTTCTTTTAACGGCCATTCAATACCTTCAGGGCGAAGAGCATAGCAAGCGCGTACTAAATCAATAATATCCCAGCGGCTATTATTATTTTTATATTCACGCTCGTACGGGTCGTAAAAGTTACGGTAAAAACTATAACGGCTTACTTCGTCATCAAAGCGAATACTGTTATAACCTGCCACACAGGTGTTTGGCATACTAAATTCGGCATGAATTTTTGCTATAAACTCAGCCTCAACCAAGCCTTTTTTCATCGCTACTTGTGGCGTAATACCGGTGATTAAACATGCCTCAGGGTGGGGCAAGTAATCCGCTTGCGGCTTACAATATTCAATAAGCGGCTCGCCAATAATGTTTAAATCAAGATCGGTACGAATACCTGCAAATTGGCTCGGCTTATCCTTTTGAGGGCTCGCCCCCCAAGTTTCATAATCGTGCCAATAGATTGTTGCTTGATTTTGCTCTTGATATGCCATAGTAAACCCTGAGTAGTTAACTTAAAAACGCCTAAATATGCGCCAAGTTACTAAAATAATGAATTATTTAGATTATGGCATATGGGCGAGGGAGTTTATAGGTACCTTAATTTAAACTTTAGAAATTTTAACTATTACCGCTGGAAGTCATATTTAATATCGCATATGGTATTTTTTAAATTAACTTAAGTAAAAAATATGATGAGAATACTCTTTACCGCAATCATTTTTTATTCGCTTTTCATTCCACACGGTGTAATAGCCTGTACGGCTAAGGTTCAAGTAAATGGTTTTGACGTTGAATACGAATTAGCAGGTGATGGTAAACATACCATTTTACTTGAAGCGGGTGGCTCTGCTGGTTTAAGTGATTGGGATCCGATTTTTGAATCACTTACCAAGCACGCGAAAGTTATACGGTATTCTCGTATTGGTAATGGCGGCTCTGCACAAATAAAGAAAAATTATAGCTCTGAAGAATATGCAGCAGAGGCTTTGCGATTGCTAAAAGTACTTAAAGTAGAAGAGCCTGTTGTATATATTGCCCACTCTTATGGTGCTTATATTGCGCGTGTATTTGCTGCAACATACCCTAACAGTATTAAAGCGTTGATGTTAATTGAGCCTGCATCAGAGCATGATGTAGATATTATGCGCGCAATTGATTTGGCCCGTGCAGAAAAAGAAATTGCTGCAATAAAGCTGGATGATATGAAAAATGGTATGTCGAATCAGTATTTAGATTTTTGGGCAAAACGCCCACTACCTGATTACCCTCAAATTGCTGATATACCCGTGACTGTGATCGCCTCCGTTAAAAAGTATAAAGAGCCACCTGTATTATTTTTTACCGACCAAGCGCGTGAAATGTGGGGTGACTTACATTCAAAGTGGGCTAATGCATTTCCACAAGGTGGAATAGTAATCACAAATAAAAGCTATCACTATCCACAAAATGATGAGCCAAAAATGGTTGTAACCCAGATAGTTAAGTTACTTGAACGCACTCAATAAGTTTAAATTTTTGGTTGTTTTGATAAGTATCAATTTTCGAAATTAATGTTCGGCATTAGACTAAAGTCTATAGGTTAGATTTCTTCACTTATTAGGTTTGTTTTTATCGTTTGTCGGTTTGATGGGAATTCTCTAAAGTTCAGTTGTCGGCAACAAGCACGACTTAACCAAACAGGATTATGACCATGAAAACTTTTATCAAAACTATCGCTCTTAGCTCTCTACTTACTTGTTCAGCTGCTGCAATGGCTGATCAAAGTGATTACAAATTAATGGTTATCGAAACTGCAACAGCGCCGCAGCCACTTGAGCAATCTTTTAACAGCTGCGCACTTAATGTTAAGTCAAAAAACTATGCACAAGCTGAAGAAGTTTGTACTAAAGCAATTGCGCTTTTAAAGGATGCTGACGCACCACGTTTTAAAGTACGCCAGCTTACTTCATACGCACTAAGTAACCGTGGTGTTGCGCGTTTGAAATCGAATAACGAAACAGCTGCTTTAGCCGATTTGTACGAAGCTAACCAAATGTCTAACAGCACTATGGTATCGCACAATTTAAATCGCGCTAAAGAAGAGCTTTCTTTATAAGCTGCTTTAGCAAGCACATTTTAAAAAAGCCCCGGCTAGGTTTAACCTGCTGGGGCTTTTTTGTATCAGCATTATTGTAGTTTGTACGATTACGTTCTTATTGCTAAGAGTAATCGCATTACCCATAGTTTATTAAATGTAAGCACCTAAAAAGTAAGTATATTTATAATGGCGTTAGACTAAAATCTATAGGTTAATTTTATTCACTTATTGAGTTTGTTTTTATCGTTTGTGAGGTTTGAGCTTTTACTCTAAAGTTCAGTTGTCGGCAACAAGCACGACTCACTTAATTAGGAAAGGCAAACCATGAAACGTACACTTTTAAAAACCATCGCTCTTGGCTCATTATTAACTTGCTCTGCAGCTGTAATGGCTGATTCAAGTGACTACAAATTAATGGTTATTGAAGCGCAAACAGCGCCGCAGCCGCTTGAACAATCGTTTAACAGCTGCGCACTTAACGTTAAGTCAAAAAACTACGCACAGGCTGAAGCTATTTGTACTAAAGCAATTGCACTTTTAAAAGATGCAGACGCACCACGATTTAAAGTACGCCAGCTTACTTCATTCGCGTTAAGCAACCGTGGTGTTGCGCGTTTAAAAGCGAACAACGAAACGGCTGGTCTTGCTGATTTATACGAAGCTAAATCAATGTCTAACAGCACAATGGTGTCGCACAATTTAACACGTGCTAAAGAAGAGCTTTCTTTATAATAAGTATTACCATAGTGAAAAAGCCGATGTGAGAGTGATCTTGCATCGGCTTTTTTGTGTTTACTGTTTTTTAAAGTGCTCATTATCTATTCATCATTGCGGGTTAATAATACATTTAATTGTTTAACTCAAAGCAGAATCCTATTTTGAAGCCCATAAAAATATTACTACTCAGCTTAGTCGCTATTATATTAACCATAGTATTAGCCCTGTTCGTTTTACCTG
This sequence comes from Pseudoalteromonas sp. 2CM32C, assembly GCF_023161925.1. NCBI lineage: Bacteria > Pseudomonadati > Pseudomonadota > Gammaproteobacteria > Alteromonadales > Pseudoalteromonadaceae > Pseudoalteromonas > Pseudoalteromonas sp. 2CM32C. The sequence continues at coordinate 197,873 of NZ_JALNTI010000004.1, read as the reverse complement.
AAAAAATCACTAATCCCGTATTAGGGGCAACACCCAAAGATTGGAATCATGCTACTTTTTGGTATGAGCCATGGGGGAAGTCGGGTGTTCATAAAGGCATTGATATATTTGCTAAAAAAAATACGCATGTTGTTGCACCGGTTAATGGGATTGTTGTGTTTAGCGGTGAGCTTAAAAGAGGCGGTAAGGTAGTTGCAATACTCGGGCCTAAATGGCGGGTGCACTATGTAGCGCATTTAAATAGTTACAGTGTAAGTGAAGGCGACATTGTGAAGTTAAATGAAAATATTGGCTTATTGGGTAACACAGGAAATGCAGCGGGTAAGCCACCTCATGTTCATTATTCAATTGTGTCTTTATTTCCACTACCTTGGCTTGCAACAAGTGAAAGCCAAGGTTGGAAAAGAATGTTTTATATCAACCCACACACAAAACTGGTTAACCGTTAATGGGCAGTGGCAAATCACCGCGCTAAATGTTAGTTATTGAATAGCTACAGCAAGCTGATGATAAAGGCCAATACCTACGATTACATTGAACGGAAAAGTAACACCCAGCGAGCTAAGCATGGCAAGGCCTATATCGGCTTTAGGAATAGCGGCTTTGATTGCTGCAGGTGCTGCAATGTAAGAGGCACTGGCTACTAAGCTACCGAGTATAACCACTGAACCAAGTTCTAATCCTAATAAAGTACCTACGCCAACACCTACTGTGCCCAAACATAGTGGGGTAATAATAGCAAAAGTCGCTAATTTCCAATGTTGCCATGGGAAAGGGCGAAGTGTTTGTGCAGCTACTAATCCCATTTCTAGTAAAAATAAGGCGAGGACTACTTTAAAACTGCTTGTTAATAAGCTGGTAACCTGGCTGCCTTGCGATGTGCCGTACATCATGCCAATAATTACACCACCCACTAATAAAATAACACTTTTGTTAGTGAGGGTTTCGTGCCAGAGCGCTTTTAATGAGAGTGTACTTGTTTGGCCTGGGTCTTTATCGAGCTTGCGATAAAGTAATAAGCCAACAATAATAGCAGGAAGCTCTAGCATAACTAAATAGAGCGTTACTTCAGCGCCAACGGCTAAATTTGCAGATTCGGCATACGCTAACGCAACTGCGAACGTACCCGCACTCACCGAACCATAATGCGCCGCAATACTGGCGCTGTTAGCCACCGATAATTTGATAACGTATTTTAAAATGGGGTATAGCATTAGCGGAATAAGTGCACCTAAGAGCATCACTGTGCCCATTTCTGGTAGCAGTTGCCAGCTTAAATTGCCGTGAAGTACCATGCCGCCTTTTAAACCAATAGTTAGCATGAGTAATAAGCTTAGTGTTTCGTAGGTTGCTTTAGGAATGGTTAAATCTGAGCGTAATATTCCCGCTACTAATCCTAAAATAAAAAACATAACAACTATATCAGGCACAACATTTCCTTTTAAATATGAAATTAAGTGGCGCTATTGTATTTAAAACTTCGTATAGTAAATAATAAAATAAATACTAGTTAGGTATAAATAATTATCTATAGGTGGTGATTGTGGATTTACGACATATTTCATTTAGATTGCTCGAAGTGTTTATGAGCGTAGTAAAAACAGGCTCAATTAGTGAAACCGCGAGGCGATTGCACTTAACTCAGCCTACTGTATCGCTGCAAATTAAACGCTTACAAGAAGCCGTAGCTGAGCCGTTAATGGTTATGCAGCATCAAAAAATGCACGTGACCGAAGCTGGACTTGAGCTTTATAAAACCTGTCAGCAAGTATTTGGACACTTTGAAGATTACCAAGACTTTTTAACAGAACTAAATGGTGGTGAGCGAGGTAGGTGTAAAATAGCCATGGTCAATACCGCACAATATATTTTGCCCAAATTATTAGGACCCTATAGTAATTTACACCCGCATGTAGAGCTTCCACTAGAAATTGGTAACCGTGCAGAAGTGCTAAACCGATTTGAGCGTGGTGAAGACGATATTTACGTATTCAGCCATCCTCCATCGCTTGAACATGCGCAAGCTGCACGTTTTTTACATAATCCGCTTGAGTTTATTGTGCCGGTTAATCATCCGCTTGCACAATTAGAGTCAGTAAAGCTCAGCGACTTAATGCAATACCGATTTTTATTACGTGAAAATGGCTCGGCAACGCGCATGTTATTTGAAAGCGAGCTACAAAGCCGTGGTTTAGTACTGAGTGATTCAGTGCAAATGGCTAGCAATGAAGCAATTAGAGTTGCGGTATCTTCGGGTATGGGAATAGCCGTTCTATCTCGCCATGTACTCGAAAAAGACGATGAAAGCTTTAAGGTATTAACTGTTACCGATACGCACTTAGCTAGCCATTGGTATTTTGTTATGCGAACCGACAGGCATATATCGCATGCTGCACGAAACTTTTTAAAATTTGCACAGCAACATTTAGAGCAATACCTCGATTCGCAGTGGGTACGAAACGAGTTAGATAATTTGCAACTAAATTAATTTATATCCGGGGTTGAGTCTCTTAAAATTAGCTTAGGCTCAAACACCTGAGTAACCGTTATGCCGCTTTTTTTATAAATATCTTTAAGCACTAAATTTGCTGCTGCACGGCCCATTTCGGGTACTGGGTTATCTATTGTGGTAAGCGTAGGGTAAAGGTAATTGGTAAAAATAACGTTATCAAACCCAATTATTGCTAAATCTTTAGGTATATTAAAGCCATGCTCGCGAGCGTATTTCATTGCACCCGATGCCATTTCGTCATTGGCGCACACAAGAGCCGTAATTTGTGCTTTATTTTGAATAAAATGACGCAGACCATCGCTGCCACCGGTTTCTTTAAAGTCGCCCACATAATACAAGCTTTCGTCAAAGGTGAGGCCATATTCTGCAAGCGCCTTTTTGTGGCCTTTTAAACGATCTGAGGCATCTTCTTTAAATTGTGGACCGGCAATATAAGCAATACGTTTATGCCCTTTATTGATCATAGCTTTTGTTGCAAGGTAGCCACCCATAACATTATCGAGACTAATGCAGTTTTGCTCTATTTCTTTAACGTAGCGACTCATTAAATAAATAGGGGTTTTACCTTTACTGAGCTCAATTAAATACTCGTTAGATACCGCTTCTACGTGAGCAATAATGGCGTCGCAATTACGGCTAATTAAAAATTCAAAACCGTTTTTTTCTTTTTTTTCATCACTGTGGCCGGGCGTAATAATTACGTGTTTACCAGCTATACGTAATTGCTCTTCAATGGCCGACATCATTTGTCCAAAAAACGGGCCGTCTAACTCAGACACTAAAATGCCTACACTGTTAGTGCGGCTTGATGCTAAAGAGCGTGCAATAGAGCTTGGCTGATAGCCGAGCTCTTTCATCGCCTCTAATACCTTTTTTTTAGTTTTTTTACTTACGTAGTCGTTGTCGTTAAGCACCCTAGAAACAGTTGATAAAGACACTCCTGCCATTTCTGATACTTGATAAATAGTCGCCATTTATATCCTAGCTTGTACGCATTTGTTTTAAATAAAATTTATAAAACATAAATTGTGATTAAATGTTAATTTACACATTACTGCGCCTAATTGCTAAATCTTCTGTTATTTTTTGGGTTAGTGCAGGTGTAAGCGGATAAATAAGCATCAACGCGGCGCCTAAAAATGCAAAAGCAGCAGGGATCCAGCTCATTAACAACTGCATAGCGGGAAGGGTTTGGTTAATTGTAAGCTCATCCATACCGTTATACCCATAGCTTGCAAGTACCACTAATACAAGTGCCCCAGCAAAACCACCTCCCGTTTTTTGTACAAAGGTGCCTGCAGAATAAATAAGCCCGGTTGCGCGGCGTTTATTTTTCCACTCGGAGTAGTCGGCAGAATCTCCCAGCATGCTAAAAAACAAAGTAGGCATCATAGCGGCAAAAAACTCAGCCGCGCACCCAAACGAAAATACAGCGACAATATTATTGCTAGGCACCCAATAAAATGCAGTGGTTAATAAGCCGCTTAGCAACAATGATGCAATAAATAAATTGCGTTTGCCCATAATTTCAGCCAGCTTGCCTGTAGCAAGTGCACCAAATATAGATACTATTAATAAGGCAATAAAATATTGCCCTGCCATGAGTTCATCAGCAACGTGGTACTTAAAGTAATAGGCAATAACACCATATTTTATGCCGTTAAACATCATGGTTAAAAAGCCAATACCCAATAAAACGAGCCACGGTTTATTTGTTAGTAAATCGACCATATCGCGCTGCGAACCGGTTAGGGTTTGTTTGTTTTTATTAAGTAGTTTTTTTATAACAACAGTCATTGCCGCCATAACTAAAGCAAAAAATAATCCGCTGTATAAATCGCGATAATAAAAAAACAGTGTTGTTGATAACAAAGGTAATATTATAAATGGTAGGTTTTTAGTTAAATCAAACAGTTCTGATTTTAAACACCCTTGCTCTGAAGCTGGGGCTATTACACGCTCTTTAGTGCTTACAAAGGTAATAACCATAAGCGCAATAAGTAAACTTGCGAATAAATACATAGTGAGCTGATAGCCCTTGGCGTTATCACCGCCTCCAAAATAAGCGACTAAGTCGGGTAAAAAGCCCATCACTAATAACCCGCCGGTAAACGCGCCTGCAAATCTGAATCCTGATAGCTTTGTGCGCTCGGTGTCATCGGGGGTCATTACGCCCATAAGTGCAGAGTAGGGTACGTTACTGACTGTATAAGCAAGTGTTAAACCAATATAAGTAACGTAGGCATAAATAAGTTTATTAGTTTCGCTAAAGTTTGGTGTGGTAAAGCACAGCACCATAAACAAACCTAAAAAGGGCGCGGAGTAGAGAATCCACGGCCTAAATTTTCCAAAGCGCGACTGCGTTCTATCGGCAATCATGCCCATAATTATATCGGTTACACCATCAGATAATCTAACCACTAAAAACAGCATGGCGGCCGCTGCAGCCGATATGCCAAAGGTGTCGGTATAAAATACCGCTAAATAGGCCAATGCGCCACGCCATACTAAATTAGCACCCGCGTCACCCATGGCATAACCGACTTTTTCGTATAAAGGGAGTTTGTTCACAGTGTGTGTTCTTATTGTTATAAGCCGATAATTTATCGGCTTGTTATGAGTTTAGTGTACGCTTTACCACTGGCTTTAACAGTTCGTTTTTGTGTGTTGTAGTCTACGTGTACTATACCAAAGCGTTTTAAATATCCTTCTGCCCATTCAAAATTATCCATCAGGCTCCACGCAAAGTAACCATCTACCTTAACACCTTGTGCTGTTGCATTATGTAGGGCATTTAAATGCTCTTGGTAATATTCAATACGATCGTTGTCTTTCACTTCACCGTCTTTAAATTCGTCAGCCATGGCTGCGCCATTTTCGGTAATATAAATAGGTGGTAGGGTGTATTTTTCGTTTAACGATACAAGTAACTCTGTAAGTGCTTTAGGGTAAATTTCCCAGCCAATATCGGTCATTGGGGCTTTGTGTGGTAGCTCATGATAAAAGTCTGTTTCGCTTGCTTGATAATGCATACGGGTATAAAAATTCACGCCTAAATAATCAAGTGGTTGTGCAATAATGTCCATATCGCCTGGTAAAATATCAGGGCGCTGGGCTTTAGGTAATTGGCTAATAATATCAGGGTATTGACCTTGCATTATTGGCTTCATATACCATTGATTTATGTAGTCATCAGCAAATGCAGTGGCGTTTAAATCTTCTTCGCATTGGGTAACTGGGTAACAAGGCGTAAAGTTAAGCACAATACCGTTGAGTGAATTAGGGCTATTTTTAGCAAGCACTTTCATCGCTAATCCGTGGCCAAGTAGTAAATGATGCGCAGCTTTTCGCCCGTATTCTCGCCCAACAATACCAGGTGCATGTACGCCAATTTCGTAGCCTAAATAAGAGCTACAAAATGGCTCGTTTAGTGTTGCGTAAGAATGTACTCGCTCACCAAAGGCTTTTGTAATTAAATCTGTGTAATGTGCAAATTCGTAAGCCGTGTTTCGGTTAAGCCAGCCGCCTTCGTCTTCAATATGTTGTGGTAAATCCCAGTGGTACAAAGTAACAAAAGCTTTGATATTACGACGTTTTAGCTCATCTAAAATATCGGTGTAAAACTTAACGCCTTTAGGGTTTAAATGGCCTTTTTTGGTCATTACACGGGGCCAAGAAATAGAAAGCCTGTAGGCGTCTACACCTAGCGACTCAATTAAGTCTATATCGTCTTGCCAACGAGTGTAGTGCTCGCAGGCTACATCGCCATTTGAATTATCAGCAATTTTACCTTCTTTACTACAAAAGGTATCCCAAATGCAGGGGAGGCGATCTGCTGCGCCACCCTCAATTTGAAAAGACGCTGTGGCCACACCGTAAGTAAAGTGTTTGGCTAAAAGTGGTGAGCCACTAGGTAAAGATAATTGTTTCATTAAGCGAAAACCCCTGCTTTATTTTTAGTAAATTTGCTTTTATAAAGTTAAAGTTGGAAGCGCTTCCATAATTAATTTGATTAATCGCCGGGTATAGTATTTAATAACTTTCAGGAAGCGCTTCCATATTTAGGTTAGTGGCTATTGTTTAACAGGTCAATAGTTATATTTAAATAAGCAAATTACATTATAAAAACACACCCAGACAACACAGGGCCATAACAATGAAAAAAAGCTTAAACACAAAAGCATTAAAAATTCTTTCCCTTTTAGTGGGAGGAATATGCGTTTTAACAGCCTGTAATAAACAGCAAACGCAAGTTAGTAACAATCATACTAACGCCTCGGAGCATGAGCAGGGCGATATAACACTTTGGCCAACTCTTAAAAACAAAGTACAAAAAAGTGCCGAGATTGAAAATACAATTGCTGGTTATTTAAAGTCGATGACGCTTGAGCAAAAAGTAGCGCAAATGATCCAACCAGAAATTCGCGATATAACCGTTGAAGATATGCGCAAATATGGGTTTGGATCTTATTTAAATGGTGGAGGCTCTTTTCCTGATGCTAATAAGCATGCTACTCCTGCTGACTGGATAGCGCTTGCAGAGAGTATGTATCAAGCATCGGTTGATGATACGCTTGATGGCAGTAAAATCCCTACCATGTGGGGCACCGATGCCGTACATGGACACAATAACGTCATTGGTGCGACGTTATTTCCACATAATATTGGTTTGGGTGCTGCTAATAACCCTGCGCTTATAGAGCAAATTGCAGCGGCAACAGCGGTAGAAGTAATGGCTACAGGGATTGATTGGGTGTTTGCACCTACCGTAGCTGTAGTGCGCGATGATCGCTGGGGCAGAACCTACGAAGGCTATTCAGAAGACCCTGCAATTGTTCGCGAGTATTCAGCCGCTATTGTAAATGGCTTACAAGGTAGAGCCGATGGCGACTTTTTAAGTGATAAACGCGTAATTAGTACTGTTAAGCACTTTTTAGGTGATGGCGGTACAGTGGATGGCGACGATCAAGGTAATAATATAGATACTGAAAAAGATTTGTACAACATACATGCGCAAGGTTATATAGGTGGCTTAACGGCAGGTAGTCAGTCTGTTATGGCGTCGTTTAATAGCTGGCATGGCAAAAAAAATCATGGCAATAAATACTTACTTACCGATGTACTCAAAACCAAAATGGGTTTTGATGGCTTCGTAGTGGGGGATTGGAATGGCCACGGGCAAGTTGCCGGCTGTACTAACGAAAGCTGCCCACAAGTGGTCAATGCGGGGCTTGATATTTTTATGGTGCCTACAGATGCTTGGAAACCACTTTATAACAATACAATAGCGCAAGTAAAAGCGGGTACTATTCCCATGGCTAGAATAGATGATGCCGTCGCGCGTATTTTGCGTGTTAAATTACGTGCAGGTTTATTTGAAAAACCAAGCCCTGCCAAGCGTAAATTCTCAGGTAAATTAGCGCTAATTGGTGCGCCAGCACATCGTGATATTGCCCGCCAAGCGGTGCAAGAGTCTTTATTACTGCTTAAAAACAATAACCATATATTACCGATTAACCCATCAAGCAATATACTTGTAGCAGGCGATGCGGCCAATAATATTGGTAAACAATCGGGTGGTTGGAGCATTACGTGGCAAGGCACCAACAATAAAAATGAAGACTTTCCTGGAGCCACCTCTATATATGCCGGGTTAAAAGCGCAAATAGATACAGCAGGCGGTATCGCTATTTTAAGCCCAAATGGCACTTTTGATACCAAACCCGATGTAGCCATTGTTGTATTTGGCGAAGAGCCATACGCAGAGGGGCATGGTGATAAAGACAACCTTGAGTTTGAACGAGGTAATAAACGCTCACTTAAAATTTTAAAAGCGTTAAAACAGCAAAATATACCGGTTGTATCTGTGTTTATATCGGGCAGACCAATGTGGGTTAATAGCGAGCTAAATGCATCTGATGCGTTTGTAGCTGCATGGCTTCCTGGCACTGAAGGCCAAGGCATTGCAGATGTTTTACTAGCGGATGTAAATGGGCAAGTACAACATGACTTTAAAGGTAAGCTATCGTTCTCGTGGCCCAAATCGCCACTGCAAACGGCTGTAAATAAGGGCGATGAACATTATGCACCGCTACTACCTTATGGATTTGGGTTAACCTATAAAGATAAAAGTACCCTTGCCAATAACCTAAATGAAGACTCAGGTGTTGATGTAAGCAACCTTGCGCCGCTGTCTATATTTAATGGTAGCTTTAAAACGCCGTGGCGTTTGTTTTTAAACTCTAATAACAAGCAGCATCAAGTGGCTAGCAATAGTGTAAAGCTTGGCGGCATTACTTATCGTACTGAAGATAAAACCATTCAAGAAGATGTGATGGCGTTTAATTTTATAGGCTCTAGCGCAAGCTATATTGAAATTAACAGTAACTTTACTGAAGACAAAGTAGCTTACATTGAGGCCAATTCAGCACTTAGTTTTAGTTATAAAATAAATACAATGCCAACAGAGCAAGTACAACTAGGTATGAAATGCGAGCAAGGCTGTGGTGGCGAGCTTAATATAACCAATGAGCTTAAAAATTCAGCCTTAAATACATGGCAAACCATGAGTATAGATTTAACCTGTTTTGCTAAAAAGGGCGTTGATTTTGCCAGAGTAACCAGCCCGTTTATTATTAAAACGGCAGGAGAGCTTAGCGTTTCAGTTGCAGATATTAGCTTTAAACCACAAAGCGCAAATAGCGCCACGGTTAAGTGTGAGTAATAAAGCGTAAAAATTGTTGTGTGTACCCAAAGCCCTTTTTTAAGGGCTTTTTTCATGCAGGGCAATAGTGTTTTAAAAATTCATGATGCGGCGGTAATTGGCTAACGCGCTGTTCTATTTGCTGTTTAATACCGTGTAAAAAACGGGCGAGTTCTTCATCGCTCATCATGCTGGCTATTAAATGGTGCTGTTCAGGCACAATACCTTGACCAAGCATAACTTGCACCCAGGAGTCGACTCTAAAAATATCACCATCGTCTAAAAATACACGACCAGTTTGTTTAAACAAATCAATTTTATGCTGAAGTGTTTTTGGCACTTCCATGGCGCTACAGTGTTGCCAAAATTCGCTGTCATCGCGATTAGTTACTTTGTAATGCAGCACAATAAAGTCGCGAATATTTTCAATTTCGCTTTTAAGTTGTTTGTTGTATTCGTCAATGGCGTGATTGGTTATGCCATTAAACGGAAATAAACGCATAAAACGAATAATACCCGACATAATTAAATGAATGCTGGTGGACTCAAGTGGTTCAACAAAACCGCTTGCAAGACCAAGCGCAAGGCAGTTTTTGTTCCAGCCTTTTAAGCGACGCCCAGTTTTAAATTTAATAACACGGGGTTCAGTAAGCGCTTCACCTTCAATGTTATTTAGCAATAACGCTTTAGCTTGTTCGTCATCCATATATTGGCTGCAATACACTAACCCATTTCCGACACGACTTTGCAGCGGTATACGCCATTGCCAACCACTTTTATGGGCAATAGAGCGGGTAAGTGGCAATACGGTATCGCTGGTTGATTTTGTTTGTACTGCAATGGCGCTATTGCATGGTAATAAGTGCGACCAATCTTCGTAGCCCGTATGCAATGCTTGCTCAATTAATAAGCCTCTAAAGCCGGTGCAATCTATAAAAAAGTCGCCGTTTATTTTCTCGCTACTATTTAAAAGTAATGATTCTATGTGGCCTGTATTAGCGCTTTTTACTACTTTTTGTATTTTACCTTCAACACGTTTTACACCTAATGGCTCTGAAAATTCACGTAAAAACTGCGCGTAGCGGGTAGCATCCATATGGTAGGCGTAGTTAATAGGGTTTTGTTGGTTAAACGCAAATTTACCGGCTTTAGCCGCTTGCAGCTCGTAACAGTAATCGCCAAAAGGGTTGTTTATTCCTAAAGTTTTGCCTTGTAGCCAAAAGTGATGAAACTCACCCGCCCAACATTCTTTGCCTGTTGCGCCAAATGAGTGAATATAACGCGTGTTTTCATCGCCCCAGTTTTCAAAGCTAATACCTAATTTAAAGCTTGCTTGAGTGGCTTTCATAAAAGCTTGCTCGTTTATACCTAGCAATTTATGAAACGTACGAATAGGCGGAATTGTTGCCTCGCCAACGCCTACAGTGCCAATATCGTCAGATTCAACAAGGGTAACGTGTATATTTTTGCCAATTAATTTTGCAAGTGCAGCCGCAGCCATCCAGCCTGCAGTGCCGCCTCCCGCTATTACTACATTTTTAACTGCATTTGTTTTAGTCATTATGTGGCTGCCTATTATTAGATAAAAGATCATTTAAAAGCGCGCGGTTACTCGGTAAGCCTTTTAAGTATTGCGCTATTTTTTCACGGTTTTGTTGATAAAAATAATCGCCAGCTTGAGCGCTGGTAAACGCATTGTGTGCTTGAGGTGTTTGTGTATTAAAGCCCATGCCGTATAAGACATACTGGTAACTACTTGATGAAAATACTTCTTCGTTTTCAATAAAGTCAAAGCGGCTAGGGGGCTGAAATTGCCAAAGTTTAAGTAAGTTTTGTAGGCGCTCTGGTGCAGTTGTTAAATCCCGAATATTTTGCCAGTAAGGGGTATCGTCGCGTTCGCTTAAAACATAATGGAGTTTTAAAAATTCGACAACACGTTGCCAGCGCATGCTAAAACGGTCGTTAAAGCGATTTGCAAGTTGGCTCATATGCGTGCGGTTTTGTGGTAGTTGCTCGCTCAGCATACTAATTGAAAGTTCAACCATGGCAAGTGCAGAGGCTTCAAGTGGCTCTAAAAATCCAGCCGACATACCCACGGCAACACAGTTTTTAATCCAAAACTTTTGTCTGTACCCTGGGCTGAATTTTAATACACGGTAATTAAGCTGCTCAGCTTGTTGCTCGCTAGTACTTTTAGCTATGTAGCTTTTTAAAGTATCAGTTGCGCTTTCATCGCTTTGGTATTTACTACTAAATACATAACCTGTGCCACGGCGTGTGGGTAGGGCTATATCCCAAATCCAGCCGTTACTTTGCGCAGTAGAGAGCGTTGCAGAGGCAATTGGCTGATTGATGTGTGCATTAGGTACTTGCGCTGCAACAGCGCTGTTGTTAAATAAAATATGATCTTGCGCTATAAACTCACTATTAAAATGCTCACCAATTAAACGCGCACGAGAGCCTGAGCAATCTAAAAATAAATCACCTGTTATATCGCCATTTTTATTTGTTTTTAATGAGGCAATATAGCCATGCTCGTCGTTAATAACGTGGGTTACATCGTCAGTAATATGTGTAACATTTAAGTTTTTAACACAGTGGCTTTTTAAAAACTCGGCAAATTTACCTGCATCTAAATGATAGCCATAGTTGGTGACTGCTGCGTATTCGGGTGTTTGTAATTGTTTTGGTGCAAGTGCTGCTTGGCATACAAAACTTTGCATATTAACAACGTCAGCAAACTTTTGGTTAGGTGCAATACGTTGCCAATTTGCGTGTAAATTGGTTTGCTCGTAGCCTTGAGGGTCCATAAAAGGGTGGTAGTAGTTTTCTCCCTTACTTAGGTTGCGCCAATTTATAAATTTAGAACCTTGCTTAAAGGTGGCATCGCACTGGGTTATAAAATCAATTTCTTTAATGCCAATACGCTGTAACGTATTACGCATTGAAGGCCACGTGCCTTCGCCTACACCTAGTATTGGTACGTTTGCTGACTCAATTAACGTGACACTCAAATGTGGATGCTCAGCAGCTAATAAACCCGCACTTAGCCAGCCGGCTGTACCACCACCTAAAATGACTATTTTTTTTATTGGTTTGGTCATGAGTTAAAACCCTAAACTTGATAACACGTAAACTATATCGTTTTAAATACAAAAAAGCCGCTAGTAAAAACTAACGGCTTTGCTTGGTATTACCTTTAGAAGTTGTAACGCATACCAATATTGTAGCGTGCGCCTAGTTGTTGCAAGTTCCATAATTGCACTGATGTACGGCCATGTTCGCGGCTGTTTTGCTCAGTAATATTTATGCCTTCAACAAAAAACGAAAGCTGTTCGCTGTAGTTGTACGCAACGTTAAAGTCGATTTGATAATACTCTTCAGTAAAACCAGGTTCGTTAACGTAACGCGCAGCACTATTTAAAAACTTATCCCGCCAGTTATAGGCAACACGGGCTTGAAAGTCATCGTTTTCGTACATGGCAATAAAGTTGGCTGTATCGCTTAGCCCTACCAGTGCAAACTGCGTTGTAGAAGGGTTAGCATTTACATCAAAGTCTATATCACCATTAACGGTAGTGTAGTTTGCTTGAACGCCAAAACCGCTTTCACCAAAAAAGTGTTGAAATGCAATTTCAAAACCATCTATGGTGGCGCTTTTATTATTGGTTGGTACTTGTGCAGTAAAATCGAGTAGTGGGTCATCGCTGTTAGCAATAACATCGTACGCCGCTTCAAATTCTTCGTAAGTCATAGAATCAAAATCTACCCCATTTTCGGTAGCCGCAACCATTTGGAATAAGTTTGAATCTGTAACAGCAAGCCCACGGGCTTCAAGCTCTGCAATGGCAGCTTGCGCGCGAGGGCCCGCAGTTGCATCGCGTAAACCATAGTAATTTTGTGTCATTGGCGTTAAACCAATAAAGTTTTCGATATCTTTTGTGTAGTAACCTACCGATACATAACTTGTTTCTGCAAAATACCATTCTGCCGATACATCAATGTTATCTGACTCAAGCGGCACTAAACCAGGATTACCTGTTGACGCTGTTGCTGGTGACGAACCAGGCAATAAGGTTGGCGCTCCCGGTACACCGACAGTAGCGGCAGAACTTAAGTTATCATACGTTGGACGGGCAATTGTTGTACTGTAAGAAAAGCGCGCTTTTACGTTTTCGATTACTTCTATGTCAAAGTCTAAGCTGGGTAAAAAATGATCGTAACTAGATTTTAGTGTGAAATCTTGCTTATCTGAGCCAAAGCGTACGTTAAAATCGTTGTTGCCTTCCCAAGCAATGGCATTTGGCAGGTCAATATTAGCAGTTGAAGTAATATCAGTTGACTCGTGACGTGCGCCAACAACGATGTTGTAAGGCATGTCATTAAAATAACCAGTATAAGTGAACTGAACAAAGGACGCAGTAATATCTTCTTCTATGGTGCGGTTTGTAGCAAAAGCGCCATCGGCTGCGAAGTTAAATCCATATTGCTCGCCTGCCCAATAACCTATTTGTGAAGCGCTGCCCGTATAGCCTTGATTAAATGAACCAGACGTATCGTAATCGTCAAACTCAGCTAAAAAGTTGGTAGGATTTAAATAACCGTCAGGTAATTCACCAGGGTTTTCAACTCCCCAATTTCCCATCGTGTTACGAGTAAGTGACTGAAGTGAATGGCTTTCCATAGAGCGAGATTCTACGCCAAAGTCAATTACACCGTTTTCCAGCTCATATTTACCATGAAGCCTAAATTCGTTCACTTCAGATTCTTGGCTTGCAAAATTAGAGTCTAATATCGAGGTACCTACATCTGCAGGGTCGAGCGTATTGTTACAGTTTAAGTTAGCGCGTCGACAGTCGTTAAAATCTATACTCATAGAAGGAAGTTCGCGGCTAAAGTCTACTTCTTGTGCATTAATAACATTTGCACCAAGGCCTGCATTAACCCAGCTGCCGTATGGTGCATCAGGTTTACTGGTGGCTTTTGAATTGTGTGCATCAAACATAAAGCTCAACTCAGAGTTAAAGTAATACTCTACATTTAAGCCGATTGAATCGTTTTTATTTACCTGATTTAACTCTTGAAATGCTAAACCTAAATCACGCGTTTGTAGATCGCGGCGCTCTTCACGGTAATAGACAGGTGTTTTAACGGTGTTGTCATCAAAGGTTAGCGCACTTTTGTAATTGTCCATCCAAAGAGACTGCTCAGCACGTGCTTCAAATAAATCTTGTTTAGAGTAGGTGTAATCAAGTGTGGCTGTTAAATCATCAATTGGGCTGTACTGAAATGTTAATTGCGCATTTGTACGCGTACGCTCTCTGTCGGCTATGGTATAACGTAAATCTGATGGCATTGAATAAAGCTGGCCAATCTCTGGTGCGTTAGTTAAAACAATATCGTCAGCTGCTTGAGGAATAGTGCCGTCAAAAGCCGATGTATTCCACTGATTTACAAATGCACCTGTTGATGAGCTATCGCGCTGTTGCATGCTTGCTGTTAACGATGCGCCAAATTTAGCGTCGCTGTCGGTCCAGCTAATAATACCCGAAAGCTCAGGTGTAATGTCATCGCCTACGCGATTAGTTGTATCGTGAAGTGCTTTAACACCAATACTTGAAATAAATCCAGGGTTGTCGAGTGGGCGGGCAGTGTTAATGTTAATAGTTGCACCAATACCACCAGAGGCAATACTTGCTTTACCTGTTTTATAAACTTCAACTGATTTAACGCTATCAGATGCCAAATTAGCAAAATCAAATGCACGAGAATTGGGAGTGCCGCCACCTGCAGGAAGAGATGCAGCAGGCATTGTGCGACCATTTAGGGTTACCATATTGTAATCGGGGCCAAAACCACGAACAGTTACTTTAGAACCTTCACCGTTTGAGCGATCAATCGACACACCGGTAATACGCTGTAGCGATTCGGCTAAATTGGTATCGGGAAATTTACCAATATCTTCAGCAGAAATGGCGTCTACCACACCTGCGGCATCACGTTTTAATCGAGTTGATTCTTTAATGCTACTTTTAAAGCCGGTGACCTGAATTACTTCAACGTCTTGATTTGCTTCTTCTTGTGCAAGCAACGGTAAAGATACAGATGCGCTTAAAATCAAAGATAGGCTGGTTGCTATCTTTGTTTTTCTTACAATATGGTTAGCCATTCGGTTTCCCTCGTACTTTTATCATTATTATTAACAGCTTGTATGCGGCTGTTATTGTGTAAATGTTAACATTGTCAAATGTATGGAAGCGCTTCCAGAAAAGAAAATTAAAAATCACCTGTGTGGAAGCGCTTCCAGAAATGCTAGACCAATTTCATAGAAGGATCAACTAATGTTTTAATAAAATGAAATATATTTGTTCGAAAAATGTAATTTATACTGTGAGTGAAGGGGTTGGTTAAACTGCATTAAAATTATGCCAAATTAATATGCTTTAAAAGTGGTGCTAGTAATTGAAGCTCGCAACATGTAATGATTAGACCCTTGATATATCTGCGTGGATTGTCATAAATTCGAGTTATTGTGCAAGTAAATTAACAAATAATGTTAAGTTGAAATACAGTTAAAAACGGAGCAATCAAATTTAATGAATTATTTGAAATTAGCAAATATCGTTGGGTTCCAAAAAGTGAGTACGATTGTTAAAGAGGTACCATGAAAGCGCATCAGCAAGCAGTAATAGAGCAAGGGCAATGGTTTAAAAATCGTAGCCCCAAGCTAAAAATGTTTTTATTAGCTCACGGTAAAATACTCACTTTGAAAGCCCAACAAGCGCTATTTTTACGTGGCGATGTGCATGATGGAATATACGTTGTTTTAAGTGGCGTTATGCGAATTAGTGGCGTAAATAGTAATGGTAAAGAGGCCGTTTTGAGTTTCATAGATGCGTCGTTATGGTTTGGTGAAGTAACGTTATTTGATAAAGGCTTAAGAACTCATGATGTTTACGCACAAACTGACGCTCAGTTATTTTATGTACCACAACGTTCATTAGAACAACTATTAAGTAAACACCCTGAATATTGGCAGGAGTTTGGCTTATTATTGGCACAAAAATTACGGCTTATGTTTTCTTCAATGGAAGATCATGCATTGCACAGTGCAGAGCAAAAGGTATGTAACAGATTATTAATGCTGAGTGAGCAAACCAATTTTTCAGCGCCATTGGCATTGTCTCAGCAACAATTAGCGGATATGACCTATTTAACACGGCAAACCATAAATCAAATACTACAAAAGCTGGTTAAAAAAAATGCCATTAGTTTGGGCTATCAGTGCATTACAGTGTTGGATGTAAGTAAATTGCAGGCGCTTGCTAGTTAACTCAAGCGCTGCACAATAAACCTTCAGTTAGAATTTAAATTTTTGGACAAATAAAAACAAACCCTCAATTGTTTAACCAGATTTTTGGTTGCCTAGCTTTAACTTAGTTTATTTTCACCATTTTTTGGAACCAAAATTGCTACAGATAATACTTTGCAGCAATGGATTTAAGCTAATGATGATAACTTCTTATATAAATCAATATAGTCGCTATGTAAGTGACACTAATGCGGCATCAATAAATAAGCGTGCGGCAACAGATGTCCCCATCCAACAACCGAAAGAGTTTAATGAGCCAAAGGTTGCTAATAACTTTTTACAAAATGCTCAAGAGGCATTGGTATACCAACGTTTAGGTATCGATAAAGACAAAATAGCAGAGATAAAAGCATTAATAGAAGCGTTATCAGAGCAGTTACAAAAGCAAGGCGCTGACAGTGATTCAATTAACAAAAAAATGGACGAACTACAAAAAATGCTCGAACAGGAGTATCAAAATGGACGTGAGCGAATGGATACTCAACCAGAACGAGAAAAGGGAAGTATTATTTCGGCGTTAGCTTAAATTTGTAAATGTCGGGTAGATGACATTGTTGTTACGCGTTTATTTGTTATGTTTAGTGTTTAGCTAAATATTTATTGAGGAATACACAATGCAAACACTTCAACAACAACTTGGCAAATATGGTTTATATCACCGCTCTAAGCGCAATGTGCTTACTCATTTTTTTGGTATCCCACTTATTGTATTTGCCGTTTTATGTTTACTTGCCCGCATTGAAATACCCCTTGGTAGCGTTGTTATTAATGCTGCACAAATATTTGTTTTAGCTTCGGTAATCTATTACGTCATGTTAAGTCTATCGCTGGGTTTAATTATGGCGATATTGTTTACTGCATTGCTGTTTGCTGCTGAGCCTATAGCAGCTATGACATTTTGGCCTTGGTTAAGTATTGGCGTGGGCGTATTTGTGTTTGGTTGGGTGTTGCAATTTATTGGACATTATTATGAAGGCAAAAAGCCCGCGTTTGTTGATGATTTAATTGGCTTAATTATTGGCCCATTGTATGTAACTGTAGAATTACTATTTTTAATGGGCTTTTACAAACAGCTCGAAATTGAAGTGAACAATATTGCAGGGCCAACAAAGGCGTAAATTCACTTACTCAAATCAAAAGCTTCATTGAGCAAAGAGGTGCCTATGAATTTTAATAATAAAACAGTGTGGATTACAGGCGCATCGTCAGGCATTGGCAAGGAGCTTGCGGTTCAATTTGCAAAGCTAGGCGCACGCGTCATTTTATCTGCCCGCAATGTTGAAAAGCTCACCGAAGTAAAAGCAACGCTTAAAGGTGATGGGCATTTAATTATACCGCTTGATTTGTCAGCGCCTGAGGCTGTTTTGACTCAGGTTACTGATTTACTGCACACTTTACCTCCTATCGATATTTTAATTAATAACGGCGGGGTGTCGCAGCGCAGTTTATTTTTAGAAAACGACTTTAATGTATACCGCCAGCTTATGGAGGTTAATTATTTTGGTTTAATAGCACTGACAAAAGCGATATTACCTTCAATGGTTGCAAGAAAAAGCGGTTCAATTGTGGCTATTAGCAGTGTGGCAGGAAAAGTTGGTTCAAAGTTTAGAACGGGTTATTCAGGCTCAAAATATGCGGTAGTGGGCTTTATGGATTGCCTACGAGCAGAAGTAGCAGAGCATAATATTCATTGTTTAACGATTTGCCCAGGTTCGATTAAAACAGCGATTGCACATAACTCGTTGAACGAGCAGGGTGTAGCACAAAATAAACCCGAAGAATCAATTGAAAACGGCATGGCAGTATCCTGTGCAGCTGAAAAAATGATTAAAGCGATTGCTAACAAAAAAGACGAGGTTATTGTTGGGCAAGGATTAAGTGGTTGGGCACCAACGATAAAACGATTTTTTCCTACTTTATTTAATCGATTAACTGCTAAAACTAACTACAGATAATTGCACTTTTACTATTAATTAAGCTAAATAACAGGCGGTGGTTTTATTAATATTGAAAAGGTAGACTGTATTAAAATTAAATAAATAAGGTAAGGATACTCGTGAAATTTGCATGGCTAAGCCTTTTTTTTGGTGTGTTAATTTGGTCTGGTATTAACCCTAAAGATCAATTTACTTGGTTACTTGAAGTTATTCCCGCAATGATTGGTTTAGCACTTATAGCAAGCACGTATAAATACTTTAAATTAACCTCTTTATTGTACTTTTTCATTTTAGTGCATTGTATTGTGCTGATGGTGGGTGGTCATTATACCTACGCAGAAGTGCCTTTATTTGATAATTTATTTGGCAGCGAACGCAATAACTATGACAAAGTAGGGCACTTTTTTCAGGGATTTGTACCCGCTTTGCTAGCGCGCGAAATACTGCTTCGAAAGCAGGTTGTGAATGGCCGAGGTTGGTTAACTTTATTTGTTATATCTGTCAGTTTGGCGTTTAGTGCGTTTTACGAATTAATAGAGTGGTGGGTAGCAGTACTGACCGGTGAAAACGCTGAGGCATTTTTAGGGACGCAAGGGTATGTGTGGGATACACAGTCAGATATGGCATTAGCGTTATTTGGTGCTATTTGCTCGTTACTGCTGCTTTCAAAACTACACGATACACAGTTAAAGTATGTAAAAAACTATTAAATACTACACTGGATAGTTAAAAATGACTCAACAACCTCACAACTACTCAATTAGTACAGACAAGTCTAAGCTTAACTTTAACGTTATTTATAATTTTATTGCTAATAGCTACTGGGCAAAAGGCATACCTAAAAGTGTGATGCAAAAAGCGATTGATAATTCAATGTGCTTTGGCGTGTATAGCCCTAATAACGAGCAAGTTGGTTTTGCACGGGTAGTTACCGACAATGCTACTTTTGCCTACTTGGCAGATGTATTTATCACCCCGAACCTACAAGGGTGTGGCCTGAGCAAATTACTCATTAAAACGATAGTAGAACACCCAGAGCTACAAGGGCTAAGGCGTTTTTTATTAGCCACTTCTGATGCGCATGGCCTTTATGCACAATATGGGTTTAAACCGATAGACAACCCAGGGCTACTAATGCAAATGAATCCTGAGAATGTGTATGAGGGAAATACTTGAGAGGTATAGTAAAGGGGGAAGAGCAATGTTTATTTTAAACTCCTTACAGGCCCCAAACTCTTAAAGCTGCTGTATGAATTTCATTTAAAAGTAATAACCCTGCAATACTACCAAATAGCACCCACTTTTTAGATTTTTCAGCTTCCTTGGAGCGTCTGTAAGTAACATAGCCAATAAAGGTTACTAGTACAATAACGGCTATTAATGATAATTGATTCTCTTGGTTAAACCTAAAGTTCCCCTCAATTATATGATGAGAGAAAAATGAAATAACCCAAAGAGTGAACAAAACAGTAAGGCCAATTACATAATTAATAATCTTAAATGTATTAATTGAAGTACCACAAACAGGACAAACATAACTTCGTTCCCTAGCGTTGAGTGTTTTAACCTTTGGGGCAATTGTTGAATTACATTTTTTACAAACTAAGAGAGACATAAACTCGATTCTATTTAGGGCTTATAACAAGACTGTAGAGTAGCTCCAACAGCCAAATTCAATTAAAAAAGGGTTCCTGTAATTAACTCTAAATGTTTTTAAAGCATTAGGTAATGCTATTTGGGACCCATAAAACGGGCTGTTTTTTTAAATGAGTAATTCTAGAGCTTCAACGCCTCATTATATGCCGTTTTTATTAGAGCAGTGTTTAATTATGCTATTTTTAAAAGCTTTCGCAAGAGCGTCAGTTTTACGATAAAACACACCGATATCTTCATCTAAATGCTGGCCATCTATATCAATTTCAAAACTAGTTTTAATATCAGTTTGCTCATACATAGTTAAATTGACTTCATATTCATCGAGTTCAAAAGAAAAACTTGAGCCATTTGTAATTAAGTTTTGAGTATTTTGAGTATGTTCAATTGTAGACTTCATGCATTCTGAAGTTACAAGGAAATCCACTTTCATTCCTAAACCTATACGGTTGTCATTTTCAATTTCGCAACCAACAATAAAGATTGGTAATAGTAAAACTAATAATCGATTCATAATCTTAGGCATATAACACTTTCGATAAGCGTTTTTCGCGCGCTTTTCGCGAAAATCCGTCTTCATCGTTTTGTTATATCCACTACGCAGAAGCTTAAAACAGCCGCCTAGATCGAAAATAGCAAGTCTCCTTTGAAGTAGTACGCTATCAAAACGCCAACAACAATTAGTAAAATACCAAGTAAAGCCTTGGAAAAACCAATTAACTCTACATCTTTGCTTTTCGTATATTTACTATTTTCAATCACAAAGGTGTTAGTCCCTGAAGTACCTGCTGATAGAGTCAAATTAATTTTTTTCTTAAAGAGTACAATCATCCCTAAAATCAAAAAAATCGCAGATACAACATCGCCATGATAAATATCCAAAACCACTCCCTTTTAAAAATAGACCTATGAAGCCAAACTAGGCATATAACGCCCCATTAAGGGGCTGATAATGCTTGGCTAAACTGTGTAACGAAGTGGAACTGAGCCAAGCTTTAGCAGTACCGCCTTAAATGGCTTGTTATATTGCTACCACTCAATACTCTTAAATGAGACTTCTTTTTTGTGGGTTATGAATCTAACTTTTGAATTTTTAAGATCTATATGCCACTTAACTGACTTATGAAAACGATGGACTACCTTCAAGTTTTGACCTTGTTTAGTAGCGTACCACATAGTTAATTCTTCAGAGTCTTTTTCGCCAGTAATGATAAGCAACTGATCTTTTAATTTACGTTTAATTGCAATTGGATTGTTTAAGATATTATAAGAACTACCAAAAAACTGAATTCCATTTGATTTACTAACACTTGTCTCGAAGCTAAAGTGCTTAATATCCCAAACTTTATTGCGCTCAAAAAGATAAGACTGCTTTTCAGTTTTAGGATCGAATATTAAAATATTTTTAATTCTTGTATTCGATTTACTTGAAAACATACCACCTGAATCAGGTTTGTGTTTTATGGGATAAAAGAATAGACCTGTTTCTGCATCATATCCTTGATTTACACTTTGGTAATATCCACCTGCATTCAAATTAAACGAAAATAATAAGAATGCTAAAAATAAAGATTTTTTCACCTGAACTCCATTTGCAATATAACGCCGCATTAAGCGGTGAGTAATAGTTTGCTAAAATGTGAAACGAAGTGGAACCGAGCAAACTGTTACGAATCCGACTTTAATCCCTTGTTAGTTGCGAATTCTTGAGCATGTTTTTTAGCTTTAAACGGTATAGAGATTATAAAGAAAAACAACATCAAGAAAATCATTGAGATAATACCAACTATGTAATACAAGCCTGTTTCGACCATGAACACCATACCTGGAAAATCTACGCTGAGAAACTCATAAATATTTTTATTATTTTCAATAATGAAAATATTTAGCCACTTAGCAAAAAGAAAAAACGAATAACTGATAGATATTGATATTACCGAAAATATACCAGAGCGAAATAAATTAACTTTAGCACCAAGCTCTTTTACGAATATATTTAACCAAATTAAAATAGCTAAACTTGCACTAAAAAATATAGAACCAATCCCGCCAATTGTAACCATAGAAATAAGCCAAACTTGTTTGGTTAATTCCCAAAACTCGAAACTAAGAAATTGCTCTTCATTGGAAAAGTAAAAATAATACCCACCAAAATAGAGAAAATAAAAGAGCAATGCTATGGGATAAAGCTTTAGATTTTCCCTGCGCTCTTTTTTATTTATTTCAGCGTGCTTTCTATTTCGTTCAGCAAGTTTCTGTAATGGATCCATCGCAACTAACAACTTTATCAGAGGACACTTTCCTCTTTTTATGAGCAATGTATGTCCTCTTATTTATTTTTAATATTAATAACAAATCCTGTAACACATTGCGAGTATTAAACTTTAAGTCGGGCTGTTAATTAACAACAGGCAGAAAAGGGGAAAGTGTCCTCACTTTCTGACTTAGGAGGAAAAACGCCATCGCTTTAGTAAATGCAGTAATTAAAAATTTAAAATGAAAAGCAAAAGCTTTTTTAAACCATTTTACCACCTCTAAAAAATGGCAACGGTAATATAAGTAACTACTTTAAATACAATTGTTCGTGTAAGACTATTATAAAGGTAGGTTTTTTGAGGGAGGTAGCTGTAAAAAGGAGGTGATGAATAATTGCTAAACGCGCCTAGCTGCTTTTGAAACGGGCAAACACGTTTAATACGAATTCACTTGGCTTTTTTAGCCTCAAGCGCTTCTATCTCACTCCAGATTTTTTCGGCTTCTTCGCTTAACATGGCGTAGCTTTTAATGTCGCCTTTACGCTGAGCTTGCATGCCTTGCTCTAATTTGGCGTCGTACTCTTTACGTAACTTTTTTGTAGGGTCTGATTTGAATATCGAAAACATGGGACTCGCTTAATTTTATAAAAGTGATAGCACTACCATACGTTACAAACAGCTAAAAAGTTCTTTTGGCAGTAAGGCACTTACCTTGTTAAATTAAAATAAGGTAAGTGAATTATTTACTATGCTGCGCTTACTAAACGGTTTTATAGCTCAGGCTCTAGGCGTTTAATACCTTGGCCATCTAGGCCTAAGTAAATGTAACCATCATCCCCTTGCGCTAAACTTCTTACGCGGCCAATGCCTTCTAATATTTTTTCTTGGCTTTTTAGCGTATCGTTTTCAAGCGTAAGTGCGCTTAAAAACGAAAACTTCATAGACGATAACAGCACTTTACCTTTTAATTTAGGGTATTTGTCGCTGGTGACAAGTAGCATATCTGATGGTGCTATAGATGGTGTCCATTGTGATGTTGGCGATTGCATGCCGTCTTTTGTTTGCAGGTCTGTAAATGACGTGCCGCTATAATTTACGCCATAGCTAACTACCGGCCATCCGTAGTTTAATCCTGATTTTATTAAATTAAGTTCGTCGCCGCCTCGGGGGCCATGCTCATGAGCCCAAAAACGATTATTTTCAGCGTCAAACCACATACCTTGCGGGTTTCGATGTCCGTATGACCAAACAGCGTGTTTAGCGTCTGTTTGTTTTACAAAGGGATTATCTGTTGGAATACGACCATCTAAATGAAGACGATAAATTTTGCCCCCATCACGGCTAAGATCTTGCGGGTTTAGGTCGCGCGAACCACGATCCCCGATCGAAAAATAAACATAACCTTGTTTATCAAACACAATACGACTGCCGTAGTGCTGACCTTTTGTACTGTTATGCTCACCTTTGTATAAAACGTGCGGCTCTAGTAGCTGAGTATGATCATCACTTAATTTTGCGCGCATTAATGCAGTGTTACTACCACTGCCTTTGCCTTCAGCGCTTGAGTAAGTAAGGTAAAGCCATTGACTATTTTTATTATCGGTATGCAGTGCTAAATCAAGTAAACCGCCTTGGCCGTTAGCATCTATATCGGGCAATCCTTTTACTTGAATAAGCGATGAGGTGTTTTTACGTAATAAAAATAGTTTTCCACTTCGCTCTGTAATTAATAAATCACCGTTTGGTAGTGCTTCGATTGCCCAAGGAATACTTACACCTTCTGAAACGTCTACTGCTTTTACATTAAGCGGCAAACTCGGCAGCTTTTTAAAATCAACTGCATTTACTGACATTGTAGGCAGCGTCAATAAAGCTGCTGTTAGCACGGCACCCTTAAAAGAATGTGTATATTTTTTTGATTTTATATTGAGCATGTTATTTTCCAAAATTAATCAAATTAGGTTTACGTTAGCACGAGCTGTAAAAATTTGCTAAGCGTTGCGATAAGTGAAAATTCTTTAATTTTAGCTAGTTACATATATCACTCACACAGTATTAGAAATAGTTAGCTCACTCAGTAAAGTAT
The DNA here is from genome assembly GCF_023161925.1 of Pseudoalteromonas sp. 2CM32C. NCBI lineage: Bacteria > Pseudomonadati > Pseudomonadota > Gammaproteobacteria > Alteromonadales > Pseudoalteromonadaceae > Pseudoalteromonas > Pseudoalteromonas sp. 2CM32C. Next base: position 173,355 of record NZ_JALNTI010000004.1, on the reverse strand, counting down.
ATTTTTTATATTTTATTTAGTTTTGAAATACGTTTATAAATTGAGTTTAGTTTGTTTTTTGTTCGTAGTTTTTAACAAAAATAATGGAATAAACACTCTATTAGGGTTGAAAACTTGAATTTTCAGCGTACACTTGTGCGCTGAAGTTTGAGCGTACACTTGTATGCTCAAATAGTTAGGGTTCTGATTTGTGCTAACACCCAGTTCGTGCAAACCATTGAGCAATAAACCAATATAGAGATTTTATTACAATGTTTACGCAGGCATTAAACCAATTTTCAACGTGGTTTTTACACCATCAAACGTTTGCAGGCTACATAGAGCCAATAATGCAAGTGTTTAAACCTGCTTGGCGTGCAGGGCAATTTAGAGCGCAACTAATGAGTTCAGACTCATTAAATGGTGAATTTTTGAGTTTGCAGCTAAAACCAAGCAAACAATGGCCCGCACATACAGCAGGGCAGCATGTTAGTTTGACCATTGAAATGAATGGACGATTATTAACGCGCGTTTTTACAGTTGCTTCAAGCGTTAAATATTTCAACGAAACGGGATTTATACGTTTGTTAATTAAAACAAGCGAACAAGGACGATTTACCGGTTTATTAAATAACAAAGCAAAAGCGGGAACATGGTGCAACATATCTGCTGCAACGGGTGAGTTTGTATTTAAAAATACACATACTCCTGCCACATTAATAGCTGGAGGATCTGGTATAACGCCGATGCTAGCAATGCTTGACGATTATTTAGCGCAAACAACTAAAGCAATAAATTTAGTGTATTACGCAAAATCGGGCGAACATCAATGTGTTGATGAGTTGCGTGAATTAGCCACACAATTTAGTCATTTTTCATTTTTATTATTAACTCGTGAGCAGTCGAGCGACATTACTAGCAATATTAAACATTGGGAGAATCCAGATATATATTGCTGTGGGCCGCTAGGGTTTATGCAAACGGTACAAGCGTTTGCTCAAAAACATGATCTTAATTATTACCAAGAGGCATTTGGTTTAGCGTTACCCAAAGTAAACAATGAAGATCAGTTTACTGTAAAGGTGAACAGCCAAGCTCATATAGTTGAAGGAAATGATGTACTTCTTAGCCAGTTTGAAGTTAAAAAATTACCGGTAAAGCGTGGCTGCGGAATTGGTATTTGCCATCAGTGCCAATGTATTAAAAAGTCGGGAATAGTACGTAATTTAAAAACAGGTGAAATGTCAGACAACGGTGAGCAATTAATCCAACTTTGTATAAGCCAACCTGTGAGTGATTTGGAGTTACAATTATGAAAAACATAAACTTTGATCAGCTTGCAAGCGATTTAGATACTATAAAAATGAATACGCTTGCTAAAGTAGGTCAAAAAGATGCTGACTACATTCGCTCTGTCGTTCGAAAGCAAAGGCTATGTGAGTGGAGTGGGCGAATACTATTAATGCTTGGATTTATTCAGCCTTTACTTTGGGGTGCCGGTGTTTTGTTACTGGCTTTGGCTAAAATTCTCGATAATATGGAAATTGGCCACAATGTTATGCATGGTCAATACGATTGGATGAACGACAAACAGCTTAACTCTCAGCAATACGAATGGGACATAGCCTGCGATGGCCAAAGCTGGCATCGGGTTCACAATTTTGAGCACCACACTTACACTAACATTATTGGTAAAGACCGTGATTTTGGCTACGGGTTGTTACGTTTGAGTGATGATTTTAAGTGGCGTTTTAAAAATGTGTGGCAGTTTTTTACTTACATAAATTTAAGTGTTTTGTTTCAGTGGGGTGTGTCATACCATGAGCTGGCAGCAGAGCGTGTTTTTATAGGTAAAAAGAAAGAAAATCGTGAAGGGGGTGTATCGCATGCTACTTTAAAGCAGCGTTTTTTTAGTAAAGGCGCTCGCCAGTTAATTAAAGATTATGTGATCTTCCCATTACTTGCAGGGCCACTGTTTTTATGGGTGTTAGCGGGTAATTTAGTGGCAAATTTGCTTCGTAACTTATGGACATCGACAATTATATTTTGTGGCCACTTTACCGAAGAAACCGAAACATTCAAAGAACAAGACTGCGTAAACGAAACCCAAGGCCAGTGGTATTATCGTCAAGTATTGGGCTCGTCTAATATTAAAGGGGCAAACTGGTTTCATATTTTAACGGGCCATTTGAGCTGCCAGATTGAGCACCACTTATTTCCTGATATGCCGTCGTCGCGATATCAAGAGGTGGCGCCTCAGGTGCAGGCAGTTATGCAAAAGCACGGTATTGATTACCACACTGGCGGATTTTTTAAACAATACGGCTCGGTGTTAAAGCGAATTATTAGATACTCATTTAAATAGTGATAGGGTGCATTAAGCGCCTTAAAAGCTAAAACATAAACCGGCATGTGTAAGCGCATATGCCGGTTTTTTGCTGTTGTGTTTAATAAACATACAGTGCGTTTGGTTTTTTCTTATTGTTAATTAAAAATCCGTTACTTTAGCTATGGTTAATTGATGCGTGATTGTCATACAATGGAGAAAAATAGACCACACAAGAGAGATAAAAAATGGCCGCATTTGGTACTGTGTTTATGCCACAGATGATTCAAGCTCGTTTTTCAGATAATCAATGGGGCGAAACCTCAGTTGTTCCATGCGATAAGCTTGAGTTTCATGCTGGTGCACACGTTCTTCATTATTCAAGCACCTGTTTTGAGGGCTTAAAAGCATTTCGTCATGAAGATGGGTCTGTTTATATTTTTAGAATGGATGCAAACATAGCACGTATGCAGCAAAGCTCTGCACTTTTAAGCTTACCAAGTTTTGATGGCGATATGCTTAAAACGATGATTATTGATATTGTTCGCCAATATGCCGATGAAACCCCATTACCGCCTGGCTCTATGTATATTCGCCCAACACATATAGGCACAGAAGCGGCAATTGGTAAGGCGGCAGCCCCTTCAATGAGCTCATTGTTGTACACTTTACTTTCACCCGTGGGTGATTATTTTGCCGGTGGTGCTACGGCATTACGAGTGTTACTTGAAGAAGACGGTATGCGCTGTGCACCGCATATGGGTATGGTTAAAAGCGGTGGTAACTACGCCAGTGCACTTGGCCCAATTAGCGCTGCACGTAAACAGTATCAAGCAGATCAAATATTATTTTGCCCAGGTGGTGATGTACAAGAAACGGGCGCTGCAAACTTTATTTTAATTGATGGCAACGAAATTATAACCAAAGCACTCGACTCCACCTTTTTACACGGCGTAACGCGTAATAGTATTTTAACGATTGCTAAAGATTTAGGCATGACTGTGAGCGAACGTAATTTTACAGTGACTGAACTTTTAGAGCGTGCTGCAAAACCAGGCACAGAAGCTGCGCTTTCAGGCACTGCTGCGGTATTAACGGCAGTGGGAACGTTTATTCATAACGATAAAGAATATAAAGTAGGCACAGGAGAGCCAGGGCCAACAACTGCACGTTTGCGCCAAGCATTGAACGACATTCAATGGGGTAAAAGCGAAGACAAGCATGGTTGGTTAACTAAAGTGGTATAGCGTTAAATACCCACGTTATTTGCACCAAAAAGCCACCTAATTAAGGTGGCTTTTTGGTGCGAGTAACTTTATTAAAATTTTATTTTTCCGGTTAATATATCTTTAAACATAACCCAGTCTCCCCACAAACTATAAAATGGGTGTTTAAATGTAGCTGGTCGGTTTTTTTCAAAAAAGAAATGCCCAACCCACGCAAAGCCATAGCCAATAACGGGTAGCAGCCACAATAGCGCAAATTTTTGACTTAATAATGCGCTAATAATAACCATAAGTACTAATAAGCTACCTATAAAATGCAAGCGCCTGCAGGTTACGTTGCGATGCTCCTTTAAATAATATGGGTAAAAAGCTTTAAAACTGTTGAAAGTGGGTTCTTGTTTTTCCATAAATCACGCTTTATTTTTATTGTATGTTTTTACTATTAAAGCGTAAGTTTACACTTGTTTACAGCGATAAATGGCACTTAACGCATCTTAATAGACATAAGCTTAAAAAACTCATAAATTATTCCTACTACTTAATCAATAAAAAGAACACAAATTATGTTACTCAAACGTACTCTTGCATGTGCTGTATTATTGGCACTTAGTGGCTGTTCAGAGCCAACCAATACATCAGATCAAAAAGAAGTAAAATCATCTATGAATCAAGTTAACTCAGTCGTGTATCCCGAAACCAAAAAAGGTGATGTAGTTGATACCTATTTTGGAGAAAACGTTGCCGACCCTTATCGGTGGTTAGAAGACGATATGAGTGCAGAGACTGCTGATTGGGTAAAAGCGCAAAATACGGCTACTTTTTCATACTTAGAACAAATCCCTTACAGAAACAAGCTCAAAGAGCGCCTTGAAAAACTAATGAATTACGAAAAAATAGGTGCGCCATTTGAAGAGGGCGGTTACACCTACTTTTATAAAAACGATGGCTTACAAAATCAATATGTTTTATACCGCAGCAAAGGCGATGAAGCGCCAGAGGTATTTTTAGATCCTAATAAATTTAGCGACGACGGTACAACGTCTATGTCGGGTTTATCGTTTTCTAAAGATGGTAGTTTATTAGCGTATCAAGTTTCGGAGGGTGGCAGTGATTGGCGTAAAATTATCGTTATTAATACAACGACTAAAGAGCAAGTAGAGCAAGCTTTAGTTGATGTGAAATTTAGTGGTATTGATTGGTTAGGTAACGAAGGATTTTATTACTCAAGCTACGATAAACCAAAAGGCAGTGAACTATCGGCTAAAACAGATCAACATAAAGTGTATTACCATGCTTTAGGTACATCGCAGAATGACGACCGCGTTGTATTTGGTGACAGCGAGGCGCAAAAGCATCGTTACGTTGGCGCCGATGTGACACATGACGGCAAGTACTTGCTAATTTCTGCCAGTGTTTCAACGTCTGGAAACAAGCTGTTTATAAAAGACTTAAGTAAAGAAAACAGTGATTTTATTACTGTTGTAGGTAACGCAGATTCAGATACATCTGTGATTGATAACGATGGCGATACGCTCTACTTAGTTACAAATTTAAACGCACCAAACAAAAAAGTGGTTACGGTAAATGCAAATAACCCAGCGCCTGAAAATTGGGTCGATTTTATTCCAGAGACCGATAACGTACTTAACCTAAGCAAAGGCGGAGATACTTTTTTTGCTAATTACATGGTGGATGCAATTTCGCAGGTTAAGCAATACAACAAACAAGGTGACTTAATCCGTGAAATTAACTTACCCGGCGTAGGGAGTGCACGTGGTTTTCGCGGTAAAAAAGATCAAACAACGCTTTATTACTCGTTTACTAACTATAAAACCCCAGGGACTACTTTTTCGTTTAATGTAAGCACTGGCGAGTCAAAGGTCTATCGTGAATCGGCAATCGATTTCAATACTAACGATTACACCTCTGAGCAAGTTTTTTATACCTCAAAAGATGGGTCAAAAGTGCCGATGATCATCACTTACAAAACGGGTATAAAATTAGATGGTTCAAACCCGACTATTTTATACGGTTACGGTGGTTTTAATGTAAGTTTGACGCCAAGTTTTAGCCCCGTTAACGCGCTTTGGCTGGAGCAAGGTGGAGTGTATGCCGTTGCAAATATTCGCGGTGGTGGTGAATATGGAAAAGATTGGCACAATGCTGGTACAAAAATGCAAAAGCAAAATGTGTTTGATGACTTTATTGCAGCAGCAGAGTACTTACAAGATAAAAAGTACACGTCTAAAAAACGTTTAGCACTGCGCGGTGGTTCAAATGGTGGTTTATTAGTAGGTGCTGTGATGACGCAGCGACCTGACTTATTTCAAGTTGCATTACCAGCGGTAGGCGTACTTGATATGCTGCGTTACCATACATTTACAGCGGGCGCTGGTTGGGCATACGACTACGGTACTAGTGAGCAAAGTAAAGAAATGTTTGAATATATAAAAGCTTACTCGCCATTGCATAACGTTAAAGCGGGCGTTGAATATCCTGCCACTATGGTAACAACCGGTGATCACGATGATCGTGTGGTGCCATCTCATTCATTTAAATTTGCTGCTGAATTACAAGCTAAGCAGGCTGGAAATAACCCTACACTTATTCGTATTGAAACAAATGCGGGTCATGGTGCGGGCACACCAACCAGCAAAGTTATAGATTTATACGCAGATATGTTTGGTTTTACGCTATATAACATGGGTGTAAAAGAGCTATAAAACACGTTAACGTTACCTTGTTTTAAAGTAAAAAAGCCGAGTAAATTTACTCGGCTTTTTTATTAACTTTATTTTGGAGTCAAAAACCTGTTTGTTGACTACTGCGCAGGCAAAAATAATCGCTGATAGGTTTTATATGCGTATTCATCACTCATACCACTTAAGTAGTCACAAATAATGCGCATGCCTTGATTATGTTTTTGAGCCTCAATATATTGCGCTTGCGTTGTTTCGGGTAGTAAACGAAGCGGATCGCTTGCAAACGCTGTAAACAATTCAATAAGTAGGTTTTGCCCTTTAAACTCAATCTGTTGCATTTCAGGGTCACGAATTAAGCGTTGAAATACAAAGTGCTTGAGTATGTGTAGTACGTTTTCATACTCTGGGTGCAACTTAGCAGTGTATTTTAAAATAGGGCATTCAAATGCTTCGTTTTGTATGTCTAAATGAATGTGAATAATGAAGGTGTTTACCAGCTCACCTATGGCGTCTTTTCGTTCAAAATCATTTTTTGAAAATAGTCGAGATGTTAACGTTTCAAGCACGGTATTCAGCCACTCAAAATTAAGCGCTTGCAAGTGCGGAAGTGCGTGCGTTTGCCAGTCATCTAATGTCAAAACACGGGTTGCAATGGCGTCTTCTAAATCGTGCACGGCGTATGCTATATCGTCGGCATGTTCCATTATGGCGCTGTCGAGGGATTTATAAAGTGTTTTAGCGCGGTGTTTATCTATTGTTGCGTGGGTATTTAATAACGTTCTGTCGTTTTGGCTTAATGGTTCAACAATCCAGTCAAATATGTGTGCGTCGTCTTGGTATAACCCTTTTGCTGGGCGCCAATCATCGGCTTTGATAAAAGCACGTGAGTTATGCGTATCGGGTATGGTGTGCCACAACTCGTTTATAAAGGCTGGGTATTTAATAAACCCGAGTAATGTACGGCGTGTAAGGTTCATACCATAACCATTACTGTAGGGCTCTAGTTTTGCAACTATTCGTAAAGTTTGAGCATTTCCTTCAAAGCCGCCATGGTCTCGCATCATATAGTTAAGAGCAATTTCACCTCCGTGGCCAAATGGTGGGTGGCCAATATCGTGCGCCAAACAGAGTGTTTCGAGTAAACCGGTTGATGGAAAATGGTTAAAATCACTGTGTTGTGTCTTTAAGTGCCTTAAAATACCAGTGCCAATTTGTGACACCTCTAACGAATGAGTAAGGCGGGTACGATAAAAGTCGTTTAGGCCAATCCCCATAATTTGTGTTTTAGCTTGTAAGCGTCTAAATGCAGCGGCATGAATAATTCTTGAGCGGTCAACCTGCCAGGGAGATCGGTTGTCGTTAGGTCTGTGTTTATATTGCTCTATTATTCTACTTTGCCAAACTTTGTCCATACTGCTCAATCACCATTAAACCTGTTTAGTGTTTAGTATACCCATGCACTTATAAATTGCGAATGAACATATTTTTGTAATTCGCGTTTATATAGTGGCTTAGGTATAATGAATGTTCGTATGTGTGTGTAGTTACCATACATAAATAGTTGTTTGAATGAGACAATACATGCTTAAAATTATCTTTCAGTTTTTGTTAGCCATCCTTTTTATATGGGCGCTTGCGTACCCGTTTGTACAAAGTGATGAAACCGATAGCGTAGATCAAATCACCAGTGAACAAGCTAAAAAAGTGAAGAAAAAAGAAAAGCCGCTACATAATGTAACGTTGCCTAAGTTTTCTGAATTTACGGATGTAAAAGAGAAAAAACGCGCATTTTTTGATTTTATCCGTCCCCATGTTGAGGCTGAAAATAAAAAAATATTACAACAACGTGCCAAGCTAGAAATAGCCCGTATGATGCTTGAAAACAACCTATCGCTTGAAGAGAAACAAAACAAAGATATTGTAAAAATCCTCAAACAATATGGCTTACCTGAAACGGTTAACACACTTGTGCTAACTCAGGCTTTGCGCCGTGTTGATATTATTCCTAAAGAAATGGCATTAATGCAAGCTGCTAATGAGTCGGCTTGGGGGACCTCTCGGTTTGCGCGAATTGGTCTGAATTTTTTTGGTCAGTGGTGTTACTCAAAAGGTTGCGGCATGGTGCCAAAGCGTCGTAACACTGGCGCAGCACACGAAGTCGCTGCATTTCAATCGGTGCGTGCTGCAGTAAGCTCTTATTTCAGAAATATAAATACTCATGGCGCTTACAAAGAGTTACGGGGCATACGTGAAAACCTGCGCCGTGAAAAAAAGCCAGTATTAGCAACCAAACTAACTCATGGTTTGATGTCTTACTCTGAGCGAGGTGAGGCATATATAGAAGAATTAAATACGATGATCAGACAAAACAGAGCTTATTTTGATGAATAAATACATGACAGGTTGTTTTTACGCGAGTTTACTTTTTTTGTTGGGCTTTAGTGCATTTAGCGCCAATGCCAGAGAGTTTGTAATGTCGTACGATGGTTTTTATGACCGTTTAAAAGTAGTTAATAAAGGGGATTTTCAATATGCTCGCGTTAACTTTTATATAAGCGATATTGCAACTAACGAGGCATGTGCAATAAAAAACGGAACCATTTTAACAGAAAATAACGAGTATCCGCTTAACTTCACAGATAGCGCACAGCTGTTGCTACCTTTTGATAAACAGCTTGACTCAGATAAAGCCGTTATTGTTATCGAGCCACAAAACCCTGAGCATGACTGCCAGTTAAAGCTACAAATAGAAGCTAACGAATTTGACGATTTAGCTTTCTCAAAACATGCGTTATATACCATTAACGAGGAGCTAGACGAATTACTAACTGATTTATCAGGTTTTTTTGTTAGTAAGCTAATGTGGTTTTTATTACCTGAGCAAAAAGGTGTGGCGGTTACCTTTAAAAACCCAATAAGCATTAATGATGAAAACGTAACCTGCGAGGAATCGATTTGTTATTTTGATGTGGACGATAATTGGGAAGAGGATAGCCAATCGTTCGGTGAAATTAGTAATGTATTAAAAGTAACTCCCTGGATTGCAAAGTAACGGTAACGTTGCAGTGGAATACAAAAAAGCGGCATTAGCCGCTTTTTTATTTTAGTGGCGCTGAAGAGTCACGCTGCATTAGTGTGGGTTCAAAAAAACGATTTATTTTAATATTTTTTGTTTGGTATACGTCTTTAAGAACAAGTTTTGCGGCCATTTCACCCATTTTAGCTACCGGATTATCAATCGTTGTTAGTGTTGGGTAGAGGTAGTTTGCAAATATTACGTTATCAAATCCGACTATCGATAAATCGTTGGGTAGGTGATAGCCGTGCTCTCGGGCATATTTCATCGCACCTGAGGCCATCTCGTCGTTTGCGCACACAAGAGCGGTAAAATTTAGCTTACTGTTAATGAGGTGCTCAAGCGCTGAACTTCCCCCGGTTTCGTTAAAATCACCTTCAAAATAAAGCGATGGGTCAAACGTTATATTGGCTTCTTCGAGGGCTTGTTTATGGCCAGCTAAACGGTTTGCAGCATCGGCCTTAAACTGAGGGCCTGCAATATAAGCAATTTCGGTATGGCCTTGTTCTAACACCGATTTAGTTGCTAAATAACCGCCTAGTTTGTTATCTAAGCTAATGCAGTGCTCTTTGAGTTCTTTGACGTAGCGGCTCATTAAATAAACAGGCGTTGTGCCTCTACTGAGCGATATCAGGTATTCGTCGGTCACTGCTTCAACATGCAAAATTATGGCGTCGCAGCGCCTGCTAATTAAAAAGTCGATGCCTTCTTTTTCTTTATCTTCTTCACTGTGGCCGGTTGTAATAATAACGTGTTTACCGGCAGCCCTAAGTTCAGACTCAATCCCCGCCATCATTTGGGCGAAGAAAGGGCCATGTAATTCAGATACTAAAATACCAACACTGTTAGTGCAGTTTGATGCTAAAGATTGGGCTATTGAGTTAGGTTTGTAACCCAATGTTTGCATTGCATCGAGTACTTTTTTAGTTGTTTTATCACTTACTTTTGTGTTTTTGTTCATTACCCGAGAGACGGTAGCTAACGATACACCTGCAAGCTCTGATACTTGATAAATTGTTGCCATGTTACTTATTGACTCGCTTTCACCCTTAACTTAATCAGCTAAATCATACCTTAGTGTTGTTGACTGTGGTTAGCTTTGATTGAATATTTTCAACAACCTGGTTAGTTAATGTATATTTTTTCATTGCATATGCTACAAAAAGGGATCCTAGGGCGGGTAGTACAGTAAACGACAGTAAAATTCCCTGCTGAGTACTCATTGTTTGCGTCACATCAGCCTGATAACTGTAAAATGATAATAGCCAACCCGCAATAGCACCTCCAACAGCAACACCCATCTTAATAAAAAATATAACACCTGAGTAAACTAAGCCCGTAATCCGTAATCCCGTTACTTCGTGACCATAATCTATGGTGTCAGCCATTTTTGCCCATAGGAGTGGGGTCGCCATATCTAAAAAGAATTTCCATAGAATAAAAGCAGTAAACGCGAGAACCAGTTGTTCACTGCCAATAAAGTAGCTAAACCCACAAATAGTTGCAGCGATAAGTTGTAAGCTAATGTAAGCCTTTATTTTGCAAAAACGCGCAGCTAGAGGCTGTGCAACGGCGCAACCTATCATACTAGCAACTACACCTAGGGTCATAAATAGAGTAATTAAATCTTCCCGGCCGAGGTAGTATTTGACGTAATATACCGCCAGAGTTAGCCTAAGCACTTGGCCAGTCAGCAAGAAAAATGCAGCAATACACAAGGTACGCCATTGATCGTTTTTTACTAGGGCTTGAATACTTTTAGCAAAAGGGATGTTTTGTTCTTTGGGTTGTTGAATACGTTCTTTAGTGCCTAAAAAGCAGAGTAAAAACAGCACAAGGCCTAAAATACTCATGGCGGTCATGGTTAGCTGGTAACCTTTAGCGTTATCGCCCTGGCCAAAGTATTCAACCATTGGCATGGTGCATCCAGCAACAATAACACCACCAAGCATCCCAAATACAAAACGGTACGATTGAATAGTAACGCGTTCTTTTGCGTCTGCGGTTAACACACCACCGAGTGCGCAATAAGGTATATTAATAGCAGTGTAAGCAACCATCAGTAAGGTATAGGTGCTAAAGGCGTAGATTATTTTGTCAGTGCCTTCTAAGTCTGGTGTAGTAAACGCTAAAATACTAATAATGGCAAAAGGGAGCGCAAGCCATAGTAGGTAAGGGCGAAAATGCCCCCATCGTGTATGTGTTTTATCAGCTAGGTTGCCCATTAGGGGGTCGGTTACGGCGTCAAAAATGCGAACAGCTAAAAACATAGTACCAACAACAGCAGGGGATAAGCCCACCACGTCGGTATAGTAAAGCATTAGGAACATCATTACCGTTTGGAAAATAATATTACTGGCGGTGTCGCCTAATCCGTAGGCTATTTTTTCTTTTACACTAACCATGGTTGCTTTATCTCGCTTTATGTTTTTTTAGTTGCGTTAATAAATACGTTTTTTTATCTATTTGAGATTAATGCTTTATAGGCTAGGCCACTATTTTTTATAGTACGTTGCTGTGTGCTGTAATCTACATAAACTATACCAAATCTTTTTAAGTAGCCTTCTGCCCATTCAAAGTTATCCATTAGGCTCCAGGCAAAATAGCCGTCTATTCTAACGCCTTGTTCTGTTGCATTATGAACGGCATTTAGGTGACTGTTGTAGTAGTCTAGTCGATCTACATCATTGATTTCACCATTATTATAGCTGTCAGGCATAGCTGCGCCATTTTCAGTAATAAAAATAGGCGGTAGGGTATAGGTTTTGTTAAGTGTGACTAATAACTCCGTAAACGACTTAGGGTAAATTTCCCAGCCCATATCGGTTAGCGGGCCAGTAGGCTCTATTGGCTCATATATTTCAGTAGGGTGCGCTTTATAAAATTGACGGGTATAAAAGTTAATACCTAAATAATCAATTGATTGCGAAATAACAGCCATGTCACCATCGTGAATATCTGGCAGATGTGCTGAAGGTAATTGTTCAATAATTGCTGGGTATGTACCATCCATGATGGGTTTCATGTACCACTGGTTTAAGTAGTCATCTGCAAAAGCTGTTGCAGCAATGTCATCAGCGTCTTCAGAGATGCTATAGCAGGGAGTAAAATTAAGCACGATACCGTTTAAAGTCGTCGGTGAGTTTTGCTTTAACACGGTCATGGCAAGCCCATGTGCTAATAACAAATGGTGGGCGGCTTTGCGCCCGTATTGTTTACCCACTTTACCTGGCGCATGAATGCCAATTTCGTAACCTAAAAAAGCACTGCAAAAAGGCTCGTTTAAGGTAGCGTATGAATGCACTCGGTCACCGAATGCAAAAGTAATTAAATCAACATAGTGAGCAAACGCATAAGCTGTTTCTCGATTTAACCAACCCCCTTCGTCTTCGAGGTGTTGAGGTAAATCCCAGTGGTATAACGTGACAAACGCTTTGATATTGCGCTTTTTCAGTTCATCTAAGATGTCGGTGTAAAACTTTACGCCTTCAGGGTTAAGCTCACCACTTTTTGTAATAACACGAGGCCAAGAAATAGAAAGTCTGTAAGCATCTACTCCTAATGATTCGATTAAATCTATGTCTTTTTTCCAATTATTGTAATGATCGCACGCAACATGCCCATTTGAGTTATCAGCTATTTTACCTGGAGTATCACAAAAGGTATCCCAGATACACGGCAGACGGTGAGTTGATCCACCTTCTATTTGGAAAGACGCTGTTGCTACACCATAAATAAACTCTTTTGTTAATAGAGGTGAACAAGTTGGTAAAGATATTTTAGTCATTAGTTACAAACCTTTTAAAACCTAAATTGCACTTTTAGCGCCGATATTTACTGCCTCGTAGCTTACTCTCGACTTGATAAAAAAATAAAAATTGTTGAATTATGTTACATGTTCGTATTTAATTAGCTGTGAAAGCGCTTACATTTTTAAGATTAATGTTAATTAACCTTCAGGTCAACTCTTTAATAGCATGGCTTAGCCGCCAATTTATTAACAATACAGAGAAGGTTAACGATAATAATAAATTGCGGAGAGCACATGGCTAGTTCAGCACCAACAACACACACACAATCGCAAAACACAGGCGATAATAATTATGGATTTGCACTTACATCGTTAACAACGCTATTTTTTATGTGGGGTTTTATTACCTGCCTAAATGATATTCTAATCCCGCATTTAAAAGCGGTATTCGATTTAACATACGTGCAGGCTATGCTTGTGCAGTTTTGTTTTTTTGGTGCTTACTTTTTAATGTCTATACCCAGCGGGCTTATTGTGAAAAAGCTGGGTTATAAAAACGGCATTGTTGTCGGGTTACTAATTGCTGCAGTTGGGTGTGTATTATTCTATCCAGCGGCACAAATGCATAACTATCCTGTATTTTTGTTTGCGCTGTTTGTTTTAGCAAGCGGAATTACTTTATTACAGGTATCTGCAAACCCATACGTAAGCTTATTAGGTCCTGCAAAAACAGCGTCTTCTCGTTTGACATTAACACAGGCATTTAATGCGCTTGGTACCACGGTTGCACCGTCATTTGGTGCATTATTAATACTAGGCTCAGCGTCGGATGCTTTTTTAACACCGGCGCAAAATGCCGAATCAGTTCAACTTCCTTACTTACTGCTTGCTGCAATGCTAATTGTATTAGCTGGTGTGTTTGCATGGCTTAAGCTTCCTGACATTATGAGCGAGCAAAAAGAAGCTGCCGAGAAATCAGACACTATTGAAGGGAGTGCATGGCAGTATCGCCACCTTGTTTTGGGTGCAGTAGGCATATTTATGTATGTGGGCGCGGAAGTTGCGATTGGTAGTTTTTTAGTTAGCTTTTTAGCGCAAGAAAATATTGCTGGATTAAAAGAACATGTCGCGGCTCATTACATTACCTATTACTTTGGCGGTGCAATGGTTGGGCGTTTTATTGGCGCGGCTGTAATGCAAAAACTTCCTGCCGGTAAAGTGCTTGGTTTTAATGCAACCATGGCTATTATTTTAGTGGTTATTGCTATGAGCACATCTGGTCAGTTAGCAATGTGGTCAATATTATTAGTTGGATTATTTAACTCCATTATGTTTCCTACTATTTTTAGCCTTGCACTAAATGGCTTAGGCAAGCACACAGCGCAAGGTTCGGGCATTTTGTGTTTGGCAATTGTAGGCGGTGCAATTGTGCCGCTTTTACAAGGTGCACTTGCTGATAGTGTTGGGGTTCAACTTTCGTATGCTTTACCAATTTTATGTTATCTATTCATCGTATTTTACGGCTTAAGTGGCAGCAAACCCGTTCAAGCTAAGGAGACTTTATAATGAACACACCTTTTACGCTTAATAAAATTGCATTAGCAACATTGGTTGCTTCAGTGACCACATTAACTGCTTGTTCAAACGACAATACTAATCAAGCTGATACTACAAAAGCGCATGCTAGTGCTGAACAAATATGGCCCAAGCTCAACATTGCGGTTAAAAAAGATGCAGAGATAGAAGCGCAAATAGCGAGTTATTTAAACTCAATGACGCTTGAGCAAAAAGTTGCGCAAATGATTCAGCCTGAAATACGCGATATTACCGTTGAAGATATGCGTAAATACGGTTTTGGTTCTTACTTAAACGGTGGTGGGGCGTTTCCTAATGGGGATAAACATGCCACACCACAAGATTGGGTTGCCCTTGCTGAAAAAATGTATCAAGCGTCTGTTGATGATTCAATAGACGGTAGCAAAATCCCTACTATGTGGGGAACAGATGCAGTTCATGGTCATAATAATGTGATTGGTGCTACGTTATTTCCACATAATATTGGTTTAGGTGCGGCTAATAATCCTGAACTAATTGAACAAATTGCAGCTGTTACCGCTGTAGAAGTTATGGCTACAGGTATTGATTGGGTGTTTGCGCCAACCGTTGCAGTTGTACGTGACGATCGCTGGGGTAGAACCTATGAGGGATATTCTGAAGACCCTGCAATAGTGCGTGAGTATTCAGCGGCTATTGTGAATGGCTTACAAGGTAAGGCCGATGAAGACTTTTTAAGTGATAAACGTGTAATTAGTACTGTTAAACACTTTTTAGGTGATGGCGGCACTGTTGATGGTGACGATCAAGGTAACAATATCGACAGTGAGCAATCGTTATTTGATATTCATGCACAAGGTTATGTAGGTGGGTTATCGGCTGGTAGTCAGTCTGTAATGGCGTCGTTTAACAGTTGGAACGGTGTTAAAAATCATGGTAATAAATATTTACTGACCGATGTATTAAAAACACGTATGGGTTTTGACGGGTTTGTTGTTGGTGACTGGAATGGACATGGACAAATAAAAGGCTGTACCAACGAAAGCTGCCCACAAGCTATTAATGCAGGGCTAGATATATTTATGGTGCCAACGGGCGCTTGGAAACCACTGTATGAAAATACCATAGCGCAAGTTAAATCTGGCGAAATTAGCATGGCGCGTATTGACGATGCTGTTGCACGTATATTGCGTGTAAAACTACGCGCGGGTTTATTCGATAAGCCAAGTCCAGCAAACCGTTTATATTCAGGTAAAACAGAATTAATTGGCGCACAAGATCACCGTGAAGTAGCACGACAAGCAGTACGTGAGTCACTCGTACTTCTTAAAAATAAAAATGACTTATTGCCGCTTTCGCCAAATCAACATGTACTTATTACCGGTGACGGTGCCGATAATATCGGTAAGCAGTCTGGTGGGTGGAGTATTACTTGGCAGGGCACAAACAATAAAAATGCTGACTTTCCAGGAGCCACGTCAATCTATAAAGGCTTAGAAGAGCAAGTTACTGCCGCAGGCGGTAAAGTTACACTCAGTGATGATGGCTCTTTTGAGCAAAAACCCGATGTAGCCGTTGTTGTATTTGGTGAAGAACCTTACGCGGAGGGTCATGGTGACAGAGATAACCTTGAATTTGAGCGCGGCAATAAAAAATCGTTAGCGCTGTTAAAATCATTAAAAGCGCAAGGAATAAACGTTGTTTCTGTATTTATTTCTGGTCGTCCAATGTGGGTAAACAGTGAACTTAATGCGTCTGATGCATTTGTAGCAGCATGGTTACCTGGTACTGAAGGCGGTGGTGTTGCCGATGTGCTACTAAAAGCAGCCGACGGTAGTGTTAACCACGATTTTAAAGGCAAACTTTCTTTTTCATGGCCTAAAACGGCAGTTCAAACAACGGTGAATAAAGGAGATAAAGATTACTCGCCGTTATTACCGTATGGCTTTGGTTTAACCTATGGTGATAAAAATATACTTGCGGATAATTTAGATGAAAATTCGCAATTAGATAATTCATCACTAACCAGTATGGATATTTTAGTGGGAGCACCGGTTGCGCCATGGCGCTTATTGCTCAAATCGGGTGATGAATTGTTAGATGTGTCGAGCAGTACCCATGAGTTTGGCGCTATAAAATACCGAACTGAAGATAAGGTTGTACAAGAAGATGCTCGTCAGTTTAATTTTGACGGGAGTGAAAAAGCGAGCGCAGAAATAGTAACGAGCTTTGCTGAAGATACTATTACTTATGTTGAAGCAAATGGCGTAATTAGTTTTGACATAAAGCTTAACCAAGCGCTTGGTAATGAGCTTTCACTTGCAATGTGCTCGGGTGAATGTGGTGAAAGTATTAACCTAGCTAACGTTGTAGATAGTCGTTTACTTAGTAAATGGCAGTCAGTATCGATTGACCTTAAATGCTTTGCTGATAAAGGCGTAAATTTTGCGAGTTTAACAAGCCCATTTAGTTTGCACAGCTCAGGTAAAGCCTCTGTGTCGGTATCAGATATAAAATTTGTACCAAACAAAGCAGATGAAGCAACGCTTAAGTGTAAGTAAGACTACGCTAAATTAAATAGATAGATTGTTGTGTGTAGTAAAGCCCTTCATTTGAAGGGCTTTTTTTATGAATCAAAATACACAGATAGTTTTATTTAGTAATTAAGTGTAGTAGCTCATATCTGATCTGACAGGCAGCTATGAGCGATAAGCGGACATTGAGATTGGCTAAATATCGTCGTTAATAGATTGGTTAAACTGCTCTTTGCGTATATATTCATGAAAAGGAGCGTCACGCGCATATTGTTCTATTTGTCTTTTCTTTAAAGTTTTAGAAAACTTAGTAATAGTAATACCTTAAACTATTTGTTAAAACTATATCATTCAGAAAAATGAGCGTGACGTCGGCAGAAATATGCGCGATGAGCGCACTATTAAATTGTTAGTTGCCTCTGGAGACCTTTGTGGAAGTAAATAAGAGTTCGAGACATTCAAAAATCACCGGAGATTTCTCAGAGTCACTTATTTTGTATTGGTTGTCGAAATATGGTTTTGAGTGTGCGCTAGTTGATCATACTGGAATTGATATTATTGCAAATAACCCTCACACCAATGAAGTCATGGGCATCTCTGTTAAATCTCGTTCAAGAAATACAGGCAAAGAAGGGCAGTACGTTGCAATTACAAATGACAACTTCCCCAAAGTTGAGCGAGCATGTGACGCTTTCAATTGTGAACCATACTTTGCTGTCGTTGTTGATGAAGGGTGTAAGATTTATGCTTTTATCACATCAATGGAACACTTATTTGAGCTTCATCCTAAAGCTAGTACCCGGGTTAGCTGGAAAATGTCTCAAAAATGGTTAGAAACTTATCAAGAAGATCCAGAGGTAATTATGATTGAGTTTGAACACTCCACACTATCATGGTGGTAGCGGCAACTAACAAACGCATCAAGTCGCTCGCAGGCTCGCTGGGACATCAAAACTACGCGGCGATTTAGTTTTGGGCTGCGCCTAAGTTTAAGCAAATCGCCGCTACGTTTTGCTGCCCCTTATGCGGGCGTTAGGCTACTTTCATATACGGAGTTCAAATGTCAGAGTATTTTGCCAAAATCAATTGGGTTAGAGGTAGCACTGAAAGTTATGTTGATAACAAATATAGCCGAGGCCATGAATGGATTTTTGATGGTGGTGTAACCGTTCAAGCCTCTTCTTCACCTCACGTAGTTCCTTTACCTTATTCCGTTGAAGCAAATGTAGACCCAGAAGAAGCATTTGTTGCGTCTCTTTCTAGTTGCCACATGTTGTTTTTCTTATCAATCGCAGCCAAAAGAAGATATGTTGTAGATTCATATGTAGACGATGCTGTAGGTATTATGGAGAAAGATAGCGATGGTAAAATTTCAATGACTAAAGTTACACTTAGACCACATGTTCAGTTTTCGGGTGATAAAAAACCAACGATGGAGCAGCTTGAAAAAATGCACCATCAATCACATGACCAATGTTTTATTGCTAACTCAGTAAAAACTGAAATTGTTACGGAAATCGTAGCCTAACAAGTCATTTCAAAGTACAAAAAACAGTTGGTTTTTGCTCCTGCGTCGCTAATTTTAACCAACTATTTTTTGCCTCTGAATGAGGCGTTACTAATGTCCGCAATTGGCACACAGACGTACTTCGACAACGAGCGATTAGCGGCCGTTGAGGTTGGCTAAATATCGTCTTTAATAGATTGGTGAAACTACGCTTTGCGCATATATTCATGAAAATGAGCGACACGCGCATATAACTCTACCTAAAAAATTTAGAAAACTTAGTGATAGCAATACCTTAGGTGATTTGTTAAAACTATATAAAGTAGATAAATGAGCGTTAAGTCGGCAGAAATATGCGCGATGAGCGCACTATTAAATTGTTATGTGGCATTCAGGCTAGGAGTATAATTTGGGGCCTCTTTTTCAATTAATCATCGTAGGGATTCTTTATTTCTTAGTAGCAAGTATTATTGGGCTCGCGCTGATGTTAATTGCTCGGTTAATTATGCTGCTAAAGAAAAAGACTGACATTACAGTTAACCAACTCTTTTGGTTCCCATTAAAGTTAGCGCCTTATTTTTTGCTGGCAGTTATTGTTAATGCTCTGGTTTGTCAATTTGTTAGAGATGTAGATCCACCTTTAACAGATTATTGGTCACTTCCCATAAATGATGGACTCACTATGGGAGCAATTGATATTCCTGATAAATGGTATTTATGGCCTACTCGAGAAGGTGGTGAAGCTATCATCAGTAATATTGTATTGGTCGGGATTACTGATAAGGCTCTATATGGTTCAACCGAGTCTGATGACTATTTCATTTATCGTTACGATTCTAATCAACAGGTTGTTAATTTATCTAAAGATGAATTGGAGATTGAGGCAAACAAAACAGAAGACTCTTTACCTACACTTAAGCGCCCATCTGACCTTTACTACGATGATCGAGATTTTGGTGATTTGATTACTTTTTTATTGTTATTAATATATCCTTTGTACTGTTTTTATAATGTCTCAAGTACATTTTGGAGCTTAGTGAGTAAGAAAAATAGTGAGCTTTTAAGTACTGCCACATAACAAGAATTTGAAGCGGGACTGCTAACAGTTTGCTCGGTTTCGCTTCGCTACACATTTTAGCAAACTATTATCAGCCCCTTAAATGGGTGTTACGACCGTCCGCTTCTGACACAAATCGGCTATTCACTGTCAGATTTAATTCAACTCTACAAATCGAATCTGGCAGATCAAGTTAAGACTATTTCAAATTAAGCTTGCAAAAGTAAGCTTTTTTCATCGTAGGTTACCACTTTGTCACGGCCAGTTTCTTTAGCAAGGTAGAGTCGTTTATCGGCGTTCGCTAGTAACTCTTTTATAGTCTGCTCGCCGTTTATTGTGCTACTGACGCCTGCACTCACCGATAAATTTATATCGTGCCCCTCGTAATAAAATGGATAACTGCTTATGCTTTCGCGTAGTTCTTCGGCATTATTTCTGGCATCACTTAATGAGCAGTTGGGCAACAAAATGGCAAATTCTTCGCCGCCGATTCTGGCTGATATTTCTTCATTTAAAAATTGTGATTTTACGTGCTGAGCGATCCACTTTATGGCTTGATCGCCTGCCTCATGGCCATAGGTATCGTTAACACGTTTGAAAAAATCAATATCGAGCAAAATAAGTGAAATATTTTTGTTTTGGTAAAGTGGTAAACTTAACGCGTTTTTTCCTTTTATAAAAAAACCACGGCGGTTAAATAGTTGACTTAAAACGTCGGTATTAGCAATGCTGGCAAGCGTATGTTCTGTATTAGATGCTAATAAGTAAGGGAGTAATAATGCACTGCAAGTGGCTAAAATTAAATGACTGCTTAAAATGAGCTCTAATGGTTCTAAATAGGTTGTCTCGCTTAGGCTTAAAATAGGTAAAGCAAGCAGCACTGTTTGAACAAACATAAGCAAACTATGGATTAAAAAGCAGGTAATTAATGCCTTTTTTTGTAAGGTTGCAACAAAGCTCATAGTGCTAATGATGTAAGCAGAAAATAAGTATAACCCTGCAATAATAAAGCTCGTTACCATTTGTGCCGCGGAGTAAGGGTACACTGATAATAAAATTACAGCGGTAAAAAGTAGCAAATAGTAAATAGGGCGTAAGTTTAAAGGTTTGCTGTATTTGTATTTATGTAGTCCCAGAATAATTAAAAATGGGCTGAGTATTATAAAAATATTCGCTAAATAACTCGTAATAAAAGGAAAATTAAGTATTAGTTTTAAACATGCGAGTAGTTCAGCAAATGAAAATGCAATGCACGCTAAACCAAAAATTAAAAAAGCAGATTGTTTTTTGTAATTATGAACAGATAAAAAAAACAACCCTATTAGTAGGTTAAGTATAAAAGAGAGACCAATCACAGTAGGCAGGTGTAGCATTCATTTTCGCTTTTATTAGGAAATTGTGTCTGACTAACTTAAGTATTATGTATTAATCATGAAAGGTCAATATGGGTAAATAGTACTAGTTACCCATATTGTAACTGAATAGAGTATACGCAGAAGATAATTAACGCCAGCTAAACCAAACTGTCCAAGGCCGATTTAAGGTTCTCGTAATGAAAACGATAGTTATGCTTTTGTGCTTTGGTTGGCACTACAAATTGCCCGGTAGTGAGTAAGTCAGACATTTCACCCATTAATACTTTCAGCACAAATGCAGGCATGGGCATAAAAGCGGGACGCGATAATGCATTACCCAAGCGTTTACTAAACTCTGAGTTACTAACCGGGTTTGGTGCTACGGCGTTAATTGGCCCCGAAATTTCAGGGTGTTTCATAATATATAAAATAAGCTGTGTCATATCGTCTATATGTATCCACGACATACCTTGCTCGCCGTCACCAATTGGCCCGCCTAAACACAATTTAAATGCGGGAAGCATCTTACTTAATGCACCACCTTTTTTAGCTAATACAATACCGGTTCGTAATAGGCAGACTCGTGTTTTTTCAGACTCTGCTTTTAATGCTGCGTCTTCCCAGTCTTTACACAGCTGATGACTAAATTCATTGTGGGGATCTGTAAAGTTTTCATCTATGCGCTTGTTGCTTTGGCGTCCATAGTAGCCAATAGCACTGCCTGATATAAACGTGTGTGGAGGGTTAGCACTTGCTGCAATAGCGTGGCTAATTTGCTGCGTTATATTAATGCGGCTGTCACGTATAATTTGCTTCTGTTTATCGCTCCAACGTTTATTAACGATTGGCTCACCGGCTAAATTAATAACAACGTCAACGGTATTAAAATCAACAGCGCTTATGTCAGTGACTGCTTTAATTTTATGACCCAATAATACATTTGCTTTTGTGGCATTACGGCTTAGCACGGTAACCGTGTTATGGTGCTCTAAAAAAGGACATAAATGTTGGCCAATTAGCCCAGTAGCACCCGTAACAAATATATGCATATTGAATCCTCAAATTATAATTGTAGCAAGTGTTTTTAATTTATACTCACTAGCATGTAGTTTCTATCCTTAATACGAAGTAACAAGGGTTATGATCACTTTGTAATTATTTCATTTCATTAGGTTTTGCCTTACACTGTGGCCTTATTACAAATAAAAGGATAAATAAAGTGGCAGGTTTAACGGGTGTAAATAAAAGCTTAATTGTTTTTGCTGCTTTAGTAGTGGTATTGGCAGGGATCAAATCAGCAAGTGTCATTGTTATTCCTTTCATATTAGCGGCATTTATTGCCATTATTTGTAATCCACTAATTAAATTTTTTGCTCGTTATAAAATTCCTAAAGGCATTGCAGTGATGCTTGTGGTGCTAATTATTGTTGGGCTTGGAGTCAGCTTAGGTGGCTTAGTTGGCCAGTCCATTAATGATTTTTCACAGCAGCTTCCTGAATATAAAGCCCAACTCAAAGAAGAGTTTATTTGGCTTGTAGACCTCGCCTCCCAGTACAATATTTTAATTAATAAAGAACAACTCATTTCGATGTTTGACCCAGGCAAAATGGTTGATGTAGCAACTAACATGCTGACAGGGCTTGGTGGCGTAATGGCAAACATGTTTTTAATAATCTTAACGGTTATTTTTATGCTGTTTGAAGGCCCACTGCTAAGCAATAAAATACATATGGCTCTTGAAGATCCTGATAGTAAAATGAAGCAAATTGACCGATTTTTAGAATCAATTAATTCTTACTTGGCTATAAAAACACTCGTTAGTTTAGCTACCGGTATTATTGTGTCTGTTTACTTGTGGGTTCTAAATGTTGACTACTTTATATTATGGGGTGTTTTAGCATTTATGTTTAATTACATTCCGAATATTGGGTCAATTATTGCGGCTGTGCCTGCCGTGTTACTTGCCTTAATAACTCAAGGTCCTCTAATTGCTGGTATGGTAGCGGCGGGTTACTTAACAATAAACACGGTGATGGGCAACATTGTAGAGCCTAAATTTTTAGGTAAAGGGCTTGGCCTATCAACCCTTGTTGTATTTTTATCTTTAATATTTTGGGGGTGGCTACTTGGTACAGTAGGTATGCTTTTATCTGTTCCATTAACAATGATTGTTAAAATAGGCCTTGAAACAAGCATAGAAGGTAAATGGGTTGCTACATTATTAGGCAGTGGTGAAGATAGCGCGATGCGTTAACCTTCAGCATTTATAGCCAACATAACCCATTTGAATTGCTATATAGCACTTAATGCGTCATCAACAGCGTTAAGTGCTCCCTCTAAATAACCTGCTTCTTTTTTCGCGAATTCACTTCCTACTAAGTGAATATTTAAATCTCTTAGCTCACTTGTTAGTTCACCTAAATGGAAATCAGGGTGTTGTGAGGGTTGTGTTTTATCGTCGTTATTGGCAATAAATTCATCCTCAGCCCAATCTTTTACAAAACAATGTGTGGGGTTTCTAGCGGCTTCGCCGTAAAAATAGATTAGCTGGTTAATACAAGCTTCTATTAATTGTGCTTTGGTAACTTTACTGCGAGTGGCGTATGGCACGCCGATAAAGCCAAATAAGGCAGCATGCTTATTGTGTTCTGCACTTGCATCATGTATTTCAACCATGGGGCCGACTCGGCTAAAGCATTGCCCAGATAGATTACGTTCTCGCCAAAAGGCGTAATCGAATGTGGCCACAAATTTAGCCTGTCCTGCCATCCAAGTGGGCGTTGTAGTCAAACGATTTATAAGCCTCTCACTTGCCCAAAAATTAGGTGTTAGATGTTGGGTGATCATTCGTGGAGGCAGGGCAGTGAGCACTGTGTTTGTTTCAAACTGCTGTATTTTACCATTGTTATTGACTGTTAACTGCCAGTTATCATTACTTTTTTTGAGTTCTGTTACGCAATGATTTAACAATATATGCTTTGCAGGTAGCTGTTTATAGAGTGCCTTGATTAAGGTACTCATGCCATGTTTTAGCCTAAACAATTGCATTTCGCCAGCGCCTGCAATTTGTTGAACTGCCTGATTAGGCGCTTGGTATAACACATCACCATGATTGTATTGCTCAAATATCGATAAGTTGAGCGATTTGACCAATGATTGAATTTTTGGTTGATGAGGAAAGATCCACGTCGGACCAAGATCAAACCCAACATTTTCATTTTTTATTGAATTTTCACAATAAACACGCCCACCTAAAAATGGTTTGGCTTCTAATAATAAAAACGCAATATTACGTTGATGCAACTGTGTTGCAGCATAAAGCCCTGCAAGTCCGCCACCAATAATTATTATAGGCTTGGCCATTATTTACCTTTTTAAGTTTAACAATCTACTAGTAGGTAGTTTGTTTTGTGTGTGCACTATTGTCAAGTGAGTATGCGAGCTAGTCGTGTTATTTACACGTGGTTTAAAAAGGTTGTTTCAAGGATTCTGTAAACTGATTTACTAACTGAATTTCACAGTGCTTGTAGCTGATAGCGGCTGCTTTTGCATTAGGAAGTTTTAATATGTAGCGCCACTGGCAGGCGCTTTCAATGTACTTCTCGTTATTTTTTATACTGCGCATAAATAACTGCAGTACTTGGGTATTACCCGTTGCTTCTTCAGATTGGACGAGTTCGTACTTACGTTTTTGTATCCAAGTCCCTTGCTCTTGTTTGGCTTTATCGAGCTGGGTGTCAAGGCATTGTATGTAACGCTTAGATTCATTCATAGTTGGCTTATCAACCAATTGGCATACAGCATTAGAATAAGCACTGCCACTTATTATAAGGAGAAAAAACGAAAACAAGTTTGCATACGTGTTACTTTTTATCATGGTAATTAAACTCTAATATAAATTGTGCGCCGCCTAGCTTGTCGGCTTCAGTGATTGTCAGTGTGCCATGGTAAGATGTAACCAAGTCCGAGACAATGGCCATGCCAACACCATGCCCACTTTGGTATGTATCTAGGCGTGTTCCGCGTTTAAGTAATGATTCGCGCTTATCTTCTGGCACACCCGGGCCGTCATCACTTATACCTATACATAATGTTTTACTTTGCACCACTTGTACCGTCACTTGAGAACGACACGCTTTACAGGCGTTATCAATTAAGTTGCCTAGTAACTCCATTAAATCGGTTTGGTCACCTAAAAAGTAGTCTTTATCAGAAACTATACAATCAAAAATAATATCTTTGTCGCGATAAACTTTAGCCATTGCACTAAGTATTGAGTCGATAACTGGTTTTATAGGCGTTTGTTTTTTCCACGTATCTGACGCGCCAGTAGCTGCACGCTTTAATTGGTGTTCGATCATCACATTTATACGGTCTAACTGTTCTTGTGCGTCAGCATCATTTGCAAGCGGGCTTGATTTAAGAACAGCTAGTGGGGTTTTAAGTGCGTGCGCTAAATCGCTGAGCGATGCTCTGTAGCGTTCTTTTTGCCGTTGCTGAGATTCAAGTAACAAGTTTAAGTCGGCTTTTATGGTTTGTAGCTCAATCGGATAAAGGCCTTTAATTTCTTGTATATCACCAGATTCAATGGCTTTTATTTCTTTATCTAAGCGCTGTAGTGGGCGAGCGCTCCAAATAAAACCAATAGCCATTAAAATTGTTATGGCAATACCCATAACAAACATCCACTCAACAAGTGTTTGTTTAAACCCATCCATTAAGCGAAGTAGAGCGTCGTTACGTTTTACTAAAATGAACCGAGCCTGCTCGGACTGATCAATATTATTTAATATTACGGTTAAACTAAGCTGCCAATAAACCGTATTTTTGTATTCTACGCGCCTAAAATCAGCAGCACCGGCTTTAGTTTCTATTTGTTGAGGTACAAAGTCGACATTCACCGCTGACTCCGAATGCCAAATTGGCTCTTCATCTCGGTAAATCATTGCGTAAGTGTCAGAGTTTAATCTGTTAAGCTCAGGCGCTAATATAGTGCTTGGCATAATTATGCCATGTTCAGTGAAGTCTACCTCAGATATGAGAGAATAGAGTTGAGCTTCTAGCGTTTTTTCTGTGGCATCGACCAAAGAGGCATAATAGGCTTTGCCAATTGAGTAAAACAAAATAGGCAGTGCCACCAATAAAACAAAGACAAGGATAAATCCTTGCCTTATTTTTAGTGATACTTGCGGTCCTACCACTGACTTTTTAGCCTGTAACCACGGCCACGTAACGTTTCAACTGGGTTTAGGGTGCCTTCGGGGTCTAACTTTTTACGTAGGCGTAAAACAAACACTTCAATTACATTCGAATCAAGGTCGAAATCCTGATCGTAAATATGCTCGGTAAGCTCTGACTTAGAAATAACCTTTTGTGGGTTTACCATTAAGTATTCAAGTACTTTATACTCATAAGCCGTTAGACTTAACTCTTTGTCATCGACCCAAACTTGTTGCGAACGGGTGTGTATTTTTATAGGTCCTGCTGTCATTTCAGGGTTAGCTTTACCTGCACTGCGGCGAATAAGTGCGTTACAACGCGCTGCTAATTCTTCAACATGAAATGGCTTTGTTAAATAGTCGTCTGCACCTGCATCTAGCCCTTCAACTTTATCTTGCCAGCGATCACGGGCTGTTAAAATTAAAATTGGAATTGTCACGCCTTGGGCACGTGCTTTGTTAATTAACTCAATTCCGTCAATTTTAGGTAAACCCAAATCAACCACAGCCATATCCAAAGGGTATTCCGTAATATGAAATAAACCAGCTTCACCATCGTGACATAAATCCACGCTGTAGCGTTCTTTCTCTAATGCATTTCGTAGGTTGTCTGCTAAATGTAGATCGTCTTCAATAACTAAAATTCGCATTTTTTAATCCTTTTTCACTTCGCCGGTTTTTTTATTAATATGTAAATCAACGACGTGGCCGTCAGATTTGAGTATTCGTACGGTATAAAACTCTGGTTTTTCAGTTATCTTTAGCGTTTTACCGCCAATGCTTTGTTTTGCAAGTATTACCGCTTTCTTTTTATCCACCGGTTGGTTAACCTTTTTTGCCGGCGTAGCCGAAGCTTGGCTGTTGCTAGCAAAGCTAACACAAGCAATAAAAATGAGGCTTAACAATACGCGCATAACAGAAACTCCTAGACCAGATAACCTTAGTTTAATTAACTAAGTTACTAAAATTCAAGTAAAAACGTTAAATCCGTAATTACATTAGTAATTTTAATTAAAAACGTGTGAACAAATCCTGAATTACAGGTTGGCTTGTAACAACACGCTGTTATTTATACTGGAAACACTTTTTTGAATGGTTTAACAATTGTATTTACGTATACGCCACCTGAAACGTAAGGATCATCAGTTGCCCATTCACGCGCAGCTTCTAGCGAATCAAACTCTGCAATAATAACTGAGCCAGTAAAACCGGCATCTTGAGGGTCCTCATTATCGACCGCAGGGAAAGGGCCGGCGGTAAGTAGCCTGTTTTGTGCATCAAGCTCTTTTAAGCGTTCTAAGTGCGCTGGACGTGCGGCTTTTCGTAATTCAAGGCTGTTTTCAACGTCTGTTGAGTAAATCATGTACAACATAATAGATTCTCACTTAAGTTGTTAAATTTAATTATGCAAATAGTACCACAGAGCTCAAATTTGGCTAACTAAAAGCGTATACACTTAGGTTTACAGTTGGATTTTATTTTTAACGCTAATTGCTTGAAAACCGCTGTATAACACTGGTAGAGTCGCTCAGATACTCAAAATAATAAAAAGGTTTTATACATGAGCGATAATAGAGAGCGATTTAGCTCCCGTCTCGGATTTATACTGGCTGCAGCTGGTTCTGCCGTTGGTATTGGTAATTTAGTGGGTTTTCCCGTTTCTGCTACTAAAAATGGTGGCGGCGCATTTTTATTAATTTATGCTCTATTTGTCGTGTTTATTTGTTTACCCGTGATGATGGCAGAAATGGCCATGGGCCGAAATGCTCAAAAAGATCCGCTCGGTTCATACAAACTTTTAGCAAATAACGATAAAAAATGGAAATTTGCAGGATTTTTAGCCGTTTTAACTCCATTTATGATTGCCGTTTTTTATATGGTAATTACAGTGTGGATTTTTGGCTACTTGATACAGGCAGGCATGGGTAACTTAGATGCGTTAGCCGATCCAAGCCATTTTGGGACATTTATTAACAGCTACACAGTATTTGCTTATATGGCAGTGGTGGTTGTTATTGTTAACCTTATTTTACTCGGCGGTGTAAAACAGGGCATAGAAAAAGCGGCTAAAGTATTAATGCCAGCATTGTTGGTGATGCTGTTGGCTTTGGTTGCTTATGTTTTAACGCTAGATAACGCATTGGCAGGCGTTGAGTATTACGTTATTCCTGACTTTTCAAAAATGAGTGCTAGCGTACTCAATGGTGCATTGAGTCAAGCGTTCTTCTCTTTATCGCTAGGTATGGGTATTTTAATGACCTATGCGTCGTATATTTCTAAGAAAGACGACATAGTTAGTAGTGCAAAAATGGTGGCTATTACAGACTCACTAGTCGCGTTTGTTGCCGGCCTTATGGTTTTACCCGCTATATTTAGTTTTGACCCAAATACTAACCCGGAGTCGTTATCAGACTCGTCTGTATCAATGATTTTTGTTTATTTACCTAAAATTTTATTAGCATTACAAAACGATATTGGCTATGTAGGGGCTTCAGTTGTCGCCTTTTCATTCTTTTTACTTGTATTTTTTGCAGCAATAACGTCTTTGGTTTCAATTGTAGAAGTACCAACGGCAACATTGAGTGATCGTAAAGGTATTAGTCGTAAAAAAGCTTTAGGTATACTAACGCTTAGCACAGGCTTACTTACAATTATATGTACTATGTCGTTTGGTATGGTTGACAGTTTAACGTCGTTTACCAGCTATGGCGGTGCCAGTAAGAGCTTTTTTGATATTGTAGTTGATGTATTTTACGACACTATTTTACCTCTAAATGGCTTAATGGTGTGTTTGTTTGTAATGTATCGATGGAAAAAAGTGCGTTTAACACAGGAACTAAGCCAAGGTTCACCTAGCTACGAAGGCAGCATGATGGAGAAATACGTTAACTTTTCTCTTTCAACGTTTATCCCATTTATTTTAGCTGTGATATTTATAAACACGGTTGCTACCAAGTTCTTTGGTTTAAAGTTATTTGGTTTTTAAAATGTGTAGTATAAAATTAGCCGCGATTGTCGCGGCTTTTTTTGCTAAACATTTAGGTTAAAGCACCTGAGTCTAAATAACTCCCAATACCTAGAGTAAACATCCAAATTCCCCACAAGCTATGCTCAATAACACATACAAAGGTTGAGCGGCTTTGAGCGTAAGTATACGAAAATAATAACCCACCTAAAAAAGCTAAACATACCGCAATCAAATTTGCATAAACTATATGAGCCAGTGCAAACACAGTGGCACTTACAATAATTCGCACACTTTTTTTAGGCATAATGTGTTTATAACGATGAAAAAAATAGGTTCTGAATATTAGCTCTTGAGGGATAACCGACAACACGGGGTATAGCAGTAACAAAAGCAGCCAATCATCAAAAGAATGACGAGGGAGGGCAAACCAGTTTTCTTGATAGATGATCCCGTAAAACATACCAGAGAAAACGGCGCCTAATAAAAAGAAACTAAACAGACGATTTTTTACAGCAGAAAACTGTCCAAAGCTGGTAAGCCTGAAGCGTTTAAAGTGTGGGTCGCTCAACAAAAGCATGCAACATACGCTCATTAATATTATAAGCGCAGGGAAAAGCCAATTTGCTAAATGGTTGCGTAAGCTAAAGCCTACTAGCGGTAAAAAAATAAATATGAGGGTAAATTCAAACCAGCGGTATTGATTAGCGTTCAAGGTCGTCTCAGGCTGTTTTTTTATAAACTAACAAGCTAAGACGACATTTTTATGACGAAAACTAGTTTACAGCTTCATCATCATCAGGGAGGTATTTATAAAGGGCAATAATTGTGGCAAAAATGCTTACAAATGTAATAGCCATCAAGCCAAAGACTTTAAAGTTTACCCAAAAGTCGAGTGAAAAGTTATACGCTATGTATATGTTAAGTGCTGCAATACCGGCGGTAATAGCTACCCACATTAAGTTTAATTTATCCCATAATGGCTCTGGCACGGTTATTTTTTTATCTGTGTCATTTGCGTTTTCTAAAATAGCGGTTAGTGCCTTTTTTACTAAGTTTTTATTGAGTATGTAACGACTCACAAGCAGCATAATGCTGAAACCCGCGTATATAATAGTGGCTTTCCACTTTACAAATTGCTCATCATGAAACACAAGCGTTAAGGTGCCAAACACGGCGGCAATAGAAAAGAAGATCCACTGGCGGGTCGGTACTTTCCCATGTTTGTAATAGCTAAATATGACTTGAATAAGCGATGTTGCAATTAATAAAGCCGTTGCCCAGTAAATATCTACAAGCTTAAACACTGCAAAAAACAGTATAAGTGGAATGTATTCAATTAATGCGTGCATATACTACCTAAATTATACAAAAATAAATTACAGCGTTTTTACCACATAACACTTGGTAACTACAAGGTTGACTTAAAGCCCTGTAAGCCTTAGCCTGCGTGGCTTTATTTATTCATCATTATATTCCCACGCTAAACGTATTCATTGTTTACGTGTATTTAGGAGCCTTATATGAACAAAACTCAACTTATTGCCGAAATGGCAAAACACAGCGAACTTACTAAAAAAGATTCACAAGCCGCTCTTACAAGTATTCAAAAAGTGATTACTAAATCGTTATCTGAAGGTGATCAGGTGCAAATTAATGGATTTGGTACGTTTGCACTTAGTTATTATCCGGCACGCACTGGGCGCAATCCACAAACGGGTGAGGCAATCGAAATAGAAGGGGCTAACAAGGCCGTTTTTAAACCAGCTAAAGCACTTAAAGATCGCCTTTAATACTTCACTTCTACTTACCTTTTTATTTGTACTATCTAGAACAACGCTCTTTTAACGTCATGTAGATTATTCATTAATTATAAATAATTTACATGGGGTTATATCATAAATTAAAATTTAATATAATTTTCAATGATTTAAATTTGGCATCCGTCCTGCTTATTGTTTAGTGAGTTAAACACTTAATTAATTTGTAAGGAGAGCCAAATGAATACATTACAATCGCGTACACCACTAAAAGGTAAAAAAATTGCCATTTTAGCCACTGACGGTTTTGAACAAAGTGAATTGTTTTCTCCTCGCGATGCATTATTAAATGCGGGTGCAGAAATAGAAATAGTCTCTATCAAAGAAGGTCAAATAACTGGGTGGAATGAAGATAAATGGGGCGAAAAAGTATCAGTAGATAAACTCGTCACTAATACAAACTCAGCTGATTACGATGCATTAATGTTACCCGGTGGGTTATTTAATCCAGACAGCCTTCGTCAAGACAAACATGCAAAAGCCTTTATAGACGGCTTTTTTGGTGCAGAAAAAAACAAACCAGTTGCTGCAATTTGCCATGCACCATGGTTACTGGCAGAAATTAACAAGTTACGTGACCGCACAATTACTTCTTTCCCAAGTATTAAAAGCGATTTAATGAATGCAGGCGGAAACTGGGTAAATGAAGAAGTGTGTGTAGACAGAGGTTTAGTGACCAGCCGCAGTCCAGAAGATTTAGATGCTTTTAACGCTAAATTTATTGAAGAAGTGCTAGAAGGGAAGCATAAAGCACACTAAATTTTAATAATGAAAAAGGGCATTAAAATGCCCTTTTAATGTGTTTAAATCTAAGTTTACTTAAAGCTCTGTAGCGGCTTTCATGTTGCTAACAAACGTTTTTAGTTGCGCTGTCATTGCATCCAAATCATCAAGATTGGCTTCAATAATCTTTACCACCGCAGAGCCTGAAATTGCACCGGCTGCACCTGCATTTAATGCTGATTTAACATCGTCTGGCGTTGAAATACCAAAGCCCAGTAGAGCAGGGGCTGCATGATACTCTTTTAATTTATTTACAATATTACCAGCAGGCATTTGTGCTTTGGTATCAGTACCTGTTACGCCCGCACGTGAAAGTAAATAAGTATAACCGCGTCCATATGAAGCACACTGGCGAAGAGTGTCGTCATCTGCATTAGGTGTTGCAATAAATATTGGGTCAATACCATTATCCATTGCAGCCTTTCTAAACATTTTAGACTCATGCAAAGGAACATCTGCTACCAAAATAGAGTCCACCCCTACGGCTTTTGCATCTTTGTAAAAAGCTTCTAAGCCACGTTTAAACACTAAGTTTGAATATAACAATAAACCAATTGGAATATCTGCATTGTATTCACGAATTTCTTTAATGATGTCAAAGCAATCTTGGGTGTTAATATTCACATCAAGCGCACGAATATTAGCGGCTTGGATAACAGGGCCATCGGCTATTGGATCTGAAAAGGGGATACCCAGCTCTAGTCCGTCAGCACCACCATCAATTAAGCTTTTAATGATAGCAATACTCTGCTCTTTACCTGGATCGCCAATAGTCACAAAGGGAACAAACGCACCTTGTTTTTTCTCATTAAGTGCACTAAACATGGCGCCATAACGGTCCGTCTTAACTTGGCTCATAGCTGGCCTCCTTCAGATAATACTTTGTGTACATGTGCTAAATCTTTATCGCCACGGCCACTTAAATTGATTACGATTACACTGTCTTGCGTCTGCTCTTCTGCATATTTTAGCGCGTAGGCTAAAGCATGGCTTGACTCCAGTGCTGGAATAATACCTTCGTTTTTAGCTAATGACTGAAATGCATCAAGTGCCTCAGTGTCACTGATACCTACATATTGTGCACGGCCAGTTTCATGTAAAAATGCATGCTGTGGGCCTACCGCAGGGTAATCTAGACCCGCTGATACAGAGTATGACTCTTCAATTTGGCCATCATCGTTTTGCATAATGTAAGTGTAAGTACCGTGTAGTATACCTTTAGTACCCTTACAAATAGTGGCGCCGTGTTCATGGGTGTCTAAGCCTTTACCCGCTGGCTCTACACCAATTAGTTTTACGCTAGGCTCGTCAATAAAATCGGTAAACATACCTATAGCATTTGACCCACCACCCACGCAGGCAATAACAGCGTCTGGTAAGCGTCCTTCAGCTTCAAGCACTTGTTGCTTGGCTTCTTCACCAATTACTTTTTGGTATTCTCGAACAATTGTTGGGAATGGGTGAGGGCCCGCCGCAGTCCCTAGTAAGTAGTGCGCTTCTTGGTAGTTAGCTGACCAGTCACGTAGCGCTTCGTTTACGGCATCTTTTAATGTGCCAGAACCCGCTGTAACAGGAATGACTTCTGCGCCCATTAATTTCATTCTAAATACATTAGGTTGTTGGCGTTCAACGTCTTTCGCGCCCATGTATATACGGCATTTTAAACCTAAAAGTGCGCATGCTAAAGCTGTAGCGACACCATGCTGACCTGCGCCGGTTTCAGCAATCACTTCTTTTTTACCCATACGTTTTGTTAATAACGCTTGGCCAAGCACCTGGTTTGTTTTGTGTGCACCACCATGAAGTAGATCTTCACGCTTTAAGTAAAGTTTAACCTTTGGGTTTTTAACTAAATTACGCGTTAAAGTAAGAGGCGTAGGGCGACCCGCATACTCGTTTAATAATTTGCTAAGTTCTGCCTGAAACTCAGGATCTTTTTGCGCTTTGTTAAATTCGTTTTCTAACTGCTTAAGTGCAGGGACAAGCAACTCGGGTACAAACATACCGCCAAACTCGCCAAAATAAGCTGGATTTTGCATTTTAACCTCAATAATTTCTGATACTTGTAAAAGCATGATGTAATTTGTTTGGGCACTTTTTGCCCGGAGCGTCTTCAACCCCAGAATTTAAGTCAAGGCCTAAGGCACCTTGATAAAGCGCATCTTTAATATTGTCTGGATTTAAGCCACCAGCTAGCATAAACGGTGTTGTTGCATCGCGAAGAAGCGACCAATTAAATACTTTTCCTGTACCACCAGCTTGTTTATCACTGTGAGTGTCGTACAAGTGCCGGTCAACGCCATTTACAGGAGTAGGTAGCACATCTTTAATTGCTTGTGCTTTCCAAATTTCACAATTGCTAGGTAACTGTGTACGCAACGCTTTAATGTAATCGTCACTTTCTTGGCCATGTAATTGAACTGCCGCTAATTTTAACACACTTGCGGCGTGAGCAACTTTCTCTGTTGACTCATTAACAAAAACACCCACAAACTTGAGGGGGGCTGATTGCGTTATGGCTTGGGCGCAATCTAAATCAACACAACGTGGAGACTTAGGATGAAAAATTAAACCGCCATATATAGCGCCCGCATTATACGCAGCTTGCGCATCTTGGCTGCGAGTAAGCCCACATACTTTATTTTCCCCAAAAATAACCCGGCGACATGCTTGTTCTAAATCAGCTTCGGCCATCAGTGAGCTACCAATTAAAAAGCCATCGCACAGCGGTGCTAAGCGTTTAACGTCTTGATGGGTATAGATACCTGACTCAGAAATAACAACTTTATCTTCAGGTATTAATTTACGTAGTTTTTCAGTAGTAGCTAAATCGGTACTCAAGTCACGTAAATCACGGTTATTAATGCCAATAATTTTAGCATTTAGGTCAAGTGCTCGGTGTACTTCTTCTTCGTTACTTACCTCGGTTAGCACCGCCATATTAAGTGAATCAGCGACTTTATGTAGTGCTGTGTATTCTTCATCATTAAGTACCGAAAGCATAAGTAAGATAGCATCGCCACCATAAATACGAGCCATATAAACCTGATACTCATCTATGAAAAAGTCTTTACAAATAAGTGGCTGATCAACTTGGCTACGTACAAACTCTAGGTAGTCAAAGCTACCTTGAAAGTATTTAGTATCGGTGAGTACGCTCATGCAGCTTGCATATTTTTTGTAAGCTGCAGTGATTTCAGTTAAATCAAAAGGTTCTCTTATTAACCCCTTAGAAGGGGACGCTTTTTTACATTCTAAAATAAATTGCGTACCGGGTGCCGCTAATGCTTTATAAAAATCACGGCTGGTTGGCACCGCTTGATCTTTAAAACTTTCAAGCGGACGAGCGGCTTTTCGTTCAATTAATTCTTGCTTTTTATCAGCAACAATTTTGTCTAATACATTAGCCATGACTTACCTCAATAATTGAATTTAATGTGTCCATGGCTTTGCCTGAACTTAAAAGTGAGTGTACTTGTTGTGCGCCATCTTTAAGTGAATCGGCTTTACCTGTTAGGTATAAAAGAGCAGCAACATTTACCACAATAGCGGCGTTGTGCGCATCAGTGCCTTTGCCTTGTAAAATAGCAACGCTTGCATCAGCGTTATATTGTGGGCCTTCACCTGCCAGTTGTTCAAGTGAATAGTTTGCAAGGCCGAAATCGCTTGGGTTGAGCGTGTACTGGCTTATTTCACCATTATTAAGCTCAACTACGTTGGTTGGGCCATGAAGGGCAATTTCGTCAGTGCCAGAACCGTGTACGATCATTGCGCGTTGTGTGTCTAATGTTTTAAGCGTTTGCGCCATAGGCATACATAGGGACTCGTCGTAAACGCCTAATAATTGCACATCAGGTGCCGCAGGATTCGCAAGGGGGCCTAAAATATTAAAAATAGTTCGTGTTTTAAGTGCAGTACGCACGCCCATCGCATGGCGCACACCGCTGTGGTAATGAGGTGCAAACAAAAATGTAAAGTGTGTTTGCTCAAGGCATTTTGCTGCTTGTTCTGGGCTCATATCTATATTAATACCAAGCGCTTTGAGTAAGTCGGCAGAGCCTGAGTTACTCGACACACTGCGGTTGCCGTGTTTTACCATGTTAATACCCGCGGCAGCTGCGACAATAGCGGCTGTAGTACTGATATTAATAGTATTTGACCCATCGCCACCGGTGCCACAACTATCTGCAAGTTGTGAGAAAGTAGTATTAAAAGCCACTGCGTTTTCACGCATAGATGCCGCAGCTCCCGCTATTTCATCACTCACTTCACCTTTCATTTTAAGACTAATAAGCAAAGCTGTTAGCTCAATATCGTTCATGTTACCTTGCATAATTTCATCAAATAGCGCTTTTGATTGGCTATAACTGAGTGATTGCTTAATCGTAAGTTGCTCAATGGCGTGTTGAACATTAAGTACGTTGGTTAAATGTGTACTCATAACGTCCTCTTAATTATTATTTGTTAGGTAAGCAACACTTTGTTGCAGCAACATAGCCCCGTTGGGCGTTAGTATTGATTCAGGGTGAAACTGATAACCCAGAGCACCGTCATCATGGTGATAAATAGCCATAGGAATATCTTGGTATTGTGCTATTACCTCTATGCTATCTGGTACTTGCGTAGCCATTAATGAGTGGTAACGTGCCACCGGCATTGTCTCGCCCATATTTTCAAACACAGGGTGTGTGCTTAGATCAATAATTGATGACTTACCATGTACGGTTTCACCCGCATGTCCGATTACTCCGCCATAACTTTGTGTTAACGCTTGTTGACCTAAACAAATACCCAGCATAGGGAAATGGCCTTTACACAGCGCAATAAGATCCATGAGGCAACCTGCATCGCTTGGTGTGCCTGGGCCTGGTGAAAGTACAAGTAATACTTGGCCTTGCTCTTGGCGCATTTTATTAAAAATAGTATCGGCGCTTATGTTATTTCTATACACAACAAGCTCACCACCGAGCATAGTTAGTTCGTCTACCAAGTTGTAACTAAACGAGTCAAAGTTATCTAAAAAGTAAATTTTGATTGGCTGTGATGCACCCATGTTATACCGCCTCGAAAGTTGATTTTATGGCGGTAATAACCGCTTGAGCTTTAGCGCGAGTTTCGTTAGCTTCAGATTGTGGGTCTGAGTCAAATACAACCCCGGCACCGGCTTGAACATAAGCCATGT
This sequence comes from Pseudoalteromonas sp. 2CM32C, assembly GCF_023161925.1. NCBI lineage: Bacteria > Pseudomonadati > Pseudomonadota > Gammaproteobacteria > Alteromonadales > Pseudoalteromonadaceae > Pseudoalteromonas > Pseudoalteromonas sp. 2CM32C. Next base: position 136,319 of record NZ_JALNTI010000004.1, on the reverse strand, counting down.
TGTTTTTAACAAAGGCAGAGCGAATAACAATACAGCTGTCCATTGCGCCATCACCGGTTAAATAACCTACTGCGCCACCGTAACTGCCACGTCGTTTTCCTTCTGTTTGGCGAACTAATTCTGCAGCGCGAACTTTAGGCGCGCCTACTAAGGTACCCATGTTCATGCATGCTTGGTAAGCGTGAAGTGCATCAAGTTCTGGTTTTAATGTACCAACAACACGTGAAACTAAATGCATAACTTGCGAATAACGGTCTACTTTTAATAGCTCTTTGGCATGACGTGTACCTGCAACACTAATGCGGGCTACATCGTTACGGGCTAAGTCAACAAGCATTAGGTGTTCTGCACGTTCTTTTTGATCGTTTCTAAGTTCAAGCTCAATACGGCTATCTAAATCGGGATTTATTTGTCCATTAGCAAACTTACCACGAGGGCGCGTTCCTGCAATTGGGTACACTTCTACCTGCTGGTTATTAATATCGTATTTAAGGGCTGATTCGGGTGATGCGCCAAATAAAGCAAAGTCCTCATCGCGCATGTAAAACATATAAGGGCTTGGGTTTTGTTGTTTTAATTGGCTATACGCATGTAAAGCGTTAGGGCATGGCAGCGAGAAAGTACGAGAAGGAACAACCTGAAAAATATCACCGTCTACAATGTTCTTTTTAAGTTTTACAACCTGCTGACAGTAGGTGCTGTCGCTTATGTCTACGCTCACCTCACATTCGCCTTTGTTTAATGGGGCGCTGTATTGGGCTGCGTTATCGCAAAGGCTATTTAACTGCTCTAGCTGTTTGCCTACTTCAAAGCAGTTTGCGTGTACGTCAGGGCCGTTAAACACGTTACCGATAAGTTCGGTGGTCTGTTTTTGGTGGTCTATTACAACTAATGTTTCAGCTAAATAAAATACATAATCAGGACAGCTGTTCTCGCCATCGGGAACGTCACTTAGCTGTTCAAAGTTTGCAACCATGTCGTAGGCAAATACACCGCCTAAAAATAGAGAGAAAGGGTTGTCGGTGGTGCTTTTGATTGAGTTAATACAGGTTCGTAGGGCACTAAATGCATTATCGGCAACTAGTTTACTGGCTTCATCAATGTCGTTACTTGTACTCAAGTAATTTAGGGTTAGGCTTGTATCGTTTAATTCTGCATTGCAGTTTTTAACATGAGCTTGTAAGTAGCTTAACAGCTGGTGGCCATTGTTTGACTGAGCTGTAATCGTGACTTTTTTGCCTTGGCAAACGATGCGCAATGCGCAATCGACTAAAATTAAACTTTTTACACTGTCTTTAGAATCAATTTCAGCCGATTCAAGTAGCAGTGAGTTAGGTTTATCAAGTGCTGCGTAGAGCGCAAGTGGACTACTGATGTAGTCGCGTGTTTGCGTAATACTCGTTACTTCACCCGGTGTAGTTGTTATATGACTAAAAATCAAACCTCATTCCCTCAAAAAATTAAACCCCGCAATGCTGTGCAGTGCGGGGTTTGAATAACGATATCTAAATTACAAACAGATCATTACCGTCCCGCTATACCAGGCGCCACCACCAATGATGTGTAAGAGTAATACCGTTATTCATGTTTTCTGCCTCAAATTTATTATGTATTTATTAAAATTTAGTTATAAAAAAACCCGCATATTTGCGGGTTTTGAAATTTTGTCAGACACGACAATTCATCACCCGATAATTACGAGTGCCACCACCAAATTGTGTTTAGGTTTGAATTGTTCATTGTTTTTAATTCTTTATGTGTCTTTTACTGGCTACAGTAAAACGTATCTAGTGCTTTTGTGTCAAGTGTTTATTTAAAACAATTTAATGAAAAAACTTGTTATACTTGCATAAATACCTTTAAACCTTAATTTTAAGCAGTTTTCTTTTGATAAAATATGATTTACATAGCCACACAACACATTCAGACGGACATTTAACGGTTGAAGAATTATTAAACCGTGCAGTAGATAAAAATATTGATGTGTTTGCTATTACCGATCATGACACTGTGGCAGCTATTAAACCGGCTCAATCATTTATTAAGTCTGAGAATCTTCCGCTGTCATTAATTACAGGCACAGAAATATCGACAAAGTGGGAAAGCTTTGAGATCCACATTGTCGGGTTAAACATAAATATTGATAACGAAGAGCTCGATGCCTTATTAACTGCACAGCAGCAAAAGCGAGAGGAACGGGCAACACAAATAGGCTTTCGCCTTGAAAAAAATGGCTTTGAAGGCATTTACGACCAAGCTAAAGAACTTGCTGTAAATGGACAAATTACACGTGCCCATTTTGCACGTGCATTAATGCAGCGTGGAGTCGCTAAAAATTTCCCTGGAGTATTTAAAAAGTATTTAGGGCGAGGTAAAACGGGGTACGTACCAAGCTGTTGGTGTGATATGCAAACCGCTATTAAAGCAATACATGCAGCAGGAGGGGTTGCAGTGCTTGCCCATCCAAGTAGTTACAGAATGTCTAATAAGTGGTTGCGTAAACTGTTAGTTGAATTTAAAAATGCAGGGGGAGATGCAATGGAAGTAGCGCAACCTCAGCAAGCACCTAGTGAACGTCAATTTTTAGGTGAACTCAGCAGAGAGTACGAATTATTATGTTCACAAGGCTCAGATTTTCATTTTCCGACAAGCTATTTAGAGCTTGGTAAAAATTTATACTTACCTAAAGATTGCCAAGGTGTTTGGCAAGTTTGGGAAGGACAAAAAGGGGCATTAACATGAGTCAATTATTTCATATTCATCCAGATAACCCACAAGCAAGATTAATAACTCAAGCTGTTGATATAATAAAACAAGGTGGGGTTGTTGTTTACCCTACCGACTCTGGCTATGCGATTGGCTGTAATATTGGCAATAAGCAAGCCAAAGAGCGTATAGAGCGTATTCGTGGCATTGATAAAAACGACAATTTTACACTTGTATGTCGTGATTTATCAGAGTTATCTACTTACGCACGCGTTGATAATCAATTATTCCGACTGATTAAAAATAATACGCCGGGACCTTATACCTTTATTTTTAAAGGTACAAAGGAAGTACCTAAGCGTTTATTAAACGATAAGAAAAAAACGATTGGCATACGTGTTATTGAGCACCCGATTGCATGTGCGCTTTTAGCTGAGTTGGGCGAGCCACTCATGTCGTGTTCGCTAATCTTACCCGGACAAGAATTTACAGAGTCGGACCCAGACGAGATTTTAGATAGGCTTGATAAGCACGTAGATCTTATTATTCACGGTGGATACCTACCAGAGCAGGCAACAACGGTTATTGATTTATCCGAGGACGATGTAAAAATACTGCGTGTTGGCTGTGGTGATGTGAGCCCGTTTGAGTAATTAAACGTGGCTTCAACGACTAAACTTCCACCAGTAATTAATGAGCCAGTGCAGCAAATTCTGCCACTGGCTTTTTTGCATGGAAAGGCCGTTGTTGATAAACCTGAAGACTTATATATTCCACCCGACGCACTTGAAGTTATTTTAGAAACCTTTGAGGGGCCGCTTGATTTACTTCTTTATTTAATAAAAAAACATAAGCTTGACGTACTTGAGCTTTCAATATTTAGTATTACAGAACAATATGTTAGCTATGTTGAAATGATGAGCGAATTTCAATTAGAGCTAGCTGGTGAGTATTTAGTCATGGCGGCATTGTTAGCGCAAATAAAATCACGGCTGCTTCTTCCTGTTCACGAAGAGCTCGAAGAAGAGGAAGACCCTCGTGCTGAACTAATTAAACGCCTACAAGAATACGAGCAGTTTAAAAAAGCAGCTGAAAATTTGGATGATATTCCTCGTGTTGGCCGTGATATTTTCGTTGCTCATGCGGTAATGCCCATTAACGACGATACAAGCAAAAACCTACCCGAATTAGAACTCAAAGATTTAATGCTTGCCTTAAGTGACGTTATGGCGAGAGCTAAAACCTTTGAGCATCATCAAATAACAGCAGAGGTGTTATCAACCCGCGAGCGCATGAGCCAAATATTACACCAGCTTTCCAAAGCAAAGAGTGCAATTGTGTTTAACGAACTGTTTAAAGCATCAGAAGGTCGCAGCGGGGTTGTCGTAAGCTTTATAGCTATACTTGAGCTTATCAAGGAAGGGCTTATTACTTGCCTGCAAGTTAATGAAGAGAGCTTAATATACGTAAGCCTCACTGAATAGCCGCTTCGAGTAAAACTGAAACACTCTCTTTAACCACTAAACTCCCCTATGTAAACCATTTATGTGCATATACGCACACAAGCTGTTTGCACATGCTATTTTACTGCGCACTTCTTTTCTATATCTTGTTGTTATCAAAACACAGGATATTAATTATGTTTAAAAACACCCCACTCTCATATGGGTTAGTTGCCATTATATTGCATTGGTTGATGGCGTTTACCGTTATTGGCTTATTTGGTTTGGGTTTATACATGGTTGAACTTACCTACTATGACAGTTGGTACAAAGGTTCTCTTGATTTACATAAAAGCATTGGAATTACGCTTGCAGCTATTTTGATTTTTAGAATTTTATGGCGTGTTTTTTCTAAACAGCCAAAACCGCTAGGTACAAATACTAAAGTCAATCAACTAGCACATACTGCCCACATAGCTATGTACATTTTATTAGCTGTGATTGTGGTAGCTGGTTATTTGATCTCAACTGCTGATGGAAGGCCCATTGAAGTTTTTACGCTGTTTAATGTATCAGCTCTCGACTTTGTTTTTGATGATCAAGCTGATATAGCAGGAAAAGTTCATTACTACGGTGCATGTATATTAATTGGTTTTGTTGTTTTACATGCATTGGGTGCACTAAAGCACCATTTTATAGATAAAGATAAAACTTTAACAAGAATGATTACCCCATTGAAGGAAGATTAATATGAACAAACTATTACTAAATACGGCTGTATCGGCGGCTCTCGTTTTATCAGCATCGGCTGTAAATGCTGCTGAATATGTTATTGATACAAAGGGGGCACATGCTTTTGTGAACTTTAAGATAAAACATTTGGGTTACAGCTGGCTACATGGACGTTTTAATACGTTTGACGGTGAATTCAATTATGATGCAGAAAAACCTAATGCTTCACAAATAATGGTAAATATAGATACAACCAGTCTTGACTCTAACCATGCAGAGCGAGATAAGCACTTACGTGGTAAAGATTTTTTAAATGTTGATAAATACCCAACGGCTACATTTAAAAGTACTAACATTACATTTAACAACAATGATTCAGGCAAAGTAACTGGTGACTTTACATTACATGGTGTGACAAAAAGTATTACCTTTGAAATAGATAAAATAGGTGAAGGTCAAGACCCATGGGGTGGTTACCGTGTTGGATTTGAAGGTGAAACAAGCCTTAAATTAAGTGACTATGGCATTAACTATAATTTAGGACCTGCATCGACTCATGTTGATATTGGGTTATTTATTGAAGGTATTCGTAAATAAGCAGGGTTGTAATTATACAACTAACTTTGAAAGCGCCACTTTACGTGGCGTTTTTTTTCTTAGTTCATTCTTGTTTTTAGCAATGGCTTTAAATGCTCGGGCAACCACTTTGATAAGGCATTTATGTATGCATCAGTTTGTTTGATTACTTTAAGGTGTTTGTTTAGCAAAGCAATATTTTTAATCCCTTGCTCGGTTTTAGTGCAACCTATAAAACCATAGCTTAACGCAGGTGCTTCAGTTAATGGTCTTTGGGTTAAGTTATCTTGAAAGTTCATAGATTTAGCTAAATAAAAATGTTCACTTGGGTAGCCAAGTAAAATATCAATGCGTTTTAAGTTAAGCATATAGGTAAGACTAGCTAAGCTATCTCGGGTAGGGCGAATAACAATGTCAACATCGGGCGTTGAGTTAATTATACTATCGATAGCCTCCCCATAAGAGCGACTCAAAGACACGCCTAATGTTAGCTTTTTCTCTTGTAGTAAATCATACAAAGACACCTCAGCGTCGTTTTTAAGCGATAGCGCATTTGCTAGCTTTTTATGTAGTGCAACAGAGGGAGATAAACCAACAGTAGAGCTTTCTTGTGTAAATACCATTTGTTGCTTTCTGTTTTCGTTTTTATAAAGAGAAAGTACGCACGCGTCATTTGTTTTATCAGAAAGGGTTTGAATTAGCTTACTTGCAGGCACCACAACACGATTGAATTTGATATGAGGTAGTTGGTCTTCGAGTAATTTTATGATTGTTTCGTCGCGGCCTTGGCCCTGATACTTACCATTTAATATATAGTAAGGTGCAAAGTCGTTGGTTAACCAGTTAATTGTTTGAGCATGACAAACTGAAGTTAGAGAGCAACAAAATAAAAGAGTGAAAAATACACGTAACATTGCAGTAACCAACGAATGTAATTGGATTATTGTTTTAACACTTAAGTATTAAAAAGTAAAATGCCAGCAACAAGGCTGGCATAATATTACGTGTTATCGCGCATGAGATTGCGATATAGCTTTGCTTAGCTAACTTTTAGCCACTTAACAAATTGACGCGCATCGCTAGCTTTTTGAAACAATGCGTTTTTTAAACCTTGTGTATCACTAAAGATAACACGATGTTTATTAACTGAAATTGATTGCACAGGATGTGCTATTTGGATCATAGATCCGTTATATTTATAAGACATAATAAAACTCACTTTATTCTTGTAATTTATTCTGCGCTATTTTTTATAGCAGATTGCAGTCAATAAATTAACGATGTTGTGTTTAGCTTCATTACAGTGTTGACGATCTTTATGACACTTTTACGATGATTGTAAAATTCATCTCGGTATTATTTAAGGGGTACTCGCCGTACAATAACTTAGCTTTCAAATATACGTTGTGCGGGGCTTACTGGATCAGGGTAAATAGGTTAACCGCAGTGGTTTCTTAAAACCAGAGAGGGAATGTAACCTAAATAAATTATGCTCGCAAGTTATTTGTATAGTTTTTGTAGTGTAGACTTTATCAACTGGGTTAAATACTTTGAATTACACCAAAAGGGAATCGTATGCATTACATAATAGTAAGTGATATTTACGGAAAAACACCGGCTTTACATGACTTTTGTAAAACATTAAACACTCAGTTCACCCTTGTTGAACCTTACAGTGGGAAAGAGCAAGTTATTGAAAGTGAAGAACTTAACTATAAAAATTTTATAAAAGCATGTGGCCACAACGTGTATACGGCAATGCTGCATAAACAATTTGATAGACTCACAGAGCCAACAATTTGCATTGCCTTTAGTGCAGGGGCTAGTGCCGCATGGCGAGCCCAGTTATTAACAAGCAATCCACATCTTAAAAAAGTGGTTGGTTTTTATCCATCACAAATACGAAACTACTTAGATTTAGACGCAAGTGTACCCTGTGAGTTTATTTTTCCTTACGATGAGGTGCACTTTGATGTTACTGCTGTTATTAATGAGCTTAATAAAAAACAAAACGTAATTTGCAAACCAACAGATTATTGTCATGGATTTATGAATAAGCGTTCTTTAAATTATAATGAACAGGCTTATCAATACTTTTGTAACTATTTAACTTCAAATGATTTTTAGCATCTTGGTGATAGACGCCTAACTTTAAAATCAATATAGCTCAAAGTGTGTTTATTAATTTTTTAGTTATGTTTGGAAAGTCAGTGCGGTTTTTATATTCTGCATATAAAGAAGTAAAAATACTACTACGTGAGAGTTTATCTAGGTCTTTGATAAACGTTTTAGCACTTGAACGCGCTGTTCTACAGCATAGTTGATAGGCTTTTATTATCTCAGCAAGGGTTTGACCTTGCTGGTGAAGTGCTAAATCGGCTTCAACAAAAAATGCAGCGCCTGTCCAATACACACGTTGCTGTGCACCTTGGTTCCACATATCAGCAGAAAGCTCACTTAAGGGCTGCGACTTGGTTTTGCTTTGTAGTCTGCCTCTATTAAACCCAGCATCTAATCGTTGAACAAATTGCGCTTGGGTTATTACACCGCTGTCTCGCATAATTACGTTTTGCATATAACTAGCAAACCCTTCACTTAACCAAAAAGCAGAGTAGGGGAAAAGCGGCAAATATAAATGCGATAGCTCGTGATATAGGGTCCAGTCTTTAGTAAATGCATTTAAACTTGCAAATCTATCAATATGAAGTTCAACCCCATCGGGATTGCTTCGCTTTACCGTTGCCCATGGTACAGGCTCAAATGCAAAATATTGCGGCTTTAAATAAATAGGCAAGGTAGTTTGCTTTAAAGGTCCAAGCGTATTTTCAGTTTTTTTTACACTCTGATCAATCCAGGTAGAAACAACTTGCTGGCCATTTTTAGACAGCGAGTCTAGCTTGTGTATGTCAACCTCAAGAGCGTAGATGTTTAAAGAGCATAAAAATAGCAACGTCCACAATAATTTCATTAAAACCCCTCTATATTTAAAAACTAATACGAACCGTACACGCTATAAGACCATCCTTTTAACTACATAAGCACATCGTATTTGTTATTTTTTAAACTGATACCAACTATAAAAAGGCAATTAAAGACACGCCTTAATTAACATGGTTTAATCGACCATATACATTGATTTATAGGCTTTAATGATGCAATACCAACATATAAAAATGCCAGAGCAAGGGCAACATATAACGGTAGATGAGCAAGGGCAGTGGGTGATTCCTTCAGAGCCTGTTATTGCCTATATTAATGGAGATGGAGTTGGGCAAGATGTTATGCCCGTTATGAGAAATATTGTAGATTGCGCTATTAAACACTGTTACAAAAACAAGCGAAAAATACATTGGATGCAAGTGTTTAATGGTGAGCAAGCAGCCAAGCTTTACGATGGTGATTGGTTTCCACAAGAAACAATACAAGCAGTAAGAGCCTGTAAAATAGCAATAAAAGGGCCATTAACTACGCCTTTGGGTGGAGGGTTCCGCTCTTTAAATGTTGCTTTACGCCAAGAAATGGATTTATTTGTAAATATGCGCACTATCAAAGGGTTTAGTGCTTTGCCTTCTCCTTTAAAAAATCCTTTTTTAACCAACATTACGGTTCTTCGTGATAGCAGCGAAGATGTATATTCAGGTATTGAGTGGCAAGCAGGGAGCATTGAAAGTGAAAAAATGCTCGACTTTTTATGTGAAGAAATGGGGGTAACACGTCTTAGGTTTTCACAAGATTGCGGCATAGGTATAAAAAATATATCCAAAGAAGGCTCTGAACGATTAACACGTTTTGCTCTTAATTTTGCCCTTAATAACAATCGAGATTCTGTCACTTTTGTTCATAAAGGCAATGTGCTTAAGTTTACAGATGGTGCATTTAAACGTTGGGGTTTTGCACTCGCCAAAAAGGAATTTAATGCTATTGAACACGAAAATGGCCGCTGGCTGAAAATTGAGCGTGCTGGGCAGGCGCCTCTAATAATTAAAGAAGTCATTGCCGATAACATGCTGCAACAATGTTTAATGAACCCTGAACAGTTTGATGTAGTGGCAACTACGAATCAAAATGGGGACTTTTTAGCCGATATGCTCAGCGCTCAAGTGGGTGGTGTGGGCATTATGCCTGCTGCAAACTTGAATAATGATGTGGCTTTTTTTGAACCTACTCATGGTACATTTGAGCGAATTGCAGGGCAAAACAAAGCGAATCCAAGCAGCAGTATTTTGAGCGCAGTACTCATGCTTAAATTTATGAAATGGGATGAGGCTGCATTAACGATTGAAAATGCTTTAGAAAACACATTAGCAAGTGGGTATGTTACTTTTGATTTAACCCAGCAAGGCATTGATACTTCAAAAACTCATAACTCGACAACCTTAAGCTGCACAGACTTTGCAGATAAAGTTATCGAGCACTTTTAAACACATTCATTATTAAGCTGCTGAGGCAGTTTTAACAGTGTGTACGCATGGGCGATTAGTTAACTGTGCGGCACGATGGTAGATGTCGTGTGCATTTGGTTCATCGCATTGTGTACCACTAAGCGTATCCATTAAAGCAACAACAATGATTGCAGGAACCTGGCAGCAATATTCATCAAGTACCGCTTCAGTTGTTTGCGCATCCACATGACAGTGCGGATGGTTTTGCAGTTGGTAAGCGTTTAATAGTGTTTGTACTTCAAGTACATCGTTTGGTTGGTGTTTAGTTTTACGACAAGTACACCCAAATTCATCAACTAATGTTGCCAGTGTTTGATAAACATCAGTTGTTTGTAATGTTGCTTTAGAACATAACTGCTCTTCAATGAACTGATGTAAGTTAGCGTCGATGAATAACCCGTCTTGGCGTGTGAAAGAAGCTGTTGTCATAATAATTACTCTTAGTTTGTTGGCTTAACTTCACTCTAGCGCTAACTGTATTATTAATGAAATTGTTGTTTTCAATAACTGACATTGATTAAATCAATATAAAGCTTTATTCATTTAATTTACGCTAAATTTATCGGCTTCTTTTTTATTTAATTTGGTGCAAAAAATAAATAAATGCACAAAAGTGGTACAAATTTCAGAAGAAGGAGTATAGGGTTGTTTGTTAAGTTATTGAATTAATTTAAAATAAAAAACATGGTATCGGCTTTGCAAATTATTAATGAGTAAGGTTACTCCCCTTGCTAAGACTTATACGACTCCAAAGCAAAACATCGAGACACTCACTTTATTAAAGTGAGTGTCTCGATGTTTTATTTATTGAAAAATTAGTTTTTAAACGTTGTGTTTTTCTTACCTCTCACCTAGCCCGTCATTTTTAGTATGTATTTACTAGCAAATTGAATGTGTGCTTTTAGATTTTTTCAGTATTATCCGAAGCACGTTACAGATATTTTAAAATTTACCTATCTGCTACTGTCTTAGCGAACTCAAGCATTTCGCGGCGTAACCATTGATGCGCTGGCGCATGGTGAAGCAGTGGGCTCCATATCATTTTTACCTCAATAGGCACTATTTGAAACGGGGGGGGACTTATTACTAAGTTAGTATGTGTTGTTAATAGCTTAGCTTGCCTTCGTGGTAATGTCGCCACCAGTTGCTCTGATTGGCAAAGTAAACTGGCAATCATGTAGTGGCGGGTAAATACCCTAATTTTACGTGTTTGCTCTAACTGCCAGAGTGCTTCATCGACCCAGCCTAATTTCTGTTTACCTGACTTATTAGTTACTGCGGCTTCAGGGCCCCAACCAGCCCTGTTTACCCAAATATGTTCTTTTTTGAGGTAATCATCGAGCGTGGCGTTTTGTAAAAAAGTATTCTTGGGGTGTGTTAAACAGCAGTAGTTATCGCGCCATACTGTGGCTTGGTGAAACGATCGCGGTAATCCGTTAAAGCGATTAATAGCAAGGTCTATGGTGCCTTTTTCCATGTCTTGTAAGTTAACATCGCTTGGGCTTAAAACGTCAAAATTAATACCCGGATTTTTATTTAATTGCGCTGTTATAAATGGTGCAATTAACGTTGACTCTAAATAGTCGTTTGCCATTATTCTAAAGGTTATTTCAGCCGTAGCGGGGTTGAATTGCTCACTAGGTTGAGTAATTGCTTCAGCCATTTTTAATAATGATTCTATTTCGGGTTTAAGCAGGAGTGCTTTAGCTGTTGGGGTCATTGACCCTGCAGCGCGAACAAGAAGCGGATCTTCAAATAAATCGCGTAATCGCTTTAATGCATTACTCATTGCCGGTTGTGTTAGCGCTAATTTATTGGCGGCTTTAGACACACTTTTTTCGTCTATTAGCACGTTTAAATAGACGAGAAGGTTGAGATCGACGTTACGTATATTCATTAGATCAATCTTATTTATTTGCTGTATTAATTATCTAAATTAAAGCCTGCTTGCTAAGGTGTAAACAATTAATAAAAAATAACCGCCATAACGGGTAAAAATATAAGTGTTGTTAACATGCCAAATACGTTAATCGATGATTCAAATAATGCTCTTCAAAAGGTGATTGCGACTAAGCTTGCACGTGCTGTATTTGCAGGGTTTGATGCGATGTTCGCTGAGTTTTTAAATATAACACTTGGTGCACAAAGTCGGTTTGAGCAGCGCCAATATCATGATGTACAACGTGCAATGCGCGATCGGTTACAAGTTTATGAGCGCCAAGTAAAAAATGTGAGTGAAGCGGTTAAAATAATTGCTTATCAAGAACTAGACTGCCCACACACATGGCAACTAGCTAAAAATATTTATGGGGATATGGTTGAGCACCATGAGAATAAACCCATTGCGCATACTTTCTTTAATTCAACATTTGGTGCTATTTGGGACGATAAAAAAATTCGTACAGTGCATTTATTTGTATTAAAAGCCAAATACCGAAGTGAACCACGCTCATTTGAAAGTTTAGTAAGTAGAATATCGCTTCAAAATGGGTTTGAAACCGCAATTTCACAGCTTATTACTACGCAAATGTTTAGAGTTCCATTTTGCCAATTAAATGCCGATTTAAAGCGTTTAAAGCAAACCCTAATGCAAGGTGCTAAGCATCAATGTAAGCAGGTCTATGAACTGATAAATTTAAACGACGGGTTTATTGAATACGCAAACTCGTTATTTTTTAGAAACAAAGCCTGTTATTTGATTGGCCGTTGTATCGCTAAAAATGGCGATAACATGCCGTTTGCTATTGCTATTTTAAACACCGAAAAAGGCTTAAGAATAGATGCGGTTATGATGGGCGCCGATCAATTAAGCTTGTTATTTGGCTTTGCCCGTACATATTTTATGGTAGATACAGACCAACCCGCGCGTTATGTTGATTACCTTAGTGTACTTATGCCGCATAAAAAGCGTTTTGAATTATTTAACGCTATTGGCTTTATTAAACACGCTAAAACCGAGTTTTACCGTTACAAGGTTGATACCACTAAAAATAGCCCCGCAAGTTTTAAATATATAAACGCACCTGGTACACCTGGCATGGTAATGCTGGTATTTACTATTGAAGGCTCAGATTACGTATATAAAGTAATAAAAGATAAATTTAGTGCACCAAAAACCGCAACTAAAGCACAAGTAAAAGAAAAATATAACTTTGTGAAGCAAGCCGACCGAGTAGGGCGGTTGGTAGATACACACGAGTTTAGGTATTTAGCGTTTGATTTGAGCCGCTTTAGTGAAGAACTATTAACGCAGATGAAAACACACATTGGCAGCAGTTTAGTTATATCGGGCAAGGCACTTATTTTAAAACATGTGTATGTTGAACGAAAAATGACACCTCTTAATTTATATATTAACCACTGCGATAAACACGCATTGGACCATGTGATGCTTGATTATGGAAAAGCAATTAAAGATTTAGCTGGGGCGAATATATTTCCAGGTGACATGCTGATGAAAAACTTTGGCGTTACTCGCTGGGGGCGTGTTGTGTTTTACGACTTTGATGAGATTTGCCCACTAACTCAGTGTAATTTTAGAGATGTACCTCAAACACAAAATACATTAGAGGAGTTAAGTAGTCATTCTTATTTTGATATTGATGAAAACGATATATTTCCCAGCCAATTTAAGGTTTTTTTTAGCGCAAATGCTCATGCATTTGAGTGTTTTAACACCCACCACAGTGACTTATTTACAACAACCTATTGGCAACAGTGCCAGCAGCAAATACAAAATGGTTTTTTACCTGATGTTTACCCGTACAAGCAAAGCTGGCGGTTTAAATAGAAATAATTACCCCCATGTCTAAAGTACAACTTTAGTTAAAGCAAAGGAGTGGTAATGAAATATATTTCCCATGAAAGCGGAAACCTTGCCTTTAGTGATACCCGTAAACCGCAGCTAAAAAATCATGAAGTGCTTGTTAAAGTGGCTGCAATTGGGGTGAATCGGGCTGATTGCATGCAACGCCAAGGTAAGTACCCAGCCCCAAAAGGTGACAGCCCAATTTTAGGTTTAGAGTGTGCAGGCACTGTGGTAGAGCTGGGTAACGAAGTTGATAAAAGCTGGCTCGATAAACGTATTTTTACACTGTGTGCAGGTGGCGCTTATAGCGAATATGTTGCGGTAGATGCTAAACAATTAATGGAACTACCTGATGATGTAACTATGGTTGAAGGTGCTGCCATCAGCGAGGTGTATTTAACTGCTTTTGGTGCATTATTTGAGCTTGGCAAACTACAACATGGGCAAACGACATTGATACATGCAGGGGCTAGTGGCGTAGGTGGTGCCGCTATTCAAATGGCAAAAAGTGCAGGAGCAACTGTTGTTATAACCGCAGGTTCTGATGAAAAATGCCAGCACGCTAAGTCGCTGGGAGCAGATCATACAATTAACTACAAAAACACAGACTTTGTAGATTACATGCAAAGCCATAATTTAACCGCTAATGTAATTGTTGACCCCGTTGCAGGCAGTTATTTAAACAAAAATGCCCAAGTTGCTGCCATGGATTGCCAAATAATTATGCTTGCCTTTTTAGATGGGCGTTTTGCTGAGGTTGATTTTGCAGCCCTGTTACGTAAAAGGATTTCGTTTCATGCGTCAACCCTTCGTAACCGCAGTATTGATTTTAAACGCCAACTAAGAGATGACTTAGTAGAACGCTTTTACAACGACATAGTATCTAAAAACTATGACTTTAATGTGTACAAAACGTTGCCATGGACACAGGCTCAAGAGGCCCATGCAATATTAGAGCGCAACGAAAATGCGGGTAAAGTCGTATTGCTTGTAGAATAACGCTTTATTTTACACGTTATGCCCATATAATTTAGTTATACACACGTTATTATAAGACCAAGGTTAAAAATGAATCCAATAATTGCAATTTTAAAAGAACATAATGTAAGTGATGAAAAAGTAAAAGCGTTATTCGAGGCGTTTACACAAAACCCAATGATGGCTATGGCGCTTGTACAGGAGCTTGGCATACCGCCAGAAAAGCTTCAGCAATTAATGGCTGTTGTTATGACACAACCTCACTTAATCAAAGAGGCTACCGATGAGTTAGGTTTAGACTTTGAAAAAGTAAAAGAAGCGAAAGAAAAGCTTAATCAGTAATAAGGTCTAAGTATTTGTTAAAAAGAAGCATAAGCTTACGTTTATGCTTCTTTTTTTGTACATAAATTTTGCTGCTTATTCTTTTGGAAGAAGAACAGTGTCAATTACATGGATTACACCATTACTTGCTTTAACATCTGGCATCATCACGTTAGCGTCGTTTACCATCACACCCATGTTTGTTTTAATCATTACCGACTGCCCCTGGAGTGTTTTGGCACTATCTAACTTAGCCACCTCTTTTGCCATTATTTTTCCAGCGACAACATGGTAGGTTAGCACTGCCGTTAACTTCTCTTTGTTTTCTGGCTTTAGCAGCATCTCAACGGTACCGTCAGGTAACTTTGAGAAAGCGGCATCAGTTGGTGCAAAAATAGTGAATGGCCCTTTGCCTTTTAGAGTATCAACTAAACCGGCTGCTTTTACGGCTGCAACAAGTGTTGTGAACGAGCCATTTTCAACCGCAACATCAACCACATCTTTCTTCATGCCATGATGGTTGGCTTGCGCAGAAAATGAAAACCCTATGCTTGCGGCGGTAATTAAAATTGCGGTGGTTATCTTCTTAAACATGTTAGTTTCCTTTAAGTTAATATTTGCTAAATTCCTAAGATGCTACGCTGCTGAAAATTTAATCGATCAAAAACGTTTTTTGGTCAAACATCTTTTGTTACATCCTTTTTTGAACTGCCAAAGCGCTGTTAGGTCATACCATTACTTGATCAATTAAAGGGAGCAGTTATGAAAGTGCTTTATAAATTTTGGAAAAATAATCGTTCACTCATTGTATTCATTGCCTTGATGAGTGTGTTTAGAAGCGCAGTAGCCGACTGGTATGAAGTGCCTACGAGCTCAATGAAACCTACAATTGAGCAAGGAGATAGAATTTTAACAGACAAAATGGCGTACGACTTACGAGTGCCTTTTACGCATATTTCTTTGCTTAAAATTAACGAACCACAAACAGGGGACATTATTGTATTCGACTCACAAGCAGCAGATAACCGGTTAATTAAACGTGTTATTGGTGTGCCTGGTGATACCGTTTCTTTGGTAAATAACGAATTAATTATTAATGGCAAAAAGCTTAACTACGAACATGTGCAGAATAATATCGATTCGGTTGATAAAGTAGAGATATTAAACGGTAAGAAGCACACCATTAGGATAGCAAATGTACCATCCCAATTAGCTGGCTTTGAAATGATCACCATTCCAGATGATTACTATTTGGCAATGGGGGATAACCGTGACAATAGCGCAGACTCTCGCGTAATTGGTTTAATCCCTCGTGGTGAACTACTCGGAAAAGCAAATAAGGTCATTGTTTCGCTTGATTACGATAATTACTACATACCAAGGAAAGAGCGTGTACTGCTCTCTTTAAACTAAGTGCATTTAGATTTGTTTGAACAGAGTATTAAGTATTTGATGTAATTTAAGTTTGAACAATACCTAGTGATTACAGCAAATTAAAGACCTTTAATCAGTGGGTATGTCAGTTAAATAGTCATGAACTAACTGGGTAAGAGCTTGCTTGTCAGCGTGGCTAGTAATCACTTTTGAAAAATCACTACTAATGGCTACACCGCAAGCCCCTGCGTCAAACCACTGAGTAATGTTATTTAAATTTATCCCGCCAACGGGCATTAAATTGGCGCTATCAAATGGGCCTTTTAATGCCTTAAAATAGTCAATTCCCATGCTACCTGCTGGAAATACCTTAATAATATCCGCATTATACTCAATCGCGTTAGCGATATCTGTTGGCGTTAAAGCCCCCATTAAAACAGGTAAATTATGCTGATGGGCAACTGACACAATACGCTTATCAGTATTAGGGGTTACTATAAACTGTGCACCCGCATTAATGGCTCGTTGAGCTAGTTTAGTATTTGTGATGGTGCCTGCACCCACCAAAATATGTTGATGACGAATACGTGCACTTTTAATTTCTTGCTCAAACCCTGGTGTATTAGAGGTGATTTCAAGCACTTTTATACCAGCCTCAACCAAGCAATCGACAAGTGGTGCAACATCTGATTGCTTATTTAATCGAATAATAGCCACTATTTTGTGCTTTAAAATTTTGTTGCGAGTTACAGTCTTTTCTTGAGAAACCGTGCTAGGCATTGTATTACTTTTTTATTATTTATTGGTCGATGGTACAAAAAATCGATAAAAGTCGCAAATAGGATAAAATAACATATAAAAAAACCGCTGAGAGTCAGCGGTTATTTTATTCATATGTGTAAATTTACATTACACGCATTCCTGGCTCTGATCCGTCGTCTGGATTAAGAATATAAATTTCTTTTCCGCCAGGGCCTGCAGCAAGTACCATACCCTCAGACATACCAAAACGCATTTTACGCGGTTTAAGGTTTGCAACCATTACTGTTAGCTTACCTTCAATGTCTTCAGGAGCGTATGCTGATTTAATGCCTGCGAATACTTGACGCGTTTCGCCGCCTAAATCAAGGGTTAGCTTCAGTAGTTTGTCGGCGCCTTTTACATGCTCTGCTTTTGCAATTTTAGCAACACGAAGGTCTACCTTTGCAAAATCGTCAAACTCAATTTCTTCGCTAATAGGTTCTTTTGCAAGAGGGCTATTTGGGTCAATTGTTACTTTAGGCTCTAGGCTTTCTTTAGATTCTTCAACCATTTTGTTTACTTTGTCCATTTCTACGCGTTGCATTAACGGTTTAAATTTATTGATTGAGTGGCTTACTAGTGGCGTTTGTACTGCATCCCAAGCAAGATCATCGTTTAAAAACGCTTCTACATTTTGGGCCATAGCCGGTAGTACTGGTTTTAAATAGGTAATTAAAACACGGAACAAGTTAAGGCCAAGCGAACACACATCGTGAGCTTCTTGTTGCTTAGTTTCGTCTTTAATTAATACCCATGGTGCTGCGCCATCAATAAATTGGTTTGCTTTGTCGGCAAGGGCCATAATTTCACGAATTGCGCGACTGTATTCACGGTTCTCAAAATGGGTGGTAATACTTGGCGCGGCAGCTTGGAACTCTTCTAGGAGCTCTGGTTGCATAATGGTTGCGCTTAATTTGCCATCAAACTTTTTGGTAATAAAGCCTGCGCAACGGCTCGCTATATTAACGACTTTACCAACCAGATCTGAATTAACACGTTGTGCAAAGTCTTCTAGGTTTAAATCAAGATCGATAATACCGCTGTTTAATTTTGCAGCGTAATAGTAACGTAAGTATTCTGGATTTAGGTTGTCCAGGTAGGTACGCGCTTTAATGAACGTGCCCTTTGACTTAGACATTTTTTCGCCATTTACAGTAACGAACCCGTGTGCAAATACGTTAGTTGGTTTTCTAAATTTAGCGCCTTCTAGCATGGCTGGCCAAAATAAGCTGTGGAAGTAAATAATGTCTTTACCAATAAAGTGGTAAAGTTCTGCTTCTGAGCCTTCAGCCCAAAATGCGTCAAAATCAATCCCTTTTTTATCACACAGGTTTTTAAAGCTGGCCATGTAACCAATTGGCGCATCTAGCCATACGTAAAAGTATTTACCTGGGGCATTTGGAATTTCGAAACCAAAGTAAGGCGCATCACGGCTGATATCCCACTGTTGTAAGCCGTCAGTAAACCATTCGTCTAGCTTGTTAGCCATTTCTTGTTGAATAGTACCTGAGTGTAGCCATTCTTTAAGCATGCCTTCAAATGCTGGTAGGTCAAAAAAGTAATGCTCAGAATCTTTTAAAATAGGCTCGGCACCTGACATAACAGAGCGCGGGTTTATTAATTCGGTTGGGCTGTAAGTTGCACCACACGAATCACAGCTATCGCCATTTTGATCTTCAGACTTACACGTTGGGCAAGTACCGGTTACAAAGCGATCAGGTAAAAATATGCCTTTTTCTGGGTCAAACAATTGCGAAATAGTGTGCTTTTTTATATGGCCCGCGTCGTTTAAGCGGTTGTATATTAATTCACTAAATTCTTTGTTTTCTTGGCTATGCGTGCTGTGGTAATTGTCAAACTTAATGTTGAAATCAGCAAAGTCGCGTTGGCGTTCAATGCTCACATTTTTTACCATTTCTTCAGGTGTGATCCCTTGCTTCTGTGCATTAAGCATGATTGGTGTGCCGTGGGCATCGTCTGCGCAAACATAATACGTTTCATGGCCTTGAAGTTTTTGAAAACGTGACCAAATATCAGTTTGAATATATTCCAATAAATGACCTAAGTGGGTTGGGCCATTTGCATAAGGTAATGCGCTGGTAATCAGGATCTTTCGCTGTGCCATAATCATTCCGAATTGAGGATAAAATACCGTTTTTACTATTTAAACGGCTGTTATCATTAATTTATCTATAAACAGGTGGCTATGCGCTCACACTGCTTATGGATTTTTATTAATTGACTGGTGTTAATGACCTGAATGTTACATAATTCCGAGGCACTTTTCATCAAAGAAACGCTATTTAATTGCTATGTTTGGACTGTCGAAACTTTTCTCTTCTAAATCGGTGCAAAAACAACCGATTATTGCTGCTTTAGCGGCTTATCGTAGTGCGGCCTTTGCCGTAGGAATTGACGAAAGCTTTATTGAGTCAATTTCTGAAAACGACGATAAATCAATACAAATTAGTCTTACTTTACCTTTTGCTGCGCAATCAGAAATCCCCCTTGTAGAGCAGCATGTCCGTGATGTTTTAAATATTGAAATCTCAATAAAGGCTAAGGTTGATATTCAAGAGCCTGCAAAGTTTAAAGGAATTAAACACATTGTACTTATTGCTTCAGGTAAAGGTGGGGTAGGTAAATCGACTACAGCTGTTAATTTAGCGGGTGCATTAAAAGCTGAGGGAGCAAAAGTTGGTATTTTAGACGCTGATATTTATGGTCCTTCAATACCTATGTTGTTGGGCCTTGTTGGTGCTGAGCCAAAAACAAAAGATAACAAACAATTACTACCGTTTGATGCCAATGGCATTAAAGCCCAATCTATTGGCTTTTTAGTACCCAGTGATGACGCAACAGTATGGCGAGGCCCAATGGCATCGGGTGCACTTAGCCAATTACTGAACGAGACTGATTGGGGCGAACTCGATTATTTAATTGTAGATATGCCCCCAGGTACAGGTGATATACAACTTACTATGAGCCAAAAAGTACCTGCCAGTGGGACTGTTATTGTAACTACGCCTCAAGATTTAGCACTTGCTGATGCCCAAAAAGGCATTGCAATGTTTAATAAAGTAAATGTGCCAGTACTTGGTTTGATAGAAAATATGAGCCATTACGTTTGCAGCCACTGCGGTGAGGCAAACCATGTATTTGGCAAAGAGGGTGCACAAAAACTAGCCCACAAGCATGGCGTTCCGGTACTTAGCCATATTCCCCTTGCCATTGATATTAGAGAGTACTCTGAGCAAGGAAAACTTATTGCTAGCGATAACGATGCGGCAATAAGCAAAACATACAGCGCAGCAGCTAGGCTTATAGCCAGCACGCTATATTATCAACAGCATCACAACAGCATAGAAATTGTGATTACAGAAGATTAAAAGCATGAGACTTTCAGACACACATATTAAAGAACACCTAAAAGATGGCCGAATAGTTATAGAGCCTGCTCCGAGTAGTGAGATGATATCGGGTGTGACAGCAGATTTACGTCTTGGTAATAAATTTAGAACGTTCAATGCTCATAATGCAGCCTACGTTGATTTAAGTGGTCCAAAGGATCAACTCAATAAAGCCATGGAATCAATCATGAGTGAGGAAATTGAGCTTGCAGACGGTGAAGCGTTTTTTTTACACCCAGGTGAACTCGCGCTTGCAATCACTTATGAAAAAGTAACGCTACCTGCCGATATTGTAGGGTGGTTGGATGGGCGTTCATCGCTTGCGCGTTTGGGTTTGATGGTGCATGTAACAGCACACCGAATTGATCCCGGCTGGAGCGGTAATATTGTATTAGAGTTTTACAACTCAGGAAAATTACCCTTAGCGCTGCGCCCAATGATGAAAATTGGCGCTATGAGTTTCGAAATGCTTTCAGGGCCTTGTGAAAACCCGTATAACATTCGTAAAGATGCTAAATACAAAGACCAGAGTAGCGCAGTTGCAAGTCGCATAAGTGATGAAAACAGCTAAACCTTATCGGGTAAATTATGAAGCGCATAACCCAATAGTTGAAAATAGTGGTTAAGCGCTTTATTTGCCTTGGTGGTATGTTGTGCTGGTGGGTATATTAAATTACTGGATTGCAAACCGTCCACCAAAAAACTGTTTTTTATATTTGGGTGTACATATATACAGGCTTCAAAACAGCGAGCTGCAATTTCTTCAGGCATACTCATATAATTCATATTATGGGCTTGGTCGTGTTTAATACATGCTTGCACAAATTCATTGGCATTTTCGCCACTTGCATCTAAAAATACTTCTTTAAAAAAGCTGTTCAGTGCGTCATTGAGTGGGTGCATTAAATTTGGTGTATTTGAAAGCCAAAGTTTTGAAGCAAATCCATAGCGTGGTTTTACTTTAAATAAATGTTCACTAATGTGGTGGTCGAATGCATGAAACCACTCATGCGCGAGCGCACCACCGCCCGCATTTTTAGCAAGTGCTAATGTTTGACTGCCTGCATTGTAATGCGCTTGCACACCTTTTTGACCACCGTGCCCAAATGCAAAATTTAACTTTCCGCGCAGGCCAATTGCTTTAGGTGGTAGGTGCAGTATTTGCGCCAGGTCGGCCAGCGCATCGTAAATTAAATTAGCGCTAATATAGCGCTCTTCTTTGGTTACCCATTTACCAACGACCATTGATCTGAACCCAAACGTGGTTCTTATATCGCTAAAATCAACTTGGTCATCAAAGCGATAGTCGGGGCCTTGACGAGTAAATCCTCGTTTTAATCTATTTAGGTAATGTCGCATCTGTTTATCAAAAGCTAAATTTAATTTAAGTAACGTGCTTTTACGTGCTCAGGCATATGTTGGGTTTGTTTATTAATTAATTCTTCTAATAAAGTAAACAAAGGCTCTGGGTTTAAATGTTCTATTAAGCTTAAGCTATGAGCAACGGCTTCAAGTGTAGAGAGGCTATCGGCACGGGGTGCTTTACGAATTGTATAACGATTTTTAGGTGGTTTATTAAAACTCACTGTTCTAAATTGATTGAGTGCAGGGGTGAGTTGTAAAATTTTATAGGCTTTTTTCCATGTGCCATCGATCACAATTAAATGAGTGATGTGTTTATGGTTTGTAGAGTTTGGTTCATCTAGGTAGGTGGCATTTTCGTTTGGGTAAAGCAGTACTGTTGATTCTTTTGGCAAACTATTTAACATACTAAAGTCAGCACTGTTTTCACCTTTGATGATTTCGCAATCAGTTAGACTTAAGTTGAGTAATTTAGCCGTGTTTTTTGCTATTTTTTCTTCGCTGGGGTGTTGTAGAATAATAACTTTAACTTTGTTAGTTATTGTTTCAATAGCGCTGCATACACAGGTATTGAGCGCAAAATTACAATGAGTACAAAGAATGCGTGCCATTTTAAAAACTTTCTCTCTATTATTAACTTGTAAATTATACATTTATGAAAGCAATTAAGTTGGTTTTTTTTCATTTATCAATATACAGTAGTTATATCAAATACAATGAACATGGATAGTTGAAGGAATTAAATAATGACAGACATTACCATAGATACATCAGCGTTAGAGAATATGAAATCCTTATTGGGCGAGCAGTTTGCTGATACGCTTGATTTTTGTTGTGCCGAATTTGAACGTCTGGGCTCTGAAGTTATGGCAACCATTGGTAAAGATAAAGAGGCAGCGATTCGTCATTCTCATAGTTTAAAATCAAATGCCGCGCAGTTTGGTGCGTCTAGTTTAGCTGATGTTTCGCGCACCATAGAGTTAAGCTTAGTTGATGATGACTTAGCTAAAGCGATAGATGCTTCTGCCAACTTAATGCCACAGGTAGAAGGCTCTCAAACAAAATTTAAACAATGGTTAGATGCACAATAGTTAACGTGAATTAATTTCAGTTTTAAGCTGTTAAATTTACTGGTGTTATATATTTACTCGGTTAGTCTAGTAGGCAACCGGGTTTTTATTGTTGAGATAAAATAGACCTTAATTATAAAACTCAAATTACAAAGGTCATCAGGTGCCAGCTAGTAGAGGTAAAATGTCAGATATAAAAAAGAGTCATAAATTAGAAGGCGTATGTTATGACATTCGTGGACCTGTTTTAGCTCAAGCTAAAAAAATGGAAGACGATGGTCAAAAAGTCTTAAAATTAAACATCGGTAATCCAGCTGCATTTGGTTTTGATATGCCTGAAGATATGCATCGCGATATTATCCGTAACCTTTATTCTGCCCAAGGTTATTGTGACTCTAAAGGACTTTACTCAGCCAGAGTAGCTGTTTACCAGCATTATCAACAACGTGGGTTAAACAACTTAGACGTTGATAACATTTATATTGGTAATGGGGTAAGTGAACTAATCCAAATGATCACTCAAGCTTTGCTTAACAACGACGATGAAGTGCTTATCCCCGCGCCAGATTATCCGTTGTGGACTGCGTCAGTTAAGTTAGCGGGCGGTAATCCCGTTCATTATTTATGTGATGAAGAGCAAGATTGGTTTCCTGATATAGATGACATAAAAAGTAAAATCACCTCTAAAACCAAAGCCTTGGTGTTAATTAATCCGAACAACCCTACTGGTGCGGTATATAGTGATGACCTGCTTAAGCAATTAATAGATATTGCGCGAGAGCACAAGTTACTGTTGTTAAGCGACGAAATTTACGAAAAGATTTTATACGATGGAGTTAGCCACACTTCAATTGCTTCATTGTGTGATGATGTGCCAATGATTACTTTTAATGGTTTAGCTAAAACTTACCGTGCTGCTGGGCTAAGAATGGGGTGGATGGTTTTAAGTGGTAAAACATCAGCCATGGACGACTTAAGTAAAGGGTTAGATATACTCTCGTCAATGCGTTTATGCGCTAATGTACCTGCCCAATATGCAATTCAGCAGGCATTAGGTGGTGTGCAATCAATTGATAACTTAATTAATCCGGGCGGGCGATTATACGAACAACGTGATATTGCATGGCGCGGTTTAAACGCGATTGAAGGTATTAGCTGTAAAAAGCCAAAAGGCGCTTTATATGCGTTTGCTAAGGTTGATACTGCACACTTTAATGTAAAAGACGATGAGCAAATGATGTTTGATTTGCTCAAGGCCGAAAAAATATTGTTAGTGCATGGGCGTGCGTTTAATTGGCCAGAGCCTGATCACTTTAGGTTAGTGTTTTTACCTAATAAGGATGACTTAACTGACGCCATGCAAAAAATGCAGCGTTTCTTTAAAGATTATCGCCAGTTATAAAACTTTATAAAAAAACGAGCCTGTTGGCTCGTTTTTGTTTTTAAAGGCGTGTTATTAATATGCTTTATCTACTCTTACGGTGTTATCGCCTAAATAAACTAACCTCACATTATCGCCTTTGTGAAATCGCATACCTTGGTCTAGGTCTTGAACTACCATAAATTGGTCGCCATTTTCTACCTGAATTAGTAATTCAACTAACTGAGTTTGTTTGTAATAGCTACCTTGCTGACTATTGTTAGCAACACTACCACCGATAACTGAGCCTAAAATTGTGGCTATAGCACGACCGCTGCCACCACCAAATTGATTACCAATAACACCACCAACAAGTGCGCCACCAAACGTTTTCCAGCCGTTCTTTTTGTCTTGTATTAGTTCTTGCTCGGTGATGTTTCGTACAGATTTAATGTCACCAAACAACACTTTTTGAACTGCTACGGCTTTATTTCGCTCGTATTTAGCAAAAGTGGGTGCACTTAATGTAAGTAAAGCGCACATAATTACAGCAATTGCTTTCATAACTTACTCCTATCGGCTTACCAGCCAAAGGTTGATTTTTCTTTGGTTTTGCGAATTTCAGTTTCGTCCGCCCATTCAATAAGTCCGCTTTTCATATCCATTAAGCGCATTGTGAATTTATAATATACGTCTGATTTATCTGCATTTGTTTTAACAATGCTTGATAAGTTGCCATACAACATGTATTGCGCACCAATTTGTTGTCCAAATGCAACCGCTGTTGCTGGGTTCACTAATGCATCTTCGTTTTGAAAGGTAAGTTGTTCACGTACAGCTTCTACACGTGTCATGTCTACAAAGCGAAACTTACCGCTGCGTAGCATTTGCGTTGAGATAGAATCAGTGATTGATTCGGTATCAATATGCTCACTGGTTTTGTTTTTAATACGTTCCACAAATACAACAGGACGGTTATTTTGAGTCATGGTTCCCACCACTGGCGAGCTTAGTAGTGAGTCGGTCATTTGACTCGCGACTTTTTGTAAATCGGTAGAACCAAAATTTATATCAGTTGTTTCAACTGCTTGAGCGTCACCATAGCTAACTACGGCTTTGTTAGCACAGCCGCTTAAGATCAATGCACTGAGCCCAACCAATGCGTAAGTGGATGCTGTTTTAAATGTCGTGTTCATAATAGTTTCCTTTAATCTTTAAATTCTTGAGATTCAGTTGATACTTTTCTAACTGCTAGTGAAAATGTAACAGCATCAGAGCTAGGCGCTAAACCTGGTAATTGTGTATTAGCAAAACCAAATAAAGTTAATGGCTGCCACGGTGAATGATTTCCTTTAATCAAAAATCCATCTTTATCAAACCATTTAAATTGATACTGTAAATATTGTGACTTTTTATATTGGCTAGATAGGGTAACCACCACATCCGTTAACTGATTTGTTTGACGCGTTTTAACGTCGGTAATGGCGAGTTTTTCACCTAAATCAGGGTTATCCACTCTAAGTTGATCATTAAAATTACCTTTATTTTGTTCAACCGCTATACCTGATGTAACAGGCTGTGTTGCACAAGCACTTAGCAGTAAAACGGCACACATTGGCACTATGTATTTCATGGTGTCTCCTAGAGTTGAACTACATGGTAGTTAAAATAGTTATTAATAGAGGTTAGGTAAATTAAAGTTAACCCTTGCTTACTAACGGTAAAACTAATAGGCGGTTGATTGCCTATATTTAATATATGTTCACCTGCCGTCAGACTTTGGCGCGCTACAGCAATTTGATTTGGTAATGTAAGCCAGCTTCGGGTGTCGGCTTGCTCTGACGCTAAATTATATATATTGGCTAAAATGTTGCCTACATCTCCTGCGCTGCGCGCAAGCTCAGCGCGAACTTTTTCTTTAGTTATGAGCCGTAATACTTGGCGTGTAATTTTGCCCGGTATTTCTTGTTCAAGAGTTTTAGCGGCTAGGGCTTCTAAATAAACTAATGGCGCTAATGCTACTTTTTGTCCAGCAATACTCACATTTTGTATAGCGCTAATGTAAGCACTGTCTTTATATACGGGCATAGCAAGGCTATAAAAACGAACATCACCTCTACTTGTATCAATCGGTAGTCTTAATTTAAATTCAGTTTGTTTGGGCACGAAACCTTGCTCAAGTAATACGATTACCTCACCATGGTTAGGCTTTAAAGTGCTAAGTTCGCCAAAACGTTGTGTGTATTCGTCAAATTCTTGCTGAAACCCTTGTTTTTTAGCTAGGTGAATTACATCTTGCTGTAAATATTTATTATTTGGTTGAATAGCTAACGCTTTTTTGTAGTCTATGTAGGCGTCGTCAAACTGTTTTGCACTTTGGTAAAGCAAAGCCGATAAGTAAAAAGTGTATGCGTTTTGAAAGCCGTTTTTAACATCTCTTGTCACATTATTCATACTTGGATAATGCTGCTGCGCTTCATTTTTTTCTGAATTTATATCTGCTTCATTCTCGCTAAGCGCATCGGCTTGTACTTTATTAGCTCGGCGAATTTCGACCAGTGCGCCTTCAATATCATTTTTATAAACATAGTTAAGTGCTTTATAACTATGAAGCATGCTCATCTCGTAAGCAGGCGGTACATAGGTAATTGCCGAGTCATTCGTAAATAATGCATTACTTTGTTCAAGCCCGGCACTTAGTTGAATCTTTGCAGCTTGGCGTTTCGTTTGCATTTGAGCATATACGTTTTCGAATTTGCTTTGAGCGTTATCAGCTGAATTAGTAAGGTCGTTGATACGCGCTTGCTCAAGTTGATTAAGCAAGTAACTACTGTGTATAGTGCTATTGTCAGCAATTAACGATTTAGCTTGTTGTGGGTTATTATTTTCAATAGCATTTCGCACTGGCGTCATTTGTGTGGCGTAATCGTTAAATAGGTCGTTAAACCCTATAGAGCTACAACCACTTAAAATAAAACAAACGCTTAAAATTATACTTCTGCGCACACAGCACTCCTTTTAATCTACTTAAGCAGGTTAACACACTCACTTTAAACAAGAGTGTGAAACATTGTAAAAAAACGTAGAGCCATATCATCGTTAAGGTAAATATGCATGTTCTATGTGAATAAGGCGTGAATTTAGTAATGTGTGAAATAGACAGCGAAAAGTTAAGGTCTTATTAAGTTGAAAGTTTTTGCACACTTTGCCTTATGCTGTATAAATAACTTACTTTTATAGCAGTTTAAGTTATTTAACTACTCACCCATAAAAAGATTATTTAATAACCAGATTTAGGTTAAAAAGGATTATTTTGAAAGCAGCTATATATACATTTATTGCTTTAATAGCATTTGCCGCCAATTCTTTATTTTGCCGAATGGCATTAGCTGAGAGGTATATAGATCCCTATAACTTTACCACCATTCGCTTATTAAGCGGTGCTGCATGTTTAGGTATTATCATGAGCGTTTATACTTATAATCTAAAACGTAATGGGTCATTTAATGATGCTATTTTAAGTGATACAGGGAGTTGGCGAAGTAGCATTAGTTTACTTGTTTATGCACTTAGTTTTTCGGTGGCCTACGTTGAGTTAGATACCGGAACAGGCGCTTTGATTTTATTTTCAGCCGTGCAACTTACGATGATTGGTTGGGGTATATATAAGAAAGAACAATTAAGCGCCGTGCAGTGGGCTGCTTTTTTGATTGCTGTTACGGGGTTTGCTTATTTGATGCTGCCCTCAGCTGCGGTGCCCTCGCTAATAGGAGCGGGATTGATGGCCATAAGCGGTGTTGCTTGGGGTATTTACAGTATACGTGGCAAAGTATGTGTATCGCCTTTACGAACGACGGGGTTTAATTTTATTAGAAGTTTAGTAGCGCTCCCCATCTTATTACTTGTTAGTATGAGCTACTTTAACGCACTTACCATACAAGGCATTTTACTCGCATGCGCTTCTGGCGCTTTAGCCTCTGGCATTGGCTATAGTATCTGGTATGTTGCAATGCCATTACTTAAAAGCACGCAAGCTGCGGTTGTGCAATTGTGTGTGCCGGTAGTTGCAGCGTTTGCAGGCGTTATTTTTTTACAAGAACAGTTAACAGTTGAATTTGTTATCGCCAGCTCAGTTATTTTAACAGCGGTACTCATATTTATTTTAAATAAAAAGAAGGAGTAGTTCTTCTTTTACGGTGGACTAACGTTGGTCACAAAGCGCTTATAAAGTGAAGGTAAGTGCGCCAATACGGCACTTTTACCAAGTAGTTCACTGTTTTCTATGCATTTTCGTAAAGCACTTTCAGTTAGTTGAATACTTAGCAATTGTGATTGCTTAATGTGGCTAATATGCCAAAGTTCAGGAGCTACTCCGTTTAAATCTTCGCGATAAGGCCGATAAAAACCAAATTTCTCAAGGTGAATACTGAGCCATTCACTCAATGGTGAGAATGGACCGTTTTTCTCATATTCATGAGGAGATAACTGCAGTTGATAATCGTCACTAACACTGGCTTTGTCGTACACATCCAAATCGGTACCAAAATGGTGCCTACTTGCCCCAGGTAAAGCTGAATAACGCATAATTGCAATACACTTATCAATGTCATTTAAGTTCGTTAAATCAACAACCTTTTGTTGTGAATTATAAACAGGCCTTTGTCCTGAAAATTTGTTATTCCAAATGATCGCCTGACGTTCAAAATCTCTAAAGCTTGATGCAATAGTTAAGTCAAACCCAGCTTGTTTAGCTGCATTTTGTAGCGCTATAAAATCAGTAGTGATAGCGCTATGCAAACGATGGCTTTGTATTTTATTTAAATGTGTATCACTTTGCCCTGTGACACACGCTATCGTGGGTACTTGTAAATCAGTCATTAGGTTAATAATTGCTCAAGTATTTGCTCGTAAATGTCGGTGAGTTTAATTAAGTCATCTGTACTTACGCACTCATCCACTTTGTGAATGGTGGCATTACGAGGCCCAAGCTCAATGACTTTAGCACCGGTTTGAGCTATGAAGCGACCATCAGAGGTTCCCCCCGTGGTTTCTAAATTGGTTGCTAATCCTGTCACAGACTCAATAGCATTAACGGTTGCGTCAACAAGTGGGCCATGTTCTGTAATAAATGGGAGACCATTTACAATCCAGTTTAATTCGTAGTTCAAGTTGTGTTTTTGTAAAATGTCGATTACACGCTGTTGCAATTGTTGATGTGTAACTTCGGTGCTAAATCTAAAATTAAATTGCACATCTAGCTCACCAGGGATCACATTACCTGCACCTGTGCCGCCGTTAATATTTGATATTTGAAAGCTGGTTGCCGGAAAAAAATCATTCCCTTTATCCCACTGGGTTTGGCTAAGCTCTGTTAATGCTTCAGTGGCTAAATGAATAGGGTTTTGAGCCAGGTGAGGGTAGGCAACATGTCCTTGAATACCTTTAACTTTTAAGAATCCGGTAAGCGAGCCGCGTCGGCCATTCTTAACTACATCACCTAAGACATCCCGAGATGAAGGTTCGCCAACCAAACACATATCAATTTTTTCACCGCGAGATTCTAGTGTATCAATAACTCGGGTGGTTCCATTTATAAATGGTCCTTCTTCATCAGAAGTGATCAAAAAGGAAATTGATCCTTTGTGGTTCGGGTATTTAGTTACAAAACGCTCAGTAGCTACAATCATGGCAGCAAGCGAGCCTTTCATATCGGCAGCTCCTCGACCATGCAATAAACCATTTTCTACCAGCCCTGAAAATGGTGGGTGCTGCCAGTTTTTTGCGGGCCCCGTAGGCACTACATCTGTGTGTCCTGCGAAACAAAAATGCGGCGACTGGTCGCCTTTACGCGCCCAAGTATTTAATGTATCAGTAAAAAACAGTGACTCTATGTTAAAGCCGATAGCTTCAAGGCGTTCGTTCATCATTTGTTGACAGCCGGCATCTTCTGGGGTGACAGATTCACGCTGTATCAAGGCTTGTGCAAGTGCAATTACTTCATTCATTATTTAAAAATCTCATCGTATTGCGCGACCTTAAAGCCTAAATAAAAGTCAGTACCGTTAACTAATACTGGTCGCTTTATCATAGCGGGCTGCTGAACTAATAATTGAATAGCATTTTGCTTAGTTAAATTTTGTTTTTGCTCGTCACTTAAAGCTCTGTATGTAGTTCCGCGTTTATTGACTAATTGTTCCCAATCTAATTTATCAGCAAATTCAGCGACCATTTGTTCATTAACACCCTCTTTGCGGTAATCGTGAAAGGTAAATTCAATATTATTATCTGTAAGGTACTTTTTAGCTTTTTTAATTGTGTCGCAGTTACTAATTCCGTAAAGAGTGATCATAAGTTACTTCTTTTTAATAATAGTTAATAAGGTGTCTTCAGCTGCTTTTACATGCAGGTGTGAATAATGAAATGTGCCCAGGTTGTGACCATTAAGTAATATTAAACTTCCTAGCATAGGGGAGTCTAATTCTCTTAGGTCAAAATAAGCAAGTCGTTGGCCTTTAAGAACTTGGCTGCCATTTAACTGTGCTATATGGGTATGCGTAATTGCTGCAGAGGCAGGTAAGGTTAAATTAATGAGTATTTTTAACCCATTTTTAGCCTGCAAAATAAATTCAGTTCCTGCGTTTTTAACCTGCAGTAAAACCCCATCAAAGGGGGCTAAAATTTTATGACTGGTTGCTTGCACCATAACACCGGGGCCAAGCGTGCCAAAACTGAACAAAGGCTCTGGGTGATTATTTAATTCTACTACCTTTCCCGTAAAAGGACTGGTGATATTAATAGCATCACGGGGGATTTTATTTTGTGCAATAAGCTGTATTGGTTGTGCTTTCATAAATTAGTTTGTCACCACATTATAGCCATCTTTTTTTAGTACTGTGATTGCCTGGGCCGCTGTTTGTTTTTTTACAAGTATGTAGTCAGTATCGTAAGTTGAAATAGAAAAAATAGATATTTGTGCTTTTGCTAACACGCCAGAAATATTAGCCATAATTCCTGTTAACGAAAACCCTAAAGGGCCAATAACTTCCAATGCTTGCCAATCAGATTCTGTATCCAGGCTGTGTAATTCAAAACTACTGGGGCATACAATTGATAGTTCGTCATGGGTTTTTGAGATAAAAAACAACGGAAGTTTTAACAAAGCAGCAGGGATATCAGCATCAATATCTAAACTATGTATAGATAAAATAGTGCTGTGTAATTGTAATGTTTGTTTTGACATTAAAAACCTGCGGTACAGCAAAGACGATTTATTAATAGTATAGATTATTAAAGATAAATTAAAGCGGTAACTCACCGTAACTAAGCTGCAAAATATGAGCTATATACTTACCCACAATTTCTGTGGATAACTATGGGGGTTGAGAGGTATAAATAGCCTAACTAACTAATTTATAATTAGAAATTAGCTAGGCTATAAAAAGCACATGTTAATTAAAGTCTTTAATTAAGTGCTTCGACTTGCGCTGCTTGAATAGCGGTAAGTGCAATTGTGTATACAATGTCATCAACTAATGCACCACGGCTTAAATCGTTGACTGGTTTACGCATACCTTGAAGCATTGGACCAATACTGATGAGGTCTGCGCTTCTTTGCACGGCTTTATAGGTTGTATTACCGGTATTTAAATCAGGGAAAATAAACACCGTTGCTTTACCCGCTACGGGGCTATTTGGTGCTTTTTTAAGCGCAACGTTTTCCATAATTGCTGCATCGTACTGAAGGGGACCATCAATAATCAAATCGGGACGTTTTTGTTGAGCTATTTTGGTTGCCTCTCGCACTTTTTCAACGTCGGCTCCTGTACCAGATGTACCTGTACTGTAGCTGATCATGGCAACACGCGGCTCTATACCAAAAGCTGCAGCTGAGTCAGCTGACTGAATCGCAATGTCAGCAAGTTGCTCAGCATTTGGATCTGGGTTAATTGCACAGTCTCCGTAAACGAGTACCTGATCAGGCAGCAACATAAAAAATACCGACGATACAAGCGATGAGCCCGGGGCCGTTTTGATGAGCTGTAATGGCGGTCTAATTGTATTAGCGGTTGTGTTAACTGCTCCTGAAACAAGTCCGTCAACTTTGCCTTGTTCAAGCATCATAGTACCCAGTACTACGTTATCAAGTAATTGTTCTTGCGCTACAACAGCAGTGAGACCTTTGCTTTTTCGGATTTCGACCATAGGCTCGACATAATCATTAATGATGCTGCTTGGTTCTACAATGCTTACATTTTCGTTGAGCTCTATACCTTGTTGCTCAGCAATACGCATTATTTCTTCGCGATCACCTAACAAAATGGTTTTTGCTATACCGCGTTGCCCACAGATAGCAGCCGCTTTAATAGTTCTAGGTTCGTTGCCTTCAGGTAAAACAACCGTTTTGCCTGCTTTACGGGCTTTATCTGTAAGTAAGTATCTGAAAGCAGGTGGCGAGAGTTTACGTGTTTTCCCCACATTTTTTGCCAGTGAGTTCAGCCAATCTGAGTCAATATATTCAGCATTGTGGCTTTTCACTTTTTCTATACGTTGGTCATCATCGCTTGGCACTTCCATATTAAAGTTATGAAGTAACAACGATGTTCGCCATGTATCGGCTTCTGTTGCTAAAATTGGGAGGCCAGTTTGCATTGCTTGTTCGCACAGCGCCATAATACGCTGTTCTGGCATAAAACCACCGGTGAGTAATATTGCCCCAATTTTTGTACCATTCATTGCCGATAAACACGCAGCTACTAAAATATCAGAGCGATCGCCAGGAGTAACTAATAATGCACCAGGTGTAAAGTGGTTTAAAATATTAGACACTGTCCGTGCACAAAATGTGATACGACGCAGGCGTCGATGCAGCATGTCACCTTCGTTAATAATTGTGGCTTTTAAATATGCACTTAGGTCTTTCACACGTGGTGCGACCAAATCAAAATCCCATGGTATTGCACCAAGTAACATAAATGGATTTTTTCTAAAAATTGGCAGTGATGCTAAGCGGTTCAGTTCGTTATCTACTTCATCAGGTTTGTAGGAGTCGACTAAATCGGCGCGTGCTCTGCCTTCTTCATCAAGAGGGGCATTTACTTTATTAAAAATACAGCCTAATACACGCGGGTGGTCAATACCACCGTAATTACCAGCAGCAATTTCAAGACGGTCTTCAAGCTGGGTAATATTATCGTTACCAGGCGTTAATACAAATACAATATCGGCACCGAGTGTTTGCGCTATTTCACGGTTAACGCGCCCTGCATAAGGTTGTTTACGAGTCGGAACCATGCCTTCAATAATGGCTACTTCATCGTCGTTAATTTTACTTTCAAAGCGCTCAACAATTTCTTCTAATAAGTCGTCGCCCTTTGCATCACCAATCATTTGCTCTGCGTAATCCAATGCAAACGGTGTTGGTGGGTCAATAGGGGAGCCTTGCTTTATTATTTGTGTCGATTTTTCAGGACCGGTTTCGCCTGAGCGCGGTTGAGCAATAGGTTTAAAGAAATTAACTTTTACCGCCTTTTGTTCAAGCGCACGCACAAGCCCGACGGAAACAGATGTTAAACCAACTCCCGTAGAAATCGGTATCAACATAATACGGTGTGCCATATTATAGCTCCTTAACAATATTTGCAGAGTCGAGGGCGATAACCCATTCTTCATTCGTTGGCATGACGACAGCTTTGATACGAGATTGCTCAGTGCTAATTACACCTTGTTGACCAAAGCGAGCATCTAGGTTTGCTTGCGCGTCACATTCCATACCTAAAAATCCAAGTTGAGTGATCACTTTTTTACGGATGATATCTGAGTTTTCACCAATACCGCCGGTGAAAATAAGCGCATCAAGACGCTGTAAAGGCACCATGTACGATGCAATTTGCTTAGATAAACGATAGCAAAACATATCGAGTGCTAATGTTGCTTGTTGATTTCCCGCTGTAGCAGCTTCTTCAATGGTACGGCAATCGTTAGAAAGTTCACTAATGCCTAACAAACCACTTTTTTGATTGAGTAAGTCATCTATTTGTTGCGCGCTATAATCAAGTTGTGTCGTTAAAAAGTTAAATAAACCTGGATCAATATCGCCACTGCGAGTACCCATTACTAACCCTTCAAGTGGCGTAAGGCCCATACTTGTATCGACACTCTGACCATTTTTAATCGCACATACAGAACAGCCATTCCCCAAATGAGCACTAATAAAATTACTTTTTTCAATAGGTTGGTTAAGTAGTTTTGCTGTTTGCCCGGCAACATAAAAATGGCTCGTACCATGAAAGCCATAACGTCTAACACCAAACTCGGTATATAAATTGTAAGGTAGCGCATAAAGGTATGCGACCTTATCCATAGTTTGGTGAAAAGCCGTATCGAATACGGCAATTTGAGGTAAGCCTTTAAACGAGTCTTGCGCTGAAGATATACCCAGCAAGTTGGCATGACCATGAAGCGGTGCAAGTGTTGCAGCCTGGGTTATGCTTTCAATAACTTGATCATTAATTAATACTGATTTGGTAAAGTGCTCGCCACCGTGAACAACACGATGACCAACAGCAATTAGCTGTTCATCTAGCTTATGATCTTTTATTAACGTTACTAGCGTATTAATAGCCTCAGCGTGAGCTTGCTCTGGTGCTAAATCAATAAGTGTTTTATCACCTTTGTATTTATACTTTACCGACGGAGTTGCTGCACCTAGTCGCTCTGCTAAGCCCGATATAATTTCATGGCCGGTGTTTGCATCAATAATGGCAAACTTTAAACTTGAGCTACCACAGTTTAATACTAAAACATGTTGTGACTTAGGAGCGGGTGTTGGCATAGATATAATTTCCATAAATAAAGTTTAGTAAGTGAACAATAATTATTTACTGTTACACTCAGGTCTTAATTAAAAGGCTAAAGATATTATAAACAAGGTCGTTAGACCCATGAATAAGTTTTATATTTTAAACTATTTGATGTATTTAGTTTAGTATTTTGCACAATTTAACAGCATAATTAAGCACTTTTACTGATTAAGTGAAACCCGCCGTATTTGTGTTACACTTTGTAAAATACGAGCTAATTTATATATTGAATTTAGTAATTGTGAGGAGTCATGATGCAAAAAAGTGTGATGTCACAAGTTCAAATTGGTAGACAGTACGCAAAACAATGGCCAATGCGAAAAGAGTTAGCTCCATTGTTTAGTGAGTTTAGGGTAATTAGAGCAACAGAACTTGCCATTACTGTTATGCCGATTCTTGCTATGTTGACATTATTTTTTCAACTCAACTACCTTGGCCCTGATTTTTTACCACAAGCGATTGCCAGTGCATTGTTTTTCTTATCTTTACCTCTACAAGGTTTATTGTGGTTGGGTAAACGAGCACAAACCCCATTAGACCCAGCCATGCTAAGTTGGTACAAAGAGCTTCATACAAAAATGGTTGCTAATGGTTATCAAGCTAAGTTAAGTGAAAAAAAGCCCCGGTATTTGGAGCTTGCAATTTTACTTAAAGATATGTTTGAAAAAATGGATAAAGCGTTCACTAAAGAACAGTTTTAATAAACGCTTCTACTAATCACGCTTTTTGAAATTGCGTTATATAAAACGACAAGGTGACATGGTGTTCACCTTTCTCTTCTAGTGTTTCCCAGTGCTCAGGTCTAAATTTCCACGCAAACGGTGTCATCATTATCAGGTTTCTAACATCGTTAATACTCAGTTTTACCTGTTGAGTGATCAAATCTTGGTGAGTTTCTGTAAAACCTTCAGGCACATCTACTTTCGTATGCTCGCTTACTGATTGGTAAATATAAGCTTTTAACTCTTTTAAATGCCATGGCCCTGGGCTGGCCACGACAAGCGTAGCATTAGGTTTAGCGAGTCTATCAAGCTCTTTAGTAAATAAAGGTGCAAATACACTTATAAGAATATCAGCAAACCCTTCTTTAAAAGGGGCTTGACTGATTGAGGCAACGCTAAAACTGCAGTTGGGGTAACGTTTAGCGGCGTATTTTATAGCTGACTTTGAAATATCTACACCATAAACTTGCGCCTGAGTATTATTAGCAATAGCGTGGGTGTAAAACCCTTCACCGCACCCTAAATCAATAATATTATTACCTTTTATAGTGCTTATTATATCGCTCAGTGCTTGTTGTAAGAAAGCATAATAACCCTGCTCTAAAAATGTGCGTCTTGCTTGCACCATTTCAAGCGAGTCACCAGGTTGTTTAGAGTTTTTGTTTTGAACAGGCAGTAAGTTAACGTAGCCTTCTTTGGCAAAATCAAAACTGTGGTTGCTTTCACAGCGCAGTGTATTTTGAGTTTTTGTTAGCGATTTGCTACATAAAGGGCATTGATATTCAAGACTCATGAGTCTAGGTAATCCTTGTCGTAAAAAGTTTTAACCCAGTGGGGACGGTATGTAATTAAAATGGTGATGGCCATTCCGTTCAACATGGCTTCTGGAAACCAAATTATAGCACTTAAATAAACGTAATTGTCGGCAAGTTCTTGCCAATTATACTGACCTAAAGAGAAATAAAAGAGGGCACCTAAAGATATCTTTATGCACGCTATAAACCCAGCTGTTATGAAGGCACAAACAAATATATAAACAAAAAAATGTTTTGGTAAATAGTGATAGCACACAACAAAACTTAAATAACTCAATAATATGGGAATAAAAGCGCCAATAAGTATTTGTACAGGTAAAAGGTTAAAACTAACCTGCCCAAATGAAAACAACAAGGCACTTGCCAGTAGGCTACTCAAAATGGCTAGCCGCCAGCCCAATATTAAGGTGGCTGCAGTAATACCAAGTATGTGCATGTCAAGGCCAGTTAAAATACCGGCTTTAATACGCCACAGTAGTGCAAATACAAGCGCACAGGCTAATACACCTGTTTGCCTAGCAGACGTTTTATAAAGCGATTTATAGGTGTTTTTGTCGAAACTAAAAATCGCAATAGCAAGTACAAGGACCCACATCAGCCCTTGTATTTCAGTGTTTAACATTATAGCTACTTGAACGTTGACCAAATTGGCGCATGATCTGATGGTTTATCAATTGCACGCAGCTCATAGTCAATTCCTGAGTCAATACAACGCTCAGCAAGTGATTGAGTTGCAAGTACAACATCAATTCGCAGACCGCGATTATCTAAAAAGCCTTTAGAGCGGTAATCAAACCATGAGTATTGATCGTTAACATCAGGATAGAGTTCTCTGAAGGTATCTTTAAATCCCCAATCTAAAAGTGTTGATAGCCATTGACGTTCCTCTGGTTGGAAAGAGCACTTACCTGTTTTTAGCCAGCGTTTAGCGTTGACCTCACCAATACCTATGTCTAAATCTGTAGGTGATATATTTATGTCGCCCATAACAACTACATCCTGATCGGGAGTGAGGTTTGTATCTAGATGTGTCATCAAATCTTTATAAAATTGACGTTTATAGGGGAATTTAGTTTCGTGATTGATGTTATCGCCTTGCGGGAAATAACCATTCATAACGGTAATGTCGCGACCGTTATCTTGTTCAATAGTGACACTGATCATGCGCTTTTGCGACTCTTCTGTGTCGGTAGCAAACCCTTTTAAGACCGATTTTGGCTCTTTTTTGCATAACATAGCTACGCCGTAATGTGCTTTTTGACCGTGAAAGTAGACGTGGTACCCCATTTTTTGAACATCGTCTAATGGAAACGCTTCATCATGAACTTTAATCTCTTGCAAGCCAATTACGTCTGGTTGATGTTTATCAATAACAGCTTGTAATTGGTGAAGACGAGCACGCAGACCATTGATATTGAAAGAAATCACTTTCATTCGATTTACCTTTAAATTTGTTCTCATTTTGATAGCAAATTGTATCAGTAATTTAGCTTACATAACATGTCTGAAATGACAAAATAGCTGCGCAAATGTTGATCAAATGGTGGTGAAAGTTTAAACATTGTTAATGTTGTATTAATTTATAAAATAAATAAAAAATTCAATTGATCTGCTTAAAATTGGCTATATAATGCGCGCAAATTCATTGGCAAACTCGTTCACATAGGATCTCTCATGAAAGCACAATTATTTTTAGCGGCAACATTATTAGCATCTTCTTCTGTTTCAGCTCAAAGTAACACTTACTTCAGCCAAGACAGCTCAATTGAGTCTAAGCTGTGTGTATTAAGCGCAAACGAAGGTTTTTCTGCGGCACGTAAATTAGCAGCTAAGCACAATGTATACTTATCACGCTTCTCACAAAGCATCATGTGTAACGGCCAAGATATTCGTGATATTGCAAAGAAAGATTCAACAAACAACATAACTGAAAACAAAGTAGAAGTGTTTGCTAAAGACGCTCAACAAGAAACTCAATTATGTATGACTGCATTAAAGCAAGGTTTAGCGCCAGTACGCCAAAAAATAGGTAACTTAAACTCGCTTAAATGTAACGGTCAGAAAGTTACTGACTTTGTTAAGCGTTATCAAAACGCTGCAATTTAATTAGCAAGACAAAATTAATGAGAGCCCAGCTTTTATAGCTGGGCTTTTTTTTGCAAAATTTACAAGGTTGGTTGAAAAGGTTTCAAGGCTAATGTATTGAAAATAGAGTGAAAAATATACGGGTGCATTATAAAGTGTTGAAATTTATATTTATTTTATTTTGGCACCAGACTTGTATTAGTTGTTGTGACATTTATTAATAACGAAGGACACGTCTTATGAAAAAGTTAACATTAGCAACAACTATTCTAGCAACATTAAGTTTAGCAGCCTGCGCATCTAATCAAGGTCTTGATAAAATAGACAGCGACTTTGCAAGCCTAGACAATGACAGTGATGGTTTTATTTCAAAAGTTGAAGCTGACGACGATAATATTTGGGGTCACTTTTCAAATATCGACACCAATATGGATGAAGAAATTAGTCGTAAAGAATTTAATGCTTACATGCAGTTAAACACTGGCAAGGTTGCAACCGATAGTGATGTAAGTGAATCAGCCTTTAAAGCTGAAATTGCAAAATTTGACAAAATTGAAAGTAGTTTTGCCAGTTTAGATAACGATAGTAATGGTTACATATCAGTTGTTGAAGGCAATGACGACGATATTTCAAATCACTTTGGTTATATGGACAAAAACGAAGATAAGCGAATTAGTAAAAATGAGTTTATGGGCTACATAAATAAATATGGTAAATCTGTAGCTGAAGACGAAGCGTTAGAGTCAATTAAACACAGCTAATTAAAATTCAGAACATAAAAATCAAAGCCAGTTATTTTAACTGGCTTTTTTTATGGCTAATTTTAGATAATTGCCAGATATATTTTCCTAGTTAGTGGTTGTTCTGTCATAATAGATGGCTGTGTATTTTTATTTATTAAGAGTGTATATGGCTGGGCGGCGAATTAGTGATGAGCAGTTGGTTGAAATCATTGAGGCTGCGATTTTTGTTGCAGACAAACCCATAAGTAAACGCCATATTAAAGACACTGTTTTAGTGGATATTGCAATTTCTATGTCACGTATAAACGATGCTGTAGAAACGATACAAACACACTTTCAAACCCGTGGTATTCGCCTTGTTGAAGTTGGTAGTGGTTATCGATTTCAGGCGTGTAGTAGTTTGAGCCCTTGGTTGAGTAACCTATGGCAAGAACGAGCTCCTAAATACTCACGTGCTTTATTGGAAACATT
This sequence comes from Pseudoalteromonas sp. 2CM32C, assembly GCF_023161925.1. Lineage (NCBI taxonomy): Bacteria > Pseudomonadati > Pseudomonadota > Gammaproteobacteria > Alteromonadales > Pseudoalteromonadaceae > Pseudoalteromonas > Pseudoalteromonas sp. 2CM32C. The sequence goes on along the minus strand of NZ_JALNTI010000004.1, from coordinate 96,242 downwards.
ATCACTTATTGCTTATCGTCAACCCATTACGCGTGGTGAAATAGAGCAAGTAAGAGGTGTAACAACGGGTTCGAATATAATTAAAACCTTACTCGAAAGAGAGTGGGTGAAAGTGGTAGGGCACAAAGAAGTACCGGGTAAGCCCGCTTTATACGCCACTACTAAACAATTTTTAGATTATTTTTCATTAACGGGTTTAGAAAACTTACCTGCGTTACCTGCGCAACAAGAAAGTAAAATAAATCAGTTATTAAGTGATCCTTCTGTGAGAGAACCATCCGAATGAATGTACAAGGTGAAAAGTTACAAAAAGTCCTAGCCAGAGCTGGTGTAGGCTCGCGTCGTGAAATGGAAAAATACATTGACGCTAACCGTGTTAGTGTTAATGGCAAAGTAGCTAAACTAGGTGACCGCGTTGAAGAAACCGATTTAATTCGTGTTGACGGTCATACCGTAAAAATTGAAGAAAAAGCTGACAGAATTTGCCGTGTAATTATGTACAACAAACCCGAGGGAGAGTTGAGTACACGTAAAGACCCTGAAGGTCGTCGTACTGTATTTGACAGACTTCCTCGTATTGATGGCGATCGTTGGATAGCTGTAGGCCGACTGGATGTGAATACGTCAGGCTTAATGTTGTTTACCAACGATGGTGAATTAGCCAATCGTTTAATGCACCCAAGTTATGAAGTAGAGCGTGAATATTCTTCGCGTGTGTTTGGTGAAGTAACAAACGAAACACTTAAAAACCTGATGCGTGGTGTTGAGCTTGAAGATGGTCCAGCAAAATTCACAAATATAAAACCGCTAGGTGGTGAAGGGATTAACCGCTGGTTTAATGTGACATTAAACGAAGGGCGCAACCGCGAAGTTCGTCGTTTATGGCAATCTCAAGACGTTGAAGTGTCGCGTCTTATCCGTATTCGTTACGGTAAGCTAGAGCTAGATAAGCGTGTGCCACAAGGTGGTTGGGTTGAATACGACTTAGAAACCGTTAACTACTTGCGTAAAACGGTTAAGTTAGGTCGTGAAACGCAAACTAAACTTTCAGTTATGCCTGAAAAACGCAAAGATAAACGCGCTAAAATTAATCAAATTCGTAAAGCGGTTAAAAAGCACAACCAACGTGTTAAGTCGACTAAGCGTAAGTGATATTTTGACGTTTTGTATAAAAGCCGCATTATTTGCGGCTTTTTTATTGAGGTTAATAAAAGTAAACAGCTGTTACTTTTTTATTTGTGCGTCTAATGACTCGCCATTGACTGCAATTGAATCATCACTCATTAAATATAAATAGGTCGGCATAATATTTTCAGGTGTTGCCAACTTATCTCTATCTTCACCAGGGTATGCCGATGCGCGCATAGATGTGCGTGTAGCACCTGGATTAATACAGTTTACGCGAATGTTGGTTTTACCTACTTCACAAGCCCACGTTTGCATCATACCTTCAACTGCAAACTTAGAGATGGCATAGGGTCCCCAAAACTCACGACCTTTACGACCAACACCAGATGAAGTGAAAATAATAGAAGCATTGTCTGATTTACGCATCACGGGGAATAATGCTTTGGTGATCATTGCTTGAGCTGTCACGTTAACTTTCATGATGTTCTCAAACGTAGATGAACAAAAATGTTCTAGTGGCCCTAGAGAGCCTAATATGCCAGCATTATTTAAAAGTCCGTCTAAACGACCAAACTGATTCTCAATAGTTGCAGCAAGATCACGATAATTTTGTTTTGTTGCGCCTTTTAAATCCATTGGCACAATCGCAGGTTTTGGGTAACCTGCATTCACAATTTCATCGTATACGCATTCAAGTTTATTTGTTGTTTTACCTAATAAAATAACAGTCGCACCATGCTTTGCATAAGTAATGGCTGCTACCCGGCCAATACCATCGCCTGCGCCAGTGATTAAAATAACTTTATCGTTTAATGCATTTTCAGCTGCTTGATAAGTGTGCATAAAAGTACCAATTGATAGATTTTTTCTGATTTTAACATAGCAATTCGACAAGTAATCGAATTTATTGAAAAATTAGGTGGCGAAAAAAGAAACTTTACGTTAAGTTTAACTGGTCTAATGTCTCATTAATAATCTGATTACATTGTTTTAACTTGATACACTGATTAAACACACTATAAAAATAAAATATGTTCGGAGTCACCAATATGAAGAAAATGCTACTTTCACTCTCGGTCACTGCTGCTTTAGCAGGTTGTGGCGGCGGAGAAACGTTAGAAGATGTTAAGAATGAAACCGCTACAGTTGTACCTATGGCCACGGTTAGCTTTGACCCGGCTAACGGTGTAATTTCTGTTCCCAATGATTTATTAATGAGTGGTACCCAAGATGGTACTTTAAATATCCCAGGTGAATTAGATGACGACAATGTATCTATCCCGCGTGCTGCATATGCTGATCCTCAGTTAGCATTAGGCGCACTGGACGGCTGGTCGTCTCAAGTTCCTTATAAAGTTGATTTGACATTTCCACCAAATGTTTCACTTGACGAAGCGTCAGCTGGAACACCTGGTAGCGTAAGAATTTTTGAAGTAATAATGGGCGCAAGTCTGACAGATGCAGAATGTTCTGTTGCTCCAGCTGGTGCAGCTTGTAAGCTTGTTGGCGAATTAACATTCGGTGTTGACTTTGTTACTCAAGCTTCAGGAAATGCCGTCGCTATTATTCCTCTTAAGCCTTTTAAAGCAGGTAGTTCGTACATTAATGTATTAACCACAGGCCTTAAAGATTCTATGGGGCGTTCTATTGCGCCGTCATCTACTTATGGCTTAGTTAAGCAAGAAGCGCCATTAATTACTGACTCTCAACTTGCATTACAAGGTGCTGTTAATAGTTACGAGAACGTAGTTGTGAGCTCTGGTGATATTTCAAAGGAAGATATTATTTTTTCTGGCGCGATGACGATTCAGTCAGCGGGTCCAGTACTTGGCACAATTAAAAACTTATTGGCTGCAAGTTTACAAAACGATGCTTTGCCTACACCAGCATTGCAAGTACCTGAACAACCTATGGTCAATGTGCAACAAGTGTTTGCATCTCAGGGTGTAACAGTATCTGCTGCGTTTTCAGGCGTTCAATACCAAAAAGGTAGCATTATGTTACCTATGTATCTTGGTACGCCAACTGGCACAGATATTAGCGATTTAAACGATACATACTGGCAAGGTATGTGTGATAACGCTGTAGCACTTCAAGGTTACAAAGCGGTTGCAGGTGATGCATTCCCAACTGATCCTATTAGTGAAAATGATGGGTTATGTTCAGCGCTTAGTGGTGGACAGTTACGTGACCTAGGTATCGATAGCACACGTCATTTAACAAAATATAACTCAATCCCTAAAGTACAAAGTATGGCTAACGTACCAGTACAGGTGACAAAACCAATTTTACCAATCATTAACGGTGTACGTGCACAGTTACAGTTGCCAGCAATTGAGATGCCTGAAGGCGGTTGGCCTGTTGTTATGATGCAGCACGGTATTACAACTAATAAAGAGAGTATGCTTGCACTAACGGCTCAACTTTCAATTCAAGGTTTTGCAACGGTTGCAATAGACCACCCTCGTCATGGTGAACGTGGTGTTGATGTAGACGGTGACGGCAACGATGACTTTAATGCAACGACCGGTTCAGTACTTAGCTACATGAATTTAAGCTCTTTATTAGTTGCACGTGATAGCTTACGCCAATCAGCAGCTGATTTATTAGGTTTACGTTTAGGCTTAAACTTTTTACAAGATGCAACTATTAACAGCCAAGATGTAACATACATAGGGCATTCATTGGGCTCTATTGTTGCTCCTGCATTTATTGCACAGGCTAATAATCCATTAGCGCCTACTGTTGACCCATTATTTAATGTAAATACAGTGGCTCTGGCAAGTGGCGGCGGTGGTATAGCTAGCTTCTTATTAGAATCAGCAGCATTTGGTCCGTTTATTCAAGGCTCTGTACTTTCTCAAGCTGGTACGACTGAAGCTGATGAATTTAACGCCTTCTTGCAAGGTGATGCTGTTTCTAACTGTGGTGCTGAGTTGCCAGATATGGAAGCATATTTAACGTGTGGTTATAACGAGTATATTACTTCTATAACAACGGCAGGCGAAACAGCTAAGCTTACTAATATCCAAGGCGTGTTTACGCAGTTTGCGTTTGCTTCTCAAACAGCATTAGACAGTGGCGATCCAACTAATTACGCAGCGGCGGTACAAGCGTTAGGTACACCTGTTTATACGAATGTTGTAGTGGGCGACGGCGGTGAAAACAAGCCAGATCAAGTTATTCCACCAATGGCAGCTAACAATCCTATTTCTGGTACAATTCCACTTGCTAACTTTATGGGATTAGAAACGGTAAGTACAACGCAAGCAATGACAGAAGCACCGGCTAGCTACTTAGTTAAATTTTCTAAGGGTCATCATGGTTCTATTTTAACACCTGCTCAAGATGCTGCTCAGTCTTCTACTGTAGAGGGGAGTGCTGCTACAAATGCTGAAATGCAAATGCAAGTTGCTGTTTATTTAGCAACGCGCGGTCGTATGTTATTAGTAACAAACAGTGATGTTGTTACTGATTAAATATACACTCTAAAATATATCTAGTACAAAGCCACTTTAAAGTGGCTTTTTTTTGCTTAAAAGCATGATAAATTAGCGTAAATTTAAAATCGGAGAAACCAGTTGGAATTTTTATACGAGTACGGTTTGTTTTTCGCCAAAACAGTTACCTTTGTTATTGCGATAGGAGTTATTTTAATGATGCTTGTTGGCGCTGCTGTGAAGCCAAAAGCAAAAAAGGGTGAAATACAAATTGATGATGTGTCGGCTCAGTTGAGTGAGCTTAAAGAGGATTTTTTACTAAATACATTAAGTAAAAAAGAACTTAAAGCGCACGATAAAGAGCGAAAAGCGCTCGACAAAAAGTCAGATAAAGAAGGCTCAAAACCTCGCCTTTATGTTGTTGATTTTATTGGCAGCATGGATGCACATGAAGTTGAAAGTTTAAGAGAAGAAATTACGGCAATTATTTCAATTGCAGACCCTAAAAAAGATAAAGTCCTCATTCGCTTAGAAAGTGGTGGTGGGGTAGTCCATGGCTATGGGCTTGCTGCATCGCAATTGCAACGCATTAAATCGGCAGGTATACCACTGAGTGTGTCAATCGATAAGGTAGCAGCGAGTGGTGGTTACATGATGGCTTGTGTAGCTGATGAAATATTGGCAGCGCCTTTCGCAATAGTTGGCTCAATTGGTGTGATAGCACAAATTCCAAATTTTAATAAAATCTTGAAAAAGAATGATGTTGAGTTTGAACAAATTACCGCAGGAGAATTTAAACGAACCTTGACCTTGTTTGGTGAAAACACAGACAAAGCGCGTGAAAAATTTAGAGATGAAATTGAACAAACTCATGATTTATTTAAAACGTTTGTCAGTTCACAGCGCCCAAGTTTAAATATAGACCAAGTTGCAACGGGTGAACATTGGTTTGCAACGCAAGCAATAGAAAAAGGATTAGTTGACGTAATTAAAACAAGCGACGATGCATTACTTGAACAGCAAAGCGAACGTCAAATATACAAAATAAAATACAAAGTAAAAAAAGGACTAAGCGATAAATTTGCGCTTGGATTAAGTAGTGGCGTTAATAAAATAGGCATAAACTTGCTGTCTAAGTTTAAATCACTAAATCCTTAAGTACGGCATAAAGTGTTACGCATAAAAAACCCTGATAACTATCAGGGTTTTTTTATAGCTTTAAAACTATATGGTCATTAGTCAATTGACTTATGGTAATCCTCTAAATCTTTTGCAGCGTTAGGGTCGTTAAATATAGCTTCATCTAACTCACCTTCGCTTTTAGCAACCGCGCAAGTAACCATACAGTCGCCTGTAACATTTACAGCAGTACGAGTCATATCTAATAGTCTGTCTACACCAATAATTATGGCGATTCCTTCTACCGGTAAACCAACTTGGTTAAGCACCATTGCTAGCATAATTAAACCAACGCCTGGTACACCCGCCGTTCCTACAGACGCAAGCGTAGCTGTTAATATTACCATTAAGTAATCCGATACCGTTAAATCAACTGCAAAAACCTGTGCAATAAATACCGTAGCAACACCTTGCATGATTGCAGTGCCGTCCATGTTAATAGTCGCACCGAGCGGAATAGTAAATGATGCGACAGAATTACTAGCACCTAACTTTTTAGTTGCAGTTTCAAGTGTTATTGGCATGGTTGCACTAGAGCTTGATGTACTAAAGGCAAATAAACACGTGTGTTTCATTTTTGCTAAGAAAGTGGCAGGGTTTAAGCCGGTTAAGAGCTTTAATAATAAGGTGTAGTTTACAAAGGCATGAAACAATAGCGCTAATACAACAACACCAAAGTATTTAGCTAAGCTTACAATCAAATTAAGTTCAATCGTAGTAAATAGTTTGGCCATTAAAAAGAACACACCGTAAGGGGCAATGTTCATTAGTAACGTTACTAACTTTAAGATAACGGTGTTTAAATCTTCAAAAACGGCTGCAACACGTTTACCTGCTGAGCCACTTAAAGCCATAGCAATACCAAATAGTAATGCAAATACAATCACTTGTAACATGTTGCCTTTTGCCATTGCTTCAAACGGGTTGGTTGGAAACATATCAATAATAACACGAGCGAGGGTCGGAGCTTCCTTCGCATCGTAACTTGCTTGAGATGGCAAGCCAATGCCTTCACCTGGGTTAAATAATAAGGCAAGTGTCATAGCCACCGTTATAGCGATTGCAGTTGTAACCAAATACAAGCCAATCGATTTTCCACCTAATCGGCCTAATTTTTTAGGGTCACTTAAGCTGCAGGTACCACATACCAAGGACACAAAAACAAGAGGAACAACGAGCATTTTTAGGCTGGCAATAAAAATTTGCCCACCCACATGAAAAATGCCGTCAACAAAAAAGGCTTTAATTGGCAAAGAGAATAATCCAAGAGGGATTAGATAATCGTCTTGACCAGCTAAGATTGCTTGAAATATAAAACCAACTGTAACACCAAGCACCATACCAATCATGATGCGAGTAGTTAAACTTAACGTACCGATTTTTGACATACACCGAATCTACTTTTTATAAATTTGCCATAGACTACCAGTAAGAAATTATTTACTACAGAAAAAATTAGTATTTACACGAAATATTTTTGTACAAAAAAGTAATAAAAAACTGTGATTTTAGACTAAGTTATAGGTTAATATGAGGTAAACAACATATTGTTAATAATAACAACGCTAGGGAGAGGTTCATGCCTTTAATGCGACTACTCGGCATTTTATTGCTCAGTTTATTACTCACAGCCTGTGGTGGCGGTGGATCAATTGAAAAAAGCGGTACAGTTGGTGACTCTGATACGGACACAGATACAACAACTTACACGTTAACGCTACAAGGGTACTCTCAAGCAGACGCAACTAAATCAAATAGCGTGACGAATACTGCGGCATTAGATTTACGTGCAACCCTAAAAGACAATGATGGCGCTGTTGTTGCTGGTAAACGCATTACCTTTACGTTGGCTGACGATATAGGGGTTTTAAACCCTGATTCAGCCCTGACACAAAACGATGGCATAGCAACAATCGAGTTAAGTGCAGGCTCTGAGGCAGGCGCTGGTGAAGTTACTGCCACCTACAATGGCGATGATGAAACGTATACAGCCACGTTTGCATTTCAATCAACAGGTGGCCAAGGTGACGACACGGGTGTGAGTGGCTCAACAACTTTAGAAGTCCAAATTGTTGACCAAAATGGTGATAAATTTAACAGTGCTAACCCTGTAACTGCGGATAACGTTGGTGTTGTTGTTGCTACACTTAAATCAGATGGTGTTGCTGTTGCGGATAAACTCATTTCTTTTAATACCAATTTTACGGGCGTTATAACGCCAGAGCTTGGCACTGCAATTACTGATGACTCAGGTGAAGCTCGCGTCACATTGGGAAGTGGTGTAGCAACGGGGGCTGGCCAAGTTGTAGCAAGTTACGCTCCAGCAAGTGGTACGAGCGTTAGCAACACAGCTGTCTTTTACTCATCCGGTGATGGTGCAGCGCAAGATGAGGCGCAATTTTCGGTATCTATTAAACTACTAACAGGCTGTAACGCTGATTGGGATGATAACCGCAGTAATGTTAAATTAGACCCTTTATCTGCAGCATCTGGTTGTACTGTGACCAACAGTATTTCATCTTCTGAATTGGGTGAGCTATTTGTAGAAGTCACTAATGAACAAAGTGGCGAAGGCAGTAAAAACGCACTCGTAAATATTGAAACTAATTTAGGTACAATTTTACCTTCATCGGGCACTGCTTTAACTGATAACTTTGGTATTGCATTATTGAAGCTGCAACCGGGCAATACTGGTGGCGCAGGAACCGTTACAGCAACGGCTCTCGATGAAAGTGCATCTTTAAACTTTGCAGTGGGTATTGCAAATTTAACGCTTAGCGTTGATAACGGCTTGAACACCAATGATGACGGTAGTGTAATACCACTTAAAGCAGGTGGTAGTACTGTAATTGAAGTAACGCTTACAGACGAAGATGGTAATTTATACTTAACGGCTACTGACGTTGAATTTAGCTCTACCTGTGCGATTGCTGGTGAGTCAGTCATTGATGACAGCGTAAAATCTTCAAATGGTATTGCAACAGCAACTTACAGAGCAACAGGGTGTAACATTGACGATGATGTAACTATCACTGTTGAAACAGGCGGACAAAACTTTACTGAATCAACGGTTATACCCGTGGAAAGTTCTGCAGTACAGTCTATTCAATTTGTGGATGTAAGCGAAACATTTATTGCGCTTCCACCAGGCGAAGGTGGCCTGCCAACTCAATCAATCGTTACTTTTAAACTTTTAGATGCTGACAATATAGCGTCTTCTCAGCAACGAATTGACTTTAAACTAACCGATTCAGTAGGCGCTGCAAATTTAACGCTTACCAGTGGCAATACAGATAACGAAGGTTTGGTACAAACGACAGTAACGTCAGGTATTGTGCCTGGACCTTTAGTTGTGAAAGCGTGTTATGTGTCTAAAGACGATGTTAAAGCACTTCCAGAGGGTGATGATTTAACGTGTTGGGTTGATGACTTCCAATTGTGCCAAACTGATCCTAGCAATGAGATTTGCCCAGAGGGTACATTAAACCTGATACCACTTTCTGAGCAAATTAGTTCTGTTTCTGCTCAGCTTACACTTGCCTCGGGTGTAACTGATCAAAACAGCTTTGATTTAAGCCCAACAACATTTAACACTAACTCGCTTTACTACAACGGTATCATAACCGATTTAACTGTATTTTTTGGTGACCAGTTTAATAATTACAACGGTGACGGTGTTGAAGCCACAGTGCTTTCAGAAGCCGGTGTGGTTGGCTCTTCAAGCAACGAAGAAACATGTAAAACAACCGATGCAACCTGTGTTGTTACATGGCGCTCTCAAGGTGACCGCCCATTTGAAGATTACAAATGGGGCAACAGAATAGGCGATATCGACGGTAATGCGTCTACAACTGAGGGTATCAATCCTAAAACAGGCGAAATTAACTGTGACCCTTACTTTGGCGCAGCTGCACCGTGTATTAATGGTATTACCCGCGCTAAAAATGACGAAAATGGTGTAGTAATGGGCGGGCGCGTAAGTGTGCTTGCAGTTACTAAAGGTCAAGAGAATTTTGTTGATGAGCAATCAACTGATGATATAAAGCGTACGAATGGTTTATTTGATATTGGCGAGTACTACGCTAGCTACGATTTACCTGAAGCCTTTATTGACCACAACGAAAATAACAGCTTTGATAAAGCGGATTGTAGTGATGCACGCGGCGATGATTACGACCCTGTATCAGATGCGTGTTCAGAGTTAAACTCACGTGGTGGTCATAACGAAACGTGGCGTGACTTAGACAACGACGGTATCTACGATGCCGCTGACGGCCTATACAATGGGTTATTATGTAGCGAAGCTGCAAATGCTGCAGGCGAGTGTTCACGTGAGTTGGTTGAGGTTCGTAAAAACATAGAGCTAGTTATGTCAGGCGATGAACCATACGTACGTTTCTCTGTGGTTAAAACGGATGCATTACCAGCACCATTTGAAGTATTTGTTCCTGCGGATTGTTCAAGTTCAGTATCTGGTAACAGAACTTTTGTAGAGTTAGAAGAGTCCGATGTAACTGAGCGTTGTGATGTTGCTGCAATAGACCTTTCTGTCAACAATGTTGAAATCGCTAACCCAGATTTCGATCCTAATGACCCTGACGAAACAGACCCTGAAACACTTACCGTGGACATTGGTTTAACATCAATGGCTGTTCGTATTCACTACACAGATGAATTTGGTAATCCATTACCTGCAAACACGGTAGTGTCTTTAACAACGAGCAATGGCGATCTGTCAATTATTAGTCACAGTGAAACAATACCTAATACCAACACAGATAAACCGATGTACTCGGATGTATTAATTTCACGAGAGACTGATGGTAACGACCAAACAAGTGGGGTTTTAAGTATTACTTTTGAATTTGAAAACCAACTAGGGGCCAGTAAAACGGTCTCGACAGGCATCACAATTTTCGATGATGTTTAAGTTATCGTAAAAAATGCCAACCTTTAGGTTGGCATTTTTCTTTGTGTTCTATATATTCCACAGCAATTATTCTAAAAACACCAGTTTGTCTAAATTAGCAACAAAAATTGTTCGTTTATTCAGTAAATACTGAAAAGTTTGTATTAAAAGCTTGTAACAACTAGTGTTTGTAGATATACCTATAAATATTCGCACCGCTAATGCGGTAAACACATTTTCAATATTTGGTTAGAAATAGGCAACTATGGGCAAATCGCTAGTAATTGTAGAGTCACCTGCTAAGGCTAAAACAATTAATAAATACTTAGGTAATGACTTTATCGTAAAGTCCAGTATTGGACATGTACGAGACTTACCTACCTCAGGTTCGAGCAAAGCAAAAGTGCCGGCAACTAAAACGCCAGCAGAAGTGCGTAAAATGCCACCGGATGAGAAAGCAGCTTATAAACAGCAACGAGATTACACAAACCTGGTTGCACGTATGGGGATTGATCCTGAAAAAGGCTGGCAGCCTCATTACGAAATCCTACCGGGTAAAGAAAAGGTTGTTCAAGAATTACAAAAGCTGGCCGAAAAAGCAGACCAAATATACCTCGCAACGGATTTGGATAGAGAAGGGGAAGCAATTGCTTGGCACCTTCAAGAAATCATTGGTGGTGAACCAGAAAAATACAAACGCGTTGTTTTTAACGAAATTACTAAAAATGCCATTCAGCAAGCGTTTGAAACACCGGGTGAGCTAAATACTGACATGGTATTTGCTCAGCAAACTCGTCGCTTTTTAGACCGTGTTGTGGGCTTTATGGTATCGCCGCTTCTGTGGGCAAAAGTAGCGCGTGGTTTATCTGCAGGGCGAGTACAGTCAGTTGCAGTACGATTACTCGTAGAGCGTGAGCGTGAAATAAAAGCGTTTATTCCAGAAGAGTTCTGGGATATTCATGCAGATGTTAAAAATAGCGAGTCTGACTTACGTTTAGAAGTCACTAAACAAGCAGACAAGCCATTTAAACCTGTAAATGAAGCACAGATCAAAGAGGCGGTAAAAAGCCTTGAGAGTGCAGAATATAAAGTTGTTAATGTTGAAGAAAAACCGAGTAAAAGTCGCCCAAGTGCACCTTTAATCACATCAACAATGCAGCAAGCTGCCAGTACACGTTTAGGTTATGGTGTTAAAAAGACCATGATGCTAGCGCAGCGATTGTACGAAGGTGGTTATATTACTTATATGCGTACTGATTCAACAAACTTATCGAAAGATGCTGTTGAGATGTGTCGTGAATACGTTACAGAGCAGTTTGGCTCAAAATATCTGCCAAAAGAACCAATTAACTACAGCTCTAAAGGTAATGCACAGGAGGCACACGAAGCGATTCGTCCTTCTAGCGTTACTGTACTGTCTGGACACCTTGAAGGTGTAGATGCCGATGCTAAAAAGCTCTACGAATTAATATGGCGTCAATTTGTAGCGTGCCAAATGGTACCTGCAGAGTACGATTTAACAACCTTAACTGTTGCGGCTAACGATTTTCAGCTTAAGGCAAAAGGGCGTGTGCTTCGTTTTGATGGTTGGACCAAAGTGCAACCAGCTGTTCGTAAGAAGAACGAAGAAGATCAATCACTCCCAGCTGTTGCAGTGGGCGAAACACTCACACTTGTTGAACTTGATCCTAAACAGCACTTCACTAAGCCACCAGCGCGTTTTAGTGAGGCAAGTTTAGTAAAAGAGTTAGAAAAACGAGGAATAGGTCGTCCATCTACTTATGCTTCTATCATTTCTACAATTCAAGACCGTGGCTATGTGCGGGTAGAAAACCGTCGTTTCTTTGCTGAAAAAATGGGTGAAATTGTAACCGATCGTCTGGTTGAAAACTTTACCGATTTAATGAACTTTGATTTCACAGCAAAAATGGAAGGCCGTTTAGATGATATAGCAGAAGGTGAGCGTGTATGGACGCAAGTACTTGATAAGTTTTACGCTGATTTTTCAACACAATTAACCATTGCAAAAGACGAACCAGAACAAGGTGGCATGCGTCTTAATGAAATGGTTGAAACTGATATAGAGTGTCCTACCTGTAGCCGTAAAATGGGTATTCGAACTGCTTCAACCGGGGTGTTTTTAGGGTGTACAGGTTATAACTTACCGCCTAAAGAACGTTGTACTACTACTATGAATTTAGTGTCGGGCGATGAAGCGGTTGCCGCTGATGTTGAAGACGAAGAAACAGAAAAATTAATGCAAATGAAGCGCTGTCCCGTTTGTGAAACAGCGATGGATTCGTATTTAATCGATGAGACTCGCAAGTTACATGTATGTGGTAACAACCCTGCGTGTAAAGGGCATATTGTTGAACAAGGCACGTTTAAGATTAAAGGTTATGACGGTCCAATTATTGAGTGTGATAAATGCGGCTCAGACATGGAACTTAAATCTGGACGTTTTGGTAAGTACTTTGGCTGTAATAACGAAGAGTGTAAAAATACACGTAAGTTACTAAAGAATGGTGAAGCCGCTCCGCCTAAAGAAGATCCAGTTCATATTCCTGAATTAGAATGTGAAAAATCAGAAGCCTATTTTGTATTACGAGATGGTGCTGCAGGTATATTTTTAGCTGCAAATACATTCCCTAAATCGCGTGAAACTCGAGCCCCTAAGGTTGAAGAGTTAAAACGATTTAGAGATCGTATATCCCCTAAATTCTACTATTTAGCGGACGCACCAGGTCAAGACCCAGATGGTAATCTTGCTGTTGTGCGCTACAGTCGTAAAAACAAAGCGCAGTATGTTATGACTGAGATAGACGGCAAAGCAACTGGTTGGACTGCTCATTATGAAGCAGGTAAGTGGGTAGAAGAAGCCAAGAAAAAAGCAGCACCTAAAAAGAAAGCTGCTGCTAAAAAAGCCCCTGCTAAAGCAAAACCTAAAGCAAAAGCAAAAAAAGATGAAAAGTAACTAAAGCGCGTTTTTAACACCTTATAGTTACAAAAAACCGGAATGCACAGCATGTGTCTATTCCGGTTTTTTTATGCTTGGTAATTGTGCTCGCAACGGCTTTTTGGCTGTTCAATTAGCTAAGCATAGCTAGCCTTAAAAGCAGGCTTAAAGCATACCTTTGAGTCAGGGTTAGATTTTTACAGAAGTTACTTTTTGATAGCCTTCTGATTCAAGCTCATCATTTACGCAATTTAAAACATACGCGTAAAGGTCTTCATTCATTACATCGTCGTCTTTGGCCCAGTTAACGCACATCTCAGTGTACTCTTTTACCATTTGTGCTGATGCTACTGGTGTGTCGTCTGCTACTGAGTATGTTGCATATACTGCAAATAGTGACGCTGTAAGTGATGCAAGTAATGCTTTTTTCATTCGTTTATTCCTAAAAAATGGTTTTATAGCGGTGATTGTCGCTATTAAACAAACATGTCCAAGCAGAACGCTTCTGTTGGTATGTTGAATTTAATCGAATTTTAAATAAAAGATAACGAAATATATTTATCGTAAAGATAAGTTTATTTATGAGCCGTTTTTTTATAATTATTTGTATAAGCTTAATTAATACGTTAATGTCGCCTTTTTTAATTCATAGAATAATAAATGACACCTAACACTCCCGTTACACCCAAAAAAAACATTCAATCAACCAATAAAATAGAGCATGCATTGGAGTCGTTTATTTTTAAAGGACGTTGGTTGTTAGCGCCTTTTTTTGTTGGCCTTTTGTTTGCAGTTATTTTGTTATTAATAAAGTTTTTTAAACAGCTTTATTTAATGGGGATCGCTACTTTTACCGCATCAAGCCAAGATTTACTAGTAGGCATATTGACGCTGGTTGATACAGCGTTACTTGCAGGCTTATTGTTGATTATTATATTTAGTGGATACGAAAACTTTGTGTCTAAACTAGGTATAGATAATCATGAAGATAAGCCATCTTGGATGGGTAAAGTGGGGTTTTCAGGGCTGAAAATGAAGCTTATCAGCGCAATCGTTGCAATATCGGCTGTAGAACTATTAAAAGTGTTTATAAATTCAGAGGTGCATTCAAACGACGAGCTACTATGGAAAGTAATAATCCACGTTACTTTTGTGATGTCTGGAGTGTTGTTTGCATTTACCGATTACCTCAATAGTAAAACCCATAACCATTAAGTTTACCTACAAAAAAGCCCATGTTATTAGATGGGCTTTTTTTGTAACTAATTAGCGGTTAGTATCAATTAGCACTTTGCGTAATAGCATGCAAACGGCGCTAATAGTAATTCCTCGTTCGTTACATGGCCTTTATGGTGGCTAAGCTCATTAAACTCTGTTAATACTTCAGTTGGCATCGATAGCGATGCTTCAGAACTACTTAAATTAAAAACACACAACATTTTTTCATTTTCGAATGTTCTGTAAAAAGCAAGTACAGGCTCATGTGTGTTAATAAATTCAATATCGCCTTCAAGTAGCACGGTTTTTGTTTTTCGCCACGCCATAAATTCACGATAAGCATTTAAGATAGAATCATGATCATGTGTTTGCTGTTTTACTGATTGCTGTTTATGCTGCTCGTCTACAGGAAGCCATGGCTTAGTGTCACTAAAGCCCGCATGGTGTAAATCGGCATTATCCCATGGCATCGGCGTTCTACAGCCATCACGGCCTTTAAAGTTTGGCCAAAAGGTTATTCCATACGGGTCTTGCAAATCTTCAAAGGCTACGTTGGCTTCCCCTAGGCCTAATTCTTCACCCTGGTACATACATACGCTACCGCGCAAGGATGCGAGTAGGGCGGTGAGCATTTTACATTGCTGTGAATTAACTTCGCCATTTTGACTCCAACGGCTTGCTACACGTTCAACGTCGTGATTGCTAAACGCCCAACAAGGCCAGCCTTCTGTCATTCCTTTTTCAAGGGTTTGCACGGTTGTTCTTATATACTCACTTGAATAATCGTTAGTCAAAAGCTCAAAGCTATAACCCATATGCAGCTTATCACCGCCTTGTGTGTACTCTGCCATAGTGGCTAAAGAGTCCTCTGACGAAATTTCACCCAGTGATACAGTGCCTGGGTATTTATTAAGTAACGCACGAATATCTTGCATAAACTCAATATTTTCAGGTTGGGTATTATTGTAATAGTGGTATTGAAATGCGTAAGGGTTGTCTTCACTGAAACCACGGCCTTGGCGTTTTTCTTTTGGTTTTGCAGGATTATCACGAAGCTGCGCATCATGATAGCAAAAGTTAATGGCATCGAGTCTAAAACCATCAACGCCTTTTTTAAGCCAAAACTCAACGTTATCTAGCACTGCTTTTCTAACATCTGGGTTATGAAAATTTAAATCGGGTTGTTCAGTTAAAAAGTTATGAAGGTAGTATTGCCCTCTGCGTGGTTCCCATTGCCATGCACCGCCGCCAAAAATTGATAACCAGTTATTTGGTGCAGTGCCGTCTTCTTTAGAGTCAGCCCACACATACCAGTCGGCTTTGTCGTTACTTTGATTTTCACGGCTGTCTAAAAACCATTGATGTTGATCTGACGTGTGGCTTAACACCTGGTCGATAATAATTTTAATATCGCGGTCGTGTGCTTGTCCAATAAGCTCGTCGAAGTCGTTTAAATTGCCAAATAAAGGGTCAATATCACGGTAGTCACTAATATCGTAACCAAAATCTTTCATAGGAGATTTAAAAAATGGCGAAATCCAAATAGCATCAACACCTAAGCTCTTAATATAATCAATACGATTAATTATTCCTCTTAAATCACCAATACCGTCGTTGTTGCTATCTTGAAAGCTACGCGGGTAAACTTGATAAATAACCGCACCTTTATACCACTGCTTTTGGGCCATGCTTTTCTCCGTCATTCCAAACAGTTTTTTAAATTCTTATATGTGATTATGGTAAATCACGTTATTTGCAAAAAGCATACGTGAAGGCCGAGATACTGTAAAAAGACTGCATACGTATGCACAAAAATAAGCATGTTTGAGTGACTTCAAAAAGCGTCTATTTAGTTTTAAGGAAGCGTTGCCATTAAATTGAATCTGTTTACCAATTGCATGTAATTAAAAAGTAACACGGCATAGCACCTCGCAAGTGCATATTTTTGCTGGATTGCACTATAATAGTGATTGCATGAAATGGTCTTACCAATTTCACATTGATATTTATTAGTTAAATTTAGCCAATGGTGTATGGATCTAATTTATTTCTTAATAATTACAAGCTGTTAAAGCAGGTTTAAATCATTAGGCTATTTTGCATAATTGTAATATTCGGATAAAATTTGTTGCACCAATTAATATCATTTAAAACAGTGTGTTACTAAGTTTTGTGTGAAGTTTATGTTAATTTATGTTGGTTTTATAAGGCTTGAATACGTATGCATAAACTTGTTAATAAAATAAACCAAGCGTTAATATCCATCCTGACAACAAAATAAGCTCGCCTCGGTTTACTATCACTAAACAATTGAGCGGGTATCACAATATGGGTAACGGGAAAACATCATGTCTATGTTCAAACCAAGTATATTAACTCTGGCGTTAGCTGCTGCTGGCATCACTAGTTTTGCAGCAACTGCAGCGGAAGAAAAACAATTAAAAAATGATGACGTAGAAGTTATCGAAGTTAAAGGTTTTCGTGGCAGTATTGTAGAATCAATCAACACTAAACGTTTTTCACCAGAAGTCGTTGAGTCTATCTCTGCAGAAGATATCGGTAAGTTACCTGATTCGTCGATTGCTGAGTCTATCGCTCGTTTACCTGGCTTAACAGCACAGCGCCTAGACGGTCGTGCAAGCCGAGTGAGTGTTCGTGGCTTTAGCGAAAACGAAAGTGCCACTACATTTAATGGTCGTGAGCAAGTATCAATTGGTGATAACCGTGGCGTTGAGTTCGACCTTTACCCATCTGAAATAATGAGCGGCGTTACCGTTTATAAAACACCAAGTGCGAGTATCGAAGCTGAAGGCATCGCCGGTGTTATCGACATGCAAACCGTTAAACCTTTAAGTAAAGGTGAACGTGTAATCATGTTTAATGGTCAACTTGAGCAAACTGGTTTTGGTAAGCTTAATCCAGACGGTGATGATCAAGGTTACCGCGGTACGGTCTCATACATTGACCAATTTGCAGATGACACCATTGGTGTTGCGTTTGCTCTAAACACAATGAGTTCACCAAATCAAGAAAAGCGTTGGAACTCATGGGGTTACCCAGAGTTTACTACTGAAGATGGTCAATCATATTCTATTTTAGGTGGTGCTAAACCATACGTACGTTCTTCAACGCTTGAGCGTGATTCAGCAATGCTTGTATTAGAAGCTGCACCGACTGATAAATTAAATATGACGTTTGATGCGCTTTATATCGACTTTTCAGATGAACAAATTTTGCGCGGTATCGAAATTCCATTTGCATGGGGTCAAGGTTCAATTAGCTCAGATTCAACAACAGTTGATGCTGAAACTGGATTTATCACAAGCGCTGTGACAGAAGGTCAGCGTGTTGTTGTTCGTAACGATCATCAAGAACGAAAAGCCGAATTAACGCAGTTTGGTTTTAATGCAAAATACGATATTAACGACAGTTGGAGCACAGAGTTTGATATTAGCCGCTCTGAGGTTGAACGTCAGCTATGGAGCATTGAAAGTTATTCAGGGACAGGTCGAGGTGATGCTAATGGTGTTGCTGACAACATTGGTTATATGCTTGATGGTGGTAATACAGGTGCACAATTTTCTCATGAGCTAGATTACAGTGACTATAACCTAATTCAATTAGGTGGCCCGTTATCGTGGGGTGGAAGTAAAGCCCTTAATGACAAATATGGTTTAACTGACACACCATTTCAAAATACAGCACAAGATGGTTTCATCAATGCGCCAGAAGTGAATGATGAACTAACCACGTTAAAACTTGCTGCAACTAAAATTCTAGACAACGAATACGTTAATGCTGTTAAATTTGGTATGTCTTATCGTGACCGTGAAAAATCAAAGTTATCTGAAGGTTATTTTTTAACACTTAAAGATTTTTCTCTATCTAACCCAGGTATGGTTTCGGTTCCAGAGCAGTACCGTTTAGGTTCAGCTAGCTTAGACTTCATTGGTATGGGCGATATGATTGCCTACGATACTCGTGCCCTAATAAACGATGGTTACTATGATTTACTTCAAGAAAGCCTTACAGACCAAAAACATAAAACACAGTCGTGGACAGTCCAAGAAAAAGTAACTGCCTTCTTTGTTCAAGCTGATATTAACGCAGAAATTGGATCAATTCCGGTAACAGGTAATGTGGGCGTTCGCTATGTTAAAACTGAACAGTCTTCACAGGGTTCAGCTGCTAACACAGTAGACGGTCTCGTAGTTGTTACACCAACAGACGTAAGTCACGACTACAGCCACGTTTTACCAAGCATTAACTTGTCGTTTGCAATCGACGAAGAACAAACGTTACGTTTTGGTGCGGCTAAAACTATTTCACGCGCATTGTTAAACGATATGAATGCGTCAATCAATGCATCTTACGGGCAACAACCAGATGATAATGGCAACTTTTGGAGCATTTCAGGTGGTAACCCTAAACTAGAGCCAAAAGAAGCGACAGGCTTTGATATCAGTTACGAAAATTACTTTAATGCAGAAGGTTACTTCTCTGCAGCGGTTTTCTATAAAGATATCAACCAGTGGATATTTGATGGTACTTACGCAGTCGATATGTCTGGCGTAGCTAATCCTGCAACGGGTGAAATACCAGCAACTTCTTCAGGTACTGGTAATGGTAAAGTAAATGGCGGCGGCGGTGACCTATGGGGTTACGAGCTTTCTCTTGCGCTACCGTTTAACGTATTTCATTCTTCACTTGATGGCTTTGGTTTAATTGCAAGCCATACAGGCATTGAGCAAGACGTTGAAGATCAAAATGGGAATGAATATGAACTTGTTGGCTTATCTGACCAAATAGATAGCTTGACTGTTTACTACGAGCGTAATGGATTCCAAGCGCGTACAAGTATGCGTAAACGTAGTGACTTTAAAGGTAACGTAAATGGATTAGGCCTTGCTGCAACTCAAGTTGACATTAAAGGTGAAACAATTTGGGATGCACAATTGGGTTTTGATTTTGGCGAAGCAGGTGTTGATAGCTTAGATGGCTTAAATGTAACCTTCCAAGTACAAAATATTACTGAAGAACCGTTTACCACTTTAAGTGGCGATAACGCGCTACAAGTACGTGACTACCAAGATTATGGTCGTACGTTCTTATTGGGCTTTAGTTACAAGCTATAATAAACGTTGTGTGTAGGAGCCCTTGTAATTTATTTTACAAGGGCTTTTTTATAGCTACTTTATCTAAATTTTATCAAACTTAACAAAGCTTTGGCTTGTAAAAGTGGGCAATACTATGAAACCAATAAAAAACGTTGTTATTGCGGGCGGTGGGACCGCTGGTTGGATAGCCGCAGCGCTACTTAATAAAGTATTAGGTAAAGTAATTAACATCACCCTTATAGAATCCAGCAGTATTGGTACTATTGGTGTTGGTGAAGCGACCATTCCGCCTATTATTCAGCTCAACAATGCGTTAGGTATTAATGAACAAGACTTTATAAATGCTACTAATGCCTCTATAAAACTTGGCATTGAGTTCGAAAACTGGAAAACAACATCACATAGTTACATGCATGCGTTTGGCTCGTTTGGTAAAGACTTTCCGTTTTGTGACTTTTATAACTTTTGGGTAAAAGGGCAAATTAGTGGTAGTGAGGATTCTTTATGGGATTTTTCACTTAATTACCAAGCAGCTAAAAAGCACAAGTTTGCACCACTAAGCGCTATTCCTAATACACAGCTACCTGGGATAAGTTACGCTTTTCATTTTGATGCCACCTTATATGCTGAGTACCTTAAAAAACTGGCAGTATCACGCGGTGTAAAACACATCGATGCAAAAATAGAGCGTGTTACTCAGTGCCCAAATACAGGCCAAATTAACAGTCTAACGCTTGATAATAATAGCCAAATAGAGGGTGATTTATTTATAGATTGTACGGGGCAACGTGCACTTTTAATTGAGGAAACGCTTAATACAGGGTTTGTTGATTGGTCGCATTATTTACCATGCGATAGGGCTGTTGCAGTGCAATCAACAGGTAGCAACGAATTAAGGCCTTATACGCGTTCTATTGCACATAACGCAGGCTGGCAGTGGCAAATACCGTTGCAAAATAGGACAGGAAACGGGCTTGTTTACTGCAGTCGTTATTTATCTGACGAGGGCGCGATTGCACTTTTACTTAATAACTTACCGGGTGAATCTACAACAGACCCTCGCTTAATAAAATTTAAAACTGGACGACGTTTAAAGCAATGGCATAAAAATGTGGTAGCAGTGGGGCTTTCAAGTGGATTTTTAGAACCGCTTGAGTCTACCAGTATTCATTTAATTCAAAGTGCGGTTATACGTTTAATTAAGTTATTTCCTCATAATGGCATTAGTGATGCGCTTGTTACTGAATTTAATAAGCAAAGTGTTACTGAAATAGAACATATTCGCGACTTCATTATTTTGCATTACAAATTAACCGAACGAGAAGACTCGCCATTTTGGCGCCAATGTAAGCAAATGGATATACCTCAATCGTTAGCTCATAAAATAGATTTATTTAGGCAAACAGGCAAGGTAGTGCGCGAAAACGACGAGCTATTTGCAGAAGTGGCTTGGCAGCAGGTGTGTATTGGACAAGGTCTTATTCCCGAGGATTATAACAACATCGTTGACTCACTCAGTAGTGAACAACTAAACGATTTATTCTCAACACTAAAAACGCTTATTACCTCAACGGTAGATCAATTACCAACTCATAAAGATTTTTTAGCAAAAATTAAAAAGGCCTGATGATGCAACTTTTAAAAAAGCTTTTACTTGTAAGTGCCTGTACTTTACCAACCATTAGCTACGCACTTGACGTTGAGCCAGCTAATTGGTGGGTTGGCATGAACAAAAACACGATTACCATCATGGTTCATGAGCAAAACATTGCAAACGAGCAAATTAAATTAGCTAAATACAACGGCGTTAAGTTAAATAAAGTAACCCGTGCCGATAATCTAAATTATGTATTTTTAAATATTACCATTACCGACGCCGCTAAAGCCGGAACGCTTAAGTTTAATAGCAGCGAAACAAGCAATAACTTTGAGTTCCCACTTCTTGATCGAGATAAAAACAGCGGTCAGCGTAAAGGGTTTACATCAGCTGATACGCTTTATTTAATTAACCCCGATCGCTTTGCTAATGGTGATAAAGAAAACGATACCGTCCCAAGCATGTTAGAAGCAGCAAGCCCGAGTATAAAGGGTGGGCGCCACGGTGGTGATATTCAAGGCGTTATAAACGCGCTTCCCTATTTAAACGACTTAGGCGTAACACAGCTTTGGTTAACGCCTGTGCTTGAAAACAACATGCCTAATTATTCTTATCATGGTTATGCAATTACAGACTTTTATAAGGTTGACCCACGAATGGGCTCAAACCAGTTATACAAAACGTTATCTGTAAAAGCAAAAGAGCAGGGTATAGGCCTTGTAATGGATATGGTTCTTAACCATTTTGGCTCTGAGCATACTTGGGTTAACGATAAGCCAACTAAAGATTGGATTAACTTTAATGGTGAGTTTAATAAAGGCAAGAATGCCACCAGCCATGCGCGCCAAACCATACAAGACCCACACGCCAGTGAATACGACAAGCGCCAGTTTAACGATGGCTGGTTTGTAGAAACCATGCCTGATTTAAATCAGCGCCAACCACTGTTAAGTGAATACTTAATTCAAAATGCGATTTGGTGGATAGAATACGCCGATTTAAGCGGCATACGCGTTGATACCTACTCATATTCAGATAAAGCATTTTTAAGTGATTGGACAAAAGCCATAATGCAAGAGTATCCAGACTTTAATATTGTTGGAGAAGAGTGGACGTCTAACCCTGCTATTGCTTCTTACTGGCAACGTGGCAAGCATAATCAAGATGGGTATACATCAAGCTTACCAAGCGTGATGGACTTTTCGTTGCAAGAGTCTGTAATTCAAGCGCTAAATGAAGATGAAAGCTGGAACACGGGTTGGGTTAAAGTATATGAATCGTTAGCTAATGACTTTTTATACCCTGATACAAATAACATTATGGTGTTTGCCGATAACCACGATATGAGCCGTGTTTACACTGAGCTTGGTCAAGATGTAGCCAAAACAAAAATGGCGATGACCTTGTTTTTAACCACACGTGGCATACCGCAAATGTATTACGGTACGGAAGTACTATTAGATAACACCCCAAGTAAAGACCATGGCGATATTAGAATTGATTTTCCTGGAGGGTTTGATAGGCAAACACGTAACGCCTTTACCAAAGAGGGCTTAACAAAACAGCAAAAAGAGATGCATAACACCATCAGTACGCTGCTTAACTTTAGAAAAAACAGCTCAGCATTAGATAAAGGTAAACTTGTACACTTTACGCCTCATCAAGGGGTTTATAGTTATTCACGTATTAGCGACGAGCAAACTGTGTTGGTATTTATGAATAAAAACACAGAGGCACTACAAAAAAATATTGAGTATATGCAAGAGGTGATGCCTAACCGCACAACAGCATTTAATTTATTTACTCAAAAAACACAAAAGCTTGGCAAAACCATTGATCTACCAGCTATGAGCGCAACTGTATTAATTATCAATAAGCCACAATAGTGACCTGAATACGTATGCAGCAACTGTATGGTTGCTGCAGTAATCTTTAGTATAAAGTTAATAACAATACTGACAAAAAAGACACACAATGAAAAAATCAGTTTATATACCCGCAGTGCTGTGTAGTGCACTTATTGCTACAGGGTGTTCAGAAAATAATAAACCTGAACAACAGCAAACACCTGCACATACGCAAAATGAGCTTACCAAGCCAGTTGTGTATCAAGTTTTTACCCGTTTATTTGGTAATACCGAGACAGCCAATGTGCCATGGGGCACGAAAGAGCAAAACGGTGTAGGTAAATTTGCCGACTTTAACGACGCATCCCTAAAAGGCATTAAAGAGCTAGGTACCACGCACGTTTGGTACACCGGTGTGTTACATCACGCGTTAGTGGGCGATTATACCGACTACGGCATTTCACAAGATGACCCTGATGTGGTAAAAGGTCGCGCAGGCTCACCGTACGCGATTAAAGATTACTACGATGTTAACCCCGATTTAGCTGTTAATGTAACAAACCGCATGGGAGAATTTACCCAGCTTATTGAACGTACACATAGCCATGGCATGAAAGTCATTATTGATATAGTGCCTAACCATGTGGCACGTAATTATGAATCGCTAGGTAAGCCAAAAGGTGTTAAAGACTTTGGTGAGCAAGATGACACCAGTAAAGTGTACGATAAAAATAATAATTTTTACTATGTACCAGGAAAGTCTTTTCAAGTACCTACAGATGTTAATTACCAAGTCCTAGGTGGCAATGCTCATCCACTTGCGGACGGCTTTTTTGATGAAAACCCAGCAAAATGGACCGGGAATGGTGCACGAGCGCCAAAACCTGACATAAACGATTGGTACGAAACCGTAAAAGTGAATTACGGTGTTAAACCAGACGGCAGTTACGACTTTCCAACACTACCAAAAAGCATAGAAACGAAAGATTACCGTGTTCATTATGCGTTTTGGCAGGATAAAGAACTCCCTAATAGCTGGTATAAATTTAGAGATATTGCATTGTTTTGGCTCGACAAAGGGGTTGATGGCTTTAGATATGATATGGCCGAGATGGTACCGGTCGAATTTTGGAGTTTTTTGAATTCATCAATAAAAATGCAAAAGCCAGATGCCTTTTTACTGGCTGAAGTTTACAACCCAAAAATGTATCGCGCCTATATTCACCAAGGGAAAATGGATTTTCTTTACGATAAAGTGGGCTTTTACGATACGTTAAAGGCCATTATGCAAAGCAAGCAGTCAGCAAACACTATTTTTGATGCGCATAAAACTGTTGCAGACATAGAGCAACACATGTTGCACTTTTTAGAAAATCACGACGAGCAACGTATCGCTAGCCCAGACTTTGCAGGAAATGCAGTTTGGGGTAAACCCGCCATGGTGGTTTCTAACTTAATTAGTCGTGCACCAAGCCTAATATACTTTGGCCAAGATGTTGGTGAGGATGGATCTGAAAATGCCGGCTTTGGATCGCCTACTCGCACTAGTATTTTTGATTACATAGGCGTACCCGCTCATCAAGCATGGATGAATAACGGTAAGTTTGATGGCGCAAAACTCACTAACGAACAAGCTGCTTTGCGTGAGTACTATAAAGCAATTATGGCTTTAAATAGCTTACCTGCTGTTGTAGGCGGCGATATGCAAAAGCTTAACCTTACAGGTAGCGATCGTGTTGTTGGGTTTAGCCGAACGCTAGGGCAGCAAACAATTTTGGTACTAAGTAACTTCAGTGAGCAAACACAGAGTATCTCCGTTGATTTATCTCAGGAGCAAGTAACAAAACTGGGAGAAAGCTCACTAATTGTTGATTTACTTGAGCAACACCAAGTGGAACTTAAAACACACTCACAAGGTGCCACATTTAATCTGACACTTGATGCATTTAGCAGCGCAGTATTAACAAATAAGGCTAATAATGAATAATCAAAATAATAATACCGATAAGCCAAATTTAAGTTTTTGGCAAATATGGAACATGTGCTTTGGGTTTTTAGGCATACAGTTTGGTTTTGCTCTGCAAAACGGCAATGTAAGCCGAATATTTCAAACATTAGGCGCACAAGTTGATGATATTCCTATTTTATGGGTTGCAGCGCCGCTTACAGGCCTAATAGTACAACCTATTATTGGTTACTGGAGCGATAAAACGTGGGGGCGCTTTGGCCGTCGTCGTCCGTTTTTCTTTGTGGGCGCTGTGTTAACAACACTTTCGTTGTTTATTATGCCGCACTCGCCAACACTTTGGATTGCTGCGGGGATGTTATGGATCATGGATGCCTCAATCAACGTCACAATGGAACCGTTTAGGGCACTTGTTGGTGATAACTTACCAGAAAAACAACGTGCGACAGGTTACGGTTTACAAAGCTTTTTTATTGGTATTGGTGCGGTGTTAGCCTCGGCGCTACCATGGATGATGACCAACTGGTTTGATGTCAGTAATACTGCAGCGGCTGGGCAAATTCCCGAGTCGGTCAAATATTCATTTTACTGGGGTGGGGTGGTTTTATTAGTTGCTGTTTTATGGACTGTGGCACGCACGAAGGAATATAGCCCAGAACAACTTGCTAAATTTGAACAGCAAACAGCAAAATCTACGACTGCAATTATTGCTGATATTAACTTTAATAAAGGTGCCATTATTTTTGTGGTACTGGGTTTAGCAACCCTTGCATTAGTTATGGGTTTATCGCTTGAAAAAGAATTATACCTACTTGCTGGTGGTTTATTAGCCTTTGGTATTGTGCAGTGGATTGCAGCCGCGCTTAAAAGCGCCAACAAAACACAAGGTGGCTTTTACCAAGTAGTACAAGATGTTTTTACGATGCCAGAGGCCATGAAGCAGCTTGCATGGGTGCAGTTTTTTAGCTGGTTTACTTTATTTGCTATGTGGATTTATACCACTTCCGCGGTAACAAGTTTTCACTATGGCAGTAGCGATGCTACCTCTAAAGCATTTAACGATGGCGCAGACTGGGTGGGTATTTTATTTGCAGCCTACAATGGCTTTGCCGCAATTGCAGCTATGTGTATTCCGTTTTTAGTAAAAAAAATGGGTTTAAAAGGCGCACATTGTTTTAATTTATTGCTAGGCGCATTAGGCCTTGCAAGCTTTATGTTTATACAAGACCCAAAAATGCTAATTATTCCAATGATAGGCGTAGGGTTTGCGTGGGCGTCTATTTTATCGCTGCCTTATGCCATGTTAAGTAACGCCTTACCAAGTAATAAAATGGGCGTTTATATGGGTATTTTTAACTTCTTTATTGTTATACCGCAATTACTCGCCGCTAGCATTTTAGGGCTTATTTTACGCCATGTATTTTCTAACCAGCCTATTTACGCCTTATTAATTGGTGCAGCTTCATTTGTGGTTGCTGCTATAGCCGTAATGCGCGTTAAAAATTCTAATTAAGGACACACAATGAAAAAATATAACCTTATAACCGCTTCACTTTTAGCATTAGGTTTAACGGCTTGTGGCGCACAAAACACAAGCACAACTAATGAAAGTACTTCAGCACAAGTTACATCGGCACCAGGCGCCCCAGGGGTAGAGCCATTTTGGGCGTATGCAGGCAAAACAGGTATCGGCACATCGTTTGAAGAATATAAAAAAGGCCAGTACAGCGATACAGCCGCAACAGGCAATGTGTCTAAAGTATGGTTTTCTATTGCTAAAGGAATGATCACCGAAACCATGTTTGGGCTTATTCACCAAGCGCAAATAAAAGACATGCAATTTATAGTAACAGGTAATGATTTTACCGTTACCGAAGCGGATGACTTAGACGTAAGCATTGATTACTTATACAAAGATGAGCAAGGCAGACCGCTTTCGCTTGCTTATAAGGTAACAAGTACCGATAAGAAAGGCCGCTTTAGCTTAGAAAAGCACATATTTACCGATCCAGATACACAAACATTATTTGTACGAAGTGTGTTTAATACTCAATTAGAGGGTCTAAAAGCCTACGTTAACGTTAACCCGTACATTAACAATAACGGGTTAGGTGACTTTGCTAAAACAACAGAACAAGGACTCGTCGCATGGGAAGGCGATAACTATTTAACATTACAATCAAGTTCACCTTTTAAAGCTAAAACAGTAGGATTTACAGGTGAAAGTGATGGTATTAATGCACTTAAAACAACGCAAGCAATTAATAATCAGTATACAAATACCGGTGAAGTTTCAGGTAATGTAAACATGCTTGCAGAACTCGGTGATATTAGTAGCAACACCACATTTGATTTAGCGTTAAGCTTTGGAAAAACCCAGCAGCAAAGTATTCAGCAAGGCGAACAAAGTTTGGCTAAGGGTTACCAAGCCGTACTCGATCACTACAACGGTAAAGGCGATGCGCTAGGTTGGCAAGATTATCTACAAAGCCTTAAACCACTAAATACAATCACTGAACAAACTGCCGATAACGGCAAGCTTTTATACACCAGTGCTATGGTTTTAAAAGCGCAAGAAGATAAAACACACGCGGGAGCGCTTATTGCGTCACTGTCAAACCCATGGGGCGAAACCGTATCTGCTAAAGAGGGCTCTACCGGTTATAAAGCGGTATGGGTACGCGATTTTTATCAAGTAGCTATGGCTTTTATGGCGCTCGGCGATACCGCTACAGCTAAAACAGCATTCGAATACCTTGAAAAAGTACAAGTTAACAGCAGTACACCGGGTAACAATGGTGATACTGGCTGGTTTTTACAAAAAACACATGTTGATGGTGAACTTGAATGGGTGGGTGTACAGCTTGACCAAACAGCCATGCCTATTATGCTTGCTTGGAAACTTCACCAAGCGGATGTGTTAAGCGATAAAGAGCTAAAAACTTGGTACGGCAAAATGTTAAAACCTGCAGCTGACTTTTTAGTTGATGGAGGCCTTGCTAAAATTTTATGGAACGACACGCAGATCACTCCACCGGCAACACAGCAGGAGCGCTGGGAAGAGCAAGAAGGATATTCTCCTTCTACTACTGCCGCAATTGTTGCAGGCCTAATAACAGCAAGCGACATAGCAACACTTAGCGGTGATGATAAAAACGCTAAGCGTTATTTAGAAACGGCTAAAAAGTATAACAGCGAAATAGAATCGCAAATGTTTACTACAGAGGGTAATTTAAAAGGCGAAAGTACCGATGGTGAATATTTTATTCGCATTGGTCAGGACACTGGCGCCAATTCAAACACTAAAATTAACGCCAATAATGGCCGTGAAGGGTTTAATAAAAAGCAAATTTTAGATGGCGGTTTTTTAGAGCTAGTTCGCTATGGCGTTCGCGGTGCAACCGACGAAAGTATTGTTAAAACACTGCCTGAATACGACGATGAAACGCTTGAAGATAACCTACAGGTAAAATATAGCTTTAGTTTTGAAGACGGTAGCGGCACCTTTGCAGGTTATCGTCGATATGGCAATGATGGCTACGGAGAAGATGAGGTAACAGGCACTAATTACGCAGAAGGTGGCGCAAACACACCAGGCCAGCGTGGTCGTGTATGGCCATTTTTCACCGGTGAACGTGGCCATTACGAAATAGCGGCGGCCAACGCTACCAAAACATTGAATGATGCTAAGCAGGCTGATATTAGAAATAGTTACGTAAAAGGTTTAGAACAATTTGCGAATGAAGGCATGATGCTGCCTGAGCAAGTATGGGATGGTGTAGGTGTCAACAAAGCGGGGTATGAACTAGGCGAAGGTACTAATTCAGCAACCCCATTAGCATGGACACATGCTGAGTACGTTAAGCTTGTGCGCTCACTAAGTGATAAACAAGTATGGGATCATTACCCAGTTGTTGAAGAATCGCTAAAGAAATAATACATCATACCAATTCGCATAATTAAGTGATTTATTTGAGGGCTAGAAAAATGCGTTGATAGCTTGGCTAAAAAATTAGCTACTTAGCTGTTCTAAATGACACATTTTTAACGCCGTTAGCGACAAGTTTAGCCCCAAAAAATGATTAAGTATTATTGAGGAACGGTATAAAATACTGTAGTTGGAAAAAGGGCTTCTAAATAAATTTAGAAGCCCTTTTTCCATATCCTCACTTAATACACAAAAAGTGCTCTTCAAATAAAATGAATGCCACTTTTTTATTTATATTATTTGAGACCACATTTATTATCAAACCATGATAACAACTCTGTATAAAACTCTTTTTTATGATCGTAGAAAAGCGTATCGGAAAAGTGATCGGCATCTTCTAGCTCAACATATTTAAAGTCTTTTTTATACTTCTCAAGCTCTGATACGAAGTCTCTACTGTGTTTTACTGGAACACGACTGTCTATATCACCATGTATAACCAATATAGGAACATTTACCTTTTCTACTTGTTCTACAGGGGATACACCTGAAATAGTAGGGCGTTGTAAAATACTTAAAAAGCGATTTTCGTTAAGGGTTGCATTTATACGACTTAAATCACTTACCCCAGCACCGGCAACAACACATTTGTATATGTTGTTTTCACGCATAGATGCAGCAAATGCAGCGTAACCACCATAGCTCCAGCCAAATAAAGCAAGTTTATCTTTTGTCGCTAAGCCTTTTTTGATCAAGTACTGCGCAGCATCGTCTAAATCATCTTGTTTTTTCAAGCCCCAGTTATTATCACCAGCCATCCAATGCTCTAAACCATAACCAGTAGAGCCACGATAGTTTGGTTGAATAACTACATACCCATGATAAGCAAGTAGCTGTGCCCAATCATCAAACACAATGGAATCTCGCACCCAAGGGCCACCATGAGGAAGCACTACCGCAGGGTAAGGGCCTTTAGTAGCCGGGATGGTTACATATGCTTTTATTTTACGACCATCTCTAGCTTTATAAGAGATATACTTAACGGTTCCTAGCTTACTCTTATCAATAAACGGGAGTCGATCACCAATTTTAGTTAGTTTTTGCTTATTAGTAACAATGTAATAGCTGCCAGGATTGTCGTCAGCAGATACTCTAACCACTAATACGTTATCGTTTTCAGAGCTACTAACAATTTGTACAAATTTACCCTTAAATAGGGAGGAAACAGATTCGTTAAGTGCTTGAAGGTTAGGATCTGTGAAATAAAACTTAGGTTGCTTGGTTGTATAGCGAAAGCCTTGTAAAGTGCCGTCGGTATCAAGTACGACACCATCGGTATCTACAGATTTAAGACCAAATTGTCGGTCAGTGTACTGACCTGTTTTAATATTGTATATATAAATACCAGTCGTATTTTCACCCAAGTTAGCGTTTACATAAACTTCGTTAGGGTTACCTTTCGCAAATCCTAATATCTCAAAGCTTTCACGCTTTTTAGGACTAACTTGCTTAATTACTTTCCAGTCATCACTGCCTTTATCGCGTGCGTAATAATCAATTGCGTTATCAGATTTATTCCAACCTTGGGCTATTCTTATTTCACCATCGTAATCAGATAAAAACGAGCCTGATACTTTTTCATTACCACGCATTACAGTAACACTTCGTCCAGTATTAATATTAAATCGGACTACATCTGGAATGTAGTTATTATTAATATCAACTTCTACGAGTACTTCATCTTTTTTGTCTGGAAGTATATTGATTATATTAAATTGAACATTTCGCTTTTTCTTAAACGGTAATAACCAGTCACCTTTACCATCTGCATCTGTTATTGCAAATTTGTTTACCCAGTATTTGCGACTACCATCTTCAAGTATTTGCCTAAACATAACGCCAATTTTTTCATCGTTTAACCATACGATGGAAGATATCAACATCTTATCAGCACCTAATCTTACAGGTTCTGCTTCTAGATTATTAGGATCTCGTATCTCAATAATATAATCACCATCTTTGGTAGTCGCTCTTAAAATAGCAAGCTTATTACCATCTGGTGATGCTACAACGCTCCGAATAGCAGCCGACATTGAGAAAGCATCGATACTGCTCACTTGCGTCGTATCTTCAGTTTCGCTATTGGCGAAAGAAGATAGGCTTAGTAAGCTCAATCCTACTAACATTCTTTTTTTTAGTTTCATTTTTATTCCTTCAAAAAAAATGGCCTAAAATTTTAGGCCATTTGTATTGAAATTTACTTAGCCATTCTAAATTAGAATGATGCTGTAAAGCTGATGTAAGGGCTTCGACCAGAGGTATCGTAACCAACACCCAGTGGGATGTTAGTATTTGAGAAAGACCCACTCGGATCTACTTTTGGTGGCGCTTCATTAAATACGTTACGGACACCTAAGTTAACCTTGTATGCATCGTTAGACCATGTAAGACCAACGTTGTGCACAAAGTAGTCATCAGTGAAACCAACAGGGCGACACTTAAGTGCTTCACCATTAGCGTCAGTTAAACCACGACATCCTGCAGTACCTTCTTCAAACTCACCTAAATCATCTTCATCTTCACGACCTTTACCGATGAAACGAGTTTCCCAGTTAAATCTGAAATCAGAGTATTTCAGTTGTAAGCGAGCTGTACCACGCCATTCTGGTGAATCTGGTTCACCCATATTATCGTCAATTGTACCAAGCACATCGTATACTTGTTCAGTCATACGTGTTGCTTGAAGGTCTAGAGTAATACCTAAATTTTGCTCGGCTATAACAGTATCAGTTTCGAAATAAACGTTGTAGTCAAAACCTTTAGATGAGATTAAGCCAATATTGATAAAGCTAGCATCAACCAAGCTAATTTGACCATTAGCATTACGGTTTATTCTGTCACAGAATGCTTCATTACCGTCTGCAGAGTAACATTGTGCAATGCTGTATCCTGCACTTGGCTCTGCAAT
The DNA here is from genome assembly GCF_023161925.1 of Pseudoalteromonas sp. 2CM32C. Classification (NCBI taxonomy): domain Bacteria; kingdom Pseudomonadati; phylum Pseudomonadota; class Gammaproteobacteria; order Alteromonadales; family Pseudoalteromonadaceae; genus Pseudoalteromonas; species Pseudoalteromonas sp. 2CM32C. The sequence goes on along the minus strand of NZ_JALNTI010000004.1, from coordinate 63,989 downwards.
ACTGTTGGTAACCTCAATATCAAAGCGCGTCAATGATAGAGTTAAATCAAACGCTTCACTGAATGGTTGTTCAAAGATAAAGCCGTATGTTTTTGCTACAGAGGTTTCAGGTTGAAGCTCTGTAGTACCACCAGTTTCTATTTCAGCACTATATCCTGCAGTGTAAACCGTTGTTCCGTCTTGACCTAAGCCAAGTGAAGTAGGATCAACCCCAGATGCTTGACAAGCGTTCAATACCGCAGCATCACGAGTTTCTTCAGCTGCATTATATGTCGCTGCAGCGCCTGGATTTAATGGATCAATATCACGTGCATCTTCAGGTACAACACATGGATCTGCAACTGTATTAAAACCAGAGGTACCATTTAAGAAACGTTCACGTAAATTTGGTGCTCTGTATGAAGTACCTTTCGTAGCACGAAGTGTGAACCAATCTACAGGTCGATAAATGGTTTTGATACTGTACGTAGATTCAGCATCGTAAAAAGACTCTTCAGAAACACGACCAGAGGCCGTAAACGTTAATTCTTCTGCACCTTTAAGACCTTTAAGTAAAGGGAATTCAACTTCAGTAAATACCTCTTTTAGATTTCGTGCACCATCTGCTCCTTGGTCAGAGAAGTAACCCCAAAGCAAGCCTTGAGCTGCTGCAGCATTCGGGTTTGATTCAATTTCGTCACGTCGATATTCAACACCAACAATACCAGCTACAGTTTCATCGTTCCATGGTAATGCAAAGAAATCACCGCCCATGAACGCATTGAATACGAATTGGTTTACCTTAGTCTCTATATCACGGTCAATGAACAAGTACGCCGCTTCTTCAGGTGAAAGCGTTCCGCCACCTTCTTGATATATACTATCAGCAAATAAATTTACAGGAACACAGCCATCAGAACCTGTACCACAAGTAACAGTGCCGTCATCATTGAGTACAGATGTTTCTAGAGAGTAAAGTAATCGTTCTTCATCAATACCCACACGGTGATCATCACCTTTAGATGCGCTGTAAGATACGGATGCATCATAGTACCAGTTGTTTAAACCGACATTCTCAAACATCCCTAAGTTACCCGTTACACCTGAGACTAAGCGATATTGAGAAACTTCAACATCAGTACGGTCACGATCTCCACGAATATTTATAATAGGGCGAACTGTTTCAGGGCCTCCAGGACCTACACCTAAAACGCCAAAACAATCAATGCCATTTGTTCCACAAGGGTTGTATGGGTTTGTTTCTGGTACATACTCAAAAATTTGTGCGCCTGGGCTAAAAATTGGTGATTTACGACTTGCGTATAAACCTTCGTAATAAAATGTAGTATCGTTATCATCTTGAAAGTTATATTCACCGTTTAGCATTAACGAGATGCGTTCATTTTTACTTCTGTAATCACCGCTTTTGTAATAATCAGATTGTTGGAATGCATATAGTGGGTTTTGGAAGTCAACATCACGGAAACCATCACCATCACCATCAACAAATACACCATCATTAATGCCATCGCCATCAAAATCACCCGCTACCCAAGATGGAAAAAATCCTTCAAGGCTTGCAGGAACAGTTGATTCACTAAAATTAGGTATCCCTGTATTCGTAAAATTAGGTGTGTAGTAAACACTTCCAAAAAACGAAGGAACACTAATGCGATTCGTTAAAGGAAATATGTCACAAGAGTCTTCACCACTTGCAACTGGACCATAGCCACTATTGCGCGTAACAATGCTTCCATCTTCTGCTTCCCAAATACGCTCTTCACAGCCTTTAACAAAAGGGTTACCAGATAGAGATTGAGATTTTTGCTCAGAGTACTCAACACCGACTGTTATAAAACCATTGTCCATGGTTTTACCCCACATACCAGATAGTACAGTTTCTTCTCCGCCTTCACCTTTAGGCTGACGGTACGATGCGTCGAAAATGAATCCTTCAACATCTTTTTTCAATATTACGTTAGCTACACCGGCTACCGCATCAGAACCATAAACAGTTGATGCACCGTCAAACAAGTTTTCAACTCGTTCAACCATAACACCTGGTATTAAGTTAAGATCTGGAGAAGTTGGTGCACCACCAACGCCAGCAGGAGCCATTCTTCGGCCATTAATTAGTACAAGAGTACGCTCTGCACCTAAACCACGAAACCCGATTGTTGCAGCGCCCGGACCGTTATCTAATACAAAACCACCAAATGTATTATCTATTTGTGTACCTGCAGCTTGGCTTGTGGATTGCAGCATAGAGCCTGCGTCAAACAACCCCATTTCGCGTGATAAATCGCCATTGATAATTTGAATTGGGGACGCATTAGAAAATTCTGCTTTTCGTATACGAGAGCCGGTAACAACAATTCTCTCAGGACCTTCTTCTTCTAATTCTACGTCTACGTCTGCGTTTAACTCTTCCTGCGCCAATACATTGGGGGCAAGTGCTACAGAGCCTAACAATAAAGAGTACCTTACTGCATTTGATAGAGCTTTGGTTTTGAACATATTAAAATCCCTGTGATATTTTTTTTATAATGTTTAACAACTTATATATAAAAAGATAGATAAGTCACAATAAATTTACATCATGATGCGTGTTAAGTAAATCGGTCCAATTCAAAAAACATTGCATTTCAACAGGTATAATGATTAAGAATGATAATTGGTGCACGTGAAAGTGCTGGGGTAAATGTAAGATATTGTTTTTGATAGTTAAATTATTATGTTGATTTGGCTTGAAATTTGTAAACAAATGTAAACCAGGGAGGTGTTACATTTGTTTAAATTTCATGACTTTTCTTAATATTTAACTCGATCCGCGAGCAATTAGCACAGGGGGTAAAAGGGTGCTTTGCACATCTTCTTCTCTGATTAGTTTGAGTAAATTTTCAACGAGCATTTGCCCTGCAAGAGTTGTATTCTGCTCTATGGTTGTCAGTGGTGGGTTTACAAAACTGGCTATAGCTATGTTATCAAACCCGACTACAGCGACATCTTTAGGGACATTAATGTTTGCTTCTTTGAGTGCTCTGATAGCACCAATTGCAATTAAGTCGCTTGCTGCAAACAACGCATTAAATTTAATATTATTGGCAATGAGCGAGCGAGTTGCATGATAGCCAGATTCTTCCGTTGAAATAGCGTTAGCCATTTTACGTTCATTTATTGCGATATTGTTAGCTTCTAGCTCGTCCTTAAAACCCTGAAAGCGCGCAAAAAATTCCGGACTGTGGTCAGAAGCATCGCCAATAAATGCACAATCTTGTCTGTTGTGAGCTATAAAATGAGCCGCAGCTTGTTTACCACCACCGTAATTGTCACAGCACACGGTTAAATCAGGTCTGTTATCTACCGTTGCCCCCCAACATACAAATTTAGTGTTTTGCTCAAGCAGTGTTTTAAATTTGGGCTGAAAATCAATGTAATCGCCATAACCAAGCAAAATAATGCCATCGGCTCTGTGACTATCTTCGTAATCGGCTTGCCAATCTGCACTGGCTGATTGAAACGATACTAATAAATCGTAGCCTTCTTTTGCACACGCGCGTGTAATACTGCCGAGCATAGATAAAAAGAACGGGTTAATTTGTGATTCGTCTGAGGTAGGGTCTTCAAATAATAAAAGTGCGAGTGTGCTGCTTTGTTGCGTGCGCAAGTTGCTTGCGTTTTTGTCGACCTTGTAATTAAGTTTTTTTGCAATGTCATGAACACGTTTACGTGTTTCTTCGTTAACAAGCGGGCTATTTCGTAAAGCGCGAGATACAGTTGATTGAGATACCCCTGCATAGTGGGCAATATCAAATGATGTAGCTTTACCTTTCATTATCACAACTTAGTTAAGTAATACACAATAGTGCCATTTTCGTTTATTAATTAAATATTTCAAGCTTTTTGTGTTTAATGTAAATTATTTATTGATTTGACTGTGACACCGGTGTCATAATATTTGTGTTTTATCATTTTGTTGTCAAAACGAATTGGCTGTTTGTAATTGCTACAGGCAGCATTTTTTCTCTGATAGCCGCTTTAGGGTGATAGCCTAAAGCAATTACACCAATGGTTTACTATTGTAGAACAAAAAGCACTGATTGCTTAAACAAAAGAGATAACACCATGAGCCTAAACTCTTCTACCCAATTTGATCCTATTTTAGTTGCCGATGTTGGTGGCACTAATGCTCGTTTTGCTTTAATTACATCGTTTGATGATACAACAAATCAATTTGCAATTGAGCATAATAATACGTTTCCTAGTGCTAATTTTGGCTCACTTGAAAAAGCACTCGAGCATTACTTATCAACCGTACCACATATTGTACCAAAACGCGCATGTTTGGCAGTTGCTGGCCCTATAAAAGCAGGGCAAGTACATTTAACAAATTTAGGATGGCACTTTAGTGTTAACGATTTTAAGACTCATTTTGAGTTAAAAGAGCTTGATGTTATTAATGATTTTGCTGCTTTTGCTTACGCTGCACCTTACTTAAGCCCATCTCAAAATGTTGTTATAAAAGCAGGTCAAGCTGATGACAATGCAAATATTGGTGTAATGGGGCCCGGAACTGGCTTTGGTGCGGCTTGTTTAGTCAGAACATCTCACTCTACTTCTGTTTTAAGTTCGGAAGGTGGGCACATATCGCTTGCTGCGGTAACAGAGCTTGATGCCTTGTTAATTCAAGAACTAAAAAAAGAGCATCAACACGTGTCTGTCGAAACCGTTTTTTCAGGCCCTGGTATTACCCATCTATATAAAGCAATGGCTGCAGTTAAAGGGCAATCGCCTAAAAATCTTGATGCTGCACAAATTAGCAGCTTAGCAAATAGTGGCGAATGTGATGTGTGCGATGCAACCCTGAATCAATTTTGTGATTGGATTGGCAGCGTAGCAGGCGATTTATCACTAGCTTATGGCGCATTGGGTGGCCTATTTATAGGTGGTGGAATATTACCGCGTATGCAAGCTCGATTACTTGAAAGCCGTTTTGTTGAACGCTTTTCGCAAAAAGGGATTATGTCGCAATACACAGGGCAAATACCTGTTACATTAGTGACACAAGACAACATACCATTAATTGGCGCAGCGGCGTGTTTGCACAACGCCAATTAGTTTTTTGTTGATTGCATGTGGAAAATAGAGTGATGAAGAAAGTAACAATCAACAGCGTAGCAAGTCATGCTGGCGTATCTAAAAAGACAGTATCGCGGGTTCTAAATAACGAGCCCAACGTGAGTGCAGCCACTCGCGAAAAAGTACTCGCTGTGTTTAAAGAGTTGGATTACACGCCAAACCCTATAGCGCGTGGGTTAGCACAAAATCGAAGTTTTATTATTGGTTGTTTGTACGACAACCCAAGTAAAAGCTACATAACCCGTGTTCAAACAGGGGCTCTAGCCGCTTGCCAAGAAAACAATTACAACTTGCTAATTCACCCATGTGAATGCAGAGGTGAGGCTTTAATTAGCAACGTTGAGCAGTTACTTCAAACATCCCGTTTAGATGGTATTGTACTTACGCCACCTTTTGGTGATTTTCCTGAGCTGGTTGAGTTTTTAACAGCTAAAAAAATCCCGTTTGCGAGAGTAGCGTCCGCAATTTTACAAGATGAGTCTATTTCTGTTCGTAGTAACGATGAGCAGGGCGCATTTGAAATTACAGAACATTTAATCAGCCTTGGTCACAAGTCAATTGCATTTATTAAAGGTCACCCCGATCACAGTGCAACACAGCAGCGCTTTAAAGGCTACAGGCGTGCATTAGCCGATCATAATATTGAGTTTGACGAGCGATTAGTTGAAGAGGGTAACTTTAGTTACCACTCGGGTGTAGACAGCGCCCGCAGTATTTTAGACTTGTCGCCACGGCCTACGGCTGTATTTGCATCGAACGATTACATGGCAGCTGCAGTACTTAAACTTGCAACACAAAGGCAATTGCGTGTACCTGACGACATATCTATAGCTGGTTTTGATAATGCACCTATTGCACGCCACATATGGCCAGGGTTAACAACCATAGCCCAACCAGTAGAAGAGATGACAAAGCTTGCCGTTACTCAATTAATTAATCACATTACAGAGCCTCAAGAACAGCCTTTTCAAATTACGCTTGAATCGCGTTTAATAACGCGTGAATCAACAGCTCGCGTAAACCAATAAAATACTTTTTCACAGTAGCCTGAATAAGAGTGACGCTTATTCAGGCTTTTTTTTGCCCGTAGCTTGATAAAAGTCTGTATGTACACAAGAATTTAAGTGTTCATTAATTGGTCATGATAAAAAGTTAAATTAATTTTAGCGGTCAGGGTTGACACCGGTGTCATAGCTATGAGTTAATACAGTGACACCGGTGTCAGGTTTGTTGTGAGAGGCTCCCTGATATCGTACCTTTGAACGGGTCAATCAAAGATGCTCAGTACAGTTATTTACGTGGAGTCTGTAATTGCTACTGAGCCTTTATCCTCTAACTAATAGAGATGAGTTAATTATGTTACATCCTCGAATTCAAGAAGTTACCCAACGCGTTATTGAACGCAGTAAACAAACCCGTCAAGATTATTTAGATCGTATTTCGCATGCAAAAAAACAAACAAGAGTTCGTGCGGGATTAGGCTGTGGCAACATTGCTCATGTAATGGCAGCTTGTAGCAGCGACGATAAAGCGCGCTTAAAAGCAGATGAAGTGCCAAACTTAGCTATTATCAATTCATACAACGACATGCTATCTGCGCATGTACCTTACAAAGATTACCCAGACGTAATCAAAAGCATTGCAACTAAGTTTGACGCAACCGCTCAGGTAGCGGGTGGCGTTCCTGCAATGTGTGATGGTGTTACGCAAGGGCGTGACGGCATGGAATTATCGCTTTTTTCTCGTGATGTGATTGCAATGTCTACCGCTGTTTCACTATCACATGATGTGTTTGATGGCGTTTTTTGTTTAGGCGTATGTGACAAAATTGTCCCAGGTTTATTAATTGGCGCATTATCATTTGGCCATTTACCTGTGTTCTTTTTACCTGCGGGTCCAATGCAGTCGGGTATCCCAAATAAAGAAAAAGCACGTATTCGCCAAAAGTTTGCACAAGGCCTAGTTAGCCGCGAAGATTTATTAGAAGCTGAAAGTGCATCTTACCACAGCGCGGGTACTTGTACGTTTTACGGTACTGCAAACTCTAACCAAATGTTAATGGAAATAATGGGCTTACACCTTCCTGGTAGCTCGTTTATTAACCCGTATACAGAGCTTCGTGATGGATTAACGGGTAATGCTGTAGAAACCATGCTTAAGCAGCTTACAGATGATAAAGAAAGCCCATGTTTAGCAGAGGTAATTAGCGAAAAAACCATTATTAATGGTTTAGTAGGCTTGTTATCTACAGGTGGCTCTACTAACCATGCCATTCATATCGTAGCAATTGCAAAGGCTGCTGGTATCCAAGTTACGTGGAAAGACATGTCTGATTTGTCAGAAGTTGTTCCACTTCTTACCCGTATTTACCCTAACGGCTCTGCGGATGTAAATCATTTTCAAGCAGCCGGCGGCATGGGCTTCTTAATGCGCGAACTAGCAAGCGCAGGCTACTTACATACAGACGTTAAGACAATGCTTGGCGATGGTCTTGCGCCATATATGACAGAGCCGCGTTTAGATAAAGACGAAAGCCTGATCATGAGCGATTCAAATGGTCCAAGCAAAGTGAAATGGGTTGATTGTCCTGCTAATTCACTTGATGAAGAAGTGCTTCGTCCTGTAAGTAATCCATTTAGCAAACAAGGTGGCTTACAACTACTTACTGGTAACTTAGGTAAAGCGGTTATTAAAGTGTCTGCTGTAGCTGAGGAGCATCAAGTCGTTACTGCACCTGCTAAAGTTTTCAACTCGCAAGGAGCATTACAAGACGCGTATACCCGCGGCGAGTTAAATCAAGACTTTATAGCTGTGCTTAAAGAGCAGGGCCCTAAAGCGAAAGGTATGCCAGAGCTTCATAAATTAACGCCAGTAATGGCAACCCTTCAAGACCAAGGTTTTAAAGTTGCTATTGTAACTGACGGTCGTATGTCGGGTGCATCAGGTAAAGTACCAGCTGCAATTCACCTAGCACCAGAAGCCGTTGAAGGTGGCATAATTGCAAAAATTCAAGAAGGCGACTTAGTTACTTTAGATGCCCCTAACGGAATTTTAAAAGTACATGTTAGCGACGACGAGCTTGCAAAACGTGAGCTTGAAATTAGCCAGCCAAGCTTAACATTTGGTACGGGACGTGAGTTATTTACTGGATTTAGAAATATCGTAAGCAGTGCCGATTTAGGCGCGAGTGCTTTTGGACTTGAATAATAATTAGCCGTACTGGGTAATGAGGAACAAGTAATGAGTATTGAAAAAATCTTAGCATCGGCACCCGTTGTGCCAGTGGTTGTAATCGAAAAATTAGAAGATGCTGCACCACTTGCTAGAGCGTTATACAACGGTGGCTTAAAAGCACTTGAAATTACACTGCGTACGCCAATTGCAGCAGAAGCTGTAAAGTTGATGAAAGCTGAAGTGCCAGAAGCTTTTGTTGGTACGGGAACTGTAGTTGATAAAGCAAGCTTTGAAGCATCAGTGGCTGCAGGTGCAGATTTCATGGTTAGCCCAGGTGTGAGTACTGAGTTATTAGCACTTGCAAAAGAGTCAGACATTCCATTTTTACCTGGTGCTGCAACTGCGAGCGAAGTAATGCAGTTAGCAAGCCATGGTTTTAAGTATTTAAAATTCTTCCCTGCTGAAGCTGCAGGCGGAACGGCAATGCTTAAGTCTATAGGCGGACCATTACCACATATTACTTTTTGCCCAACAGGTGGTATTAGCCTAGCAACTGCACCTAACTATTTAGCACTTAACAATGTCATTTGTGTTGGTGGTACATGGATGCTAGACAAACAACTAATTGAAAATAAAGACTGGCAAGCCATTGAAGCGCTTGCTCGCCAAGCAAGTGAACTTAAATAGGAGTCTCAAATGATTAATGTAGCAATTAACGGTTATGGTCGTATCGGTCGCAATGTATTACGTGCGCTTTATGAGTCAGCACAAAACAGTGAAATTAAAATTGTAGCAATTAACGATTTAGCACCGGCTAATGTAAATGCACATTTAACACAGTTTGACTCAGTTCATGGTCAATTTTCTAAAAAAGTAACACTTGCAGATAACACCATGCTGATTGGTGATGACGTAATTACACTTACTCAAGAGCGTGACCCTGCAAACCTACCGTGGAAAGAGCTAAACGTAGATATCGTTTTAGAATGTACGGGCTTTTTCACTAAGCGTGAAGACGCGGCTAAGCACATTACAGCTGGCGCTAAAAAAGTTATTGTATCTGCTCCTGGTAAAGATTTAGATGCAACAGTAGTTCACGGCGTTAACAGCGATGTTATTAATGCTGATAGCAACATTATCTCTAACGCATCTTGTACGACTAACTGTTTAGCACCTATTGCAAAAGCAATTAACGACACAGTAGGTATTGAGCAAGGTAGCATGACTACAATTCATGCTTACACAAACGATCAAAACTTATCTGACGTTTACCACCCAGATCTATACCGTGCGCGTAGTGCAACACAATCTATGATCCCAACTAAAACAGGTGCTGCTGCAGCTGTTGGCTTAGTACTTCCAGAGCTTGCGGGTAAATTAGACGGTATGTCGGTACGTGTACCTACTATTAATGTTTCTTTAGTTGATTTTACGTTTATTACTAAGCGCGAAACAACTGCTGAAGAAATTAACGAAGTAATGAAAGCCGCAGCAACAGGTTCAATGAAAGAAATTTTAGAGTACAACGAGCTTCCGCTTGTTTCTATTGATTTTAATCACAACCCTGCGTCATCAATTTTTGATGCAACGCAAACTAAAGCTGATGGCAAACTAGTTAAAGTAATGGCTTGGTACGATAACGAGTGGGGTTTCTCAAACCGCATGTTAGACCAAGTTAAAGCATTAGGTCAGTACTTATAATTGACCCTGTAAAAGTTTAGCTTTATCCAACCAAGCCTGCATTATGCAGGCTTTTTTTTGCTTAATTTATACCAATTCGTTTAATAAGGTGCTTAATGCTTTAAAGCTAGGGCGCGATGCAATAACGCTGTTGGTAGAACGCGTTGCTATATCGGACATTTTACCAAACAATTCGTCTTGCTTAACTGCTGCGCTAACAGTACTTAGTAAATCCTCTATTAAACAACCAAAAGCGCGGACTTCTATTAATTGTATTTGCTGTTGCTGATATTCGCTAAGCATAGCTAAATTTGTAGCTGCTCCAAAATCGCCAAATAAAACGTCATAGTGTTCATTTATCATGGTGTTATGGGCGTAAATATCGCCGTGGCTTACCTTATTCGTATGAAGGTGAGTAAGCGTATTTGCCATTTGTTTTGCTATTTTATAAACAGCTTCAATAGAGTAGTTGCAACCGTCATTAAACGTATCGCGTGTACATGTTTCTAAACTTGGTGGTAAGCCTAAATTAGTATAATTGGTATCTATTAACTCCATTACTAAGCCAAGTTGTTCACTTTGCTCTATGTAGCTTAATACCTTTATTAAGTTTGCATGATTAGCAGCTTGTAGGCAGCAATTCACCTCATCAAGTGGGTAACCATCGCTGGTGATCGCGCCTTTAAAAAGTTTCACTGCAACATTATTACGTTCTGCTTTTGCAAGATGAATAACACCCGATGCGCCTTGGCCTATTACTTTTTTAAGCTGAAATTTTTCAAGTGGGGTATTTTTCAACGTACTTTTAGTTAAGCACTGCGCTTTATTAAAGTTGTTACCTGCAAAAGCAAGCCAAGCAAGTTTTGGTAATTCTAGTAGCCAGTCATCGAGTTTTATTAGGTTGTTTGCAGAGAGCCTAACAAGCTCTAAATTAGTACAGTTAGCCATGCTTGCTGGTAAATTTTTCAGGTTATTACCCGCAAGTGCAAGCTTTTTAAGTTGGGTGTAATTACCAAAGTCGTCAGGTAATTCGTGTAAGTTATTATCGGTGAGAATAAGCCACTCAATATTTTTTGGCAGGCTGTTTGGTGCAAACTCCGATATTTGGTTGCCTTTAAACGCAACCATAATTAAAGCAGGGCATTTAGCCAATACTGTGGGTATATGTTTAAATTGATTAAACGACAAAAACACACGCTTAAGGCGATACAAACACGCAAACTCGTCTGGTAAATCACTTAAATTATTATTAGAAAGATCAAGTACTTCAAGTGTATCGGCAAGCTTAAAAATGTCTGTTGGAAACTCAGATAATTGATCAACCAGCTGTAAGTGCTTTGCACCGGCTAACTTACCAGTCTTTAGCTCTGAAAGGGTATTCATTAATTTATAAAGCCCTGTAAATAAAAAAGCCAACATGGCTGCTGGCTTTAATTAACATGTAGATGAGGTTTAGAATTGCGCGTTATGATAAACGTTTTGTACGTCGTCACAATCTTCTAACATAGCTAAAAAGCGCTCCATTACTTCAACATCTTCACCTTCAATTGGCGCTTCTACTTGTGGTACAAACGCAATTAAGTCTTCGTCAAATTCAGAAATGCCCATTTCTTCTAATGCAGTACGTGTGTTGTTGTATTCAGTATGAGGTGCGAATACGGTTACTTTACCGTTATCAACTTCTACATCGGTTACATCAACGTCAGCCATCATAAGCGCTTCAAGAACAGCTTCATCATCGTCGCCATCAAAAACAAAAATAGCTAAGTGATCAAATAAATGTGACACCGAGTTTTGTGCGCCAATTTTAGCATTTGCTTTTGTAAAACAAACGCGTACGTCTGCAAATGTACGTTTGTTGTTATCGGTTAAACAATCAACAATAATCATACAGTTACCAGGGCCGTAACCTTCGTAACGTGTTGCTGCGTAGTCTTCACCGCCGCCGCCTTTTGCTTTTTCAATTGCGCGTTCAATTACGTGTGCTGGTACTTGGTCTTTTTTTGCACGTTCAATTAAACGGCGTAATGATAGATTACCATCTGTATCTACACCGCCATTTTTAGCACAAATATAAATTTCTTTACCGTACTTAGAGTAAACTTTAGTTTTAGCACCCGCAGTTTTAGCCATTGAATCTTTTTTGTTTTGGTAAGCTCTTCCCATCTGCGTTTCGCCTTAATTTTATAAATAACTGAAAAAATAATAGACCGTATTCTAAAGGTAAATGGCATTAAGGGCTAGTACGGAATGGGGAACATTAATAGTTAAAAAGCTAAAATAACCATTTGAATAAAAGAATATGCTTAAAACTAAACAGCCCGCTGTTACGGGCTGTTTAGTATTTGTTTACATACGTATTAGTGTAATTACCAAATACGAACGCGTTCTTCTTCTGGTAAATACAAGGCATCACCAGGTTTTACGTCAAATGCTTTGTACCAAGCATCGTGGTTACGCGGTGCTTGTGCTCTAAAGCGACCCGGTGCATGTGTGCCACCGCGTAGTTGATTTAACATACTTTGCTCAGTACGTTTTTCTTTCCATACTTGTGCCCAAGCTAAAAAGAAACGTTGATCGCCGGTTACACCGTCTATAACAGGCGCCTCTTTACCATTTAGGCTTAGTTTGTATGCGTGGTAAGCCATGGCTAAACCACCCACATCACCAATATTTTCGCCTAGGCTATTACGCCCATTTACAAAGTTACCTTCAATAGGTTCGTATTTACTGTACTGTGCGGCAAGTTGGTCTGCTTTTGCATCAAATGCAGCACGGTCTTCGTCTGTCCACCAGTTACGTTGAATACCGTTAGCATCAGATTTTGAACCCTGATCATCAAATCCATGACCCATTTCGTGGCCAATTACAGCACCAATGCCGCCGTAGTTAACCGCTGGATCGGCATTTGGATCAAAAAACGGAGGTTGCAATATAGCGGCTGGAAACACAATTTCGTTAAACGAGCTATTGTAGTATGCATTTACACGTTGTGGTGTCATGCCCCAACGGTTACGGTCAGTTTTTTGTAGTTCTTTTTCTACGCTTTTAGCGCGGAAAAATTCACGCATGTTTTTAACGTTACCTACTAAATCGTTTTGGCTAATAGTTAAACCATCGTAAGACTGCCATACATCTGGGTAACCAATTTTTGGAACAAATGCTGCTAACTTAGCACGTGCGTTTACCTTAGTTTCAGCGCCCATCCAATCAAGATTATCAATTCGCTCACCTAATGCTGAACGCAGGTTTTCAACCAGTTCAGACATTTGTTGTTTAGATGATTCAGGAAAGTATTGGTCAACGTAAATTTTACCAATAGCAAAGCCTAGCGAGCTTGTGCCCGACATTGTGTTAATTGCACGTTTCCAGCGAGGGCGTGGTTCTTGCTGGCCGTTTAGTTCTTTGCCATAAAATGCAAAACGTGTATTAAAAATATCTTCAGAAAGTAAACCTGCATTACCGCTAATTGCATGGTAGGTTAAGTAGTCTTTCCAAACCGCTAAATCTTCATTATTGATAAGCTCAATCATGGCTTTAACCGGTTCAGGCTGAGATACATTAAGTTGAGGAACTTTGTATCCCGTTTGCTCAAAATATACATCCCAGTTAAAAGCAGGGTATGTAGCTGCTAAATCTTCACGTTTAATTTGATTTAACGAAAGGTCGCGATTACGTCGTTTTTCGCGCGGCCAATGGCCTTGTGCTATTTTAGTTTCAAGCTCTAGTATGGCTTTTGCGCGTTCTGTTGTGTTATCAACATTGGCAAATTTTAGCATGTCGGCAATATGAGCCACGTAAGCTTCACGGGTTTTAACAAAACGCTCAGCATCTTCTAAATAGTAAGAACGGTCTGGTAAACCTAAGCCACCAGCGCCTAACGACATTTCGTATTTATTTGGGTCTAAACGGTTAAACCACATACCACCACCAATAGGAGTACGAAGGCCCGATAACCACGATTGCCCAAATACATAGGCTAAGTCGTCGGTAGATTCCATATTACTAATTTGATTTAACAGCGGTTGAATAGGTTTAACACCAAGTTCATTAAGTGTGTCGGTATCCATGTACGAATTATAAAAATCAGCAACCAATTGCTCTTCAGCGTTTAGTTCTTTACGTGCTGCAATGTCTTCAATAATTTTTTTAACACGGTCTTCACTACGTTCTGCTAAAGCCGAAAACGCACCATAACGCGTTTTGTCTGCTGGCATATTGTAGTTGTCGTACCACGTGCCACTGGCGTACATGAAAAAGTCATCACCAGGTTTAACGGCTTCGTTACGCGCTGATAAATCAACACCAAAGCTACCTAATTCAGCTTTATTGCTAACAACTGTATTTTCTGTGCTTGCAGTTTGAACTTGACTGCTTGTAGTTTGTGGCTCTGAACAGCCTGTTATAAAAGTGGCAGCTAAAGCCGCTGCAATTAAACTCTTTTTCATCGTTTATCCCCCTGGATAATGAATTTGTTAATTTTTGTTATAAAAATATCATTTTGATTGTTATGTATAAAAGACAGGCACACAATTCTTTTGAGGTGAATCACAGCCTGACCCGATAAAACCAATAAACAACGTAAGCAACAAGCTATCAACATAAATTAATAAACAGGTTAATCTTGTTGTTGTAATGCCCACATATGTGCGTATTCACCGCCTAAGGCCAGCAATTCGTTATGTTGCCCTTGTTCGACAATTTGGCCTGACTTAAGCACAATAATAGTGTGGGCATCGGTAATGGTTGATAGCCTATGGGCAATCACAATACTGGAGTGCTCGCTGGCTACTTCATGCATTGCCTTTAATATTGCTTGCTCAGCCTGAGAGTCGAGTGCCGACGTTGCCTCGTCAAATATTAAAATTGGGGATTGTTTTAAAATAGCGCGTGCTATTGCAATACGCTGTTTTTCGCCGCCTGATACTTTTAGACCTCGTTCACCCACTCGCGTTTTATCGCCATCAGCTAACGTATTAATGAAATCTTTTAAATGAGCCATTTCAATGGCTTTATCAATATCACTATCGCTTGCAGAAGGGCGACCATAGGCAATGTTTTCACGAATTGTTGTGTTAAATAAAACGGTATCTTGAGGAACAATAGCAATAGCTTTACGAAGGCTATCAAGCGTGACCGAGTTAATAGCTTGATTATCAATAGTAATGCTGCCCGATGTTACATCATAAAAACGATAGAGCAGGCGCGCTAGTGAACTTTTGCCAGCACCACTTGCGCCCACAATAGCTACCTTGCTACCTGCTTTCACTTTAAAGCTAATGTTATCTAGAATAGGCCGGTTAGCGTTGTAGCTAAAACTCACATTATTAAAGGCAATTTCCCCATTTTTAACATTAAGGGTATTTGCATTTGGAGCATTAGTGACTTGTGGTTTTTTATTGAGTAAGCCCAGCATGTTTTCTAAATCGGTAAGAGCACGGCGGATTTCACGGTAAACAAATCCTAAAAAGTTAAGCGGTAAAAATAATTGGATCATATACGCGTTTATCATTACTAATTCACCAATGCTTAGTGACCCTGTTACTACCTCGCTTGAACCTAACCACATTAACGCAGTGATGGCACTGGCAATAATTAATGCTTGCCCTGAATTAAGCGCAAGCAAAGACATCCTATTTTTTAAACGCGCGGTTTCCCAATTAGCTAAAAATGAATCATATGTTTTGGCTTCAAACTGCTCATTATTAAAATATTTTACAGTTTCATAATTAAGTAAGCTGTCTATTGCGCGTGTGTTACTGAGGTTATCAGCTGCGTTTGATTCACGAATAAAACGATTACGCCACTGTGTCACCGTGACTGTAAAAAATATATATACGCCAACAGCAAGAAGTGTAATTAACGCAAACCAAATAGAAAATAGCGACCCAAAAATAATAGCAACGGTGAGAATTTCAAAAAGGGTAGGCACAATGTTAAACATTAAAAAGCGCATTAAAAAGCTGAGTCCACTGGTACCACGTTCTATGTCACGGCTTATACCACCAGTTTGCCTGTCTAAGTGAAATGCAAGTTCAAGCGAGTGTAAATGCTTAAATACTTTTAGGCCAATATTGCGCATGGCATGTTCGGTTACCCGTGAAAAAACAGCGTCTCTTACTTCACCTAAAAACACACTAGCGAAACGCAAACCGCCGTACATTATTAATAATAGAGCGGGAATGACCAACACTGGGTTTATTGATTTATCAACCGAGTCGATAATTTCTTTTAACGCCCAAGGCATTAAAAGCGTGGCGCCTTTAGCACCAATAAGCGCTAAAAGCGCAATAAATACGCGCCCTTTAAACTGTGTAATGTAAGGCCACAACGTTTTAACGCTTTGTTTTAAATTCATGGCGTCTGCACGTTTTTCAACGTTTTGTCTGGAGCGCATTATTTTTCTCGATTAAATACTTAATTGTTAAGCATTGTATTTTAAATACTTGCCCTAATATACTAGGCATCTCTTATTTTAGTTTGATTTAAGTATGTTTAAATTTCGTGTTTTTATAACTGCTTTTTTGCTACTAGCTGCACTGTTTAGTGTGCAGAGCAATGCTGTGCAGGTAACACAAAATTTAAATCCAGCTGTCAGTTCACACATTTTATTTACAGATGCTATTGATATAACTAAAACAAAGACTACTAAAAAGTTTGCAGACGCACCTGCTCATAAAAAAACACAACGTACCGATTTTGACTCACATCAGCCAAGGCTTACAGCAAGTAATGCGTCACTTTTTTTGCACACAGTTCAAAGTGAGCCCGAATACGATGTTGTTTTTGAGTTTTTTGCGCAGCATCTTGTTAGGCAAATATTTTTACGCCCTCAAGCAGTAAACGTTATTCAGCCTTGGTATACGTTTGTGCACAATAGTAAAAAGTCCCGTTTAAGCGGCTGGAAAGATGCTAATTTACTCTACAAAGCAGTAACTACCTACCACGCTTAATTTTCCTTATTTAATTTTTATTAGGTTTTAACGTTTTTCGTTTAAGCCTTGAGATTAATTGTGCTTTTAAAAAGTACGTTGCCAGTAATTTACTGGCAATAAGGAAAAAACATGTTAAGTGTAAAAAAAGATCAAAAGCCATTTATGGCTAAATTTAAATTAAGCTATGTAGCCATGCTTATTGTGCTGATTTTATTAGCTATTAGCGCATTACCCAACTTATACCCTAATAAATCGTGGTTGCATGTAAGCTACGCGCCACATAGCGAAACTAAAGTCGTGCCAAGCACTCAAGCATTAGTTACTTTTTTAAATAACCAAGGCTTAAAAGTCGAGCAAGGCCTTGATAAGCAATCCACTATAAATATTTTATTAAACGAGCCAACTAAAAGCGCCCAAGCGCAGGCAGCCATAAAGGCGCAGTACCCAAACACGCAAGTTAAAATTGTAGAGCATGCAACAAGCCCACCATGGTTACAAAATTTTAGTTTATCGCCAATAAAATTGGGACTAGATTTAAACGGCGGCGTGCTATTTGTACTCGACGTAGATTTAGATAAAGCAATTGATGAGCAATTAGCCAGTGCTTATCAACAAGCCAAATCAATTATTATTAAGCAAAAAGCGCACGGCCTTAAAGTGCTGCAAACAGGGCACGGCTTTGAAATTAACGCGCTGCCTAATGCGGTGCAAAAACTTAACCCAGTGATAGATGAGCTTCAAAGTCGCTTTGCTAATTTAGCGGTTACAACAACCAATAACGGCAATTTTAAAAACGCCAAATTTAGTTACTCAGAGCAAGGGCGCAGCAACTTTAATAAAGAAGTAATGAGCCAAACACTTACTACGCTTCGCTCGCGCATTGAAGAATTAGGTATTACCGAGGCTGTAACACAGCGGCAAGGCACACAGCGTATACGCATAGAGCTGCCTGGCGTGCAAGACCCAACAGAGGCAAAGCGCATTATAGGCGCGACTGCTTCACTTGGGTTTTATCAGTTAAAAGAAATTGGTGGGCAAACATTTAATATGCAATCGGGTGGCACCATAAACCTTGATCCTGTGCCTATTTTTACCGGTGAGCATATTAATAACGCCAATATAGGGCGCGATGATTGGGGTAAGCCACTTGTGCAACTTAGCCTAGATGGGCAAGGCGGCGATGCCATGTCGGCTTTTTCAAAAGCTAATATTGGTAAGCCTATGGCCACGGTTTACTCTGAGTACTCTCAAAACGCAAGCGGTGAAACCGTTAAAAAAAGTGAAGTTATAAACGTGGCTAATATTGCGCAGCATTTAAGTTCACGTTTTAGCATTACCAATATGAAAAGCCAACAAGCAGCGGCCGATTTAGCCCTGTTATTACGAGCAGGTTCGCTGACTGCGCCGGTAACTATAGTGCACGAGCAAACAATAGGGCCAAGCCTAGGTCAAGAAAATATAACTAACGGCTTGGCCGCATTGATACTGGGCATGGGTATTACACTTGCCTTTATGGCAATGTGGTATCGCCGCTTAGGGCTTATTGCAAATGTAGCGTTGTTATTAAATTTAACGTCGCTTGTAGGGCTAATGTCTTTATTACCAGGGGTTGTGTTAACACTTCCGGGCATTTCCGGGCTGGTTCTTACCATTGGTATGGCGGTAGATACCAACGTTATTATATTTGAGCGAATAAAAGAAGAGCGAAGAAAAGGCCGCTCTGCTTATCAAGCTATTCAAGAAGGTTACAAGCAAGCCGCTAACACCATTTTTGATGCCAATATAACCACCATGATCACCGCGCTTATATTATATGGAATAGGTTACGGCCCGGTTAAAGGCTTTGCCATAACATTGGCACTTGGCTTAATAACCTCGGTATTTACTGGCGTGTACGTATCAAAAGTACTAAGCCAAACGGTATATTTAAAAATGGCTAAAAAAGCAGGAGTAAATGCACATGCTTAACACTTTTTTAAAGGGCGAGGCGGGCACTCGTCTTCGTTTTTATGGCATGCTTTTGAGCGCCATACTTGTACTGCTATCGGTATTTACGCTTAGTCAAAAAGGGCTTAATTTTGGACTCGACTTTACCGGTGGTTACCTAACAGAATTTACCACCAGCCAAGGTGTTGAACTAAAAGAGCTTCAATCATTTATTACTAAAAATCACAATGGCGAGTTTGAACTAACCGCACAAGGTAATAATCACTTTCAGCTACGCGAAGCGCCTAGCGATTCAACAGCAAATAGTAATGATTGGCAATCTGCCATTACTCAAAACGCTGATATAAACGCTGAGGTTTTATCATCAGCGTATATTGGCTCACAAGTAGGTGATGAACTGTTTGAACAAGGTTGTTTAGCACTATTTTCAGCTATGGTTGCAGTAATGCTTTATTTAGCGGTGCGGTTTGAATGGCGTTTAGCCGTAGGCTCAGTGGTTGCGCTAGTGCATGATTTACTACTCGTACTGGGGCTATTTTCGCTATTAAGTATTGAGTTTAATTTAACCGTACTTGCCAGTTTGCTGGCCATTATAGGTTATTCACTTAACGACTCTATAATAGTAGGCGATAGAGTACGCGAGCTTTTACGTGTTAAATCTAATAATGCGCTTAGCCCGGCAAGTATTATTAACAACGCCATAAAAAGTACCTTAACACGTACGCTTATTACATCGGGCACCACGCTTGCTACAGTTGCAAGTGTTTGGCTCCTCGCGGGCGCGCCATTACAAGGCTTTGCCATCGCGCTATTTACCGGCATTGTAGTAGGTACGTTCTCATCTATTTGTATTGCCGCCACGTTACCCGAACTATTAGGGTTAAGTGCTAAAAATTACGAAGAAAAACAAGATGCAGAAACGCAAGCGTTGCTCGATATGCCCTAGCAATAAATGCTTTTAAAATCAGCATTAAAATACAGGCGCTTAAAATAATGGTTTTAAGTGCCTTATAACGGTAAAATTAACCACATAGTTTACAGCATTGGTTTTTAGCGCTCCCTCATGAACAAAGCCCACGTAATTGAACACCTTAAATTTGCACTCGAAGCACAATTAAACAGTGCAAAACAAGCAGCAAAAGCCGCGCACGACGCCGCCACTCACGAAGAAAGCGTTGCAGAAACGCAGTACGATACCCTAGGACTCGAGGCCGCTTATTTAGCACAAGGCCAAGCCGAGCGTGTAAACGATTGCTACAAAAGCATTAAACAATTTGAAGCCATTTTTAAAGAGTCCACTCACAAAAAAGTGATTATAAGTTCACTCGTTTGCTTAGAATATGAAAGCGCCTTACAAAAATGGTTTTATTTAGGCCCAGCCGCAGGCGGGTTAACGGTTGAAGTAAAAGGGCAAACTATTCAAGTTATTACACCCGAAGCCCCACTGGGTAAACAGCTTTTAGGCAAACAACTTGATGATGAAGTAAGTTTAACTATTGTAGGCAAAAACCATGAATATGAGGTGGTAGAGATTTTATAAAGCATTAGTTTTATATATAGGTTGGAGAAGCGAAGTGCCATCCGACAAAGGTAATTTTGTCTCATAACATTATTAAAAGTCGTTTTGGTTTAAAACAGCAAGGCCCATTTAATTACATGGGTAACCATATGTTTACAATGAAGTTATTTATTGTGATTATTAAACTACTTAATATTACGCTTTAGGTAATAGCTACCATAGTTGTGTTCAAGCTGTTATGTATATTAGCAATATTTGCCACAATTAATTTGGAGATATTTTTGTCTTTATTTAAATTCAGAGAAGTGAATACTAATAATCTTTCTGCTTTAGCTAATAATCAGCTCTGGTTCTCAAGCTTAAATGATTTTAATGATCCTTTTGAAGGCGCCCATATTAAAGATCATCATATAAGTGTTGTTGAACTTACAAACTTTGAATGCAAAATCAAAGATAAAGTTGGTGTTGAAGAATATAATAAAATTCTCTCAAAGTTAGAGTTGGTCGATGGGAATTACACTGAAACAGAGCTTTTTCAAAAAATTGCAGAGCATGATTTGGATAAATTTATAAGTATTGTTCATAATTCCAAAGTCATTTGTTTCTCAATGGAAGATGAAACTAAAAATCCTCTGACAAATAACCTAATGTGGTCACATTATGCCAATGGACTTAGAGGGTTCTGTTTAGTTTTTAATGGCGATGAATTATTAAAAGACCTTTATAAGTCAACAAAGGAGTCTATGAGACCTATTGTTGTTGAGTATAAAGATAAACCCAATATACTAAAATTAAATGAGTTTATACATTCCGAAGGTCTTTATAGTAATTCAGATACCAATTTCGTTCAAAAAGTCACAGAAACAATAGCCACTAAATCAACTGATTGGGAATATGAAAAAGAATTTAGAGTCATGTCATTGAACCAAGAATCTTTTCACAATTACTCACCTAGTTCATTAAAAGAAATAGTAATTGGTGACAAAATGCCTGAAGCGGAAAGGAATTTACTTCTAAAAATTGTGTCTGGGCTTTGTAAAAATATATTAATTAAAACGGCTCGCTTGCAAAACAACAGCTATAAAATCGAAATTGTTTAGTATCAAAATATTCATATTCGGGTCGCCGGAGTGCTCTAACCTACAGCCCCCAGATCTCCCAACCTAATTATCAACACGACAAACTACTGCCTTTGTTTATAAATCTATTGTCGGTTGGCATGGCTTGGCCATTTATCCGACGTACTTGTACTAGTTAGCCTTTTTCACAAACTTCGCTGTTACCATCATTTCGCCAATACCATCTACTTTGCAATCTAGCTCGTGATCTTTTTTATCAAGCACACGCCTAACAATCGCTTTGGTGCCAATTTTAATAACTTGTGAGCTGCCTTTAATTTTTAAGTCTTTGGCTACGGTTACTTTATCGCCATCAGAAAGTAAGGTGCCGTTGGCATCTTTAACTGAAATTGCGTCTTCATCGTTTGTACTATTTGGGTTCCATTCATAGGCACATTCAGGGCAAATAAGCAGTTGCTGGTCTTCGTAAACATATTCAGATTGGCACTGTGGGCAGGCAGGGTGTGACATTTATAACGCTCATTTAATATTAATTTTGCGTATTTTAATCTGCATTAATAGGAAAATATAGTTAATCAATATTTTTTATCTTCACGCTAAAAATATCTCGTTTGTGTGGTTTTTAAAAAGGGCATATAAAGCAGATGTCGCTTAAGCAATTTAAGCGCTAACACTTACAGTAGGTATTTGTTAAAGCACCCATCGTATTAAGTGATACGCGCAATGCCCACTTAGTACGCTGGGTGTTTCTATTTAAAGTGCGATAATTTAAAGATCGCACGCATTTATATTTGGCTTACTACCGATTGGTATAACTAGGAAAAGTCGTGTTTAAAACCTTAATAGTGGTTGATAACAATGAGCAAACACTTGCTCAATCTTTCGAAAATGTGATTACGTTTAATAGTTACTTGCGTGATTACCCAAAACATAATGAACCTAAAACCCGCATTATTAATTTATGCGACTCAAGCCAATACTTGAGTAAGGGTTACTATTGCTCATTGCTTGCAGAGGCTCGTAAGCACCAAGTATTACCAAGTGTAAAAACAATAAACGCGCTTCGAGGCGGCCACGCACCTATGTTAAATGTGGCTCAAATTGATGGCGAAATTTACTTTGGTAATGCGCTAAACGAATTACAAAGTAAAGCGGCTAAATCGGTATTTAAACAATACCCAGCGCCTATTTTATTTGTAGATGAGCAAGGTTTGTTACAGCAAGGTTCGCTAAGCTCTTTAAACGAGGAGCAATATAGCAATTTTGTAGCAAAACTAAATACGTTTACCCAAACACAGTGGCGCATTGGAAATGTGCAGCGCCGTTTTAGATGGGATATGGCAATACTGGTTGATCATAACGAAAAAGTACCACCGAGTGATAAAGATGCCATTGCCCGTTTTATAAAAGCAGCTGCTAAACATGGTATTAATGCGCAAGCATTAAGCTTTGATGAAATAGACAATATTGCCCAGTTTGATGCGTTATTTATTCGCCAAACTACAGCAATTGACCACCCAACGTATCGCCTTGCAAGCAAAGCGCAAAGCCTTGGTTTAGTGGTTATTGACGATGCTGAATCTATTTTACGTTGTTGTAATAAAGTGTATTTACACGATGCGTTTAATTATCAAAAAGTGCCGAGCTTAAAAACGGTGGTAGTGGCCGATCAAGCAGCGCAAACGCTTGAGCAGCTAGAAGAGGCGTTTACCTATCCTCTGGTTTTAAAAATGCCTGAAGGGTCGTTTTCAAAAGGGGTGTTTAAAGTTGCAAACCGCAGTGAGCTTGAAACTAAGCTAACCGAGCTGTTTGAATATAGCGCATTGGTACTTGCACAAGAATACATGTACACAGAATACGATTGGCGAGTAGGTGTATTAAATGGCCGCGCTATTTATGCGTGCCGCTACTTAATGGCGCGCAACCATTGGCAAATTTATAATCACGACGCTAAACGGTTTTTCTCGGGTGGCTTTGAAACGCTACCTACCTTTGAGTTACCAAAAGCCGTGTTAGATGCCGCTTTAAAAGCATGTAAAACTGTGGGCAAAGGCTTATATGGCGTAGATGTTAAAGAACATCAAGGCAAAGCATATGTGCTTGAAGTAAATGACAATCCAAGTATTGATCACAAAGTAGAGGACGGATATTTGGGCGACGAGCTATACATGATCATTATGGATGAATTTAAACAACGCCTAGAAGCGCGAGGCCGTGGCTAATAAATGAGCAGCCTTGTTATTCGAAAAGCACTTAGCAGTGATTTAAACGCGCTAATTGATGTTGAAAACGCGTGCTTTAATAACGATAAATTGAGCCCGCGTAGTTTAAAGCGTTGGTTAAGTGCTAAGCACGGTATTTTACTAATTGCAGAAAATGGCGAGCAAGTATGCGGCTATGGGCTTGTGTGGTGCCATAAAGGCACACGTTTGGCGCGTTTATATTCGCTTGCTGTAAAACCCACAATGCAAGGTAAGGGCATTGCAAAAGCACTGCTTACAAGCCTTGAAAAAGAAACGTGTGAGCGCGGGCGACTTTACTTACGATTAGAAGTAGCGGTAAATAACGAAAGTGCGATAGGGCTATACAAAAGCTTGGGTTACAGAGTGTTTGGCCAATATAGCGATTATTATGACGATCACAGTGATGCACTGCGAATGCAAAAAAATATTCGTCAAACGCGTGAACTTAAATTAGCGCGTTTAACGCCGTGGTATCAGCAAACAACAGAGTTTACCTGTGGGCCAGCGGCGTTACTAATGGCAATGGGGGCACTTGAGCCAATAACGGAGCTTAGCCAATCACATGAGCTGGCACTTTGGCGCGAAGGTACCACTATTTTTATGACCTCAGGCCATGGTGGTTGTCATCCGTTTGGTTTAGCGCTGGCGGCTTATAAACGCGGTTTTAAAAGCGAGGTCCTGGTTAATACCACAGAGCCTTTGTTTTTAGATGGCGTACGCAATGAAAACAAAAAAATAGTACTAGCTACTGTTCATCAACAATTTGTAGAAGGTATTGCACAGGCAAATATACAGCTTAGCTATAAAGATGTTGAGCTTGAGCATATTGAACAGTGGTTAAGTCAAGGCTTTAGTGTGCTGTTATTAATTAGCACATACAGTTTTGATGGTAAAAAATCACCTCATTGGGTGTGCGTTACCCACCTTGATGAGCACTGCGTGTATGTTCACGACCCATTTTGTGAGCAAGGAAGCGACAAACAACTCGCAATAGATTGCCAGTACGTGCCTATAGCGCGCAGTGATTTTGGTAAAATGTCAGCATTTGGTGGCCAACGGCTAAGAACCGCAGTGGCCATTGCTAATAATTAATAGGTTTTAAGTAAAGAGTGACTTTTTTAGATTTAATTGATGTAGCCCCTTATTCGTGGGCGGCCATTGGCACCGCCGCTTTTTGCGGTGCCATAATTGGGTTAGAGCGCCAGTTACGCGGTAAACCTGTGGGTATTCGTACCTCAGCTTTAATTACGCTGGGCACGTATTTGTTTTTATCGACCGCGTTTAACTTACAAGGGGATGTAATTGATCATTCTCGCGTAGTGGGGCAAATAATTACAGGCATTGGCTTTTTAGGCGCTGGGGTAATGCTTGCAAAAGATGGCGCCGTGGTAGGGGTTACCTCTGCTGCAACCATTTGGGTGCTTGCCTCAATTGGCGTAATGATAGCCACCGATAATCTAGCTGCTGCTATTAAACTTTCAGTGCTGGTGGTTTGTATTTTATACGGTGTAGATGTACTTGAGGCAAAATTTAAAAGCTTAAGCAAAGGGGTACACACTAAAGTAAAAAATTATCAAAAACGTTACTACCGAAAAGACTTTAACGACATAGAACGCCACTAATTTAGTGGCGTTTTGTTTTATTATGACTTAAATGTACATTGTGTTTTTAGAATTATAACTAGTCTATTATTTAGCGGATAACTTTTCGATTAAAGTCTAATTATATGCGTGCTGTTAATTTACATATATCTAATCTAATATTAATAAATATATTTATGAACAAATAGTTAGTAATTTAAAAGGATTTTATGAACCGTCATTCATTCGATAAAACACAAGAGGTAAGAGCAAAAGTTCTTCAAGGAATGAGTTTAATAATAGCGCTAGTTGCGCTTGTTGTAGCTTATGTAAATATAATTATTTCGAAGGTTTACATATTAGGAGCGATAGAAGTTTTACTCGCTGTGTTTTGTTTTTACACGTATTACAAAACGTGTATATCTGCCTCAAAGGTTTGGCATAGATGGGCGGTAGCCTATGCTTATTTCTTTGTTGTATTTTTAGCTGTTTATATTTTAAAAACAGATGAGGGTATAACGCATTGGATTTGTACATTTCCCATTTTGGCGTATTTGTTATTTGGTAAAAAACACGGGTTTATAAGTAGCTTTTGCTTACTGTTAGCGTCGGTAATTCCTTTATATTCTTTCCTCAGTTTAGGTGGTGCTAATAGTTTGCACTTAATTGTTAACTTAGGCCTTTCGTATATGACTATATGGACCGTTTCGCATATTTATGAAGCGATGAGATATTCTAACCAAGAAACAATTTTAAATTTGGCACTAAGAGATCCATTAACAAAAGCGTTTAATAGACGTGCATTACAAAGCCGCTTTAGTAAACAAACAATTATTGATGAGCCTTTATGCATAGCACTAATTGATATTGATTTTTTTAAAAAGGTGAACGATAAATATGGGCACGACGCAGGTGATGCTGTTTTAACGCAACTAACTGAGTTATTTGTAGAAAAATTTAAAGAAGATAATGCATTTAGAATGGGCGGTGAGGAATTTGTTGTTGTTATAAATGCTGATCAGCAAGCTGCTTATGACTTAGCAAAGTGTTTAATTAAAACGGTTGAAAGTCATCATTTTACTTATGAGAAAAACTGTTTAAAAATTACAATAAGTATTGGTTTGGAGGAACTGGTTACTGATTCGTCTGTTGATTTATCTAAAATACTTAAAGCAGCTGACGGTTATTTATACATAGCAAAAGATAACGGAAGAAATTGTGCTGTTTGTAGTATAAATAATTCAATATTAGGTAATTAAAAAAGCTTATTTGTTAGCCAAATAGCTTTCTTCTTACTACTTTTCTGTACTCGCTTGGCGTTTGGCTTAGCACTTTTTTAAACACGCGAGTTAAGTGGCCTTGATCGTTATAGCCAACCTCAAGTGCCACTTCTTGTATTGTTAAATTAGACGACGCCAATAACTCTTTAGCACTTTCAACCCGTAATTGCTGCCAATATTCTATAGGGCTTTGATTAGTTGCAAGCTTAAAGCGTCGTGTAAAGGTACGGTAGCTCAAACTAAATTGGGCGGCTACTTCTTGTAAGTTTAACTCGCTGGCTAAATTAGTTTTAAGCCAAAACTGAATTTGCGCTATGAGTTCATCTGGGTGGCGGTCAACCGCGCCTTCAAGGTAGCGCTGATCTTCGTAGGGTTTACGTACTTCGTGTGAAAAGTTACGTTCTACGTGCTGCGCAGCGGCTTTGCCGTAGTATTGGCTAATAATATGTACGATCACATCGGCAAGGGCATTTAAGCTTGCTACCGTATACATGCGCTCAGACTGGGTTATAAAAAAGTCGGGCTTTAAGCGCACTAACGGGTAGTCATGGCTAAATTGTTTTGCGTAATGCCAATGAGTTGTTGCAGGGTGCCCATCAAGTAAACCCGCTTCTGCAACTAGGCAATTACCCGTTCCTACACCAATTATATGGCTGCCAGTTTCAAAGCTTTCTTGGAGCCATTCAACCACTTCTTTATTAGTACGTACTACAGGGCGAGGATTTCGCCATATGCCGGGGACTATAATTAAATCGTTATACGGTGCGTTAGCAGTAGTGCAATCCGGGACTATAGCAAGGCCAGTACGGTTTTCTATTGGCTCATTACTTTTAGCAATTAAATTTATACTAAGCGGTCTAAAGTCAGTTTGGTCTAAGTGGCCTTTTGCGTAGGCTTCGCCGGCTCTTAGCATTTCAATAGGCAGTGTTAAACTGGTAATAAGTAAATGCGGATACACTGTGATTGCAATATTTAACGCAGGCTTTACTGATATTTTATGCATATGAATGCTCCGACCAGTACTTTTTGGCCTTTAATGCTGAATATTTGGCTATTAAAGCATAAAGCGGTGTGGTTAATCCAATTAAACTGTTGGCTTCTCCCATAACACGTTTTAAAGGTTAATTATGACAGCATTACCCGTAATTGTAGGCATGGGTGGTATTAACGCCGCAGGCCGTACTTCTTTTCATCAAGGTTACCGCCGTATCGTGTTAGACGCATTAAACGCACAAGATCGTAGTGAAACATTTTTAGGCCTCGCCACATTAATGAACTTAGTATGCGTTGTTGATGGTCAATTACAAGACACAAACGGTAATAATGTTGAGCAAAGCGACATAGAAGCACGCTTTGGTGAGCAAATTATTGCTGGGACACTTATTCGTAAAATTGAAAAAGAGCACTTTGATGCAGATGCCACGCCTTGGCAGCAAAAGATGACCTTAAAGTCCTCTGATGAAAACGCAATTGTATTTGAAACGCGCGCACGCGATTTACCAACCCCAGTGCCTGCCAGTTGGAAAGTACAAGAGCTTGACGGCAAAAAAGTAAAAGTGACTATAGCGGCAGAGCTAGATGTAAAATTAGATTCTACCCGTGATAACCCAATTAAATCGGCGGGGCAGTTTCCTACCGGGTTTGATCCATCAATTATGTATAACAGCCGTTATCAGCCACGCGGTTTGCAAGCCACCATATTTGCTGCAAACGATGCTATTAAATCAACTGGTCTTGACTGGCAACGCATAATGAATAGCGTAGAACCAGATAAAATTGGCACTTATTCAGCCTCGGTTATTGGCCAAATGGACGATAATGGATTGGGTGGTTTAGTTAAAGCCCGTCAGCAGGGCGATCGTGTTAGTACAAAGCAATTAGCACTTGGCCTAAACACGATGTCGACTGATTTTATAAATGCCTACGTTACAGGTAATGTAGGTACTACGTTTTCTACTTCGGGTGCATGTGCCACATTTTTATATAACTTACGCGCTGCAGTAAACGATATTCAAGCAGGGCGCACCCGTGTAGCGGTGGTAGCAAGTGTTGAATGCGCTATTACGCCTGAAGTAGTAGAAGGCTTTGGTAATATGAGCGCCCTTGCTAATGTTGAAGGCTTGCGCCGTTTAGATAATTTAAGCAGTGAACAAGAGCCAAATTATCGTAAAAGCAGCCGCCCATTTGGCGAAAACTGTGGCTTTACATTAGGTGAAGGCGCACAAGTAACTATTTTAATGGATGATGCATTAGCACTAGAGCTTGGTGCAGATATTATGGGCTCAGTGCCTGATGTATTTGTAAATGCCGATGGTATTAAAAAATCAATCACCTCACCGGGTCCGGGTAACTACATTACAATGGCTAAATCTGCGGCATTGGCAACAAGCTTATTAGGTAAAGAGGCGCTTCAAAAGCGCAGCTTTATTTTAGCGCATGGTTCTAGCACGCCGCAAAATAGAGTAACAGAATCTCTTATTTACCATAAAGTGGCACAAACCTTTGCCATTGATAGCTGGAAAGTGACGGCGCCAAAAGCTTATGTAGGGCATACAATTGCCCCCGCCAGTGGCGATCAGCTTGCTATTGCGCTGGGGGTATTTAGCCATAATATTATGCCGGGTATTACTACCATAGATAAAGTGGCCGACGATGTTTATGCAGATCACTTAGATATACGTAACAGCCATTACGACTGTGGCGACATGGACATCGCCTTTATAAACTCAAAAGGTTTTGGCGGTAATAACGCCACAGCTACAGTACTTAGCGCTAAAGTAACACTACAAATGCTTGCTAAGCGCCATGGTGAAAGAGCGATGAGTGATTACGCTTATAAAAATACATCCGTTGTTGCTTTGCAAAATACCTATAAAGCGCAAGCTGACCTTGGTAAGTACGAATTAGTATATCGTTTTGGTGATGGCGCCATTGACGATAACGATATTGTAATTGGCGAAGACGGAATAGAGCTTCCCGGTTTTGATAAAGCAATTTCGTTTAATACAACCAACTCCTATCAAGATATGTTTTAAGCACACATACTTGAAACCCAAGGCGCTTAATAAAGCGCCTTTTTTATGTTTATTAGCCTATAGTTAAATTTTGGTTAGTTATAAATATAAGCTTGCATCTTTTTATAATGTTTGTTTCTATAATAGCTACTTTGCGTTCTAGGATGGATAATCAAATGAAAAAACTCTCTATAGCTCTTTCTATATTACCTGCGTTAACTTGTGTGCCAGTAATGGCAGATTTTGTGCCAGCTGAAGTTGTTAAGGACAACTACAATAAACAAACAAATACATCTTCTCGTGTGTCACGCTTTGAAGGCTTAAATTTAAGTAGTTATGTTGTGAATGAAAGCGGTCAGGTTAGTGATATAGAAATTGTTGCATCTATCGGGCAAGACAAATACAAAAGAGAAGTTGTTGAGTATGTGTCAAAACTAAATTACAAGAGTGCTCAGGTCGATGGTAAAGCTGTGCCTAGTGCCAAGCTTATTACAGTGACTTCTCAAAACCTGCACTTGGGGTACACTAACGACAAAGCAACGCATGGCTTTTTTAATGATTATGAAACGGCAAGTAATTTAATTAATGAAAAAAAATTAGACGAAGCGCAAATTAAAATAATAGAGCTAGAACGCGACCATGCTAAAAATACTGTTGAAATAGTATTACTTTCATGGCTAAAAAGTCAGCATAGCTACTTTACCCAAGATTGGATTGGCTTTGATAAACATATTAATAATGCATTTTTATTTAGAGATAATTTACCAGATCAGATTAAAGTGCGAGTGGTAAAAAATGCTTTGCAATGGTTTATATCTAAACAGGACTACGTGCGCGCTTATGATGCAATTGATGCCCTAGGAAATATTAAAGCCTTTGTTTTTACAGATGAAAACAAGCAGCAGTTGCTAGCTCAAGTTAATGATATTTATAAAAATTCAGGCGATATAAACCAACAAATAGCTATTGAGACAGATCAAGCTGTTATGCCTTTACTGTCTAAAAGTGAGGTTGTGCTTGAGTCAACAATGCCACTTAGCAAGGTTCAACTGCGCTGTGAAAATAAAGTGGTAAATTACAACACAAGCGCTATTGATAAAATTGTCATTTCTAAAGATGATTTACGTTGCGGGTTATTAATTAAAAGTGCGCAAGCACAAACAGTAACGCTAAAACAAAGTGGAAATGCTTTTTTGTAAAGACCAAAAAATATTTTTATTTAAAACCCCATATATAACGATGGGGTTTTTACTTTTAAGCTATATTACTTCAATTTTTTTACATACCTGAGCGTTATAAAGTTAATAATAGCTAGCAAAATGGCTACTTCATATCGGTTATTTGCTACAGCAATACCAATTAATCCCATATTCCATATGCTCGCTGCTGTCGCAGTACCTGATGTTGACTGGTTATTTTTCAAAATTGCGCCACCACCAATAAAACCAATACCTGTTATTATTCCTTGTAACATTTTAGATTGTGCTTCAGATGAGTCTAGTACCGACATGGCTATAAGTGCATACCCACACGATGCAACTGCTACTAACGGAAATGTTCTTAGTCCAGCGCCGTCTTTACTTCGCTCTCTATCGTAGGCCATTGGCAGGGCTAGGGCGTAGGCAATACCTAAATGAATTAAGTTATCTAAGATTTCATTCCACTGTAAATCAAATTCCATTGCGATTCTCTATTAAAAAACTTAACTTACAAAAGCAATTGCCACGCCAAGTATAAAAACATTTAAAATCAATGTATTGTTTTTTATTTTAGGTTGATTTAGAGCATATTTAGTAAAATGTACACATTGGTTTATCACTTTTACTTAATGTGTTTACAGGTGTATTTAAATTGGTTTTACAACTTTTTACAGTCTTAATTTTATAAACGTATAGTATAAATACATGTTTTTAGAGGAGGGGATTATGAAGCTATTACTAACACTATTAATAACTGTGTACTTAAGTGGTTGCACGGTGGCCGGAGTTTTAATAGATGGGCATGCACAAAATAACGAAAAATTAAATCAAAATATGAATAGCAAAGCTCGTTCAGACCCTTACAAAGATCCATTTAAAGCCATTCCAAAAGATAGAGAAGGGTTTTCTTTTACAAAATTAGGTTTAAAAATTGATTCTGCATTAGTCGACTTTGTCAGTGTGGAAAATAAGCAACAACGCCAAGTGTGTAGGAAGGTGAGTAAAAGTTTAAAAGAGTGTGTAGAACTAAATAAGCCAGAACTACACACTAACGAGGCTACGCAGTTAAAAACTGACTATGAAATAATAAGTGTTGGTCAATAAAACTACTTATAAAGAAGTAACTATGATCGTAACCTTCTTGCATTTCAAGCGTTAACGGGTAACTCTTATCGTGAGCGATAGCCACTAGGTTTTGTGGTTTAAGTTGCTCCTCTAAAAAGCCATCGGCATCACCTTGCGATACTAGCATAGGTAGGTAGTCGTCCTGCTTTGCTAGTTTCATAAGCTCGCAGGTATCGTATTGTGCCCAAAGTGATTTATTGTCACCTAAATAACCAGTAAACGCTTTTGTGCCCCATGGGCAATTTATTGGGTTAACGATTGGGCTAAACGCAGATGCGCTTACGTAGGCTTGTGGGTTTTTAAGTGCAACCATTAAAGCACCGTGCCCACCCATAGAATGACCACTAATGGCTTTAGTACTTGTTACCGGAAAATGCTGTTCAATAAGTGCTGGTAGCTCATCAACTACATAGTCGTACATATTAAAATGTGTGTTGAAGGGCGCTTGCGTAGCATTAACATAAAAACCAGCACCTTGAGCGAAGTCATAACTATCTTCATTGGGTACGTTATCGCCACGCGGGCTTGTATCGGGTGCCACTATTGCAATACCCAGCTCGGCTGCTTTTTTAAATGCGCCCGCTTTTTGCATAAAGTTTTCGTCAGTACAGGTTAATCCCGATAGCCAATAAAGCACAGGTACTTTGTTCGTTTCACTTGCACCAGGTGGTAAAAATACCGCAAAACGCATTGTGCAATGGGTACTTGTTGCAGTGTGGGTATATTGTTTGTGCCAACCACCGGCTACTTTTGTACTTGAGATATTCTCTAACATAATAATCCTTAAAAGCCGTAAACGTTCAAGTATTACGGCTTTTTATCAAGTCGTTTACTAAGTGCTTATTAGTAATGAATTACAGTACGAATACTCTTGCCTTCGTGCATTAAATCAAATGCGTCGTTAATTTCTTCAAGGCTCATTGTATGAGTAATAAAGTCGTTTAGTGCAAATTCGCCTGCCATGTAGCGCTCAACTATTTCAGGAAGTTGCGAGCGACCTTTAACGCCACCAAATGCGCTACCACGCCATACACGACCGGTAACAAGCTGGAAAGGACGAGTTGAAATTTCTTGGCCAGCACCGGCTACACCAATAATTACCGATTCCCCCCAGCCTTTATGGCAACACTCAAGGGCAGAGCGCATTACATCAACGTTACCAATACATTCAAATGAGTAGTCAACGCCACCGTCAGTCATTTCAACAATTACTTCTTGAATTGGCTTGTCGAAATCTTTAGGGTTTATTAAATCGGTTGCGCCAAGTTTAGTAGCAAGGTCAAATTTACTGGTGTTAATGTCTACACCAATAATACGACTCGCGCCCGCCATCTTTGCACCAATAATGGCTGATAAACCAATGCCGCCAAGGCCGAATATCGCAACTGTATCGCCTTCTTTTACTTTAGCAGTGTTAGTTACAGCACCCATACCGGTTGTAACACCACACCCTAATAAACAAATTTCTTCTAAAGAGGCTTCTTTGTTTACTTTGGCGAGTGAAATTTCTGGAAGTACTGTGTACTCAGAAAATGTAGACGTACCCATGTAGTGGTAAATTGGTTGGCCGTCTTTAAAAAAGCGTGTTGTGCCGTCTGGCATTAAGCCTTTACCTTGTGTTTCGCGTACGGCTGAACAAAGGTTAGTTTTGCCAGATGTACACATTTTACATTCGCCACATTCAGCGGTATAAAGTGGAATTACATGATCCCCCACTTCAACACTTGTTACACCTTCGCCAACGGCATAAACAACGCCTGCGCCTTCGTGGCCTAAAATAGCTGGGAATATACCTTCTGGATCTTCACCTGATAACGTAAATGCATCGGTATGACAAACACCAGTAGCAGTAATTTTTACCATTACTTCGCCTTTTTTAGGCATCATTACATCAACTTCTTCAACGCTTAAAGGTTGGTTAGGGCCCCAAGCAATCGCCGCTTTTGATTTAATAAAATCAGACATGTGTTTATCCTTAGTAGTGTTATTTAATATCAATTGTAGACCCATTTTGTTTGGGTGATGGGACTATTGTATTTGTTTCTCATATAATGATAATCTCTTATTTATTAAAACACTTTTACAGTATGGTAATAATGGCGCGTTGGGATGGGATTGACGAATTTATAGCTGTCGGTGAGGAAGGAAGCTTTACTGCTGCAGCTAGGATATTGGGCCTTTCGGTTGCGCATATTAGCCGTCATGTAACCGCCCTTGAGCAACGTTTAAATACCCAGCTTTTAACGCGCACCACACGAAAAGTTGTTCTCACTAAAGAAGGTGAGATCTTTTTACATCAAATAAAGCACTTACAGCATGCAATGGACGATGCTACGCAGGGCCTTGCATCACATCAAACAACCCCTAAAGGTAAAATTAAACTAACAGCCCCGGTAATGTTCGGCGAAACCTTTATTATGCCTATTGTGCACAATTTTATGCACGATCACCCCGATGTTGAAGTTATTGCAAACCTAAGTAACGAACAAGAAGATTTACTTGAAGGCGGGTTTGATTTAGCAATAAGGTTAGGCCATTTAAAAGATTCGAGCTTAAAAGCGCGACGGTTAAGTGATCGGCGCTTTATTATGTGTGCATCGCCTGCTTATTTAAGGCGCTTTGGTGAGCCACATACCTTAGGTGAGCTACATAACCACCAGTGTTTAGTAGGGAATAGTAGTTATTGGCGTGTAAACGAAAATGAGCGTGAAAAACACATTAAAATTGCTGGCAGATTACATTGCAACAGTGGTTGGGCACTTGTTGATGGTGCTAAAAAAGGCTTAGGTATTGTGCAACTTCCTGATTACTACATAGATAATGAGCTTAATAGTGGTGAGTTAGTGCCTATTTTAACGTCTTACCAACCCAAGCAAGAAGGTGTGTGGGGGGTTTATCCACCACGTCAGTTTGTAGCTACCAATGTACGTGTATTACTCGACTATTTAGTTGCTGGCCTTAAAGAATAAATTGCTATAAGTGAATTGCTGAAAAATCAGCCAAGTATCAGATTTATAAATTATTTCTTACATTTATGGTCATATTCAATTCATCTTAGTTCGTGCTACTATAGCCCCACACTTTTAGCATAAATGTTTTAAATTATATGTTTCAACCGGTTAGCTTATTTATAGGACTTAGATACAGCCGCTCCTCAAAAGGGAATGCGTTTATATCGTTTATTTCTTTTTTTTCTATTGCCGGCATTGCTATCGGTTTAATGGCTTTATTTACCGTAAGCAGTGTAATGAATGGTTTTGAGCATAGCTTAAAAACTAATATGCTTGGCCTTATTCCGCACATTGAGGTTAAATCTGATCAGCACACCCCAGAGCAAATAACGAGTTTAAAGGCAGATCTCACTAAATCTTCATATGTGAAACATGTTAATTTGTATCGCCAAGGCGAAGCTATTTTGCAAACCAATAAAGATCTTCACGGTGTATTACTGCAAGGTTTATATGACAATAACGGTGCGTTATACAAAGTTACTGAGAAAATAGTACAAGGCAATTGGCAAACAGTACTTAATAATAACTATAACATTGCTATAAGCCGCTATTTGAGTCGGAAGTTAGGTGTTGGTTTAGGTGATAAACTTCGTGTGATCATGCCAAATGCATCTACTTATACTCCTTTGGGGCGTGTGCCTAGCCAGCGTTTATTTAAAGTTGCAGCAATATACGAAACGGGCTCTGAAATAGACATGGCACTCGCTTTTACAAGTGGGCCATCGCTTCAGCGTGTTTTAAAGTTAAATAAAAATGTTGCCCCAAATTTAAGTGTGTCACTTTTTGAACCCTTTGAATTGGACGAATTTACGGACGCAAGCCAACTTATATTAAAAGGTTACAACTATTCAGATTGGCGAAGCAGCCAAGGCACGTTATTTGCCGCAGTAGCAATGGAAAAGCGGATCATGTCCATGTTACTTGCACTTATTGTGCTGGTGGCTGTGTTTAATATTGTATCTGCCTTAACAATGATGGTGAGTGAAAAACAAGGGGAAGTTGCGATACTTCAAACACTTGGGCTTACACCATCGCAGGTGCAAAAAGTATTTATGGTTCAAGGTCTTTACAATGGCGTTATTGGAACATTAATTGGCGCTTTTTTTGGGGTGCTACTGAGTTTATACATAAATGAGCTTCTTGAATTAGTTGGCCTGAGTCTACTTGCTGGCATTGAACTACCTGTGAAATTTGATGTGCTTAGTTTAGTAATAATTGCGTTTGCCAGTATTGCTATGAGCTTTTTAGCTACCTTATATCCTGCGCGCAAAGCCGCAAAAGTAAAACCAGCAGAGGTGTTGCGTTATGAATAATTTAGTAATTAGTTGTGAAAATTTAAGCAAAGTATACCAAGATGGCAACAACCAAGTTGAAGTGCTAAAAGGCGTAGATTTAGCGCTACAGCAAGGTGAAATGCTCGCTATTGTAGGTAGTTCCGGTTCTGGTAAAAGTACGCTTTTGCATATACTCGGAACGCTTGATACTGCCACTGCAGGTATTGCTAAAATTAAAAATCAAGAAGTTGCTAAGTTATCTCGTACTGAACAAGCGGCTTTTAGAAACCAAAATTTAGGTTTTATTTATCAGTTTCACCATTTATTGATGGAGTTTAGTGCTGTAGAAAATGTAGCAATGCCTTTGTTAATAAAAGGCTTAACGGCAAAAGAAGCAAAAGTACAGGCGCTCGACATGCTTGAAAAAGTGGGCCTTGCACATCGAAGTGATCATAAACCTTCTGCTCTATCAGGAGGAGAACGTCAACGTGTTGCTATTGCCCGTGCTTTGGTTACTAAACCTTCGTTGGTTCTTGCTGATGAGCCAACAGGTAATTTAGACAAGCAAAATGCGATTAAAATTTATGATTTAATAAATGAGCTAAACCAGAGTTTAAACACGAGCTTTGTAGTGGTAACTCATGATTTAGAGCTTGCTGATAAGCTAGGTAAAATAGCTTACTTAGATGACGGTAAACTATCGGTAAAAGAGTCACAATATGTTGCTTAGTGCATTTTTAAGTAAACGTTTTAGAGCATACTCAGGTCATAAAGACGAAAAAAACGGGTTTGTTAGTTTTATAGCTAAAGCGTCTACTATAGGTATTTTATTGGGGGTCGCTGTTTTAATTGTTGCCCTTTCAGTAATTAACGGCTTTGAACAACAATTAGTCCATCGTTTACTAAGCGTAGTACCTCAGGTTGAATATGTTGCACCAAGCAGACCTATTGCTAATTGGCAGCTAAAAGTAGCTAACATAGAAAGTCAGCCGCATGTAACGGGAGCTGCCCCATTTATCGCGGTTAATGGTATGGCGCAGTATAAAAGCCAATTAAAAGCGGTCGAAATACGCGGTGTTAGCCCTTCTTATGAGGGCAATGTTTCTGCAGTTAACCAGTTTGGAACAGGTAAATTAGTAAGCCAATTATCCTCTGAAGAGGTTATTTTAGGCCAACAGATAGTAAAGCAACTTGACGCAAAAGTGGGCGACAATATTACTTTGCTAATTCCTCAGGTTGGGCAAGCAGGTGGTCAGTTATTAGCACCTAAACGCGTTACCCTGAGCCTTGCAGGTGTTATTGAAATGGGCGGCCCAATTGATAGTACGGCTGCTTTTATACATTTAAGCAAAGCGCAGCAAACACTTGGCTACGACGAAACCCAAGTTACAGGTTTAAGGTTAAGTGTTGATGATGTGTTTTCAGCGCATCAAATAGCGCTTAATGTAGGGCAAACCATTAGCGATTATGTCTATATTTCTAGTTGGTTTAGAACACAAGGTAGCTTATATCAAGATATACAAATGGTTCGTACCATTGTTTATATTGTTGTGTTTTTAATTATTGCTGTTGCGAGTTTTAATATTGTGTCTTCTCTTGTCATGGAAGTGCGTGAAAAAGAAGGCAATATCGCAATTTTAAAAACAATGGGCGCTAAAGACAGCACTATTTTAGCAACCTTTGTAATGCAGGGATTAACGCAAGCGTTTGTGGGGGTCTTACTTGGCTCGTTCATAGGTGTTGTATTAGCATTAAACATAAGTGAATTATTTGCTTGGCTGAGCCAGCTAATGGGTGCTAATCCGCTTGAAGGGGTTTATTTTATAGAGTTTTTACCTAGTAAGCTTGTGCTCGAAGACATCGGCATTACAGTCATTGCAACATTCGTACTTGCTATTTTTGCGACTATTTATCCCGCATGGCAGGCCACGCGAGTCGATCCGGCAAAGGTGCTGGGTAATTAACCTTACTAAAACAATAGGGGCAGGTTTGTAAAGCTGCTAAACTACGCGCTCATTTAATAGTGGGCGCTATTGCTCAGCTATACAATACCTTACTCAGGAAATTACTTTGACAAATAACGATATTTTACGCCGTCTTCGCTATACCTTTAATTTAACCGATACTGCCGTGGTTGACATTTTTGCTGCGGCAGAGGCTACAGTAACAACAGAGCAAGTCATTGCGTGGTTAACAAAAGAGGGCGAGCAAGAGTTTGTTAAAATTTCAGACACTGAGTTTGCAACCTTTTTGAACGGGTTTATTAATACCAAACGAGGTAAACGCGAGGGTGTACAGCCAATACCAGAGAGTAAGCTCAATAATAATATTATCTTTATGAAGTTCGCATTGCTTTAAACATGAAGGCTGAAGATGTAATAGCCGCGCTTGCATTGGTTGATTTTGATTTAAGCAAACACGAATTAAGTGCGTTTTCTCGTAAAGTAGACAACAAGCATTACCGAGTGTGTAACGATCAAATACTGCGTTTATTCTTAACAGGCGTTCAGCAGCAATACCGCTCTGAGTAATTACTAATAAATATTTTGTCCAAAAACGTTGTAATAACCAACGTTTTTTAGACAGTCATTATAAGTGTTTACTAATATTGTAATTAATCAAACATATCGATAATATTTAAAGGCTAACTTTACTAGACCAATTTAAATGGCTTAAAAAGCAACCATCACATAAATACAAAAATAGCGGCTTTTAAGCACATTATTTCAAGCCAACGAAAGTATAAAAGGAATTTAAAATGCAATTAATACCCGCAACATTTTATTTTCCACCCGACAAAGAAAAAGACTTCCAGCATCAACTTAATAAAAGCACCGTTCACTTTGCTAATATAGCCTTGTATTTAGCTGCTTTATTTTTAACGATTTTGGTTATTCTTTCGTGGTTGAATGATGAACAATCTATATCCTCTGTTATTAATATTCTTAGGCTTTCGATGGTTTGTTTGTCGTTTGTATTGGTTTATGTAAACAATAAATTAAAGGCAAAATACTTACATTATCGTTGCTTTGCTTATGGCATTTTATTTTGTGTTTTATTTGGGTATTTATTTTGGTCCTTTGTCGGATTATATGGTTATTTAAACGAAGGAGGGCCAATGCTTGTAGTGGCTTCCTTTTCTGCAATACCCATGCTTCATTTAGGCCATAAACTTATTTTATGGACAATTACGGGGTTAAGCCTTCTAAGTGTTCATTTGTTTTCATCCACGCCAATAATATGGAGCCTTTACTTTTACATTAGCATTGTGATTGTAATGGCCTGTATTCAATATCAACTGGATATACTTTTACGTAAACAATATGAAGCTGAGCTTGTTGAAACACAAAAAGCAAACATTGATCAGCTAACTGGGTTATATAATAGACACAGTTTTGACTCAGAATGTAAACGCTTAATGAATCAAATAAAGCCATCTCAGTCGCTAGCGCTTGCTATGGTTGATATCGATGACTTTAAAAAATATAACGATAATTACGGGCATTTAGATGGCGATAACATACTCATTAATGTTGCGAGCCGATTAAAAAAACTCCAGGCAGATATCGTTGTTAGATTTGGTGGTGAAGAATTTATCTTAGTTAAAATTTTAGATCAAAATAATTTAGACTGGCTTGATGATTTACCCAATCTTTTTGCTACAAATACGATAAGTCACGAATACTCAACATTTAAACGTGTAACTGTTTCTGCTGGCGTTGTCGTAGCTGATTTTTCCGCCCTTTGTCCAGACATTAAAGCATTGCTATCTGTAGCCGATAAAGCGATGTACAAAGCAAAAAATACAGGTAAAAATAAAGTAATTAAAGATTACATATAAAAATGGCCCAACATTTATATTGTGTCATGCTGGGCAAGTTTATATTATGAAAATAATTTACTTGATAATACTTCTTGCATTTGTTCTCGCATTTTGAACTTTTGTAGTTTGCCTGTCACTGTCATAGGGTAACTTTCTACAAAGCGAATATACCGAGGCATTTTAAAGTAGGCGAGTTTGTCTTGTAAAAATGCACGAATCGCTTGTTCATCGAGTGTTGTATCTTCTTTTGGTTGGATCCACGCACACACTTCTTCACCGTATTTTTCATCGCTGATACCAAATACAGCGGCGTCTTGTATGCCTGGATAGGTATAAAGCACCTCTTCAATTTCTCGAGGGTAAACGTTTTCACCACCACGGATAATCATGTCTTTGATTCGCCCAACAATACTCACAAATCCTTCGCTATCCATAACGCCTAAATCGCCTGAATGAAGCCAGCCGTCACTATCTATTGTGGCTTTTGTTTTTTCTTCGTCATTCCAATAGCAGCGCATTATTCCTACGCCTTTGGAGCATACTTCACCGGGTAAACCTATTTTTTGAATGTTACCCAGTTCATCAATAATTTTAACCTCAGTATGTGCAAGGGCGCGGCCAACGGTTGTTACTTGGCGCTCTATTGATGAATCAGTTTCGGTTATATTATTGATTGGGCTGCATTCAGTTTGCCCATAGGCAATTAAAACCTGATGCATATTCATTTGTGTTTGAACTTTTCGCATGACTTGTTCGGGGCAAGTAGAGCCTGCCATAACACCGGTTCTGAGTGACCTTAAGTCATATTCATTAAAGGTACTGAGCTCAAGTTGACTAATAAACATAGTGGGAACACCGTGCAATGCTGTACAACCTTCTTGTTCAATTACATCAAGCGTTGTTTTGGCGTCAAACGAATCACTCGGATAAATGGCTGCGGCACCTTTTGTAACGCATAAGAGACTACCTAA
This sequence comes from Pseudoalteromonas sp. 2CM32C, assembly GCF_023161925.1. Lineage (NCBI taxonomy): Bacteria > Pseudomonadati > Pseudomonadota > Gammaproteobacteria > Alteromonadales > Pseudoalteromonadaceae > Pseudoalteromonas > Pseudoalteromonas sp. 2CM32C. Next base: position 23,017 of record NZ_JALNTI010000004.1, on the reverse strand, counting down.
AACCATACCAAAGCAATGATATAAAGGCACTGGAATACAAAGCTTGTCGTGCTCAGTAAAATGCATAGAATCGCCAACAAAAAGCGCATTATTTAATATGTTTTTGTGAGTGAGTGTAGCGCCTTTTGGATTACCTGTTGTGCCTGAAGTGAATTGTATATTTATATCCTGTTCGGCATTTAAATTTGCAGCAATAGCATTAAGTTCAAGCTCATGAGCTGGCGTTGCCATACGCATAATATCGGAAAACGAAAACATGCCAGCGCTTTTTTCATTACCAATACGAATTACATTCTTAAGATTGGGCAGAGCTTTAGCTGAAAGCTTGCCACTGTCACAATGTTTAAGTTCTGGCGCTAGACTATTTAGCATTTCTATATAGTTGCTGCCTTTAAATTGTGAAGCGGTAATGAGTGTTGAACATTCAACGCTATTTAATGCATATTGAAGCTCATTTGGCCGATAGGCTGGGTTTATGCAAACCATAATGGCACCAATCTTTGCGGTAGCGAATTGAGTTAAGCACCACTGTATATTATTAGGTGACCATATTCCGACCCGATCTCCTGGCTTAACACCGATGGCTAATAGCCCCATTGCGAGTTGATTCACTTCTTTTTGAAATTCTTTGTAGGTTAAACGAATGTTTTGATGATTGACCACTACCGCAAGCGAGTTAGGGTTTTTGTCGACAATGAAGTCGAAGTAAGCACCAATGGTTTTATTGGTTAAAGGTGTATTTTGTGAGCCTTTAAAATAGCTTTTGGACAACGGTAATGAATTTATTACTTCTACTTCTTTAACCGTTTTATGTAGTGTGTGCATGTTTTTCTCCGTGTCGATGTGTGTGTATTACATAAACTAGGAACTAAATAAACACACATTGTCGACAAAAAGAAGGGTGGTTAGACTAATGTATTATAAGTAAAGATATAGCCAGTAAAATAGTAGCAATAAAAACGCGCCATATTGGCGCGTTCATAATTTAAAAAACTTTAAACGTTTTAAATTACATTTCGTCACTACGATACGTTTTTTTCATTATGTATACGTAGGCGTTCACAAATGCATTTTCTTGGTACTTTTTAAGGCCTGTTTCCTCAAATGCTATTGGGATAGGGTTACGCTTAACTTGCTCTTTAATCTCTGTAGTTGAGAATACGCGAACATCAAGGTTTTCAATGAGCTGAATAGCGGTTTCCATTTTAAAACCTTTCGCACTGCCGGCAAATTTACCTTTTGGTTGGCGTTCGCGAATGGCAACAGAGTCAATTTGGTAATCTTGCATTAGCTTTGCAAAATCAAATTGAAATTTGCGCATTATTTCAGTGTCGTTACCATTACCTAAAGTAAAACGTGTTTGACGCACATCGCGAATATCAAAAACGTCGTTATCTTTACTTAAAATACAAAGTAGTACGTCACTACCGGTAATTTCTACACCACATGTTCTCATTGCTGTTCTCTAATAAAACTTAATTATTGCGTATTATACGCAACATCGAATAAATTGCGAGAATAAGCAATAAGGTGAATTCTTACTATGCATTTCTCAAAATTGTCATCGTTTTTATTTATATTTACAAACTTACGCAAAATAACATTGATTACAGCGCCTTTAAACTTGTAATTGTTTCTCGCTCACGCGACAATATATTTTTGTAGTTGAGCAGACTCAGCATCTACATCAGCCTGTTAGGCGAAAAATAGTCAATGCTTATTCGTAAGAGTGTTGTCGAGTCATTCTCATTTAATTTTATTTAAAGTACACGTGATACATTGTAGGTGTCACCACTGTATGTAAGGATTTATAATGCCAGTTATTACCCTTCCTGACGGCAGTCAGCGTAGTTTTGAAAACCCTGTAAGTACCCTTGATGTTGCAAATGATATTGGCCCTGGTCTTGCTAAAGCAACCATCGCCGGTCGTGTTAATGGCGACCGTGTTGACGCGTGTGAGCTAATTAATGATGATGCACGCCTTGAGATCATCACAGCAAAAGATGAAGACGGACTTGAGATTATTCGTCACTCGTGTGCTCACTTAATAGGTCATGCGGTTAAGCAACTTTTCCCCGAAGCAAAAATGGCAATTGGCCCAACTATTGATAACGGCTTTTACTACGATATCGATTTAGATCATTCTTTGTCACAAGATGACTTAGATGCCATTGAAAAGCGTATGTTGCAACTTGCAAAAACAAACTACGACGTAGTGAAAAAAACAGTAAGCTGGCAAGAAGCTCGCGATACGTTTGAAGCGCGTGGCGAAACATACAAAATGGAAATTTTGGACGAAAACATTGCAAAAGATGATCGCCCAGGATTATACCACCACGAAGAATACGTAGACATGTGTCGTGGTCCTCATGTACCTAACATGAAATTCTGCCAAAACTTCAAAATAATGAAAGTAGCAGGTGCGTACTGGCGTGGTGACTCTGAAAACAAAATGCTACAGCGTATTTACGGCACAGCGTGGGGTGATAAAAAGCAACTTAAAGCGTACCTTAAACGCTTAGAAGAAGCTGAAAAGCGTGACCATCGCCGTATTGGTAAGGCTCTAGACCTATGGCACTGGCAAGAAGAAGCGCCAGGTATGGTATTTTGGCATAACGATGGTTGGAGCATTTACCGCGAGCTTGAAGAATTTGTCCGTGAAAAACTGCGTGAGTACAGCTACGAAGAAGTTAAAGGTCCAATGATGATGGACCGATCTTTGTGGGAAAAATCTGGTCACTGGGAAAAATACTCAGACGCCATGTTTACCACAGAGTCTGAAAAACGTGAATACGCTATAAAACCAATGAACTGCCCGGGTCACGTGCAAATTTTTAACCAAGGTTTAAAATCGTACCGTGATTTACCACTGCGTATGGCCGAGTTTGGTTGTTGTCACCGTAACGAACCATCAGGCGCTTTACACGGCTTAATGCGTGTACGTGGCTTTACACAAGATGATGCTCACGTGTTCTGTACAGAAGAGCAAGTAATGGACGAAGTTTCAGCGTGTATTAAGATGGTTTATGATACCTATGAGACATTCGGTTTTGACAAAATTGTAGTTAAGCTTTCTACGCGTCCTGAAAAACGTATTGGTGACGATGAAATTTGGGACAAAGCAGAGGTTGCATTAGCTGATGCACTTAAGGCAAACGACATTGAATTTGATTACCTACCAGGTGAAGGTGCCTTTTACGGACCTAAAATTGAATTTACTTTGTACGATTGTTTAGACAGAGCGTGGCAATGTGGTACAGTGCAACTAGATTTTGCACTTCCGGGTCGTTTAGGCGCTACTTATGTAGCAGAAAACAACGAACGACGCACTCCAGTTATGATACACCGTGCTATTTTAGGCTCAATTGAGCGCTTTATCGGTATTTTAACTGAAGAATACGCTGGTTTATTCCCAACGTGGCTTGCTCCAAAGCAAGTGGTAATTATGAATATTACCGATAAACAAGCAGATTACGTGCACGAAATTGTACAAAAATTAAATAAACTTGGAATTAGAGCCGCTGCTGACTTGAGAAATGAGAAGATTGGCTTTAAAATCCGTGAGCATACATTAAAGCGTATACCTTACTTACTGGTTGTTGGCGACAAAGAAGTTGAACAACAAGAATTAGCGGTTCGTACGCGAACAGGTGAAGACCTGGGTAAATTTAATGTCGATGACTTTGTAGCTAAAATAAGCGAAGAGATTAAAAATCGACAGTAAAAATCGAGCGTGTAGGGCTGTAACTAAAAGTCATCTACACGCTTATATTATTGATATTCTTGGAGGAACGTACCATTAGAGGCGGCAAGAAAGGGCAACAAACAGCTCAAAAAAATCGTATTAACGAAGAAATTACAGCTCAAGAAGTTCGTTTAATCGACATCGACGGCGAACAAGCTGGCATTCAGTCATTAAAAGACGCACAAGCTATGGCTGATGCAGCGGGTGTTGATCTTGTAGAGATTAGCCCAAACGCTGAGCCGCCTGTTTGTAAGGTTATGGACTACGGTAAGTTCATCTTTGAAAAAAGCAAAGAACTGAAAGAGCAGAAGAAGAAGCAAAAGCAAATCCAGATTAAAGAAATCAAATTCCGTCCTGGTACGGATGAAGGTGATTATCAGGTTAAGCTTCGCAACTTACGTAAGTTCTTAGAAGCTGGCGATAAAGCTAAAATTACCATCCGCTTCCGTGGCCGTGAAATGGCTCACCAAGAAATTGGCATCGAACTATTAAACCGCGTTAAAGGCGATTTAGAAGATTTAGCAGTCGTTGAGTCTTTCCCAAATCGCGTTGAAGGCCGTCAAATGGTTATGATGATGGCACCTATTGCTAAAAAGTAATTTTTAAGTAATAATGCGCACCGAATTTAGCTCAGGTCTGCAAGCAATATGCAAATATTCACCTGAGTTAACCGGTTTTAAAGTAAAGTTGCAGCATTTTATGCTGGGCTTTCACCGGAACATGGCAGTAAGTTAGGCCTAAAAGTGGAGCTATAGAAATATACCTCACGCCTGCTTACTAATTTAAAGGCAATACAATTGGAGTTATTGCAATGGCTTATAAGCTAAAAAGTCACAGTGGCGCTGCTAAGCGTTTCAAAAAGACTGCTTCTGGCGGTTTCAAGCGTAAACAAGCGCATCTTCGTCATATTCTGACTAAGAAAACTTCTAAGCGTAAGTTACACCTACGTCCTAAGATGATGGTTCATAAAAATGACCATGGTCTAGTTTCACGTATGTTACCGTTCGCTTAATAGGGGTTTTTAGAAATGGCAAGAGTTAAACGCGGCGTTGTCGCACGTGCACGTCACAAAAAAGTTTTAAAACAAGCAAAAGGTTACTACGGAGCACGTTCACGTGTTTACCGCGTAGCTTTCCAGGCTGTTACTAAAGCGGGTCAATACGCTTACCGTGACCGTCGTGCGAAGAAACGTACTTTCCGTCAATTATGGATTGCACGTATCAATGCTGCTTCACGTCAAAATGGTTTGTCTTACAGCCGTTTTATCAATGGTCTTAAAAAGACTTCTGTAGAAATCGATCGTAAGATCCTTGCAGATATCGCTGTTTACGACCAAGTTGCATTCGCAGCGCTTGTAGAAAAAGCTAAAGAAGGCCTAGCCGCTTAAGCTTTTTTATAAGAACTGAAAAGGAGCCCATTGGCTCCTTTTTTTGTGCCTAAAATTTGCTATGAAAACCCCACCACATAAAAGCTATTCTAAGTTCCCGAGTAAAATAAGCCGTTATTAATTTAAAGACCCAGCTGTATTTAATTGGATGCTAATTGTGCTGAAATACTAATAAAGCACTTTTGATCCATTATTAACTTACCTTAGGCTGTGTTTTTTGTTGAACTACCGCAGTTTTTTCGTAACGATCAGTTAAGTTGTTATAATTTGGCCATTAAAGCGTTTTTTTGAGAATAATATGTTAGCCAGCTTACTCTTTTTATCTGCAAGTATGACTTACGACAGCCATTTACCACCTTTGCTACCTTGGCAAGGACAAAGCTTATCGCTGATACAACAGGCAGGTCCTCTGACAACGGATTTTGAACTTTCAGATGGTTATATATCTCCTGACTACAACAACACAATGGCTTTTGTAGAGCGTTTAGTTGCTGCAAACCCAACTCAATTCAAATCGCAAATAATTGGTTATAGTAATAGTAAGCGCGCTATTAAAATGGTTGTAGCGAGTGAGCAAGGTTTTTTTGATGCAGATCAGCTTGCTAATAGCACCAAGCCTACAGTGCTTGTTCAAGCGGGAATTCATGCTGGCGAGATTGACGGTAAAGACGCCATGTTTATGTTGTTACGCGATATAGCGACAGGCAAACGCAGGGATATTTTAAAGAAAGTAAATATTTTGTTTATCCCAATTTTAAACGTTGACGGACATGAAAGAAGCGGCCACTTCAACCGTATTAATCAACGCGGCCCAAGTAAAATGGGTTTTAGAACTAATGCAAATAATTTAAATTTAAACCGTGACTTTACAAAACTTGATACACCCGAAGTTAAAAGTGTTTTGAAGGTTATTAATGACTATAACCCAAATCTGTATGTTGATGTGCACGTTACTGACGGTGCAGATTATCAATACGATGTCACCTATGGGTATAACCCGGTTTTTGCGAGCGAATCACCTGCTATATCAGCTGCACTAGACCAATACTTCAAACCTGTAATAGATGAAAAGTTAGCATCGCAAGGCCATATACCTGGACCACTTGTATTTGTTATGAACAAGCGAAACTTTAAAGAAGGGCTTGCAGGTTGGGTTGCTACACCACGGTTTTCAAATGGTTGGGGCGACTTAAAGTCTTTACCTACAATTTTAGTCGAAAACCATTCCCTGAAACCCTATAAGCAACGTGTATTAGGAACTTATGTATTTATTGATGGTGCAATTGATGCCTTATCAAATCACAGCCATGAACTAGCTAATGCAGTAAAAAAAGAACAGGCATTTGTGCCAAAAGAGCTTATTGTTCAACGAGGGTATAGTAAAACTCCTGTTGAAATTGAATTCAAAGGTATTCGTTATACCTCAAAAATGAGTACGTTATCAGGTCAAACAGAAGTTCAATATATTGGCGAGAAAGAATCATATACAAACCTCCCTGTATATTGGCAAAAAGACGTACAAAAGCGTGTTGAAGTGCCTAAGGCATTTTTTATACCACCTGTTTACACGGATTTAATTGAGAAGTTATCGCTTCATGGTGTGTCTGTGAACAAATTAGTTGGTGAAAATACACAACCACTAAAACAGGCCAAAATAGATAAGTACTCTTTTGCTAAGTCACCGTTTGAAGGACGATTTAGAGTAACGGCTAGTTTTGATTATAAGCCTGCTATTAATGTAAATTTAGACGGTTGGTTTGAAGTTACAACTCAACAAAAGGCAGGAGAATTAGCTGTCCATTTGCTGCACCCAGAGGCACCGGATTCATTTTTTGCATGGGGTGAGTTTAATACTGTTTTTCAACGAACAGAATACATGGAAAACTACGCGCTAATCCCGTTTGCCCGTCAAATGCTAAAAGATAATCCAAAACTTGCATTAGCATTTGATAAAAAGCTAAAAAATGATAAGTCATTCGCTAATGATGCTAATGCTCGCTTAAACTGGTTGTATGAGCATAGCCCGTTTTATGACCAAGCTTATTTAAAGTATCCAATACTTATGTCGTTTGAAGAAGAAATAGCAATACCAGAACAAAAAGATAAAGAAATATAGCGATGAAAATTATAACAATACCAGTGACACCTTTTGCACAAAATTGCAGAATAATAGCTTGCGAAAGTACTCAAGAAGCAATCGTTGTTGACCCCGGTGGTGACAGCGATAAGATAATAGCTACTTTAACGAGTAATAGTTTAACCTTAAAAGCTGTTTGGTTAACCCATGGGCACTTAGACCATGTTGGTGCAGCTGACGTGCTTCGTAGGCAGTTTGATATTAAAATTATTGGCCCGCACAAGGATGAACGTTTTTGGTTTGATAATTTACCAATGCAAGCTCAAATGTTTGGTTTTCCTCCTATTGATCCTTTTTACCCAGATGAGTGGCTATCGCATGGTGACACTTTGAGCCTAGGTAAATTAAAATTCGATGTAATGCATTGCCCAGGTCATACGCCAGGACATATTGTATTTTATGAACAAGATAATAAATGCGTAATTGTTGGTGACGTTATATTTAAAGGCTCTGTGGGTCGAACCGACTTTCCACAAGGCAATAGTCAACAACTTATAGAATCTATTAAGGCTAATATATTAACCTTGCCGGCGCAGACCGCGATTTTGTCGGGGCATGGCAGTGAAACAACAGTAGAGCATGAAATTAAAACTAACCCTTTTGTGAGTGGGCAGTACGGATAGTGAATTAAAAGTATTAATTATGAGTAATTTATACATAGAAAAACTAAAAATAAGCAGATTGTTTTTAAAAATGGTTGTATAATTTAACCAGTTTATTTGATAAATAAGAAATAAAATGTCTCTAAATCACGTAGATCGCCAAATTTTGGCACTTTTGCAACAAGACGCAAGTCTATCAACTGCTGAAATAGCAGATAAAGTCGGCTTATCTCAATCACCTTGTTGGCGTCGAATTGCTAAACTTGAGCAAGACGGCTATATAAAAAGCAAAGTGGCATTGTTAGATGAAAAGAAACTAGGCTTTGATATGCTGGTATACGCACATGTGCGTTTATCTAACCATGGAAAAAAAAATCTGGCTGAGTTTGAAAAACTAATCATGAGTTATGATGAAGTAACTGAGTGTTATACAATGGCTGGTACCATGGATTTTATGTTACGTATAATCTCGCAAGGTATAGAGGGTTACGAACATTTTGTTAGAGATAACTTATTAAGTTTAGAATATGTACAGGAAGTGCATTCAAACGTAACAATGACATGTGTAAAACGAAGCACTTCTCTTCCTTTGTAAACGAATAACTTTTTAGAGCTATTTAGTTTAAAAGACAATGTAATTGTTAAATGAGCGCTAATTTGCTAGAATTTAGCGCTTTTTTTATACCCAAAACACACCTGAGGATCTCAATGTTTAACTTACTCAGTAGGGCGCCAAGCTCTGCTAAAAACGATATTCTATCTGGTTTAACTGTGGCGTTAGCCTTAGTGCCAGAAGCTGTTGCGTTTGCCTTTGTTGCAAATGTAGAACCTTTAGTTGGTCTATATGCCGCGTTTATCGTAGGTTTAATCACGGCTATATTTGGCGGTCGCCCTGGTATGATTTCAGGTGCTACCGGTGCATTAGCAGTTGTTATGGTAAGTTTAGTACTTGATCATGGTGTTGAGTATCTCTTTGCAACCGTGCTGTTGATGGGTATTTTGCAAATACTCGCGGGAATATTCAAGCTCGGTAAGTTTATTCGTATGGTACCGCATCCTGTAATGCTAGGGTTTGTAAACGGCTTAGCTATTGTTATATTTTTAGCCCAGTTAGGTCAGTTTAAAGTACCAGACGGTATGGGCGGTCAGCAATGGATGACGGGTGAACCATTGTTTATTATGCTAGGGCTGGTTGCGCTAACTATGGGAATTATTCATTTCCTTCCTAAGTTAACAACGGCTATTCCTTCGTCTTTGGTTGCGATTGTAACGGTGACTGGCTTAGTGATTGGTTTAGACCTTGAAGCACACACCGTATTAGATTTTTTAAAAGGGATGACAGGTGACGAAGCGGCAACAATCGCAGGTGGGTTGCCAGAGTTTCATATTCCTATGGTGCCATTTAATTTAGATACGCTGCAAATTATCTTCCCTTATGCACTGATACTTGCTGCTATCGGCCTGATAGAGTCATTATTAACGCTTAGCTTAATTGATGAAATTACTGAAACGCGTGGTCACAGTAACAAAGAGTGTATTGGCCAAGGCGCTGCAAATATAACGTGTGGCTTTTTTGGTGCAATGGGTGGTTGTGCAATGATTGGCCAATCAATGATTAATATTAATTCTGGCGGTCGTTCACGTTTATCAGGTATCAGTGCAGCATTAATGTTGCTCGCATTTATCATTTTTGCCTCAAGTTTAATTGAAATGATCCCACTTGCCGCACTTGTTGGGGTTATGTTTATGGTTGTGCTTGGTACATTTGAATGGGCAAGTTTTAAAATGATGAAGCGCGTTCCATTGTCAGATGCCTTTGTAATCGTGTTGGTTTCAGGTGTAACGGTGATTACCGATTTAGCGATTGCAGTGTGTGTAGGTGTCATCGTGTCTGCACTTGTTTTTGCATGGCAACATGCTAAGCATATTTACACAACTAACTACATTGATGAAGAAGGCTCAAAAATATATGAGTTACATGGGCCATTATTTTTTGGTTCAGTTAAAAACTTTTCTGAATTATTTGATGTTAAAAATGACCCAGAGAACGTTATTGTAGAGTTTAAACATAGCCGTGTATCAGATCACAGTGCAATAGAGGCTATTGACGCATTAGCTGATAAATATACTAAAGCAGGTAAACAGCTTCATTTGCGTCATTTAAGTAAAGACTGTACTCAGTTACTGCACAAAGCGCGTGATTTAGTTGAGGTCAATGTAATAGAAGATCCTACTTATAAAGTTGCGTCAGATAAACTTGCTTAAACAATAATTATCAACGTGTTAATGAAAGCGAAAGGGTAATACCTTTCGCTTTTTTATTGCGCGTAAGTTAAGTTTGCGTTGATTGTATTAAAAACTAAGATAGGCGGTAGTGCTAAACAGCCTCGTAAATCTATATAATAGGTGATGATATGAATTAGTTTATTTATAAAATTAATTAGTTATTAATAAATACAAGCTAAGAATAGATTTTAAAGTAGTTACTATTTTGGAGACAGTGTAAATTTTGAATTGGCAATCTTTAATTGATAACCGTCAGCGCTTTTTTTGGCTTTTGCAGATTGCGGGCTGGATAGGGTATGCGCTTGTCAATTACATTGGTTCTAAAGTATTTGAAATGCGTGATATTTACGTATTCGTTATATTATTAAATGCTTATGCTGGCTGTCTTATGACAGTACCTCTTCGCTATATTTACCGTACAGTTTGGAATGCTTCACCTATAGTGCTGATGTTAGTGGTGTTCGGTGCATCTTATGTAACGGGTACATTATGGGCTGTTGTACAAAAATTTAATCTATGGGAAATATATCGCCATGGTTACAGGCCAGAAGAGTGGTTTTATTACCTGCAACAAGGATTGGATTCTGTTTACATTATTTTGTGTTGGAGTGGTTTGTACTTTGGCGTTAAATATTATCAGCTATTGCAAAGTGAACGTCAAAAAGCATTAAAAGCCACTACAATGGCCCACGAAGCCCAATTAAAAATGCTTAGGTATCAGCTTAACCCGCATTTTTTATTCAATACGCTAAATGCAATTTCAACATTAGTTTTGGTAAAAGAAAATAAAGATGCTAACTTAATGGTCTCTAAATTGAGTGACTTTTTAAGATACACATTAAATACCGATCCCATAAAAAAAGTACCACTTGAGCAAGAGTTACATGCATTAAAGCTATACCTTGATATTGAGAGAGTACGTTTTGATGAACGTTTAAAGGTAAACATAGACGTAAGTGAACAAGCAAAACAAGCGCTTGTGCCTAGTCTTATATTGCAACCTATTATTGAGAACGCAATTAAATATGCGATTGCCCACTTATCTGAAGGTGGTGTAATTGATATCAAAGCCCAAGTGTTTGCTAACGAATTACTCCTAGAAGTGGGAGATAACGGGCCTGGTACAGAATTAGAAAATGGCAAGCTTGTTAACGCACAAGGTGTTGGCATTGCAAATACCAAAGATAGATTAAAAACGCTCTACGAAAATAATTATTCGTTTGTATTATCACATAATACGCCAAGTGGATTAAAAGTTAATCTGCGAGTGCCGTTTGAGAAGGCTGTGAAGAAATGATGAAAATCAGAACGCTTATTGTTGATGATGAACCATTAGCGCGCAAAGGTTTAGATGTAAGACTTTCAGAATTTGATGATATTGAAGTTATTAAATTATGCAGTTCAGGTGCAGATGCAATACAGACGTGTAAAAACGAAAAAATAGATTTAGTATTTTTAGATATTCAAATGCCAGGCATGAATGGTTTTGAAGTTGCTCGCGCGTTAAGTGAAAGCACTAAAGTACTACCTGCAATCGTGTTTGTTACCGCATTTGATCAATTTGCAGTAAAAGCATTTGAAATTCATGCATTGGATTACATTTTAAAACCCGTTGATGATAACAGACTAAAACAGGCGGTAGAAAAAGTGCATACCTATTTAAAAACGCAACAAGACAACGCCCATAAGAAAAAACTCGCGAGTTTTGTAGCTGGCATTACCGGAAATAACTGTGAAGAAATTCTCAAAAAGCTGGCAACCGGTGATACTTTAGCTGATAAACGTTACCCAGAGTCGTTGGCAGTAAAAGAGCAGGGCGAAATTATTCGTGTTCCAGCAGCAACAATTCAATGGGTTGATGCAGCAGGTGATTATATGTGTTTACATTGCCAAGATGGACAAACACATATATTACGTAAAACAATGAAAGAACTTGAGCAAGAGCTCGACCCTCATTTATTTGTTAGGGTTCATCGCAGCGCAATTGTAAATACAAAACAAATCAGTAAATTAGTAACACAGGTTAGTGGCGAGTATTTACTTGTTTTAGAAAATGGACAAGAGTTAAAAGTAAGCCGAAGTTACCGAGATAAAGTAAAAGCAGCATTAGCGAGCTAAAATTATAGTTAGAAATAAAAAATGCGAGCTAAGCTCGCATTTTTTTTAAAGCGTTAATTACTCAACAGTAACAATTTTCATTGTATTTGTTGCGCCAACCGTTTCCATTGAATCACCATGCGTTAAAATCACAGTATCACCAGACGCTAATGATCCTTGGGCAACAAGCGTATCTAAAGCTGCTTTAACCATTGCATCTTTTTCTGTTTGTGTTGAATCAAAAAACACAGGGTAAACACCACGATAAAGTGCGGTTTGACCAAGCGTACTAGCATGACGAGATAGTGAGTAGATTGGTAAACCCGAACTAATACGTGACATTAGTTTTGCTGTGCTACCTGATTCAGTAAGCGTTACAATAGCTTTAACAGAGTCTAAATGGTTTGCTGCATACATAGCTGATAAAGCAATTGATTCTGCATTATTAGAAAAACGGCTATCTAAACGGTGCTTAGATACGTGTGTTTCTTTTTGTGACTCAGCACCTAAACAAACTCGCGCCATAGTCGCTACAGTTTCTTCAGGGTAATCACCCGCTGCGGTTTCTGCAGAAAGCATTACAGCGTCGGTACCATCAAGCACTGCGTTTGCAACATCCATTACTTCAGCACGTGTTGGCATTGGGTTATCGATCATCGATTCCATCATTTGCGTTGCTGTAACAACAGTACGGTTCAATGAACGAGCACGACGAATAATAAGCTTTTGCTTGCCCATTAACGCAGCATCGCCAATTTCTACACCTAAGTCACCACGCGCAACCATAACAGCATCTGAAGCAAGTACAATGTCGTCAATCGCTTCTTGCGTTTCTACAGCTTCAGCACGTTCAATTTTTGCAAGAAGTTGCGCTTTAGAGCCAGCTGCTTCAGCTAAAGAACGAACGTAACGCATATCATCACCACTACGTGGGAAAGATACCGCAATATAATCTACATCGATTTCTGCTGCTGTGATTAAATCTTCTTTGTCTTTATCAGTAAACGCAGGGGCAGTTAATCCACCGCCCAAACGGTTAATCCCTTTATTATTTGATAAAACACCTCCCACTGTAACGGTACAGTGAACTAGATGATCAACTACTTTATCAACTGTAAGTTGAATTAAACCATCATTTAAAAGAAGTAAATCGTTAGGAGATACGTCTTGTGGAAGCTCTTTATAATCGATACCTACAGCGCTTACATCGCCTTGCCCTTTTTCCATTTTTGCATCAAGAATAAACTTAGCACCCACTTCTAGGGTTACTTTGCCTTCTTTGAACGTTGATACACGGATTTTAGGACCCTGAAGGTCGGCAAGGATAGCAATATGTTTGTTCAATCGTTTTGCAATATCACGAACTGCTTGTGCACGGTCTTTATGATCTTGAGCCACACCGTGTGAGAAGTTTAAACGTACTACGTTTGCGCCTGCGCGAATAATTTTTTCTAAGTTGTTATCTCTATCGGTAGCGGGCCCAAGGGTAGCGACTATTTTTGTGCGTCTTAGCATCAATTTCTCCTGTGTGCTTGGTGAAAGCAGGTTGACGGTTATTTTGTTTACGATAGATATAGCTTTATAAAGCTATATCTTTAGTTGTAGGCAAAGCTAAAAGAATTGCCACTATTTTATACAAAACTATTGTGTCATCATTATGACACCGGTGTCAAAATGCGTCAATGATCATAATTTTAATTTGCTTTGCTTTTAGTCACCCTTTGCTCGATGATATTTGATATAATTGCGAGGCTTTTATACCTGTAGTGAAATATTACTTTGTATAGGCTCATTGTTAGTATTTTATTACTGTATACGTATAAAGCATGCGGTATTATTGAATGAATACATTGAATTTTCTAACCAAATAGTTGTTACCGAGGAGGACACTAAATGCAAGTTGCATTAGTCGGGTTAGGCGTTATGGGGAAAAATCTTGCCCTAAATTTGATAGATAAGGGGATAACGCTTGTTGCTTATGACAAAAACCCACATGCGGGTGAAGAGTTAATAAGTTGTGCTAAATCTCAAGGCATGGCTGACAAACTTCACATTGTTTCTGATTTAGGAGACATGGTAAGGCGTTTAGAAGCACCTCGTTCTATTTTATTACTTGTTCCTGCGGGTGAGTTAGTAGATACCGTTTGTAATGAACTGGTAAACGCAGGCGTAGAGTGTGATGATATTATAGTTGATTGTGGTAACAGTAATTATAAAGATGGTATTACGCGTAAACTTAAATACCAAAATAAATTTGAGTTTGCCACCATGGGTATTTCAGGTGGTGCAGAAGGTGCCCGCCATGGCCCAGCAATGATGGCAAGTGGGTCAGAAGGTGGCTGGGAACGTATTGAACCATGGTTTGAAAAAGTAGCTGCAAGTTACAATGGTAGCTCTTGTTTTGCACGTGTTGGCCAATCGGCAAGTGGACACTTTGTTAAAATGGTTCACAACGGCATTGAATATGCACTTATGCAACTCATTGCAGAAATGTATCAATTACTACGCTCAGGAACTAACCGTTCTCCAAAAGAAGTAGCTGCAATATTTGATGAGTGGTCACAAGGGCAGTTAAATAGTTACTTACTTTCTATCTCTAGCCACATATTAACCCTTGAAAATGATAAAAATGAGCCACTAGTCGACCTTATTGATAATAAAGTTGGCGCTAAAGGTACAGGTTTGTGGACTGCACAAAACGCGCTAGAGTTAGGAATTGCAGTACCATCACTTGTCGCTGCTGTTCAAGCCAGACACCTAACCAATGCCTGCGATACAACCGCTGCACAAGAAATGACGTACGCTTCAAAATCAACCAATATCGTTGATATTGATCTCGAAGAGCTTAAAGATGCATTTACACTTGCTAGTTTACTTGCGTATCGCCAAGGTTTAGCACTAATTAAAGGCGCATCTCGTACACACCAGTGGAAAGTTGATTTGTCGAAAACATTACAAACTTGGCGTGCAGGTTGTATTATTCGAGCTGACTACCTAGATAGCGTGGCGCAAGGAGTCGAATTTATAGATTCACTCGATAAAGAGGCGAATGCACTACGTAAGATAACAGGACAAGCTGTTATGTCTGGTTTGGCGTTTCCTGTATTAAGCTCTACACAAACTTACTTAGCAACGTTAACAACACCAAGTAATGGGCACCTAGTTCAAGCCCAGCGTGATTATTTTGGTGAGCATGGCATTAAAACCCATAGTGGTGAAACCTGCCATTTGACTGACCTAGTTGAGATTGACGCTAAAGTTCGTTAATTGTTTATTAGACAAAAAGGCACGCTTATAGCGTGCCTTTTTTGATTCTACAGATGCGTAACCCTTTATCTTGTTAATTCACCACGCATATTATCTTGCATTAAGTGGCGAATAGTCTCGATTTCTAGATTCTGGCTGAATAGGCAATGAAGTTTGGTTAGGCAGGCTTCTAAAGTCATATCATACCCACTAATAACGCCAATATTTAATAATGCGTTGCCGGTTGCGTAACCGCCCATATTGACTTGGCCTTTTAGGCATTGTGTTAAATTAACAATAATCATTCCTTTATTACTTGCTTCACTTAAAACAGATAAAAACTTATCGTCTTGAGGTGCATTACCCACGCCAAAGCTTAATAACACTAAAGCCTTAATGTTATCGTTTACAAGGCTCTTCACAACCTCGGTACTTATTCCTGGGTATAAATAAAGTACGCCAATTGGCTGTGGCGTTATTGTGGTTACTTGAAGTTCGTTTTCAACATAAGGACTTAGTTGGCCTTTAATAAGTTGAATATTAATGCCTGATAATGCAAGAGGCTCTAAATTTGGTGAAGCAAAGGCATCAAAACCATCTGCATGTGCTTTAGTAGCTCTATTACCTCTAAATAACTGGTTATTAAAAAACAGACTCACTTCTGCAATTGGGTAATTAGCAGCTAAGTACATCGCATTTAACAAATTAACCTGTCCATCAGATCGTAGTTGAGAAAGTGGAATTTGCGATCCGGTAACAATAACGGGTTTAGTTAAATTATCAAACATGAATGAAAGTGCGGATGCAGTATAGGCCATGGTGTCTGTACCATGGAGTACAACAAAGCCGTCGTATTGCTGATATTTGCTTTTTATATCATCTGCAATAAGCTGCCAGTGCGCAGGGGACATGTCAGATGAATCAATAAGTGGACAGTATTCGTGAATATCAAATAAGGGCATTTCATCACGATTAAATTCGGCATTGTTCATAACCGTTTCGGCTAAGAAACCTTCTGCGGGAATGTAACCCCGACTTGATTTTTTCATTCCTATGGTACCGCCGGTATAAGCGATATAAATGCGTTTACGTTTCATAAAAAAAGCCCAGTAAAAAAACTGGGCTTAGTATAACCTGTCGCTAGTGTAAATAAAGCAACGAGTGTGAATCACGCACCTTTATTGTGCAACTTTACACTCTAAACAACGAGCATACACACCCTGTGGATCGTTATAATCCTTGAGGCTTTCAACTTCACTACTCAGTTGTTGAATGACGCTGTTTAAATTAGCTTGTGTTGCTAAAACAGATGGTGCTTTTGTTTGAAGACCCAACATCGATTTCACTGATGCACTTCCAAAAATGTCTTGTAGCATTTTTTCTTGTGGGCTCAAATCTTGTGTGATTGTTTTAACATCGTAGTTTTCTAACTTAGCAAGGGCGGCTGCAGCATCAATTGCATCTTGCTTATCACCTAGCTTATCAATTAATCCCAGTTCAAGTGCTTGAGAAGCAATCCAAACTCGACCTTGCGCAATTGCATCAACTTCCTCAGGCGTCATGCCTCGAGCCTGAGCTACAACATTCAAAAATCGACCGTAAGCCTCTTCAACACTCATTTGAATAACTTGAGCCATTTTTTCGTTAAGTGGGCGAGTGACAGAAAAACCTGCCATTTCGGTGGTTGCAACACCATCAGAATACACCCCAATTTTTGATAGTGTATTTTCAAATGTCATAAATGTACCAAATACGCCAATCGACCCTGTAATCGTACTTGGTGCAGCCCAAATTTCGTTTGCAGCAGATGCAATCCAGTAACCGCCAGATGCCGCAACAGAACTCATTGATGCGATAACAGGTTTACCGGCTGCTTTTAGAGCTAATACCTCTGCGCGAATAACTTCAGATGCGAACATACTACCGCCACCTGAATCAATACGAAGTACCACTGCTTTTACTTTATCATCAAGTCTTGCTTTACGAAGAAGGGCAGCGGTAGAGTCACCACCAATTTCGCCCGCTCTGCGCTCACCATCTACAATTGTTCCTCTCGCTACAACAACCGCTACTTTCTCAGTAATTGGGTTATCAAAAACGACAGGAGGCTTAACCAGGCTCAGGTATTGACGAAACGATACGTGTTTAAATGTTTTACCATCTTCTTGCGCACCCACTAAATCTATCAATTGTTGGCGTATTTGCTGAGTTGTTTTAAGCGAATCAACCCATTGATTATCGAGTGCATATTTACCAGCATCACCGTTAGCCGCTTGCATTTTTTCTAGGTAAACATCCATAGTTTCATCAAAGTTTGACTCATCGAATGGACGAACAGCAGAAACATCTTGCTTATATTCATTCCAAAGTGCACCTAACCATACACGGTTTGCTTCTTTAGCCGCATCAGACATATCGTTACGGATAAAGGGTTCAACAGCTGATTTAAATGTACCTACTCTAAAAATATGCTGTGTTACTTCTAGCTTTTCTAGTGCGTCTTTAAAATACAGTGGGTACATGCCGTAACCTTCAATAGCAACGCTTCCATACGGATGCATCGCTATTTCGTCAGCATGTGCAGCAATGTAATACTGCGCTTGCGTGTAGTAGTAACCTGTAGCGATTACTTTTTTGCCAGCTTGTTTGAAGCCTTCAATAGCGTTGGTAATTTGTTTAAGTTTATTTAAATGCGCTTTAGGCATTTCTTGTAAATCAAGAAGTAGCACACTAATACGACTATCTTTTGCTGCTTCGTTTATGACTTCAACAACATCATCAAGTAAAATCTCACTTGGTTGGTCGTTACCTGATGTTGCGTCATTTAAAGCCGCCTCAATAGGATCTACATATAACTTTTCTTCAACCAATGGACCATTTAGGTTTAACCTAAGAACAGAGCCTTCCTCTACAATAATTTTATCATCATCGCTTGATATACCTGCAATAAATACAATAACAAGTAGCACAAACAAAAAGTTGATTATTAATCGACGAGAAAAGTTTATTCCAGCCCAAATGCCTTTGAATATTTTTGCTATCAAAATAGCTCCTTAATTTGGTACAGCTAATACATTTGTTTCATCTTATCCTAGAATAAATATAAATTTAACTGCTAAATCGTAACGAAGTGTTTATAAATACGTTCAAGCTACCGAAAACAATGGATTTATTATGCGATACACTCTCGCATTAAATAGTAATTTTGAGATGAGTACGTATTTTAAGCGTGTCTTAAGTATTAATTAAATACATGCAAATATTGCTTATTCGTTATCATTAAAGCAGAATTAGTGAATCTACACAGGTTAGACCAGTTAATGGGGCATGAGATGTTAGAACAACAACTACAATTAAAACACACACAATTACGAAACAGATTAGTTATGGGCTCAATGCATACGGGCCTCGAAGAGGGATGGCATAACAGAAAACGTTTACGTGCATTTTATGAAGCCCGTGCAAAAGGCGGCACAGCCATGCTCATTACCGGTGGCTATAGCCCGAACCTGCGAGGCAAGTTAACGCCAATATCGTCTTCTTTTAACAGTTATTATGATGTTTTGAAGCATCGCGCATACACAGACGCTGTTCATAAACATGGTGGAAAAATTTGTTTGCAGTTACTGCATGCGGGGCGCTATGCTTATCATCCTTTCAATCAGGCACCTAGTGCTATTAAGGCTCCAATTAATCCCTACAAGCCTAAAGAAATGTCACTGAGCTCAATTAAAAAAACGATTAAAGACTTTGCGCACTCTGCTTATATGGCTGAAAAAGCTGGGTATGATGGCGTTGAGGTAATGGGGTCTGAAGGTTATTTGATTAATGAATTCATGGCGCCACACACCAACAAACGCGAAGACGAATTTGGTGGAAGCCTTGAAAACAGAATGCGCCTAGCGCTTGAAATAGTCAAAGCGGTTAGGGCTAAAGTATCTGATAAATTTTTAATTATATTTAGACTGTCAGTTATGGATCTAATCCCTGATGGGTCCACTCCTGATGAAGTGGTTATTCAAGCCACTGAGCTTGAAAAAGCCGGGGTTGACATTTTTAATACGGGTATTGGCTGGCATGAAGCGCGCGTTCCTACGATTGCTAGTATGGTTCCACCAGGAGCCTTTAAAGAAGCGTCTAAGCGCTTAAAAAGTGTTGTTAGCGTTCCAGTCATTGCAGTAAACCGTATTAATACACCTGACATTGCAAATGACATTTTAAATGCAGGTGAAGCCGACCTCATATCAATGGCTAGACCTTTATTAGCTGATCCTGAGTTTTTTAATAAATATCAAAATGATCAAACAAAACAAATTAACATTTGTATTGGCTGTAACCAAGGCTGTTTAGACCATGTATTTAAAAATAAACGTGCAACCTGCTTGGTTAATCCTCAAGCGGCTTTTGAGCTTGATTACCCGCTCGATAAAGCGACAAACTCAAAAAATGTACTTGTTGTGGGCGCTGGCCCTGCTGGCTTATCCGCAAGTTGTTATTTGGCTCAAAAAGGTCATAAGGTCACTTTGATTGACCAAAAAGCGCAAATGGGTGGCCAATTTAATTTAGCCATGCAAATACCTGGCAAAGAAGACTTTAATCATACACTGGCATACTTTATTAATGAGCTAGAACGTTTAGATGTAACGGTTAAACTCGAAACGTCATACAACGAGTCAATGCTGACACAGTACGACGATATTGTATTTGCAACGGGTGTTCGCCCACGTGAGGCGTCAATTAAATGTGGTGATAACAAACGCGTATTTGCATACGATGAAGTAATTCGTGGCGAAGTCGAGTTAGGCAACTCTATTGCTATTTTAGGTGCTGGCGGCATTGGTTTTGATATGGTGGCATTTTTAAGTGAACATAAATCACAAACCATTGATGAGTTTAAAACGCAGTGGGGAATTGAATGTGAACCGAAGCCACACAAAGACGAGCGTCAGTTGTACATGTTAAAAAGAAGCTCTGGCCGATTTGGTAGTGAACTTGGAAAAACAACAGGTTGGATCCATCGTCAAGTAGCTAAGCAGCATGGTGTAAAACAAATTGCAGATTGTCAGTATCAAAGCTTTGATAGCAAGGGTTTAACTATTACAGTTGGTGGTGAAACTCAGGTTTTACCGGTCGACACTGTTATTGCGTGTATTGGTCAAGTTTCAAATGATGAAGTTGTAAAGCCTCATGCTGAAAACGCTAAAGTACACGTTATTGGTGGCGCTAAACTCGCTGCTGCAATTGATGCTAAGCGCGCTATTTTTGAAGCCCTTCAAATAGCGAGAAGTATTTAACCTTTCGACAAGTTGAAATAGTTTGGTAATTCATGCGGTCTTGGTTGTTTATAGTCTATAACTAAATAAACATTAAACACAGGATACGCATGAACACACTGACTCGCTTCTATGTAGCTGCAATAGGTAAACTATCATTTTTAGATGGGTTACCTCCTTTACTTTTTAGATTAATTTTAGCACCTGTGATGATTATCGCGGGTTATAATAAGCTCGCCATCAGCGGCGATGCTACTGGCTTTTTCAATAATTTATTAGCCTCGCCTGATATTGTGCAATGGTTTGGAAATAGTGAATGGGGCTTGGGTTTACCGTTTCCCGACTTACTTGCATTTTTAGCTGGTTGGAGCGAATTTTTGGGAGGTTGGTTTTTATTATTAGGCCTATTGACTCGCCTCGTAAGTATTCCTCTAATGTTTACTATGGTTGTTGCTGCAACATCAGTGCATTGGCACAATGGCTGGTTTGCAATTGCTCCGACTAACCCTGACACGAGTGCAGCTCAGGTACTTGATTGGTTATCTATACCGGGCGCCAAAGAAAGTCTTGAAAACTCCGTTGAAGTACAAGAGCGAATTGGCAAAATACGATCAATAGTCGATGAGCATGGGTTTGTAGATTACCTGTACGAAAAAGGTAAACCTTCAATTTTAAATAATGGGATAGAATTTGCTGCCATTTATTTCGCAATGCTCCTGAGTTTATTTTTCACCGGAGGTGGGCGCTTTGTTAGCGTTGATTATTGGCTCAGAAGAAGTGTCTCTAAAGAGTAAACTTAACGTAAGTTTATATACGCCAGCAAAAATTATTTTTTGCTGGCGTTTTATTTCAATATTTATCAACACAGACTTAAAATGTTACCCTAGCGTTTTAAATATCGAGAAATAATTATGGACGCTATTGAGCTTTTATTAACTCGCCAATCTGACTCAAAACTAACAGAGCCAGGCCCATCAATTGAGCAGCTAAATATTATCAAACAAGCTGCACTTCGTGTCCCCGATCATGGTTGCATAGCGCCATGGCAATTTATTGTTGTTGAAGGGCAAGCGCGTGAAAAGTTAGGTTCGATTTACCACGAGAGTGCAGTGGCAGAGCAACAAGAAGATAAAGTTATAAACCGAGCTAAAGAATTACCGCTTCGTGCTCCAATGATCATCATTGCCATAGCTAAATATCAACAACATCCTAAAGTCCCTCGTATCGAGCAAGTGCAAAGCGCAGGCTGTAGCGTACTTGCAATGCAACAAGCCGCATTTGCACAAGGGTTAGGGGGTGTTTGGCGCACGGGTTATTTTGCACAAAGTAATGCGGTTAAGCTAGCGCTTAATTTAAACGAGTTAGATGAAATTGTGGGGTACTTGTATATAGGTACACCTGCCGTCGATTGTAAAAAGTCACCAAGGCATAAGCCAGAAACTTATTTTACTGATTTATAAATAAGTATGAACTTTTACATACATATAGGGTCACTTATAATTGAGTATAAATTTTAATCACTGATTATTAATGTTAGTGAGAAACTGCAAGAAGGGCATGGATGCTAAATAACTTGATAATTCTTCTGCAGATTGTTTTTTAATCGGTTGTTTTTTGATAATGTATGGAGAGTCTCAAAATAATAACGATAAAGAAGACTTAAATTATGGGAAATTTATTTTTACGTGAAAAAGAAAACTGGCTCGCTTGGTCAATTTGGGGGCTTTTAGGTGCGTTTGTTACGTTATATGTAGCAATGAGTACAAATGCTGCCCCTTTTATTGCCGGTTCAGCCGTCAGTGTATTGGTACTACTTACTTGGTGGATGCAACAATCTAAACGATTTGATTTTGGACGCGCATTTAAAGTGTGTTGTTATGTGCTTATGTTAAGTATTCTGCCTACTTTTATGTTTGTCATTGTGCCAAGTGACGACTTAAACCGTTTTGATTTAATTTTTCAAGGGGTTACTTTTTTCTCATTGAGCTTGTTGGTTTGCTTAGTGTGTTCTTGGATTGCGCGTAGACCTAAACAGTACTACTAGTAACCGCTATTTTTAAAATCTTAAAATGAATAAGTGATAGTTTTTTTACGCTACTAGATTAAATTTTATTTTTTACATTTAAAGCTTTACAAACATCGCGATAACTCATATTATACGCGCCGTACGGAGAGATGGCAGAGTGGTCGAATGCACCGGTCTTGAAAACCGGCATAGGTTTGTAGCCTATCTAGGGTTCAAAT
>NZ_JALNTI010000003.1:466607-508627 GCF_023161925.1 Pseudoalteromonas sp. 2CM32C | reverse complement strand
TTAACGCAAGCCTTTTTTAGCTAAAAAAGTGATTTAAATTGCACCCCAAGCAAGCGCACACCCTAAACACAAGTTACCCACAAACACCTGTTGATAACTTTGTTTTTATGGTCGTTTATTCTAAACACTTTGTCATTCCTATGGTAAGTTGCGGTCACTTTTTTAACGCATGTCTTTAGGTAGTATTTATGGCAGATATAATAAATAGTATAAGTGGTCTCTTGTGGGGGCACATTCTCGTATACTTATTAATAGCAGCGGGTTTATTTTTTACCTTTAAATTAGGTTTTATTCAATTTGTACAATTTCCACATATGTTCAAGGTTATGTTTGGATCTCGAAAATGTGGGAATAACGAAATCTCTTCTTTTCAAGCTTTTTGTACTTCATTAGCAGCTCGAGTTGGTACTGGAAATATGGCAGGTGTCGCTGTTGCATTGTATCTGGGTGGCCCGGGAGCTATTTTTTGGATGTGGTTAATTGCATTAATTGGTATGGCGACAAGCTTTGCCGAAAGTACACTTGCACAAGCTTATAAGACAAAAGATGCTGAAGGCAATTTTAGAGGTGGTCCAGCTTACTATATGCAAACCGGCCTAGGTAAGCGTTGGATGGGGGTTTTATTCTCACTGTGTTTAATTTTAGCTTTTGGTCTGGTATTTAATGCTGTGCAGTCAAACTCTATTGCTGCCGCTTTTGAAGTAGCATTTGATATCCCAAAATATATTGTAGGTATTTGTTTAGTTATTGGTTCTGGGATCATCATATTTGGGGGCCTTAAAACAATATCTCGATTTGCTGAAATGGTTGTGCCTTTTATGGCTTTGGCCTATTTATGTGTTGCGCTTTATGTTTGTGCTATTAACTTTTCCTCACTTCCTGATGTATTCATGTTAGTAATTAACAGTGCTTTTGGAATAGAGCAAGCCGGTGCTGGCGCTATAGGTTATGGTGTAATACAGGCGATGATCCAAGGAATTAAACGTGGTTTGTTCTCTAACGAAGCGGGTATGGGTAGCGCTGCTAATGCTGCAGCAACTGCAACACCATACCCTCCCCACCCTGCTTCACAGGGTTATGTGCAAATGCTTGGGGTTTTCATTGACACGATTGTGATTTGTACTGCGACTGCATCACTTATCCTTCTATCTCAGCAATTAATTCCTGAATCAGGAGTATTGGGTATAGAATTGACTCAGGCAGCATTATCAGAACATGTTGGTAGTTGGGGCACATATTTTATCGCTATTGCAATTTTATTCTTTGCCTTTACCTCTATTGTTGCTAATTACTCGTATGCAGAAACTAATCTTATGTTTTTAGAACATAACTCCCAAAAAGGGATGTTTATATTCCGTCTGATCGTTTTAGGAATGGTTATGTTTGGGGCCGTAGGTGAGCTCGGATTAATTTGGACATTAGCAGATATATCTATGGGTTTAATGGCTATTGTTAATGTAATCGCGTTATTTATGCTTTCAGGTGTCGTTGTATGGCTTTCAAAAGACTATAACGAACAACGTAAAAAAGGCCTAATCCCCTCGTTTGATAAAAGTAAACATCCAAAACTAGACAAAGAGGTAGACCCTCTAGCTTGGAAATAAAAAATAAAAAAGCGAGCTCCGGCTCGCTTTTTTAGTTCTAAAATTTATTTACCCAACATTAAAAACTAAGATTAATTTTTACTACTACTTTATATTTACTACGTATAGGAACACAAAGAGGTATCTAAAAAAGGAAAGCCGATGGATGACATGACAAAAAATACAGTATCGATACTACTGATTATCAAGTTTGACAAGATAATATTCAAAAATGGGGGTTTGATATACATACCCCTGTATTTGGAATAAGCGCTTTTTTAGTTGTTTTATTTGTATTGCTTAGCTTGGTTTTTGACCCTACTGTTACCCGCGATGCACTAACCTCCACTAAAGACGTTATCATAAATCAATTCGATAGTTACTTTATGTTACTTGCTAATGCCTTTGTAATCTTTTGTATTATCTTGGCATTCTCTCCCTTAGGTAAAATTCGTTTAGGCGGTGTAAAAGCTCGTCCAGAGCATGGTTACATATCGTGGCTTGCCATGTTATTTGCTGCAGGAATGGGCATTGGATTACTATTTTGGGGTGTTGCAGAGCCAACAGCTTATTATACAGGTTGGTATCATATGCCTATGGGGGTTGAACCCAATTCAGCACAAGCACATTCATTAGCTTTAGGTGCGACTATGTAGCACTGGGGTTTGCACGGATGGGCAATTTACGCAGTAGTTGGCTTAAGCTTGGCTTTTTTTGCATTTAATACAGGCCTGCCTTTGTCTATACGTTCTGTTTTCTATCCCTTATTTGCTGATCGCGCATGGGGGTGGATGGGGCATATCATAGATATACTCGCGGTATTGTCGACTTTATTTGGTTTAGCAACATCACTGGGGCTTGGCGCACAACAAGCGACCAGTGGTATAAATTACCTATTAGGCACCGATTATGGCACTGCTTTTCAAATATCTGTTATTGCCTTAGTAACGTGTATTGCTATTTTCTCTGTTATTAGAGGTATTGAGGGCGGTGTAAAAGTACTAAGCAACGTTAATTTAATTTGTGCGTTTTTTTTGCTGTTAGTTGTTATCGTACTTACATTCTCTGATTCAATCCCTGCTGTTTGGCTTACCCTGAGAGCATACGTAGAACATTTTGTACCATTGAGTAATCCTTTTAATAGGCCCGATGAAGGTTGGATGCATTCTTGGACTGTATTTTATTGGGCGTGGTGGATATCTTGGTCACCGTTTGTTGGTATGTTTATAGCGCGTGTTTCTAAAGGGCGCACCGTACGAGAGTTCTTACTTGTTGTTATAGGTCTACCAACTCTGCTTAGCCTTGTGTGGATGGGTGTATTTGGCAATATGGCAATAACACAAGTTATAGACAAAGTCGGACCACTTGGACAAAATGGTTTGACTGATATTTCAGTTACTTTATTTCAGGTATATGAACAGCTACCGTTTTCTAGCTTTATTTCTATTATTTCTATTGCTTTAGTTTTAGTCTTTTTTATCACTTCATCTGATTCAGGATCACTGGTGATAGACGGCATAACTGCTGGCGGTAAAATTGATGCACCAGTGCCACAGCGTATATTTTGGGCTACTGTCGAAGGTATGATAGCAGCAGTGTTACTTTGGGTTGGCGGCTCGCAAGCCTTACAAGCACTTCAATCGGGTGTAGTAACTACTGCACTCCCATTTTCAATCATACTTATTTTAATGTGTGTTGCGCTTATACAAGGCTTGCTAAGCGAATACCCTACTTATAAGGTTCAAAGCAAACTGCACTAACAATTCATCCGATATAAGTGGCTCTTAAGAGTCGCGTATACAACTCATTTAAAACCTATTATAGCCACGTCACATTTTCCTCAATCTAGCTCTAGTTACTACTTTTTTATTTTAAAAGAGCAAACCTTACTCTCATCGTGTTGAAAATATCTGATTGACTAAAAGATAGATAAAGGAGTAATTAAATTACTAATGTTCTGATTTGTTTATTTTGTTATGGACAAGTGCGTTACTCATACAGATTCACATAATTAAGTACTATTTCGGATTGGTATTAACTGAGCTGAGTGAAATAGAGTAATGACGATAAAAATTGGGCCTTGCAAAGGCTAAGTGACAAAATCTTTAAATAGTAAAGTTAAGGAGATATTAAAAATAGATTAGATAAATGAGATTTGAATATATATTAAAAAATTTGTGGTGTGAGTTTTTGTGATTTCGAATTTGGGATTTGGGATTTATATAGAGATGGTGCCCGAGGCCGGACTTGAACCGGCACGACTTGTTAGTCGAGGGATTTTAAATCCCTTGTGTCTACCAATTCCACCACTCGGGCATCGAGTTTGCTAATTAAAGCGCGTGGAGTAAATTATGTGGAGGCGGAACCCGGAGTCGAACCGGGGTAAACGGATTTGCAATCCGGTGCATGGCCACTCTGCCATTCCGCCTTAACGCTTCCATATAATTTGGAGCGGCACACGAGGCTCGAACTCGTGACCTCGACCTTGGCAAGGTCGCGCTCTACCAACTGAGCTAGTGCCGCATTAAACTTTTTCAGTAATTTTTACGTTTGTACGCGACTGTATCGCGACAAACATTCTGGCAACCGAACTAACGCCAAAAATACTAATTTATCAACTTTAAATTATCTTGGTATGATAATTTAAAGTGGTGCCCGAGGCCGGACTTGAACCGGCACGACTTGTTAGTCGAGGGATTTTAAATCCCTTGTGTCTACCAATTCCACCACTCGGGCATCGAGTTTGCTATTTAAAGCAAGTGGATAAAACTAATATGGAGCGGCACACGAGGCTCGAACTCGTGACCTCGACCTTGGCAAGGTCGCGCTCTACCAACTGAGCTAGTGCCGCATCATATTAATTCTACTATTACATTTTAAAAGTTATATGTTGGTGCATATAACTAAACCACAAAGTGGTGCCCGAGGCCGGACTTGAACCGGCACACTCTAAGAGCGAGGGATTTTAAATCCCTTGTGTCTACCAATTCCACCACTCGGGCATCGAGCTTGCTTTTTAAAGCGTGTGGAGTGTTGATTGGAGGCGGAACCCGGAGTCGAACCGGGGTAAACGGATTTGCAATCCGGTGCATGGCCACTCTGCCATTCCGCCCCAGCACTGGGGTTATAACCTTAGATAACTTGGAGCGGCACACGAGGCTCGAACTCGTGACCTCGACCTTGGCAAGGTCGCGCTCTACCAACTGAGCTAGTGCCGCATTTCGTTATCTTGGGGGCTATGCCCTCTCAACACGGACGCATTCTACAGAGATTATTAAACGCGTCAATACAAAAAATGCTAGTTTTGAACTGTTTGCTTGTTTTTTATCTAAAACGGTGCGTTATTATACATTTACAGTTAATTTTTGGTCAATTCACTCCATGCAGCCTTCAAATATTGGAGCATAGAACTCAAGGTCAAAAAGGTTGCTATATAGAGTAGCCCAAAACTTAAATAATTCATCCAGGTGTCATATTGCCAAATCAAACCAATGATGGCTAACATTTGCGCAGCAGTTTTGATTTTACCCATGTTAGATACAGCTACATTGCCGCGCTTGCCCTGCTCAGCCATCCATTCTCTTAATGCTGATATAACAATTTCTCGACTAATAATAATAAGTGCGGGAATAGTCATATACATTGACTGATATTGATCAGAGAGAGCAACAAGTGCAGCACACACCATTACCTTGTCTGCAACAGGATCTAAAAAGGCTCCAAATGGCGTTGATTGTTCTAATTTTCTTGCAAGGTAGCCATCAAGTATATCGGTAATTGATGCAAGCCAAAAAATAAAAGCGGCAGCAAAAAAAGCCCAGCTATAAGGCAAATAAAATATCACCAAAAAAATGGGGATAAGAAAAAGTCTAAATGTTGTGAGTGTGTTTGGAATATTCCACATAACTACTTGGATATGTCTTTTCTTTTATATTCGCATGAAGGGCTAGCCCTTGTCATGTAAATGGTTAAATATCTTCTCAGCCATATCAGGGCTGATCCCGGGAACTTTCTTTAATTGTTCTATATTAGCAGCTTTTACCCCCTGCATGCCCCCTAAATATTTTAATAATGTTTGGCGACGTTTAGAACCTACTCCATTAATTTCTTCCAACAATGATTGTGTTCGCTGTTTTTGGCGCTTATTACGATGCCCAGCTATTGCAAAACGGTGAGATTCATCTCGTATATGTTGTATTAGGTGAAGTGCAGGCGCATCAGAATCCATCGGAATTGTTTTACGCCCCCCATCTATGAGTAATGTTTCTAGGCCAGGTTTACGGCTCGTTCCTTTTGCAACCCCGACTAGCAGAGGCATTTTAGAATGAGACCAATTAGAAAAATATTGCTCTGCACGCCCTAACTGTCCTTTACCGCCATCAATAAATATTACATCGGGGATTTTGTCTTCATCCACTAATTTGTTGTAACGCTTATTTAAAGCAAACTCCATGGCTGCATAATCATCACCACCGGTTATACCGGTTACATTATAGCGCCTGTATTCTTTTGTATTTGGGCCTTGCGAATCGAAAACAACGCAACTTGCTACCGTGTTTTCTCCCATAGTATGGCTTATATCAAAACATTCCATTCGCGCTATATCATCTAGGCGTAATGTTGCTTTTAATTGGGCATAGCGTTTATTAATAGAGTCTTGTGTACTTTGTTTGACAGCAATACTGTTTAACGCATTTTTATTTGCTAGTTGAAGGTATTGCGCACGCTCTCCACGTGTAACCACTTTAAGCGCCACTTTACGATCGCTTATTTGCGTCAGTGCTTCGCTTAACGCACTGCTCTCTTCTATTTCAAACGGGAGTATAATTTCTTTAGCAATGCGTCCTGTTGCACCTGGTGCTAAATAATATTGACCTAAGAATGAAGTTAAAATTTCTTGCTCGCTTGAATCTTTTGGTACTTTTGGAAAGTACGTTTTACTGCCTAGTACTTTATGATCGCGAATCATCAATAAATGTATGCCGTTTAATCCATTTAAATGCGCGAAGCCCACCACATCCATTTCTGCAAAATTACCCGAAATAGATTGTTGCTCCTGCATTTTACGCAGTAGCATTATTTGATCACGTACTTTTGCGGCAAGCTCAAAGTTGAGCTCCGCACTGGCCGCTTCCATTTTTTTTATTAGTTCGGCAATGACTTCATCCGATTTACCCGTCAAAAATTTACGAACATAGTCAACTTGTTCACTGTAGTCTTGCTCGGTAACTTTGTTAACGCATGGCGCAGAGCAACGCTTGAGCTGATACTGTAAACAAGGGCGACTTCGGGCACGATAATAAGCATCTTCGCATTGACGAACGGGAAATATTTTTTGCATTAAACGCAAACTTTCCGAGACCGCGCCTGCACTCGGAAATGGACCAAAATACTCACCTTTTATTTTGCGGCTCCCTCTATGGAACGCTAACCGCGGATGCTTATGGTTCGTTAATAAAATATAGGGGTAAGACTTATCATCTCGCAGTAGAATATTATAACGAGGCTGATATTTTTTTATGAGGTTATTTTCGAGCAGTAGCGCTTCGGTTTCGGTGTTGGTCAGTGTGACTTCAATATCATTAATGTTACTGACTAAAACACGGGTTTTGCTGTCGGTAATGTTGGATCTAAAGTAACTGCTTACGCGTTTTTTTAATTGTTTAGCTTTACCAACATAAATAACTTGGTTATCACTATCAAGCATGCGGT
The DNA here is from genome assembly GCF_023161925.1 of Pseudoalteromonas sp. 2CM32C. Classification (NCBI taxonomy): domain Bacteria; kingdom Pseudomonadati; phylum Pseudomonadota; class Gammaproteobacteria; order Alteromonadales; family Pseudoalteromonadaceae; genus Pseudoalteromonas; species Pseudoalteromonas sp. 2CM32C. Next base: position 501,332 of record NZ_JALNTI010000003.1, on the reverse strand, counting down.
AAACACCGGGCTCGCTTGATAGCGTTTTTAAAAAATGTACGTGATCAAATTCAGACATATAAAAGGGTTAGTACGACACGTCTATGTCAATCATCTTATGACGAATAGCTAAATGTGTAAGTTCAACATCGCCACCTACATTCAATTTTTCAAACATTCGGTAACGATAGCTATTAACTGTTTTAGAACTGAGGTTTAAGCGCTCTGCAATATCTTGTGCTTTTTCACCTTTGGTGATCATAAGCATTATTTGAAGTTCGCGCTCTGATAAACTCTGAAACGGATTTTCGTCTGTACGACCAGTAACCTGTGCCAGTGCTATTTGTTGTGCAATTTCAGGCGCAATGTAGCGTTGACCAGCATGAACTGAACGAATAGCACGAACCATTTCATCAGAACCAGCTCCTTTGGTAAGAAAGCCGTGTGCACCAATTTGCATTACTTTAGACGGAAATGGGTCTTCGCAATTAACAGTAAGAACGATAATTTTTACATCTGGGCAATAGCGACAAATCTTTTTAGTTGCCTCTAATCCACCCATGCCAGGCATATTCATATCCATAAGTACAATATTAGGTGTGTGCTGTCGGCAAAACTGAACAGCGGCTTCACCGTCTTTTGCTTCACCTACAACTTTAAACCCACGCACATCATCTAATATGCGTCTGATCCCAGTTCGTACTAGTTCATGATCATCAACTAAAAGTACATTAATCAATGCAATACCCTCATTAACTCAACTACACACGTCTAAATAATTTAATTTGTCACATTAACACAGTTAAAGCGAAACAATAACTAATATTATCGCTCTCACTCAGGCACGTTAACTAAAGTTAAAAGTACTGAAATCAATGTGCCCAGCGATTTAAGAGGCTGACTTTTCACTAAAACGGTCAACCCATAATGCAATAATACCATCACCGGTAACATTACATGCCGTACCAAAGCTGTCTTGTGCTAAGTACAGTGCAATCATTAATGCCACAGCCCCTTCATTAAAGCCAAGCATGCTTGTTAAAAGCCCAAGCGCCGACATTACCGCACCACCCGGTGCGCCTGGCGCTGCAATCATCACAACACCGAGCATAAATATAAATGGCAACATGCCCATTAACGATGGCACTTCCATACCTGGCGATAAAAACATAACGGCCATGGCACACGTAACAATAGTAATCGTTGAACCCGACAAATGAATGGTGGCACATAAAGGTACAGTAAAGTTTGCTACGTCTTCTTTAACATTATTTGCTTTACTTGATTGCAACGACACAGGAATAGTTGCTGCACTCGACATAGTACCTAATGCAGTAAAATAAGCCGGTAGCATATTTTTAACTAATTCAAGTGGATTACGCTTCAATAAAATGCCTGTTGCAATATATAGAACACTTAACCATAGCCAATGCATTACAAGGGCTGCAATGAGCACCACGCCAAATGTTTGCAGCGTATCAACCACTGTGCCTGCTACAGTCATTTCAGCAAATACACCGGCAATATAAAACGGTAATGCCGGAATAATCACTTTTGACAATAACGCATCTATTACATCACGACCCTGATCCGATACTTTTTTTAATGTGTCTAATTCAAGCTGGCTCATACCAATACCAAATATGAAAGCCGTAGCAAGCGCAGTCATCACACCCATTAATGGTGGGATTTCTATATCAATAAAACTGCCTATTTCCGTGGCTACTTCAGCTTCGAATGTAATACCCCCACTTAAAAATGGGATAACAGCACTGACTAATAAAAAAGCAAGCGTGCCGGCAATGACGGTAGAGCTATATGCAAATCCAACCGTTTTACCAAGTAAGTGGCCAGAACCTTTAGGAAGCCCTGCAATACCAGAAGCAATAAAAAACAAAATAATAAGAGGAATAGTGAAGGAAATAATTTGACCAATTAACTCTTTAACCGTAAATAAGAGTTCAACACCTGTCAAAGGCACATAAAAGCCTACCAATATACCAGCCACAATGCCGGCAATTAACTTTAAAATTAACTTCATTTTTATTACTCAATTATTGTTAGATAAACGTTTTTATCATGTTTTGGTTAGCTTGTGTCATAAAACCGCTGAACTAAAGTTTGTTTGCATAAATAATCATCAATAAAAAGTGCATTTGACCTCGGTAAAGTATCATATTCAAAAATCACTCAATTTATTAGCCGTTAGGCCGCATGAGTGTCTGCGCCTATTTAAATATTTAAGCTTCTCTTTATTTTATTTATAGGTAAAAAGCCGACATAACAAACAAAAGCGTCTTATCATTAAATTTAATGTGCGTACCTAATAACAAAAGGCACAGCTAATATAGATTTTTATTTCACTTAGTTATAAGCTCAATAGATATATCTTATAGCCAAACTTTACTTTTATTTTTTTAAACTCTCAGTAAAGTGTCAACATATAGTTAGTAGCAAAGGCTATTAGCACGTTGATCAGATTGTATCCAAAGGAACATTATGTCTACTATTTTTGAAGATAACTCACTTAGTATCGGTAATACACCACTGGTAAAACTTAAACGTGTTACAGGTGGGAATGTATTCGCTAAAGTGGAAGCGCGTAACCCAAGCTTTAGTATAAAATGCCGCATTGGTGCATCGATGATTTGGGAGGCTGAAAAAGCAGGTCAGCTAACTGAGGGTAAAGAACTTATCGAGCCTACATCAGGTAATACAGGTATTGCATTGGCCTTCGTTGCCGCAGCACGTGGTTATAAACTAACGCTTACTATGCCTAACACTATGAGCTTAGAGCGTCGTAAACTTTTAAAAGCGTTGGGTGCTAATCTTGTGCTTACAGACGGTGCTAAAGGTATGAATGGTGCAATCCAAAAAGCAAAAGAGATTCAAGCCACCGATCCTGAAAAGTATATCTTGCTACAGCAGTTTGAGAATCCAGCAAACCCAAAAATACACTTTGAGACTACAGGTCCAGAAATTTTTGATGCTCTTGACGGAAAAGTAGATTACTTTGTAGCAGGCGTAGGTACTGGCGGGACTATAACAGGTGTTAGTCGCTACCTTAAAACAGAGAAAGGTCTAAATGTTAAGTCTATTGCTGTTGAGCCAACTAATTCGCCAGTGATCAGCCAAACACTCGCCGGTGAAGAAGTTAAGCCAGGGCCACATAAAATCCAAGGTATTGGCGCAGGATTTATCCCTGGAAACCTAGACATGAGCCTAATAGATGCTGCAGAGCAAGTATCTAACGAAGATGCAATTGCTATGGCACATGAGCTAATGAAAAAAGAAGGTATACTAGTGGGTATTTCATCGGGCGCTGCTGTAGTGGCAGCAAAACGTATTGCTGAAAAACCAGAAAATGCCGACAAAAATATTGTTGTTATTTTACCAAGTGCCACTGAACGTTACTTATCAAGCCCGCTATTTGATGAGGAATTTAGTGACCAAGAGCTTGTTCAATAATCATAGCTAACCATTTTTTGAAAGGATGCCTAGGCATCCTTTTTTATTATTTACTCTGCAATATCTTTTTATTTACCTTCCATGTCTTTACATATTAGCTAATTCACCACACACTTAAATAAAACTAACCAACAAGAATTAACATGAAAAAAATAACCTATTTAGTCAGCCTTATTCTGTGTTTGTTTTTAGTTGCCTGTGGCGATGATGTAAAAAAACTTGGCGATTCACCCGGTGACACTGCAACAGCCTACTTTGATGCCTTGTACAATCAGCAAGACCTTCAAAAAGCAACAACCATGGCAACACCCAACCTTACGCGAATCATGAAGTCGTACGGTACAGCTAAACAATTTACTCGTAACTTAGTTAACATGCAGTACGATGAAGTTATTATTGAAGTCGATATGACCAATATGAGTGTACGCGAACAGTATGGTGACAATGCTAAAATAAATCTTATTTTCACCGGTTATTTAAACGGTAACAAAATAGATGACATGCGTAGCGTAAAAATGCTACGTAAAAAAGGTAAATGGTATATCGACAAAATAGTTGCAGACCCATACGCACGTTAATCATTATATTAAAAAAAGGCCTTACACATGTAAGGCCTTTTTTATTTACGGTTCAAATAATTAGCTACAACTCGCCTTGCTGAAAGTTATCAACCGCTATTGCTTGCTTACGTAGCTTATTAGCATGGTGCATAGCATCGGCATCGGTTTGCGTTACTAAATCATTGTCTAATGCAAAGTTAATCGCACCTTCAATATCGAGCGTTGCAGGAATATTACCCTTGCGCTGCCATTGTTTTAAATCTTTGAATTGAGCCTGCATATCGTGCATAGCTAAAAATGCATTTTCCATTACCCCTGTACCTGCGTTTTCATCTACATAACACAAATGAGTTAAGCGATTTCTAAACACACCTGGTTGTGTCATATGCTCGCAAATACGTTGTGCAATTTCATCGCTTGGTTTTTCGTAATGATTACCAATTGGAAATACAATACGCTTAAGCACAAAATTAATAATTGGGTTTGAGAAATTTTTGAAAAAACCATCAAACGCTTGGCCAATTTCAAATAACGATGTTTCTATCGCATATTTAACAAAAGGTAAGTCTGCTTGTTGACGACCTTCGTCTTCGTAGCGTTTTAAAACCGTAGAAGCTAAATACAACTGGCTCAATACGTCGCCTAATCGGGCAGATATCATCTCTTTGCGTTTAAGCTCACCACCTAACATTAACATGGCTACGTCGGTACAAATAGCCAAGCCTCTGCTCATTCTGCTTAGGTGCTTGTAGTAAACTGCTGTTTCGCCGCCAACAGGCGCTTTTGCAAAGTAACTACGTGTTAAACCATGTATAAAAGCCATGCTGGCATTACTTATCGCAAATAATATATGGTTCATTAATAAACCATCAAATTGATTCAAAGCAGCATCGTCGTCTTCAAGTGCAGCGGCCTCCATTTCTTTTAGAACAAAGGGATGACAACGGGTTGCTCCTTGGCCAAATATCATTAAATTTCGAGTTAAAATATTTGCGCCTTCTACCGTAATAGACACCGGTATTCCCATATAACCATGTGCCAAATAGTTATTTGGCCCCACCTGAATGCCTTTGCCTGAATGAATATCCATCGCATCATTCATGACTGTACGACCCATTTCAGTCATATGGTATTTGGCAATAGCAGTGACAACCGAAGGGCTAAGCTTTAAATCGATTGCGCCAGCCGTCATTAATCGACATGACTCTAGCGTGTAAGTTAAGCCACCAATGCGAGCAAGCGCTTCTTGCACACCTTCAAATTGCCCAATAGATACACCAAATTGCTGGCGAACTACGGCATATGCTGAAGTCATTTTAGCCGCTAGGTGACCGGTTGCAGCACTTAAAGCCGGCAGCGAAATACCACGCCCTGCACTTAAACACTCCACCAGCATGCGCCATCCACGCCCCGCACACTCTTGCCCACCAATAATCCAGTCAAGCGGAATAAACACGTCTTCACCATAAGTTGTACCGTTCATAAATGCCATATTAAGTGGGTAATGGCGCTCACCTGTTTTAACTCCTGGGTGATCGGTTGGAATAAGTGCGCACGTAATACCAAGCTCTTTTTCGTCTCCTAATAAACCATCGGGGTCATACATTTTAAAAGCAAGGCCTAATACTGTAGCAACGGGTGCAAGGGTAATGTAACGTTTTGACCAGTTTAAACGTAGGCCAATTACTTCTTCACCATTGTGCTCTCCTTTACAAACAACGCCAGAGTCTGGAATGCTACCGGCATCAGAGCCTGCTTCTGGGCCTGTAAGTGCAAAACATGGAACATCTTCACCATTAGCAAGCGTTGGTAACCAGCGGTCTTGTTGCTCTTTAGTACCGTAATGCAGCAATAGCTCACCCGGCCCTAAACTATTTGGCACCATTACTGTAACCGCCGCAGTTAAACTCTTAGTCGAAATTTTTGAAACAATGGTTGAATTAGCAATAGCCGAAAACTCTCGCCCACCAAACTTTTCAGGAATGATTAATGCAAAAAAACCTTCTTTTTTTAAGTAATCCCATACTTCTTTTGGCAAGTCTTTGTCTTTTTGCACTATTTGGTAATCATCTAGCATCGCCATTAGGGTCTCAACCTGATTAGCCATAAATGCGTTTTCTTTTTCGCTCAATTCTGGCTTTGGAAAATTGTGTAATTTTTTCCAATCAGGGTTACCACTAAATAGTTCTCCATCCCACCAAACATCGCCTGCTTCCATAGCCTCTCGCTCTGTTTGCGAAAGCGGTGGAAGTACTTTTTTAAACATTTTAAACGTGGGTCTACTGATCAGGTTTAAGCGGATATCTTTAACAGCAAAAATAACCACCATAACAACCAGTAAAATGATAAATACCGACATGCCTACATTCCTTTAACATTAGAAATTAATAACCTAAGTATGACCCATCTTAGTTTAAATACAATCATTGCAAATACGCTGCCTACTAAGCCTGTAAATTAGGGAATAAAGGATAAACTAGTCTGTAATTATTAATTTTGGTATGTGTAAAGCAACTAACAAATAAAACGTATAAGCCTTATCAATACAAAAGCCCGCTGCATGAGCGGGCTTATATTTTAATTAAGCTGAAAACTTAAATTGTGTTATTAATTAAAACTGAAAACGCATGTTTGCAAAGTAAGCATCATTATCAGAGTCATCGGCATTGTTCTCGTAACCTACTTTAAGGCCAATATTTTTGTTAATGAAGTGCTGAGCACCAAAGCTGTAGGTATCTTGTTTATCGTAGCTTGCAAATACAGAGGTCGCTTTTGAGAAATAGTAATTCGTTTCTGCCACCCATTGGTTTTCAGCATCATCAATGCTTTCGTATTTACCTTCAAATGTTAAGTAGTTACCTTGCTGTAAATCAATAAAGTATTTAGCAGCAACGGCGCGGTAATCAAAATCATCATCCGCAGTAACAGTTACACCAATGTAATCGGTACTGTTAAGCATATGGTTATACGCTAAATCGAATAAAGCGAAGTCTTCGCCATCTTTATTTTCAACTAGCGTCACTTTTGCAAGCAAATCTGGGTTAAAAAAGTAACCGCCTGAAATTGTATATGCTTCGTTATGATTGCCAACATCAAGGTTTGTGTATGATGCACCAATAACAAATTCATTAATAAAGTACTCACCACCAACTAACGTTGTATCGCTAAAGTCGTCATCAGCGTATGCGCCGTAAATGTTGCTTTGTTTATTAATGTATTCAAATTGGTCGTACGGGCCTAATGTTTTTTTAGGTGATAAGTAATAAATAGAATCTACAGCAACGGTATCGTTATTGTCGCTGTCTTTGTAACTTAAGTTACTGATTGAGTTATAGCTGTCTGCAGCAGCCGCAGTGCTAGATAATAAAATGCTTGAAATAATAACTGCTAATTTTTTCATTGTAAGACTTCCCTATGTACATTGCGTTTTATGCTTTAGCTAAATTACTAAAGTGGGCATATGCTAACGCCGGGAAACTGAATGAAAACTTAATTAAACCATTGTATTTGTTGAGTTAATTGTAAGGAGGTGTAAGAAACTGTAAAATTAAAGTAGTTGCAACATTTAGTCAACAACTACTTAAAGTAGTTGTACAATTATAGAGCGTGTTGGCTAATTACTCTATAAACCTCATTAATGTTATCGCCTGCTTTAAACTCTTTTGTAAGTGGCGTTGGGTCAGAGCCAATCCAAATTTTAAGTTCAGCATCCAAATCAAAGTGCCCTGCACTCTCTTTGCTAAACTTGGTAATTTTAGAGTAAGCAATACTCACCATTTCCATTTTAGAACCAGTTACACCTTGCTTATCAATTAAAATTAAGCGCTTATTAGTAAAAATGAACATATCGCGAATAACTTTATAGGCTTTTTCGACGTGCTCACCCTCAATTAATGTATTAGCGAGTACTTTTTCTAAATCAGAATCATCAACTTCGCTTGCGTTACCCATTAATCCGCTTAATAAACCCATTATACTTTCTCCTGTTTAAAAATTTGATTTTCTAATGTATGGCCATTAACCAATTGCCTGTATTGCCAATTATGTTGGTGGCAAAACTGTAATAGTGCAATATCAAGTGCCTGCTCAGATTGTGTGTATTCAATAACATACTCTTTGTGTTGGCTCATATAAACAGAGCTTACACCATTGAGTAACTGTAACTGTTGCTCAACGTTTTCATACATCTCGTTTAGCATTAATGTGTAAAAGTGTTTGTCGGTTTGATTTACTTTTGTTTGGTGCTCACTCAATACGCCTTTATCTAAATGCAGCACTTGGGAACATAACCGCTCAAGCTCAGTTAAATCGTGCGAACTTAAAATAAAGGTTGCTTCAGAGCTCAACGTTGACACCAACTCACGTACTTCTCTGGCATGAATAGGATCAAGTCCTGCGGTTGCCTCATCTAGCATAACAATTAGCGGCGAACCAATAAGAGCCTGCGCTATAGTTACACGTTTGCGCATACCATGAGATAAATCACCTGCACGGTTTTTAGCAATTTCACGCAGCCCAACTAAATCAAGCACGCGTAATGCTTCTGTTTGGCTTTGCTTGGTACTCATACCTTGTAATTTGGCGTAAAAAGCAAGTTGTTTATCTATATTAAAACGCGGATCGAGCTGCGCATCTTGTGGTAAAGCACTGACCTTATTAAATAAGGCGGCACTGCCGGGTTTATGGCCAAGTATTTCAAGCTCACCATTGCTGGGCGCTATATAGCCGCATAACAAACTAAATAATGTCGTTTTACCCGCACCATTTGGGCCAACAAGAGCAACAGGAGCACCTTGCTCAATTTCAAAGTTCACATTATTAAGCGCAAGTTTAGACCCATACGACTTACTTAAATTACGCCCTGTAATTAGTGGATTCATAGTGAGCTCCTTGCAAAAATACGTTGAGCCACTGCCATTAACACAGCAGTTTGTACAAGTGGTATTCCCACGGCACTCAATAATGGCAGGTTTTGACCGGCGAGTTGCTCTATTTGTACACCCGGGAATAAATAATCTAGCACGCTTAATGCCGGTATTTGCCACTGTAGTAAACCCACTACAATTCCACCCGCTGTAAAATATAAAATAGCGAGTACAATTGATAACCGCGATGAACGTGCAAAAGTATTAATTAAAGTCATTAACGCCACAAATGGTGCAAATGTAACTATAAGAATTGAAAATATCGACACAGCGCGGCCAACGCCCCCTACCAACAAACTCGGATCGCGATACCCTAATACCGCTAATGTAGCCACAAGAGTAATTGCGACCAAACACGTTAATACAGCTAATTGCCCTATAAACCGGCCAAACAAAATTTCAAATCGGGTTGAACGTAATGATAAAAACCTCAGTGTACCGCGCTCTCTGTCACCCACTGTTTGGTCACTACAAATAAATAAACTAAACACAGGAAAACTGTACAAAGCAATTAGCCAATACATAGCAAACTCAGCTTCAGGCCAATCAAGAAGTTTACTCAAGCCAATTGAGCCTGAAATATCACGAGCTATTTGCTCAAAGTTTGGGGAGCTAATAATGCTCACAGCTTGCCCTATCGGGTAGCGTAAAATAATTAACCAAACGAGTGCAAATGCTGCAAGTGCTATAAGCCCACGTTTAGTTAAAAACATACGTACAAGCTCAAATCCCGCAATTTGCGTTAATCGCCCTACGTTTATTGGTAATGGTGTTGCCATTGACTATCCTTAATGACGTTGCTCATGCTTTAGTTCAAAGCCTAATATAACTACCCTAAGTGTAAACACCTTGAATTACCAGCAAAAAAAAGCCCACGAAGAGTGAGCTTTGTAACAAACCATTAAAATGTAACTAGCGCGTAATTATAAATGCTGCTTGTATACCTCAAGCGCTTGGCTTAAATCGGCTAGTAAGTCGTCGATATCTTCAAGGCCAATATGCAATCTAATAACCGGTCCCAAATCCCACCCGGTGGTTGAACGCAATCCTTTCATTGTTAAGTTAGCGGTAACTAAACTTTCAAAGCCACCCCACGAAAAACCCATTTTAAAATGCTGAAGGCTATCTAAAAATTCATCTATCGCTTTTTGATTCCCTGTTTTCATAACAATTGAAAACAACCCATTACTACCATCAAAATCGCGCTTAAAAAACGCATGCCCGGGGCAGCTTTCAAATGCAGGATGGCGAATATGATCAACTAACTCATGTTGCTCAAGCCATTTTGCCACCTCTAATGCCGCCTTTTCATGCTGATTTAAACGCACGCTCATCGTGCGTAAACCGCGTAATGCTAAGTATGCATCGTCAGCACTTGTACACTGACCTAGTAAGTAAGAATGTTCGCGAAGGGTTGGCCAATATTTTTTATTTGCCACTGCAACTCCCATCATTACATCTGAATGACCAACAATGTACTTTGTTGCCGCTTGAATACTAATATCGACGCCATGCTCAAGCGGTCGGTAATGAAGGCCGTTTCCATAAGTATTATCCAGCATGGTCATAACGTTATGTTCTTTGGCTACGTTTACCATGGCTGGTACGTCTTGAATTTCCATCGTTATGGAGCCTGGCGATTCTAAAAATAACACCTTGGTGTTTGGCTTAATATAATCTTTTATGCCTGCACCAACTGTTGGCGGGTAATAAGTAGTGGTAATTCCTAGCCCTGCTAAAATTTTATCGCAAAAATCGCGAGTAGGCTCATACGCGTTATCAACCATTAAAATATGGTCACCACTTTTTAAAAACGACAATAACGCTTGGCTAATTGCAGCTGCCCCACACGGATAAAGCGCACACCCTTCACCGCCTTCTAAATCGGTAATGGCTTCTTGTAATGCAAAATGGGTGGTAGTGCCACGACGCCCATAAAAAAGGGTTTTATCGCCACGCTTCTTCGCTGCTTCTTTAAGTTCTGCAACCGAATCAAATACCACCGTTGATGCGCGCTGCACAACGGGGTTTACTACACCATGGGTGTAAGCTTTTTTGCGCCCAGATGACACAAGCTGAGTATTTTTATTACTGTCACTCGACATGGTTATTCCTTATGGATTAGTACGCCAATGTTCAATTAAATAGCGAGAAATAGAATCAGTACGAGGAAGTTTTAAATGCTCTCCTTCGTCATGCCAATTACCAAAGTTTGCCAAATCTTCACGGCTAAACCACTTAGCATCGTCAAGTTCGTCTTTATCTACGTTAATTTGCTCAGACGTTGCCTTAGCAAAAAAACCAAGCATGATAGATGAAGGAAATGGCCATGGCTGAGACGCTACATAGGTTACGTCATCAACGTCAATCCCTGCCTCTTCTTTTACCTCACGGGCAACAGCTTGCTCTAAAGTTTCACCTGGGTCTACAAAGCCGGCTAATGACGAATACATTCCTGTAGGCCACACTGCTTGGCGGCCAAGCAAACATCGCTCAATGCCATCGGCAAACGTTTTAGTTACAACCATAATTACCGCAGGATCGGTACGAGGAAAAGTAGGGTGTTTACAGCGCTCGTTTTCACATAAACGCGAATGTCCCGCTTCAACTAAGTGGTTTTTACTGCCGCAACGTCCACAAAAACGATGCGTTGCATGCCAATAACACAACCCGCGGGCAAGCGCAGCCATAGACCCCTCTTTTATATCAATAAGCGGCCCCTGCTTACGAATATCCATAAACTCTGCGCCACTTATTATGGGGGTAAGTGTTGTGTCATCAATAGTAGATACATCTAGGGCAAACACCCCCTGCTGTGTGGTGTTTAAGCCTAAAAATAGCGCATTGGTTAAGTTTAGCTGTGCAATTTTCTCGTACGGTAAAAACTTTATTTGAGGCGTATTTTTAATAAATAATGTCTCGTTGTTTTTTACCAAAAGCCACACGCTTTGCGACGACAATTGACCTTTGAGCCATATTGGGTCTTTTCGCACATTGGAGCATCTATCAAGTGGCATATCACTGTAGTTGAGCATGTAAATCCTTAATTACTCGTCATCGCTTAAAATTAACATAACCGACGAGCAAACCCAATTTATTACAGCAACAATAAAGCCTATATTAAACTATATAGGCTCTGTATTAAAAACTCTCATGTTGCAGGCACTTAGCCTCTTTTTTGTAAGCTTTAAAGTAATAAATTATCATCAATCAAATGAAACTGCTCCGCACTTTGTTTGAGTACTTCAGCGGTTAACTTATCTGCTCCATAAACATCACACGGCACATTATATTGATTTTTTAAATGCGCAAGTAACAGTGCAAAATCGCCATCGCCCGATAGCAAAATTACTTTATCGAGATTTTTTCCATGCTCTAACATATCTATCGTTATGCCTACATCCCAGTCGCCTTTTGCACTGCCATCTCGGCGCTGAATAAACGGCTTTAGTTTTACCTCAAACCCAATCGCTCTCAAAATATTTTGAAACTGATTTTGCTTTTCATCTCCACGATAAATAGCGTAAGCAAACGCACAATCTATTTCGTACTGCTCCTGGATAACTCGCCAAAAAGCATTGTAATCAAAGTTTTTGCTATAGCTTTCTCTACACGTGTAATAAATATTTTGTACGTCAACAAATACACCTACACGCGGTTTAATGTTTTGCTGCGAGTTAAATGAAGTCATGTAATGCCCTAGTTAGAATAATAGCCATAGCGAAATAATTTAAACTCAGTGTACCTTGCTATTTGCTTTTAAGTAACCTAAATTAGTTACATAACGCTATGTAACCATTTTTGGTTACATTTAAAAAAGTAACTAATTTGGATTGTTATGATTGGTGTGATCAGCGGCGATATTATTAAATCGCAAACTATTCCTAAACAGCAATACGATGCCATGCTTTATGAGCTAGAGCAAAGTTTACGTTGTGTATCGGGCGAGAGTACACTTTGGAATATTTATCGAGGCGACTCTTTTCAATTACAAATAAATAACCCTGAGTATTTGTTTAAGCATGCCGTTTTAATTTATTTATATTTGAAGGCATCAGGGTACGAAGTCAGACAAAGTATGGCTATTGGGGAAATAGATAACCCGCGCAATGATATAAAAACAGCTACAGGTTCAGCATTTACTCTTTCGGGTCATGGCCTTGATAAAATAGCCAATCAACGGTTTTTATTTAATACGCCTCCTCAAAACATCCATGAAAGTTTAAACCTTAATTTAGCCTTTGCTGATGTACTCCTCACTAAAATAACACAAAAACAAGCCAATGCTTTGTACGCCTATTTAACCAGTACAGATAATAGCCATGCAGCTTTAGCAAAAGATCTTAAAACCAGCAGAGAAAACGTAACTAAGCTACTTAATTTAGCCCATTACCAACTTATCGAACGATTTTTAGAGCATGCGAGCAACATTATAAAAAATATAAATCAAAGGAGATGCTAATGGCTTTTTCGCTTTTACTCGTAGCCCTAATTATTGGCCATTTATTGGCTGATTTTTACTGGCAACCTATGAGCTGGGTTAACGACAGAAACTCCCGCCACTTCAAGGCAACTAAACTGTATTTTCATGTATTGGTTCATGGGGTCACTAGCGCAATAATTATTAGCGCGTGGGAATACACTTATGGCTGGCAACAAATTAGCAGTGTTGTAATAGCAACCGCCGTTATTATGCTTAGTCATTACGCAATTGATATAGCCAAATCTTACTCAAGCAAAGGTGTCGTGCCCTTTTTAATGGATCAATTTGCCCACATAGCCGTAATAATCTACTTAAGCGTATGGCTGAGCGATAATACACACTTTTTAAACACCCTATATTCACTTGTCACTAACCCAAATGTGCTGTGGGTTGCGTGCGGTTATTTAATTATTTTAAGCCCAAGTGCAGTATTTATTAGAATGATGCTAGAGCGTTTAACGGGTAACTTTAGCAGTAAAGGCAGCTTAGTACTTGCAGGGCAAAGTATTGGCATGTTGGAGCGCGTGTTAATGCTGAGCTTTATTTTACTCGATCAATTTGCAGGTGTTGGATTTTTATTAGCGGCTAAGTCGGTCTTTAGGTTTGGCGATTTAAGCGCCAGTAAAGATAAAAAGCTCACCGAATACGTAATGTTAGGCACACTACTTAGCGTAAGTGTAACTTTGTTTGTAGGTTTAATGGTAAAGTATTTAATACATTAAAAAACGCGCTACCGTTTAAAGTAAGCGCGTTTTTATTAAAACTAACTAAACCTAGTTAGTCATTATTATTTGGACGGCGACGGCGCTGACCGTTTCCGCCTACCGACTGACGCTTTGCCCAAGGGTTTTGTGCGTTATCATCTTTTTTAGCAGCAGGCTTTTTAGAGCCACCACGACGAGGGCCAGTACCGTTGCCGCCATTATTTGGCTTTTTACTATTTGGCTTACTGCTATCAGATTTAGGCTTGTTAAAAGGTTGCTTTTTCTTTGGCTTTTTAGCAGGTAATGGGCGTGCGTCTAATGCGCGTTCTGCTACTGGGTTTACTGGTTCAAACCCCTCTTCTTCAGCACGAGGAATAAGCTCACCAATAAAGCGTTCAATACCGTATAAATCGACTGCATCATCAATTGTAACAAACGAAATTGCATGGCCCGATGCACCCGCACGTCCTGTTCGGCCAATACGGTGAACATAATCTTCATACACATTTGGTAAGTCGTAGTTAACAACATGCGGAAGCTCAACAATATCAAGGCCACGTGCCACAATATCAGTGGCTACAAGTACACGTACTTCGCCACTTTTAAAACCATCTAACGCTTTTACACGTGCGCCTTGCGATTTATTACCATGAATAGCTGCGCCTACAATATCGTCGCGCTCAAGTTGTTTAACCAAACGGTTTGCACCATGCTTAGTACGGCTAAATACTAAAACTTGCTGCCAATCGTTACTACGAATTAAATGGCTTAGTAAAGCTGTTTTACGGCCTTTATCTACCGCGTAAACGCTTTGCGTTACACTTTTAGCTGTGGTGTTTTTTGCAGCGACTGAAATTTCAACCGGATCATTTATTAATCCTTTAGCTAACGCTCGAATATCATCTGAAAACGTAGCCGAAAACATGAGGTTTTGGCGCTTAGCAGGCATTTTAGAAATAAGACGTTTAATGTCGTGAATAAACCCCATGTCGAGCATGCGGTCGGCTTCATCTAAAACGAGCACTTCTACGCTATCAAACTTAACGGCATTTTGATTATGTAAATCAATTAAACGCCCAGGCGTTGCCACTAAAATATCGACACCTTTACGCAGGCGCTGCATTTGCGGGTTAATTTTAACCCCACCATACACAACAAACGAACTCACGTTTGAATGCTTAGCGTACTCTTCAACGTTTTCGCTTACCTGAAGTGCAAGTTCACGTGTAGGCGCTAAAATAAGCGCACGTACATGGTTACTTTTTGCATTTGGGCCCGTAGATAAACGTTCGATAAGTGGAAGCGTAAAACCCGCTGTTTTACCTGTGCCAGTTTGTGCTGCCGCCATTACATCGCGACGCTCTATAATTGCAGGAATTGCTTGAGCCTGAATTGGCGTTGGCGTTTCATAGCCCTTTTCTAAAACCGCATTAACTAAAGGCTGTGATAAACCTAGACCTTCAAAACTCATATAAACTCTCTTTTAAATAAGGCCAAAACGGCCAGTTGCGCGCATTATACCTGTCGTGGGCTAGAATGCATGCCATTATTTAGTTTGCACTCAATTGAAGGCCATATATTACTAAGCTTAAAACGCAAAAAACGGCTAAGAGCCGTTTTTTGTTAATGCTTAAAAACCTAAAGGTAAGGCTTAATTAAGCTCAGGTATTACTTAACACCTAGCTCGCGTAAACGTTCTTGCAAGTAGCTATCTGCGGTGTAACGCTCTGAAAGTACAACATCTGGGCGCGGGTGTAAAAACAGAGGTAATGAAATACGCGACTTAGTAGAGGCTTTGCCTGTTGGATTAATAACTCGGTGAATAGTAGACGGGAAATAGCCGCCAGATGCTTCTTGCAGCATATCGCCAATGTTAATAATTAAGCTACCAAAATCACATGGTACATCTAACCAACCGCCGTCTGTCTTTTGAACTTGTAAGCCCGGCTCGTTTGACGCTGGTAATACAGTTAGTAAGTTGATGTCGCCATGTGCAGCTGCGCGAATTGCGCCTGGCTCTTCATCACCTGTCATTGGTGGGTAATGTAGAATACGTAGCAATGTTTGATCAGAGTCTGCAATCATGTCTTTTAGATCAATCGAAAACTTAGCACGCACATCGGCAGGCGCCTCAGCTTGAACCCAGCTTAAAAGTGTTGCAGCAAACTCGTTTGCTAAGCGGTAGTACTCACGTACATCAGCTTCAAGTTCGGCAGGTACACGCCCTTTTGGATAAACATGAAAGTACTCTTTTATGTCTTTAACGGTAAAGCCTTTAGCTACTTCAGACACAGAAGGCGGAAAGTAACCGTCTTGTGTTTCTTTAGAGTATAAAAAGTCGTGCTTTTGCTCTGAGTTAAAAAAGTCTTGCCAGTTTTTGTAAATAGACTCAACTAAAGACTGTGGAATTGGGTGATTTTTTAAAACACCAAATCCAGTATTTCTTAACGATTCAACAAATTGTGCAGCCGCATCGGGAGCTTTATAATCAACAGTAGGTAATTGCATTGTACGTTCCAGTGAATAGGTTAATTGAAGTTAGGTACTTCAAGTACTTTTATGTATATAAAGTAGCAAGGACTTCATTATAGCGCCATGCGAGGATAGACAAACAGCCCCAAAAACATAAGGACATATGTCCGCAAAACACCCCCATCAAAGGGTGCGTTGATCAAGATCAATAAATAAAAGCGATTGAATTTGCACACATTGATGCATATGTATGGTCTAGTATTACAACGTATTTTATTTGTTCAAAAAGGCGACCCATGCGACAAAAAGTATCTTTTAAAAGTGGTAATTTAGAACTTGCCGGACAACTTGAACTCCCCGATGGTGAAGTAAAATTTTATGCCCTCTTTGCCCATTGTTTTACCTGCGGTAAAGACATTGCAGCAGCAACACGTATTAGTCGTGCTTTAACACAGCAAGGAATCGCTGTACTTCGTTTCGATTTTACCGGCCTAGGCAACAGCGATGGCGACTTTGCAAACAGTAACTTTTCATCAAATATTCAAGACTTAGTATCTGCTGCTGATCATTTACGAGCGCACTTTAAAGCACCGCAATTACTCATCGGTCACAGTTTAGGGGGTGCCGCAGTGCTTGCTGCTGCACAATATATTCCTGAGGTGACAGCTATTACAACCATTGGCGCACCGTCAGATGCACAACATGTAGCACATAATTTTGAAGCCCATTTAGATGAAATAAACGCAGCTGGCGAAGCAAAAGTGAGTTTAGCTGGGCGTGAATTTACCATTAAAAAGCAATTTATCGACGATATAGCTAAATACGATAAAAGCCACATAAGTAAACTTAAACGCGCTTTATTAGTCATGCACTCACCGGTTGATACAACCGTAAACATTACTGAAGCTGAAAAAATTTACGCATCCGCTAAGCACCCAAAAAGCTTTATAAGTCTAGATAACGCCGATCATTTACTGACAAATAAAAACGATGCCGATTACGCAGCAACAATTATTGCACATTGGGCAAACCGCTACGTAAATTACGCATAAGGAAAACTTACCATTACGCGCTGCTAAAGCGGCGCGTTAAACGGCTAATTCATAAAGTTAGCAACTTCTTTACTTATTCTATCAACCAACCAGTGAGGACCACCATCATACATATCGTTATGGCGCGATTTTTCTATACGTAATTGAGTAACCGGAAACTCACTCAACTCTTTTTCGCTTAAAAGCACACCGACATCTGCCGGGTAATCACTACCTCTAAGGGTAAGTACACGAATATCTTTATTACGAGGCAGTAACATGCGGCGATGATCAAGCGTAATTAAATCACTGACTTCATCAGGATACATTGCAGCATACAAGGCTGAAATATCTCCACCATTAGAATGACCAAATAAAGTGAGCTTTGAAAAATCATACTCTGTGTATTTGGCTGCTAATTTATTGACTAAAAACTTAAGGGTGACCACACCGCGGTGCCAGTTCTCCATGCGAGTTGCCATATAAGGTGGATGCACATTTAACATAGGATCTGTTTTTAATTCATGGCCCACTGCAATGGCTAAATAGCCTTGTTTGTTAAATTCATCACTGGCAAAAGTATAGCTATTGTGACCCATACCATACCCTGCATTAATAAAGGCAACTGGGCATTTATTTTGTTTGCTGCATTTAACGTTATTTGTTGGCAACGAAATGCTAATTGGGATCTCACGATCACGGCTAATGTCTGTAATATATGTTTCGCTGGCATAGGAGCTTACACTTGTGAAAAGAAGTGTGAGGTAAAAAAGTGTTTTATGCATATTACTTAACGTATTGTTTATTATAATTAATGCGGGTTAGTTTAGGCGTTTTATACTATTAATGACAGCCTTAAAAGTAATAGTAGTCTGTGTGGTTATACCAAATTTATTTACATTTAAATTATAGATTAAAAAATGTTGAAAAAGACTAACAGCCGCAAACACAAAATTGTGCGATAATAGAGGCAATTGTTCCAATATACTCAGTAAAAGATCCGATACATGAAATCATACAGCACCATTGAACAGCGCATTGAAATTCTAGAAGAAAAGTTAGCCTTAATTAATGATGAAATTAGCACATTAAAAACACCCGCTAAAAACAACAATGAACGGATTATATTTAAGTTTATTGAAACCGGCAGTACAGGTAAAACAAAGGACTTTGTTCGTGAATTAGGAATTAAATCACCGCGTGATGGGCTGTTTTCATCTGGTGATGTTACTGCTTTAATTAAAAATGGCGCTGACGATATTTCACCGGCGTTACTAGCAATTGCTAGGCAACTAGCCAGTGCACGCAATAAAAATGGCCCTAGCCGATAATTAAAGAACGCATGTAACGTTTAGAAGCTTAGGCATCGTCTTTGCTTCTAATGTTTTAGTTAAACTTTTTACTTAACGCTTTCCTCTTCACAATTATCAATGGCTGTAGTCGCCTCTCTCTGGCAAATCTTTTCTTAGCGCAAGCACTGCAATATAAATAAGCCCAAATAATGGAAATAATGCTAAGCACCCGCCTACAAAAGCTAAAACACCTGGGCTGGTGCTTTTTCGCTTGCCAATTTTGTAGCTAATAAGCGCAAAAATAGGAATACAAAATAAGATGAAAAATGTTAAAAACTCGCCAAATAAAGTGAGATTAATTGACATGGGAATTCCTTTTCATAGTGGTTAAATTATAATCTGCGCTAAATTTAACCACAAAAAAACCCTTAAGCAAACAACTTAAGGGTTTTAAATTCAATGCTGTAAACTCAGCTCAAATTACTCTTCGCTAGCGGCTGATTTTTCTACCACACTTATTGCAAGCTCAGTTAACGAATCATTATTCGCTTTACTTGGCGCGTCGGTTAATAAACAAGATGCTTGTGTAGTTTTAGGGAAAGCAATAACGTCACGAATGTTATCTGTTCCGCATAAAAGCATAACTAAACGGTCTAGACCAAATGCTAAACCTGCATGTGGCGGTGTACCGTATTTAAGGGCATCAAGTAAAAAGCCAAATTTGTCTTGTTGCTCTTGTGCATCAATTCCTAAAATTCTAAATGCTGCTTCTTGCATATCTGCATTATGTATACGTACCGAGCCACCGCCCACCTCGTAGCCGTTTAATACCATATCGTAGGCATCTGAGATAGCCGCTGCAGGGTTTGCTTCAAGCTCACTTGCGCTAATATCTTTTGGTGCCGTGAACGGATGGTGCACAGCGTGTAATGTGCCTTCGTCGTCTTCTTCAAACATTGGGAAGTCTACAACCCAAAGTGGTGCCCAACTGTTAAGATTAGTGATTTCTAAATCTACACCAATTTTAAGGCGTAGTGCACCCATGGCTTCATTTACTGTGTTGCGCTTATCTGCACCGAATAGAATGATATCGCCAGTTTGTGCATTAGTACGCTCAAGTAACTGTGTGATCACATCTTCGTTTAAGAATTTAGCGATTGGCGATTGCACGCCTTCAGCGCCTGCATCACGGTCGTTTACTTTCATCCATGCTAACCCTTTAGCACCGTAAATACCAATAAACTTAGTGTAATCATCAAGTTGCTTACGCGAAAGCTTAGCGCCACCCGGTACTGTTAATACAGCAACACGGCCTTTTTCGTCGTTTGCAGGGCCTGAGAATACTTTAAACTCAACATCTTTCACTAAATCAGCAACGTCTACTAATTTCATTGGGTTACGTAAGTCTGGCTTATCAGAACCGTATAAACTCATCGCTTCGCTGTAAGGCATAATTGGGAAGTCGCCTAAGTCAACGTTGAGTAACGATTGCCACATTTCACGGATCATTTTTTCAGTCATACCACGTACTTGATCCGAGCTCATGAACGAGGTTTCTAAATCTATTTGAGTAAATTCAGGTTGGCGATCGGCACGTAAATCTTCATCACGGAAACATTTAACAATTTGGTAGTAACGGTCAAAACCTGACATCATCAACAATTGTTTAAATAATTGTGGCGATTGCGGTAATGCGTAAAAGCTGCCTTTATGCACACGGCTTGGTACTAAGTAATCGCGAGCACCTTCTGGCGTTGCTTTTGTAAGTACCGGTGTTTCGATATCTAAAAAGCCGTTTTCATCTAAAAAGCGACGAACAAAGCTGCTTGCTTTAGCGCGTAATTTAATGCGGTCGCTCATTTCTAAGCGACGAAGGTCTAAGTAGCGGTACTTTAAGCGGCGCTCTTCAGAGTTTGTTTGGTTAAAATCAAGCGGCAATGGCTCTGAGCGGTTGATAATTGTAAGCTCGGTGCCTAAAATTTCCACTTCGCCTGTAGCCATATCTTTATTTACTTGGCTTTCTGGGCGAGCACGTACAACCCCTTTTAACTGAACACAAAATTCTTGGCGAAGCTTATTCGCTGTATCCATGAGTCCTTCAACTTCTGGATCGAATACAACTTGTACTAAACCTTCTCTATCGCGTAAATCGACAAAGATAAGTCCACCAAGGTCACGTCGTTTGTTGATCCAGCCACATAGTTCAACTTCTTGATCTACGTGAGTTTTATTTAGCTGTCCGCAGTATATAGAGCGCATAGTTTTCCTGTCAGATAAAAGGCTTCAACGGTAAAAATTATTTGTTTTTATAGGCGCATAATTTAAAAAAGAGCTACCACACTTCAAATAAAGCCGTAAGCAATCTAAGAATATTCAAATTAAGCCCTGCATTATACCCAAGTAGGTTGAAGATGCTAGGCGTGTTTGGTGTGTTGGTGTTAATTTAAAGCAGGCGCTGTTGGTATTTGCTACACTGGCGCCACGATGTAATTTATCAGCTATTTCTTATGTTATATATTGGATGCCCTCAGTGGTCTAGCAGTGCATGGAAAGGCAATTTATTTTCAAGCCAATGTAAAAGCGCCGACATGCTAAGCCAATACGCACAGCATTTTAATTCGGTAGAAGGTAACACCAGTTTTTACGCCGACCCATCACCTAGTACTGTTTTGCGCTGGGCACAAAGCGTACCTGACGATTTTAGATTTACCTTTAAATTTCATCGTCGTTTTAGCCACGAGCTAGCGCTTAGCAACGTACAAACAGAGCTTAGCGACTGGCTTACATTATTTGCTCCTTTACTTGAAAAAACAGGGCAAATAATGCTGCAATTACCCAAAGCATTTGGCCCAAACGATTTACCCAAATTGGCACACTTTATTAGCTTACTGCCTAAAGAGATTACCTATGGTGTAGAAGTCCGCCATGCTGATTTTTTTAAAAAAGGTGAATCCGAGGTAGCACTCAACCAACTATTAATAGCAAATAACATAAATCGTATTTCAATGGATACACGAGCGCTTTTTGCAGTAAAGCCAACCACCGAAGCGCTAATAGACGCCCAACAAAAAAAGCCTCACTTACCTGTACACGCTATTGCTACTGGCTCGCAGCCTATGGCCCGGTTTGTAATCGCTGATTTACAAAACGACTATCAAGCCTTTTATAAACCGTGGCTGAGTAAAGTAAAACAATGGCTTGATGAGGGTAAATCCCCTTATGTGTTTTTTCATACTGCCGATAATCGTGAGTCGCCACTACTTGCACGTCAATTTTGTAAAGATCTTGGGTATAATCACCCAGTACTCAACCCGTTCAGCGGCGAAAAAGAAGCGCAGCAGCACGCCCTGTTTTAAAAATTAAAACAAAAATATAGAGATATAAAAATGAGTGAATACGCCCGTTACTTTACAGGCTACCCTGCAAACATTGTTGAGCAAGTATTAAGTCTTATTAGTAACAATAAGGTATGTGACTACTTACTTAAAAAATACCCAGACGCACATACTATTACCAGCGACAAACTGCTTTACAGCTACGCAACAGAACTTAAAAAGCAGTATTTAAAAAACGCTCCACCTTTTGGTCGCGCTGCGTTTAAAAAACAAGGTGACATGGTAACTAACGCATTAGGTACTCACACCTACCGTATGCAAGGTAAAACCCGCAAACACGATTTAGCAATAAACAGCGATTTACTGCGCGCCCCCGAGCCATTATTAAAAGCGCTGGTTGTACACGAACTAGCCCATTTTAAAGAAAAAGACCACAACAAAAGCTTTTATAAGCTGTGTTGCCACATGGAGCCACAATACCACCAGCTAGAGTTAGATTTAAGAATTTTTTGTGTGGTGGTGGCGATGGGAGAGAATCCGTACATATAAGCTTTTTTGCACAGCACCTCTTATTAGTAAATAAAACCCCATAAACAATAAAAACGCGATCTAAATCGCGCTTTTATTGTTAATACTTTTTCAATTTTGAAAGCTTTAAACTGACAACTTTGGGTGTTAAAGCCCTAACTCAGCCATAAAGTCGTCATCGGCATCATCTTGCACGGGCTCTTTTTTAGCCTGCGCTTTTTCAGCTTTTTGCTTTGCTTCGTTTTCAATAATGTCATCAGGGTCAATAGCCTCAATAATGTCAAAATCGTGCAGTTTAATAAACTCGGTTTTATCCATTGCCAGTTCTAGGTAAAAAATATTTTGATTACGTGTAGTAAAAGTAACACGTCGTGCTTGTGGGCGATCCATTGTGGTATCTACCGAAATTTGCACTTGTTTATTAATCGCCATCATTTTTGGCTGATTTTGCGTAATAGAGGTATGTAATTGCTCGCGAACCTTAGAAGTAAAGTCACCTACTATTTGGTTCATTAACTCGCCCATTACGTTTGAAACATCGTCTGACAAGTGACTATGTGCAATTTCTTCTTCTGGCATACCCATGTTGCGCATGTAGTCGCCGTAGATTTCCATTGCAGCCTGCGATGTAAAGTTGGTTACAACAAGCCCTGTAAAGCCGCCATCAAACAATACAAAGCAACCAATGTCTGGTCGCATGCAGGTGCGTGTTATTTTTTGAACCATGGCCGAGTAACTTATTTCGTTACCGCTTGCTGATGAAAGTACCCCTGTCACAGAGTGACAAAGCGTTGCTAGTATATCGTCGGTGCTAATAACTTTACTTTTGCTCATTTAACGTTCTCTTTTGTACTTATTATTCATAATTCTAGCCAACCTACTGAATTTATCACTGACTATCCAGCATAAAATGTTAAAATAACCTTATTATTTTTAAAGAGACTGCCTTCGTGACCATAAAAGACAGTATTTACGCCTCTGAGCAACAAGTAAAAGATTTCAGCTTTGACCAAAATGTGGTTGAAGTATTCCCTGATATGATTCAGCGATCAGTGCCTGGTTATGCCACCATTGTAAGCACTATGGGTAAATTAGCGGGCCAATACGCTCAAAGTAATTCTAACTTGTATGACCTAGGCTGCTCATTGGGCGCGGTTACGCTGAGCATGCGCCGTAATATTCGCACCGATAATTGCAACATTATTGCAGTAGATAACTCACAAGCGATGGTTGAGCGTTGTAAGGTGCATTTACAAGGGTTTAAATCGGACGTGCCGGTTACTGTTACCCTTGGCGATATTAACGAGCTTGAAATTCAAAACGCATCGGTTGTAGCAATGAACTTTACACTGCAATTTATACCTCATGCACAACGTAAAGCCGTGCTTGAAAAAATATACGCTAATTTAAAGCCCGGTGGTGTATTACTACTTAGTGAAAAAATTAAAGCTGAAAACGAGCAATGCGATAACTTATTAATAGATTTGCATCACGACTTTAAACGTCACAATGGCTACTCTGAGCTTGAAATAAGTCAAAAACGCACAGCAATAGAAAACGTTATGCGCCCCGATACACTCAGCACGCATATTAATAGGTTAAGTGATATTGGCTTTAGCCAAACACAAGTGTGGTATCAATGTTTTAATTTTTGCTCAATGGTAGCAATTAAATAAAAAGAGTAATTTATGTCTCAATGGTTTAACCAATTTTACGCTGCAATTGCACAAAGCCCACTTAGCCACTGGCTAGAAACGCTACCTGCCCAAGTAAAACATTGGCAGTTAGAGGCAAGCCATGGTGATTTACCACAATGGCAAAAAGTGCTTAAAAATTTGCCTGAAATAAACACAACTCACGTTGATATAGTCACTAAAGTAGAAATTGGCTCAAAAGGGGAAATGAGTGAAGGCCAACAAAAGCAAACTACACACTTATTAAAGCGCATGATGCCTTGGCGAAAAGGCCCATTCAGTGTGCACGGTATTGAAATAAACACCGAATGGCGCAGTGATTGGAAATGGGATCGCCTCCTTCCACATATTGAGCCATTAAAAGGCCGTACAGTGTTAGATATTGGTTGTGGCTCTGGCTATCATTTATGGCGCATGCGCGGAGAAGGCGCCGAGTTTGTAGTAGGTATTGATCCTTCTGACTTATTTTTGTGCCAGTTTCAGGCAATTAAACACTTCAACCCCGACGAAAACGTGCATTTATTACCATTAGGTGTAGAAGCCCTGCCAGAGCTTAAAGCCTTTGATACGGTCTTTTCAATGGGGGTACTTTATCACCGTCGCTCGCCAATTGATTTTTTAGCGCAGTTAAAAGCGCAGCTTCGCCCGGGCGGCGAGTTAGTGCTGGAAACCTTAGTTATTGAAGGCGACGAAAATACAGTACTCGTGCCTACCGACCGCTACGCAAAAATGCGCAATGTGTGGTTTATTCCAAGTACTGCTGCATTAAAACTGTGGATGGAGCGCGTTGGCTTTAAAGATGTGCAAATAAAAGATTGCGCAATGACCACGCTTGATGAACAACGCAAAACCGATTGGATGGAAAACGAATCGTTAGTTGATTTTTTAGACCCAACCGACACCAGTAAAACCATTGAAGGCTACCCTGCTCCACTTAGAGCGATACTAACCGCCAAAGCATAGCGGTTAATTTAACGCTTTTAATACTAAAAAAACGCCAACGGGCGTTTTTTTGTTTATTTAAACAACAAACAGCGGACAAGTGTCCTTGTTAATTATTTCAAACCTATATTTACGCTAGCCGCGCAGATGCAATTGTTGTAAAATACGCGCGTTTCTAAGCAACCCAAAACAACTATTTTGAGGAAAACCTGTGAGCGAACAAAAACAGTCTCTTAGCTATAAAGACGCGGGCGTAGATATCGACGCTGGTAATGCACTTGTTGAGCGTATTAAAGGCGTAGTTAAAAAAACCCGTCGTCCTGAAGTGATGGGCGGAATTGGTGGTTTTGGCGCACTTTGCGAAATTCCTGAAGGTTATAAACAACCTGTATTAGTAGCGGGTACTGATGGCGTGGGTACAAAATTGCGTATGGCAATTGACCTTAAAAAACACGATACCGTAGGTATTGACCTAGTAGCTATGTGTGTAAACGATTTAATTGTTCAAGGTGCTGAACCCCTGTTTTTTCTAGATTACTATGCAACGGGTAAACTAGACATAGATACAGCAGCCGACGTAGTAACAGGTATTGGTAAAGGGTGTGAAATTTCAGGTTGTGCCCTAATTGGTGGCGAAACAGCAGAAATGCCAGGTATGTATGATGGTGAAGACTACGACATGGCAGGCTTTTGTACCGGCGTGGTTGAAAAATCAAAAATCATTGATGGTACTAAAGTAGCTGCAGGCGATCAGCTTATTGCCCTTGCTTCTAGTGGCCCACACTCAAATGGTTTTTCTTTAATTCGTAAAGTACTTGAGGTATCTAACGCCGACACCAATCAAGTTATTGATGGTAAAACATTAGGCGAGCATTTATTAGAGCCTACACGTATTTACGTTAAACCTTTACTTGAGTTATTTAAGCAAGTTGACGTGCATGCCCTTTCGCACATTACCGGCGGTGGCTTTTGGGAAAATATTCCACGCGTATTACCTGCATCAGCTAAAGCTGTGGTTAAAGGCGATAGCTGGCAGTGGCCAAGTGTTTTTAACTGGTTACAAGAAAACGGTAACATTACTACACATGAAATGTACCGTACATTTAACTGTGGCGTAGGCATGGTTTTGGTTGTACCTGCCAACAAACTTGAGCAAAGCTTAACTATGCTTAAAGATTTAGGTGAAAACGCTTGGCACCTTGGCGAAATCCAAGATGCGGCACCAGGCGAAGAGCAAGTAGACATCGTAGGTGGTGCTAAGTAATGGCACCTACTCGTCTAGTAGTTTTAATTTCAGGCAGTGGCTCTAATTTACAAGCCATCATTGATGCCTGTGAACGTGGCGAGATAAACGGACATATTGCGGCTGTTATTAGCAATAAAGCAGACGCATATGGCCTAGAACGTGCTAAAAATGCAGGCATTGCAACGCAAGTACTCAGTCATAAAGATTTTGACTCGCGCGAGGCCTACGACGCGCAGTTAATGAACGTTATTGACTCTTTTGAACCAAATCTAGTTGTATTAGCTGGGTTTATGCGTATTCTTACACCTAGCTTAGTGCAAAAATATATTGGAAAAATGTTGAACATTCATCCATCTTTGTTGCCTAAGTACCAGGGGCTGAATACCCACCAAAGAGCAATTGATGCAAAAGACGATGTTCATGGCGTAAGTGTTCACTTTGTAACTGAAGAATTAGACGGTGGTCCGGTCATTCTTCAAGCGCAAATACCTGTACTCAAGGATGATACAGCAGACACATTAGCAAAACGCGTGCACGAACAAGAGCATATAATTTATCCTTTGGTGGTCAAATGGTTCAGTGAACAAAGACTTACTATGGAAGCAGATTATGCGGTTCTTGACAAAAAACAACTTCCTGCACACGGCGCGCACTACCCACAATAAAAAAATAAGCGCCCTAATGCTATGTGCGGGCGCTTTACTTCCAACAAGCCTTATTGCAGGCGAATTGACTCAATACGAAGCCAAGTATGATATTTTGCGTAAAGGCAGCAATCACGGCACGGCAGTTCGTTCTCTTAAAAAGCTTGATGATGAAAATTATGAATTAACCTACCACAGTGACATTGAGTGGATGATTTTTTCTGACTCGCGTAAAGAAACCTCTAAATTTACGTTTAAAGACGGTAAGGTTTCTCCTGATCATTATTCAATGGTACGTAAAGGAACAGGTCCTGATAAAAACTATAAAATTGATTTTGACAAAGAGAATGAAATTGTTACCAGCAGTAACAGTGAGTACCCGCTAAAATGCGAGTGGACTGATGATTTTCAAGATGCCATTTCGTATCAAGTTCAGGTTCGTGAAGGGTTAAAAAAAGGCGAAACCAACTTCTCGTTTCCGCTTGTTGATAAAAAAGGTAACCGTCGGGATTATAACTTTGAAGTGGTAGGCACAGAGATGATTTCTTTGCCTATAGGTAACATAGAGGCAATTAAAGTAAAACGTTTATACGATACCGACAAGCGACAAGCCCTCGCTTGGTTTGCACCTGAAATGGATTACATGCTTGTGCGCATGTGGAAAGGTGAAAAAGGGACTGAGCAGTTTGAAGTTCAAATGAACTCGTTTACTGTGACCGCCCCAACCGCAACAGCTGAGCACACTAAAAACCTTCAAGCGAACTAGCTAACGATTTATTTGCAAAATGGGTGAACTATATAAGCTCACCCATTTTAAATAACGAAAACTCTCCTGGCTCCATTTTTTGCCAACGCTCATCGTTAGTAAGCGGCCTTGTTGCAATGACAGTTACCACATCGTTTGGGGTTGTCTCTTTTTGAAAATCAACAACCATATCGGCATCAATTAATGTAGCTTTACCAAAAGGCGCACGGCGCGTTATGTAATGTAAGTTATTTGTGCAGTACGCTAAAACAAATACGCCATCGGTCAACAACATATTAAATACGCCCTTTTCACGCAGCGTGTGAGAAAGCTTGGCAGCGTATCTAAAAACAGACGCCATATTAGAAGGTCGTTTAGGGTATTTTTCACGAATTTTATCAAGCAACCAACAAAAAGCGAGTTCACTGTCAGTATTACCCACTGGACGATAATATTCGGGTTTTAAATCGTGATAGTTTGAAAGCTGCCCATTGTGTGCATAGGTTATTTCTCGCCCCCACAGCTCACGCGTAAACGGGTGGGTATTTTCAAGGCATACTCGCCCGCGATTACCTTGACGTATATGGCTAATAACCGACACACTTTTTATAGGATAGGCTTTAACAAGCTTAGCAATTTCTGATTGGTAGCTTGGTTCTGGGTCTTTAAAAGTTCGACACCCTTTTCCCTCATAAAACGTAATGCCCCATCCATCTTTGTGTGGCCCCGTATTACCACCACGCTCTAATAGCCCTGCAAAACTGAAACATATATCAGTAGGCACATTGGCAGACATACCAAGTAATTCACACATTTATAAAAAAGCCCTTAAAAAGTACGGATGAATAGCAGTACACTTTACAAAAAAAATTTTCTAAATTAGTTGCATATTTACTTAAAAAAATCATTATGGCTACCTGAATTATAAATTTTTAACGCTCTGAGTTAATAAAAAACATAATGTGTATGGCAAAAAGCACTATCCGTCCCCTTAAAAGGTATTTTGTAAAGCAAAACTTCTGACTTTTTACTATAATTTTACACGCTAATTTACTTGAAACTTGAGCTGACTAGCGCTACTCTAAATGAGGTGGTCTGACCTCTATTAAGGAATTAAAATGACACTCATATTTACACTCGGTTTAATCGTGCTGCTGTGCACTGCGATTTACCACAGAGCGAGTTGGAACACAGCACTTGGTGTTTCTGCTGCAACATTATTAATCGGTACCTTCGCAGGTGCTTTTGGTTTAATTAGCTGGTTGATCTTTTTGATCATCGCAGTGCCTCTTTCAGTTACTGGTATTCGCCAGCAATACATCATCAAACCTATCTTTACGGTATTCAAAAAAGTAACACCGAGCATGTCTGACACTGAAAAGTCAGCAATCGATGCGGGTACAACTTGGTGGGAAGCTGATTTATTTTGCGGTAACCCTGACTGGAAAAAGCTACACCAATACCCTGTGCCTAAACTTACTATTGAAGAGCAAGCCTTTATAGATGGCCCTGTTGAAGTAGTATGTAGCATGCTAGATGATTGGGAAGCAACACACGAGCTAACTGATTTACCGCAAGATGTATGGCAATACCTTAAAGACAATAAATTCTTTGCCATGATCATTAAAAAAGAATACGGCGGTTTAGAGTTTTCTGCGTTTGCTCAGTCTTGTGTACTTCAAAAACTAACGAGTAAATCAACATTACTTTCGTCAATTGTTGGTGTTCCAAACTCGTTAGGTCCAGGTGAATTATTACAACACTATGGTACAAAAGAGCAAAAAGACCATTACTTACCGCGCTTAGCTAGCGGCCAAGAAATTCCATGTTTTGCATTAACATCACCAGAAGCAGGCTCTGACGCAAGTTCAATTCCTGATTACGGTGTTGTGTGTAAAGGACAATGGAACGGTGAAGAAGTTGTAGGTATAAGCCTAACGTGGAACAAGCGCTATATCACGCTTGCGCCCGTGGCAACGGTACTTGGTCTTGCATTTAAATTACAAGATCCAGATGGCTTATTAAGTGATGTAAAAGAGCCAGGTATTACCTGTGCGTTGATCCCAACAGATACTCCTGGAGTAGAAATTGGTCGTCGTCACTTCCCGCTTAACGTACCATTCCAAAATGGTCCTACTCGCGGTAAAGACATTTTTGTACCTCTTGATTACATTATTGGTGGGCCAGATATGGCTGGCCAAGGCTGGCGAATGCTAGTTGAGTGTTTATCGGTAGGCCGTGCAATTACTTTGCCGTCAAATTCTGCCGGTGGCATTAAAATGATTGCAACCGCTACGGGTGCATACAGCCGTATTCGTCGTCAATTCCGTTTACCGATTGGTAAAATGGAAGGTGTTGAAGAATCAATGGCTAAACTTGCCGGTTACGCATACAGCTCAGATGCAGCAGTAAGTATGTCGACTGGTGCGGTTGACTTAGGTGAAAAACCATCTGTTGTATCAGCGATTATTAAATATCACTTAACCGAACAAATGCGCGATGCAACAATCCATGCAATGGACGTTCTTGGCGGTAAAGGGATCATGCTTGGTCCAAATAACTATTTAGGTCGTGGCTATCAAGGTGCACCTATTGCCATAACCGTTGAAGGTGCAAACATCCTGACCCGTAATATGATCATTTACGGCCAGGGTGCGATTCGCTGTCATCCGTTTGTACTAACCGAGCTAGGTGCGTGCGAAATTGAAGACCGCGAAGAAGCGCTTAACGTATTTGATAAAGCGCTAATGGGTCATATAGGCTTTACTATGTCAAACCTAGTGCGTACTAAATGGCTAGCCCTTACAGGTGCTCGCTTTACAAGTGTGCCTTACCATGACGAAACAGCTGAGTTTTACCGTATAGCGTCGCGCTTTAGTGCTTCTTTAGCACTTATGTCAGATATTAGCATGGCTGTATTTGGCGGCTCTCTTAAACGTAAAGAGCGTATTTCTGCACGTTTAGGTGACTTACTTAGCTACCTTTACTTAGTATCTGCAACGCTTAAGCGTTACAACGACGAAGGCCGTAAAAAAGAAGATTTTGCGCTTGTTCAATGGAGCTGTCAGGATCACCTTTACCACTGTCAACGTGCGCTTGCTGATTTAATTAACAATATGCCTTCTGCACCACTTCGTGGCGTATTAAAAGT
This sequence comes from Pseudoalteromonas sp. 2CM32C, assembly GCF_023161925.1. NCBI lineage: Bacteria > Pseudomonadati > Pseudomonadota > Gammaproteobacteria > Alteromonadales > Pseudoalteromonadaceae > Pseudoalteromonas > Pseudoalteromonas sp. 2CM32C. Next base: position 470,133 of record NZ_JALNTI010000003.1, on the reverse strand, counting down.
GTTATTGTTCCCGTTTGGTCGCCCGGTGCGCAAACCGACTGATAAGTTAGAGCATAAACTAGCTCAAATCTTACAAGTACCTAGCGAAACACGTAACCGTTTAGCAAGTTATGTATACTTAACAAATGAGCCTCTTAACCTTGTAGGTCGTCAGGAGCAAACGCTTAAAGACGTGCTAGAAGTTGAGCCATTATTTGAAAGAGTATGTAAAGAGAAAGGTGTTAAACTACCGTTCTTCCAACTTGATAAAGTGGCACAAATGGGTCTTGAAGCAGGTATTTTAAGCCAAGCCGAGGCCGATAAGCTAGCCGCTGTAGAGCAAGCTCGTTTAGACGTAATTAACGTAGATGACTTTGACCCTGCTGATTTGCTTGCAGGCAAAGCAGCTCGAGATAGTGTTATTACAAAAGTGGATGCTGCTTAACTAGTTTAGTAAAGCAAGCAACCCAACGGTAGAAATAATCCAAACCAGCGCATAATGCGCTGGTTTTTTTTGTGCAAAATAAACCTGCAATAAACACCACACAAACCCCAGGCTTAGCAAAGTGCTGTTTAATCTCTCAAACGTAATGCTATAGGCTATAAAGGCTCCTAAAAATAAAAGCATACTGGGCATAAACTGGCTAATATAAAACGCTCGCGCCTTTTGATTCATTTTAAAAAACAACCGATGTTGTCCATAAACTTTAGTACAATCAAATTGTAATGAGCTGCTAAAAAGCACAATAAAAGCAACCGCCACACCGGCTATTATATTCACAAGATCTGGTCGCTTTGCCAATAACTCAGCCGATGCCATAAATACACACAAAAGCAACGATATACGCCATACTAATGTCCAAATATGGTTTATGAAGTAACAAAACCAAAAGCTAAATAAAGACCGAACACTCGTCATTCCATTTATATTAATGACAGGAATGAATACGCTTAAAAGAAAGATAATTGCAAAACCCAAATGATAAATTAGCGGCGATAACTCAAAAGGAGTAAACAAAAATAAAGTACTTAAAATAAATCCATACACGAGTGCGCTAGGTTTGTATAAACAAACAATGCCTAAACCTAACTGTATAAACATAAAAACAAAAAAGTGCGGTACTTTTATCCACTGAGCCCAGGTTAAATCAAGCGCTATCAACAGACTCGCTATAAGCCAGCCATTACTAATAAGTAATAATTTAATATCTGCTATGTTCAGCCAGCTAGGACAAGCTATTGTGTGTTGAAATAGCCGTTGCTTGCTATTTTTAATTGCCGACTTAATCGCGCTTAACATCACACTTTGCAATAACAAATAAAACAAGGCTATTTGGGCACCATATGCAGGTGCATCTGTACTATCTATAATTTTCCCTAGGCCCAAAAAGAGCAACAACACCAAGCCTAAAATAGATGAACCCAACACCACTAAAAATATCAAACCAAAGCTTTTTAACTGCAGTAGCAGCTGCTTAAGCTCAAACGTGTATGCTAGGTACCGATAACTCATAAATGCACGATACTGCTCAAGCTTACCTTTTACGCTCGCGAAACTCATAGCGAAACACACTTAAAGCCATGCTCAATAAATACAGCCGGCTCATGGCAAGTAATAATAATTTGCCCATTAGGCTTATCATTTAAATACACATCGAGTAATTTTAAAAGATGCTCAATGCTTATTTGATCAAGCGCAGCACTTGGCTCATCAAGTAGTAAATACGGTGACTTCCGCATTAGCGCTAATATTAGCTGACACTTTTTTTGGTTACCCGAGGACAAAGCATCAAAACGCGTATTTAAAAATGCTGTAAAGCTAAACCCTTTAACCAGCTCATGTGGCCACGGGCAGTCGACAGCACTAACAGACAAGTCAATAATTTGATGGGCTGTTAAAAAATCAGGTAACGTAATACGGTCACTGGCTATGGCCACTGTTTTTGTGGGCTCATTCAACTCCCTCCCCGCAAACAAAAGTGAGCCACTTTGCGGTTTATCAAGCCCCGCTAGCATCATAAGTAAGGTGGTTTTACCGTGGCCATTAGGTGCTTCTATGCAGAGTTTTTGATCTGAAAAAACCTGGTTATAATTTTTAAAAACTACATTGTTGGAAAATTGCTTATTTAAACCAATGACTTCAATCATAAAATATCCTTATAAATTAGCGTTATAGTATAAAGTTTTAATGAGAAACAAAGCCCATCACAACAGCTACAGATAACACTAACGACATCAGAAGCCCTGAGACCACCGATACCGTTAACGGCGACTACCCTTGTGCTTTTTCAAAATTAAGATTGTTTAAACAGATAAGGTGCTTTGACTTAGTTACAAGGCACATACACTCTTTAAAGTAATTTAAATATTATCCTTAAATATTTTAAGTATTAGCGACTTATCGAGCTGATTGTATAATTGCTTATAAAATTACCTAAGCCACACGAAGCTGGGGCTAAACTGAAAGTTAAACTGCGTATTTTTAATTAAAATACTTAGTGTGGGTGGCGTGTTAATTTTGGCTCAAGTACAGCAAGAACCAAACCAAACACAGCAGTAAATATGCCGATAAATTCAAACCAACTATTGCCCGCATGTGACAAGGTCCTTGGGAGTTCATTTGCATTATACACACGTTTACCTCCCTCAACGTCTTCGACAAATGACTCACCAACATACTCATCCATTAACTTAAAACTTGGTACCCTTCTGGCCTGCATTTCCCGATTTTTCTCATCTCTTTTTTCTCGATTCGACTCAATAATATAAATATTCCAATGAGTAAAAACATTCAGAGGTTCATCTGTTTTGATCACACCTTGTGATTTATATTCGTAAAAGCGCTCATTGAACACATAGTTTTCATGTCCTGCATAAAACAACGCACAACCAATAGATATTAAAAACATTGCGAGATAAATAACCTTACGCTGCGTGGCTGAGCTCTTTACTTCTTTACTTTTATACCACAGCTCTACATCGGGTATTTGCATAAGTCTGGTTTTATCATGACTTGATACAAGCGGCTTCATAAACTCATCAATTGAAAGATTTAATGCTATTAATAAGGCTCTAAATATTTCATTTGAGGGAGTTGATTTATCGTTTTCAAGTTTTGATAAATAACTCTGCTCTATCCCCACTTGCTGAGCGAACTCTGGTTGGCTCAGTTTTTTATCATTTCGTAGCTGCTTTAATTGTTGACCTAATGTGCTCATCTTAATGCTTCCTTTTTAAAAGTGAGGTTAGATTCTTGGTAATTCATGCAGATATATGAAGCTGAATAATGAAGAATAATAAGGAATATTAGCAGGTTAGTATAAAAGAGTCGATCTGATAGCTGATAGCTGATAGCTGATAGCTGATAGCTGATAGCTGATAGCTGATAGCTGATAGCTGATAGCCAAATAATATTTTATTGAATTATTTAATCAAGGACTTTATAAGCTCGTTATTGAGGAAATAACAAGTGGCGGAGTGGACGGGACTCGAACCCGCGACCCCCGGCGTGACAGGCCGGTATTCTAACCAACTGAACTACCACTCC
>NZ_JALNTI010000003.1:296934-466507 GCF_023161925.1 Pseudoalteromonas sp. 2CM32C | reverse complement strand
CGGAGTGGACGGGACTCGAACCCGCGACCCCCGGCGTGACAGGCCGGTATTCTAACCAACTGAACTACCACTCCGCATTTTCGTTGCTGTTTAGGTCTCCCTGACAGCGGCGTGAATAATACGAACCAGCCCCTATTTCGTCAAGGGCTTTTTTGTTTTTTTACAGGTTTTTTAGTCATCTGACATCGAAAGGTTTAAAATTTCACCTGATTTGTCATTTTTTGAACCATTTTTGTCTACTTGATTTTTTTCTGTGTCGTCCGCATCTTGATTCGCGTGTTTCTTTTTATTTAAAAAAGGTAACGATAGTTTAATTTTAATCGGTTTTTTTTGCACAAATATTCGAATAGCTAACCAGCCAAGCATTATAATTAAAATATTACCGCCAATTATTAAGCCCACAATGGTAGATGTGGCCATTTTTTCTTCTTCCGGCTCAATGGCGGTGGCTTGCTCGGCTTCAACTATTGTTGCAGGGTCAACTTCTGGTACTGCTTCTATTGGCCGAGCTATTTCAAATTTATAGGTTGGTAAAGTGGCCATAAATTCACGGCCGTTGTTATTAGTACCAAATACAGAGAGTTCTACACTGTAGCGCCCCCAGTCATAGTTTTTAATTATTAATTCTCTTGTCTCACCTGGCGCAGCGTTTATAGTAAACATTTGCTCTTCGTTGTTAGGGTAATAAATCTTACCCTGAAAAATAACGGTCTCTGGTTTAACTATTTTGTTGTCTGTTGTGATCGTTAATTTATGTTCATCAATATTTTCATCTGCAAGCGCGATATTAAAGCCAAAGGGGGGTTCGTGAACAATAATGGTGTCTTGCACGATTCTGCGTTGCAGTAAAGGAGTAGAAATGTAAAGTTCTGGGGTCCACTCACCTTCAGGGAACACAAGTTTAAACTCACCGGTAAATACACCGTCTTTTGGACGTTCATCAAATCCACGCCCGTCGTCTTTAAATTCGGCGACTTCTTGTGTACCTGCGCCAAAGTTTGCAAAGCTATCGTTATTCGTACTTACAAAATCAACATTAAGACTAACCACATCTCTAAATAGATTAGCGTTAATCGGTTCACCATCATTTAAAATTTGGCCAGTTACTTTTATCGTTTCGCCTCTAAAAAGCATGGGAGGTAATGGCTCTGCCTGTAGTGATATTTCACCCAATACAACAATTCTGCTATCTGGTAAAATACTCCCTATAACTTGCCAAGGACCTGGCATTGGTTTTTTTATGGTGACAAGGTCATAGCTAAGTTCGTCAAACCATTCAATATTAGTATCCCTAACGGCGTTGGTGGCAAAATACTTACTACCATCAGGCCTAACTAAAATAACGGCAGGTGTCCCTGGTTTTCTGAAAAAGAGTAATGTGATTTCGTCTATTTGGCTGTCAATTCGAAAGCGGTTGTCGAGTAAGGGGATTTCATTTTGTAGGCCATCCCGTTTTAAAACTTCAACTTGCTCTGCGCTATATGCGTTACCTGATAACAAACTGAGTGCACATAACACGGTTACAAAATACATTATTCTCATTATAAGGCCTTATTCAGCGCGCCATAGGCATTGGCCGCCTTCTTTATTTACAAGATCCAATCTGGCTTCGTGTGCGCTTTGCTCTTCATCTGTAGCGCGTAATACTACCAATGGCGCTCTTTCACTGTTTAAACGTCTTATGCCGCCTTGCTGTTGCTCACTACCATCATCTTTATTTTGATTTAAGTTTAACTTTGTTTGTCCGCCTGTCATGGCAAGATAAACATCAGCTAAAATTTCAGAATCCAGTAACGCCCCGTGCAAGGTACGTTTAGCGTTATCTATGTCGTAACGTCGGCATAACGCATCAAGGTTATTCTTTTGTCCTGGATGCAAGTCACGCGCCATTTTAAGCGTGTCGAGAACTTGACAGTAATCATGCGTATTTGGAAAACCTTGATTAAGCAATGCAAATTCATTATCCATGTGGCCCACATCGAACGGGGCATTATGAATTACAAGTTCAGCACCTTTTATATAATCAAAAAACTCTTGTGCAATATCGCGGTAAAGCGGTTTGTCGCGTAAAAACTCATTGGTAATACCGTGAACGTCAATCGCTTCTTCTTCTATGCTACGTTGCGGATTAATATAAACATGAAAGTTATTACCCGTTAAACGACGATTTACTAACTCTACACAACCAATCTCTATAATTCTGTGCCCTTGTTTAGGGTCGATGCCGGTTGTTTCTGTATCTAAAACTATTTGTCTGCGTGCCATATCGAATTAAGCCTGACTCTGGTATCTTTCTATAATCACTTTATTGTACATAAGATCAAGGTAAAACAGTGCAAAAAACCGTAGAGATTTACACCGATGGCTCATGTTTAGGTAATCCAGGCCCCGGTGGTTATGGTATTTTTATGATTTATGACGCCCATGAAAAAAAATTAAGCCAAGGCTATAAGCTCACTACAAACAATCGCATGGAAATGCTTGCGGCTATAGTGGCACTTGAATCACTTAACCGTGCTTGTGTTGTAAACCTTACTACCGATAGTCAATACGTAAAACAAGGTATCGAGTCATGGATATCAAACTGGAAAAAACGCGGCTGGATAACGTCAGCTAAAAAGCCAGTTAAAAATGTGGACTTATGGAAACGCCTAGATGCAGCTTGCAGCAAACACACAGTAAATTGGAAGTGGGTTAAAGGTCATAGCGGCCATAAGTACAACGAAATAGTCGATGATTTAGCTCGTGATGCAGCTGGCAGCACAGATTTACTCGAAGATGTGGGCTACCAGCCTTAATTTACTTGATGCTAATGGTTATCACTTTTTTGGTCGCACGTTTTGTAATGCTGCTTTGAGGTTTGCCTGAGCCCAGCTCCTTTAACAGGCACAAATTGTGGCCGTGCGTGCCACTTAGGCTTTATGGGTGTAAGGGGCGCAACGCGTTTTCGAGCCACCAGCATATAAACACTGCCCATAGGTTTTAAATACTGCTTGGCAAATGCTCGCCAAAATTCAAACCGTGATAGCCTGTTTCCCCTAGCAAGTGATGAGTAAATAAACCGCTCGTCACTTACAATTTCAAAACCCAATAAATTCAGCCAATCCTTTACCCTTGCTGGGGTAAAAAATCGTCCTGTCCATGGTAACTTTTGCCCGCTAAACGGCAACATTTGAGCCAACCCACACAAGCTGAGCGGATTAAACCCGGTAATTAAAACGTAACCGCCAGGTATGAGTGTTCGATGAGCTTCGCGTAAAATGTGATGTGGGTCAGAGTGGTACTCTAAACAATGGCTTAAAATACACGCGTCAACACTATGTTCGTAAAAAGGTAATTCATCTATATCTGCCACTACCCCTGTATATGGTCCGGGCTCAGCGACACACACCTGGTGCTTAATAGTACTTAAACTTGTATTTAACTCACCGCTTAAATTACCTAACTTGAGCATATGGTAACCAAACATGCGTGGTAGCCAATATTGCATTTTACGTTCAATATCAGCTTGCAAGTAATCCCCGTGAGGGAACTGCTGCCACGACAGTGGTTTGGGTCCTTCTTGAAAACTAAGGGCTGGTTTCATTTTATGAGCTCGTTATACTATGCGTTAAATGTCACTTTATAGAGCAATTTAACATGGTGCAAGTCAAAGCAATTAAAGCCTTTTCAGATAATTACATTTGGTGTTTAACCACTGAAGGCAATTCTAAAGCATGGGTCGTTGATCCTGGTCAGGCTGAGCCTGTGCTTGCTCATCTCGCAGCAGAAAACTTAACACTGGGTGGCATTTTAATTACCCATCATCATTACGATCATACCGATGGCGTTGCGCAGCTAATAAAAGATGACCCAACAATAAAGGTTTATGGGCCTAAAAATAGCCCATTTAAAGGAGTGACGCATCCACTGGTTGATAGCGATAGTATTGATGTTTTAGGCATCAACTTTAAAGTGCTCACAACTCCAGGGCATACGCTTGATCACATTTGTTTTGTAAATGACAACATGGCATTTACTGGTGATACATTATTCAGTGGTGGCTGTGGACGTTTATTTGAAGGTACTAGTGAACAAATGTGGCATTCTCTAAACAAATTAAAAACGCTACCAGCAGGGTGTAAAGTGTTTTGCACCCACGAATATACACAAGCTAATTTAACTTTTGCTAAAGCCGTTGAGCCTCGTAATCCATCGTTACTTGCACACAGTGAGCTGGTAGATGAATTAAGAAAAGAAGTTAAAATTTCACTGCCAACCACTATAAGCCAAGAGCTTAAAATAAACCCGTTTATGCGCAGCGACATTCCAACCATTATAGAGGAAGTACCTAAAGAATTTATCTCGGTTACAAAAAACAATGAACCTTGGCATAACTTTGCTGCTCTGAGAAAGTTCAAAGATAATTTTTAGCGCATATAAGTTTATTATTTTAAATCATTAACTTGAAATACATGAACACTTTCTACTAACTGCTGTAATTGTCATAAAGTGGTAATGTTAGTTTATTAAAGGTAACATTTGCCGAGTTTTTTACCCGATGTATTGGTATTTATGAATAAATCTCCTCTTATACTAACCTTGGCGCTTGCGCTAAGTGGTTGTCAAACATTGACTACCTTAGAATCTGACCCTCAGGTCGCAAATCAAGCTAATAATAAGCTTGAAGGTGCAAGCCCAAATGATATTAACAATGCATTAATGGTAAACGCGCAATATCAACAACTAGATAGCGATGAACAAGATGCGCCGGTATTTGACGATGTATGGGAGCGTATTCGTTACCAATTGTCGATTAATGTTCCTCAAAACCGCCCTGTTGTGACCGAGCGAAATTATTATGCGAAGCATCAACGTTATTTAGACCGTATTTCAAAGCGTGCAGAGCCTTACCTTCACTTTATTGTTGAAGAAGTGGAAAAACGCGAGATGCCAATCGAAATTGCGCTTCTTCCTATTGTAGAAAGCGCTTTTGATCCCTTTGGCTACTCTCACAGAACCGCATCGGGTATTTGGCAATTTATGCCACAAACGGGTGAGCGCTTTGATTTAAAACAAAACTGGTGGTACGACGGCCGCCGAGATATTGTGCAATCTACCCGTGCAGCGCTAGATTACTTATCTTATCTTCACAAAACACTTGAAGGTGATTGGCTCAATGCCATAGCCGCCTATAACTCCGGTGAAGGGCGCCTGATGCGCGCAATTAAAAAAAATCGTAAAAAGCATTTGCCCACCGATTTTTGGTCATTAGATTTACCAAGAGAAACCACGGCTTACGTACCAAAGCTATTGGCACTAGCTGACTTATTAAAACGTTCAGATGAATTTAATGTAACGTGGAAACCCATTATCAACGCCCAAGTAGTAGAAGTAGTTGATGTAGGCTCACAAATAGACCTAGCGCTTGCCGCCGAAATGGCCGACATGACATTAACAGAGCTTTACAGATTAAACCCTGGGTTTAACCGTTGGGCTACAGACCCAAATGGCCCCCACTATTTGCTTTTACCTATTGATAAAGCGCAGCAATTTTCTGAAAAGCTTGCCAATACTGATATTAAAAATAGGCTTCGCTGGCAACGATACGTGGTAAAAAGCGGCGACAGCTTATCTGTAATTGCTAAAAAGTTTACCACTAGCACCAGCGCAATTAGATCTTTGAACAAGCTTGATTCAAATACGATACGCATTGGACAAGAGCTACTAGTCCCGTTAACCGATGGTGCAATAAATAGCGAGCACTTACCAAAGCAAATGCGTATGGCTGCAAATAAAACATCACGCACTAAGCTTTCGCATACCGTAAAAAGTGGCGATACCTTATGGGATATCAGCCGCGAATACGATGTGACTATGGATGAATTGGCAAAGTGGAATAAACTTAAAAAAAGCGCTGTGCTACGCTTAAACCAAAAGCTCACAGTGTATAAATCACAAAATAAAACCACCAGCGTACCAAAAAGCACTAATCGCACGATTACGTACAAAGTACGAAGAGGCGATTCACTTGCGCGTATTGCGTCTAAGTTTAATTTAACGGTAAGCGAAATTATCAAATGGAATAATTTAGCAGGTCAAAAGTACTTGCAACCGGGGCAAAAATTAAAGCTTAAAGTGGACGTAAGAAGTAGTTAATTTCAGCTAACAAAAAAGGAGCGCATGCGCTCCTTTTTTGTTGGTATATAAAAATTAATCTGGGAGCTTTTCAAGCCATGCTTTTAACCAAGGCTCTGTCACTGGCCAAGGCTCAAAATCTTCACACGCGTCAATTTCTAAACGGTTACCGACAGGTTTTGCTTGTAAATCACGTAATAGTTCATCAAAACTTCTACCTGCACCGCAAAAAGTATCACCATAGCTTCTGTCGCCCATAGCCACCACTCCAAATGGCTTATCTGTAAGCATAGGAAAACTGCTATTAAGCGCATAATATAAGCCAGCTAGGTTACTTGGCACGTCACCCTGGCCTGTCGTTGAGGTAACAATTAATATGTTTGATGCGTTTTTAATATCGTCAAGCGAAGCCTCTGTGATGACCGTTGCGCTATGACCAGCCTGCTTAATAGTTGCAGCTATATCATCACTTAAACGTTCAGCACCACCATTTACAGTGCCCACAAAAATACTAATATGTGCCATTAATAATCCTTCTCTTCGTTTGGCCAACCAAGTTGCTCACAAATCTGTAGCATATCATGACCTAGTGGCGCTTTTATCGTTATTGCTTTGTAGGTATAAGGGTGCACAAAACTCAGCTCAGTTGCAAACAGCATTAAGCGTCGTAATTCAAAATGATCCCTAAAAAATTGGTTATGTTGATTGTCGCCATGATTAACATCACCAATTATTGGTAATGATAAATGTTTTAAATGCCGGCGAATCTGATGCTTGCGCCCTGTCTTAGGAAAACACTCAACTAATGAGTACCTAACCGTTGGGTATTTGCCTATTGGAATAGGTAATGCAGCTTGATACAAACAATTAAACTGAGTTTGCGCCTCTTGAGGTGCTTTATTCTGATCTGCAAATTTATCGGCAATTTTATCAAGCTCTTCTTTTAAAGGCTTATCTAAAAAAACCGAATCAGGGGCAAATCCGCGCACTAGAGCTAAATATCGCTTAGCAATAGTACCTTCAATGAATAACTGATTCATATCACGCGCGGCTTCAGAGCTTAAAGCAAATAGCAGCACACCCGACGTAGGTCTATCTAGCCTGTGAACTGGAAAAACGTGCTGCCCTAACTGATCGCGCAACATTTGCATCGCAAATTGAGTTTCATGTTTATCTAAAAAGGAGCGATGTACCAATAGCCCTGACGGTTTATTAATGGCTACAAAGTTTTCGTCTTGATACAAAATGTCGAGTTCGCCGTATTCAGTAGGCGCTAGGCGCTCACTCATTCGGTTCTCCTAATAGTGCATCTAGCTGTGTCAGCACCTCTATAATTTCATTTCCACCTGATTTATTAATCAAGGTCATTTGCGCCATGGGAGCAATTGCAAAGTTTCGCGGTAATGGTTGATTATAAGTGATCAAATGCTGCATTTTTTCAATAAAGACAAACTGTAGCCACTGCTCAAACGCCATCGAATCGTGACAAAAGGGAACACTAGAATTTAGTGCTTCTGCTGAAATTGGCTCACATTGCCAAAGTTGATGCTTTTGTAATAGCGCTTTTAATTGCACTAGATAAGCTTGGGTCTGTTGGAACATAACCACCCTCTTTATAAGTTATGCAGCAATTATACCCTGTTCCCACAAAGCTCGCTATGGCGTATAATTAGCGCAATTTTGCAGTTAAAAACGACCGGGAAAACAATGAGTGATCAAATAGCAACCTTAGGCCAACTTTTAGATGGTGCTGGCACGCAATGGCGGGCTTTTGATATTGGCAGGCACATTACTAAACTCGATAAACAACAGTTTTTAGCTATTGAACAAGCCCAAGTACCTTACCCTTATCCGCTGGCTGGTCATGCGTGGATAGCAATTCAGTTCTGGGATGCCAAAGCGAGCAAAGAACCCTATGTGTGGTTTTTAAAATTTCCGCTAGATGAGCAAAGTAAATTAGTTAGTGCAAGTCGTGATCACTTTGCCGATATGGTTATTCAAGCTCTTGGCACTGAAATTACAGGTGAAAAAGCAGATGGCAAGCTTGATAACAATCCTTATGTGTTTACGCCTAATGCAAATAAACTGGCTGCATTTAACGCGCAAGTTAAAGTGTTACTAAAGCAACCTGCTTCACAATATTACGAATACGCTCAGCTATATTTTAGTGCAAAGTTAGGCTTTGATAATTGGCAAAGTGTGGCACTACAAGGCATTGCTGATTTTGCGCTGCGCCTAGATAACGATCAAAACTTAAGTAACTTACAAAAAGCCTGGGCGCATTTACCCCTTGAAGTATTGCAGCCACTAAGTGCAATGCTTGAACATGTTGCAATACCACCAACACTGAGTGAGCTTTTACTCGCGCAGGGTCAAACAGCTATTAATAATAGTGATACTATAGCGTTAACCGCTGCACTACGCTCAATGTCTAAAGGTCAGGCACAAGGTTTGTGCGCGCAGCTTGTTGATGCAACATTGAATTCAGCTCTAAAAAGCGACTCTGACGTACTTTTAACAATTGCTGGGCGTTGTTTTGTTCAGTTAGAAGACCCTGAACGATTGCATATATTTATGGATAATTGTGCTCAACATCAAAAAATAGAGGCGCTTTTTCCAAGTATTTTTGCTGACTTAGTTGCAATACCGACCATTCGACCTCACCTATTAGGTTTATTACGAAAAGAAGATCGAAGCGAAGCCCTCGCCCGTGCAATTGGAAGGTTATTCTCTTAAATGGCAAGTTTATGGACGTTTATATTAATTGGTAGTGTTATTTATTTGTTTTGGCTAAATAGAAAAGTCGCCGAAGCGGCTAATGTTCATGCTAAACGTCAATGTGAGCAATTAAATGTGCAACTTATGAGTGTTGCGTGCACTAAGCGCCGTTTTGGTTTTCTAAAAAGTGGTAAACCGGGAATAAAAAGTGAGTTTTCATTTGAGTTTTCAAGTGACGGTGAAAATGCGTATCAGGGAATGCTTATTATGGAAAATGAGTTTTTAAAAAGTGTTGTCGTTCCACCACACAAAATCTAAGTGTTCTTATGCTTTTAATGTATAAAATTATTACAACTGTGTAGTACAAAAAACTAAGGCGTAACTAAAGTTACGCCCCAATTGGACTGCTTCCTGCTAGATATCCACTATCTATAATCCGTTTTTTCATCCCCTGAACGAGTAAACAACCTTGTTTACCCTCACATTGCCTCATGCAATATCCATCGCCACCTTGGCAAACCCGCGTAAACTAACGCTTGGCTAAATCTATAGCATCATCCATGTTAATCCTTTGAAGTAGCGCCCTGCCACTTTGTGCTTCCTGCGTTGTCCCTTTGCTTTCCAAGCATTCACGTGCAACCTAGTACGTGGCTGCGTCCTGCAGCTTTAATCCTTTATATCCTTGAAGTAGCTCCTGCCACTTAGTGCGTCTTGCACTTCCTATTCATCCTTGCTGTCCTTGTTAACTTGTCCTTTTTGCATCCTGCTAGCATCTGCTATTTTGCCTATTCCTTATCCATGGCAGTAGCTTATTCATTAAGCTATGTCTTCTTGACAAGTTAAAGTTTAGAGTAAACGAGAGGAGGAAGTAGTATGTGAGACAAAATAATTCTTTGTCATAAAAATTAAAAAATCAATAAATTAATATTAAACATGCACTTAAATAAAAAAAGGCGACCAATTGGCCACCTTTAACTGATTACTCTCACGTTAATGTAAGATATATCGCACGGACACATGTCCGTTTGGGCGCATTAACTTACACACTATAAGTTACGTTTTTAACCCAATGCATTTTTAAATAGTAACTCACCAGCAACTTGGTTAAACGTAAGCTGTTTAAAAGTCAGAAACCCTTCAGATTTAAAAAGTTCTGTATGCTCACTACGCGTTACAAATACTGCCAATCCAGAAGACTCACTATTTGCCTTTACCAGCTCATCAAGCCCTCTGAGTAAATACCGACCAAACCCTTGACCATGAAAATGAGGATCTACTGCAATAAAAGCTAAAAAGTAATAACGGCCTTTTTCTTTTAGTGTATCTCTAATAGTTTGTTCTTTTTCTATTAACTGGTTAGTTTGTAAGTAACCCGCACTCAGCATTAATTTTAAGCGCCAATGCCAATAACGCTGAGCTTGAAGTTGACTTAAAGAATCAAGCATACAGGCCACTGCTTTTAATTTGCCACTGCGATAAAGCCCTATTAGTGGTTGCTTTTCTTGCCAAAAACTACTGAGTTCTTCACGTATTAATGCACGTAACTTTTTTTCGTAAACGGCTTTATTTTTTTCATCATAACCTAGCATTGTTTTTAGTACAGGGTCATCATGGTATGCCTGATAAATTAAACTTGCTGCAGTGCTTATATCTTCTGCTTCAATGTATTGTACACTGAACGTTTCTTCTTGTGCGGTTATACTCATTGTATGTCCTTTATTGTTTTAGCCGTAAATATAATCAGAGCTCAAATACTAAAGCTATACGCGAATAACTGCATTTACGAGTATATTTAATCTAAGAACTGGATATTACGCCGTATTGCCCGCTTAAAGAGAGAAATAATATCAAAGTGTTATTTATTTTTACTATCCTTTATAAAGCGCTAACAGCGGTTTAGGCAATTTATTATTCAGAACTTAACTTTACTATATACCTAAAGTAATTAACCGACAATTCAGCTTGAGTTTAGCTAGCACAATGTATTGTTGGGCCTTAAGGTAATTTATTGTTTATTTAAAGGAGTCGTAGCATGGATACTACAAAACACGATATTCATACATTATTTGCACAACTTGGTTTACCAAATTCAGAACCTCAAATAGATCAATTTATTGCTTCACATGAGTTAAAAGACACAACACTGCTTCAAGATGCAGCATTTTGGGATGAAGCACAGCAACACTTTTTAGCGGAATCGCTTGCTGAAGATGGCGCCTGGAGTGAAGTGATTGATGAGTTAGATGTTCGTCTTCGCCAAGGCAAATAGCATTATTTAGCTAGATAGCTATGTTAAAGCCTTCAAAATTACTAATCCATGACGATTTTTAATGGGATCAAGGCCAATTTACTGATCGATTTTTGACTTGTCTCAGGCATATTTACGCAAGTTAGCGTTGAGGTAAGTTATTAGAAATAAGTTTTTAACCTAAGTATTAGGTTATTTAATGTAGCATACCCATTTTATTGCTACCATAGCACCCGCGCAGCATGTGTATGCTGCGCTTTATTTAATTTAAGAGTTATAAATATAATGAATTCAGTTGTATTTGATGCAATTCAAGTCCTTTTAGATGAAGGCAAAACACCCACAGTCGCATTAACGAAAAGTCGCTTAGCGCAACCGGTTCCAATGCCAATGATTATTGCAGCTGTGAGCCAATACAAAAATAACCCGGATTCTATAAATAACTTTGTTAAAACTTCCCAGCAGCCAGAAAACGCTGAGCTAAAAGCAAGCCAACTAGACAGAATTGAGCAAAAACTTGATCAATTACTTTCACTGCTAGAACAAAAATAATTTGAGACCATAAATGTTTGTTGTTGATTTAACATTTGATTGCTACCAAGACACCACCCTAGAACAAGCCGAACAAGCCATAAACCGCTTAGTAAATGCGCTTCGCTTTAATGGCCAAATAATGGGGGAAGAGTTCCCCACCGTTTTAAAAGACGGCTTTTTCATAACCCGTGTTATGTGCCCAACTGAAGACGCTATGCACCCGCTAAATAATAGCCCTTTTGTTAAACACAGCATTGAAAAACTACATAACGCAGGTTTATTGGCCCCAAAAGTAAAAGTGATTGGCCAAGATATTCACTCTAATGGAGCGGATTGCTGCACTGAGCCGTCAAGTTACATTTTATATACTACTTATGTGCATACCTGTAGCCCTTTGTATTGTGGCGACGACTTTTTACCTGTGCCACTATTTCGCATCCCTGCTATCGCCAATGGCGATTACAAAACGCTAATTAAGTGGCAAGAAGATTGGCAAGCATGCGATCAAATACAAATTAATGGCGCAACACGCTGTGAGTTTCCTGCCCTTGAGGAAATATCCAGTACTAAAAGTGATTTATATCGCCGCGGAAAAGACATCACCAAACGTATTAGTTTTTTAACTAAAAAGCCGGTTTACTATTACTTATATCGAGTTGGTGGTGTGGATAAAGCCTCTGAGCTTGAGCGTAAATGTCCAAGCTGTAATAGCGATTGGAAACTAGATGAACCTTGGTTTGGGCTATTTGATTTTAGGTGTGAACCGTGTGGTTTAGTCTCTAATGTGTCGTGGGACTTTCAATAGCTTCTCTAATGACTTTTTAAAATCAGCTCAGCGATATTGCTAAGCTGATTTATTAATGACGTTTTATACTTCAAGCGCTTTTAAAAACGACTCTATATTTGGTGCAAGTACGTGGTGCGTTTTTTTACCAACGTGCTCAAGGCAAACTTCTCCAGTATGAATTAACACACTGACCAGTAAATCTTCTTTATCTGTTAAACCAATAAACACAGTTTCGGGTTGTTTTAGCTTTCGTTTCATTAAAACATGACCAGTAATATTTTTTTGAAGCATATCAAAGTCGTCGCTATTCCATGCTTGCAACAGTTCAATTTGATGTCCGTCAATAATTGCCAATACGCTACCACCGTACATGTGCCCATAAAGTTCGCTTAACGCTGTTGGAAACTCAAGCTCTAATGCCTTAGCTAAATTGTTTAATGAGCCTGCTGGCTGCTGACGTACACCTTGCCATTGAATATTTCCTTGCTCGTCAACCTCGCCTAGCTCACACGGACTCGGCCATTGTTCATCGTGTGCTATAAGTGGATACTTAGCAGTGTTTTTAAGGGTATTTTCGCTAAATTGATGGTGAAGTTGTTCTAAAAGCAATGCTACAGACATACTGTGAAACTCAATTAAATTAGATATAATACGCACATTGTAACTATTTAAGAGCAAACATGACAGATTACAGCAACTCTCCAGACCTTAAAGGCAGTGTATTAGGACAATCTACTGAATATGTAGACCACTATACACCAAGCTTGCTTTTCCCAATTGCGCGCAAGCTAAATCGTGATGCTTTAAATATTGATGAAGCCGAACTGCCATTTAAAGGCCAAGATATTTGGACAGGTTACGAACTTTCGTGGTTAAACGCCAAAGGTAAACCGCAAGTGGCTGTCGCCTTATTTACTTTTGCATGCCAAAGCAGCCACATTATTGAGTCTAAATCATTCAAGCTTTATCTAAATAGCTTTAATCAAACTCGTTTTGAGAGCATAAACGCAGTTAAGCAACATTTAATCGATGACTTATCAGGCGCTGTTAATAGTCCGGTACAGGTAACCCTATACAAAGCGGACGATTTTAACTGTTTACCCTGTACTGCACTGCCTGGGGAATGCATTGATGATTTAGATATTGAAATAGATAACTATGATATTGATGCCTATTCACTTAAAGCACATAGCGATGAAATAGTAACCGAAACACTCAATAGCCATTTGCTAAAATCTAATTGCTTAATAACGTCTCAACCAGATTGGGCGAGCATTATTATAAGATACACGGGCGAGAAGATATGCCGTGAATCGCTACTACGTTATTTAATATCGTTTAGAACACATAACGAGTTTCATGAGCAATGTGTAGAGCGCATTTATAGTGACTTAACCACGCAACTCAACATTAAAGAGCTTGAAGTGTATGCACGTTATACACGCCGAGGCGGATTAGACATAAACCCATACCGTTCTACGCATTATAACGAAACACCGTTTGCCGTTAAGATTAATCGTCAGTAAATACGTTAAACACTCAAACATAAACATTAAAAAGGAGCTTCAGCTCCTTTTTTAATATTTAAATAACGCGCTTTGTTGGGATAGGCATACCACATACATCAACGTAATTATACGATTGGACAAACCAGGGTTCCGTTCGGCTTTTACGTGCATCTATCAGTTGCTTGAACGATGCTGAATTTGTCTTCATTACCTTGAATACTGTTGCATCGCTATTAACATCAGCCAACACTTCAATATTCGTTATTGGATTAAACGCCAGTCCCTCAGTGGGTAAACGCTGCAAACGATTAAAATGTTCCATACCCTCGAGTACTCTTCCAAACACGGTAATGTTTTTATCAAGGTAACGAGGGCCTTGCCCAATAGTGACAAAAAACTCAGTACTTGCGCTGTTTATATCATTAGCGCGTGCCATTGCAAATACACCATTGCAATGCACTTGCCATGTTTGAGTCTGTGTTTGGTTTTGCGCAACAGCAAAACCATTTAAAAACCCCGTAACAGGCGCGTATCCATCGCCTTTTAACTCAGTAATTTTTAGTGGTTGCGATGTTGGTAAATAAAACTCTGCAGGTACAGTTTTGTTCGCTGTTTTTATTTCTTTTTTACCCGAGCTGTCGCCACCTTGTGCTACAAACCCTTCTACAAAACGATAGACACGGGTGTTTTTATAAAAGCCTTCTTGCGCCAACGTTTTAATATGTTGCGTGTGGTTTGGGGCTAGTTGTGGATTTAATGCTATGTAAGCCGAACCAGTAGGTAAGGTTATTTTTAAAATATTTTGAGGATCAACTACTTGCCACTCATCTGCAGTTGCATTTTTTATTACATCATTGGCACTAAGTGGTGTTTGTATATTTATAACGGATTTATTGTTAGCCGTTGTCGCGCAGCCGCTCAGCAAAAGAGCCATTACATAAATTGAAAAACGTGTTTTCATATTCAACCTTTTATTTTTATTATTTAAAAGTAGCTTTAAGCAATCTAACTTGCCTAGGATCTGTTTGACATTAATGCGAGGTTATCGCCAATTTATAGGTGATAACCATAATACATAGGCTCTTACTTGCCCAAATACCAAACAGGCTGCTGCAAATTCAACCTGATAGTTCATCAGGCTGTAGAGCTTATAGTTCAGTCCCAATCAAATTTATAGAGCACATCAACATTTTGATATAAACCACTGGTTACCTCTATATAGAGCTGTGACAACAACTGGTAACGAATGGCCACTTCGCTAAGTGACTCAAATACCCCAACGCTGTATTTAACTTGCAAGCTAGGCGCAACATAGCCTGAAATTTCTACCTTAGTGCTATCACCACTTCCTGACGAACTTAAGCTAACATCAGAAAGACCAAACGTTTCACCTACCTTAGACACAACCCCTTCACTTCTACTAACCCCTTGAGAAAGTAATAACTGGGCAAGCATAGCGTTGCTTGATGCTCCCTCCCCCTCTCCTAGCGGCTGTCCATTGAGTAAGTATGCTAAGGTTTGCGCCTGATCCATTGCAGGCTCAGAGAACAGCTTTAGAGTGGGTTCTTTAACATTTCCTGTAAGCGTAACACCAGCTATAACACCATTTGCTGTATTAGCTGGGTTTCTGATTGCTTTAATATTCAAATAGGGATGTTCAATGGAGCCACTAAAGCCCACTTGGCCAGTTCTTATAATTAAATCTTGGCCAAATGCTAAATAAGTGCCATTTATTAAATTGAGCTCACCCGTTGCAATAATTGGAACACCTTGACTCATTTTAATCGCTAAATCACCAGCCACTTTAGACTCTAATCCGAACGACTCTACTTTAACGTCATTTTTAACGATCACATTTAAGTCTATGTCGTAGTCAAATGGTACCTTTTCGTTGGTTTCAGTTTTTTGATCAACAATAATTTCATCGTCACTAACCTGCACAGCGCCTTCTGGAAGCTCTTCAATCGTAATACGACCATAAGGTACAACTACTTCACCCGCTAATTTAAGTGCATTATTAGCTAACCCTATTTTTAAATCTGGCGATATTTTAAAAGTAACGCCTTGTTGTGCGCGTACAAAAAACTGCTCGCCTTGCACATTTACATTTACTTCAGGTTGTTCACCTTGCCAATCAACA
Source organism: Pseudoalteromonas sp. 2CM32C (assembly GCF_023161925.1). Classification (NCBI taxonomy): domain Bacteria; kingdom Pseudomonadati; phylum Pseudomonadota; class Gammaproteobacteria; order Alteromonadales; family Pseudoalteromonadaceae; genus Pseudoalteromonas; species Pseudoalteromonas sp. 2CM32C. The sequence continues at coordinate 450,455 of NZ_JALNTI010000003.1, read as the reverse complement.
TCACCGTTTAGCTTTACATTGCCACCTTGATTGTCGTTTAAATTGCCCTCTATTGTGGCGGTCGTTTTATCAAATAATATGTTTATATTTGATTTTTGTAGCGCAATAGGAAGCTGTTCACCCTCAAGGTTTATATCGTTTACGTTAAGCTCACCATTTAATAGTGGGTCTTTTAACGTACCCGCAAGTGCGACCTTACCGCTAATATCACCTTTTAATTGCTCAAGAGTTTCAATAAAGGGTTGTAAGTCTGAAAGTAATATTTTATTAATATTAATAGAGCCATTAAGCGCCTGCGTATTTTGTATGTCATTAATATTAATGTGTGTATTAATTTTACCTAGCACGCTTGACTCTATATTTGCTTCGAGCTGCCCCTTTTGAGAGTCTGAAAAAGCACTAATACTGAGTGTTTCTATCGGTAATTTAAAGCGATCTTCTTCTGAGGTTAAAACAGTGGTCAAGTCACTTGCATTTAAACTTGCCCGTAATGTTTTAAGAGCGCCTGCATTCCAATTGAGCGCCACATTACCCTTTACATCACCACGGGTGCGAATGTTATCGGGTAAAAAGTGTTTAAGCTCTTCAAGCGCTAAATTGTTTAACTTAGCATTTAACTGGCCTAGCGCTTTAGATTGAGCTAGCGTGTCTATACAAAGCTCGCTTTGCTGAGAAGCCCAGCAGTGCGCACTTACATTAAAATTACCGTTTTGAGAGTTAAACATAACGGCAATATTTTTAGTGTTGCTAAAGCTTAACTTTTTGTCGCTTAGCGTTACATTACTAAACTCACCATTCCAGGTAGCGTTATTAATTTTGCCATTTACTTCAAGCTCTGCACTGCCCTGCTCGGCATCTACAGATGCTGTAAGTTGGTGATCTGTTTTATCGCCGCTAATATCAACTTTTACACTATTAATTTGCTCATCAGCCACAACCGCCGAGCCAACACTTAACGATACGTCAGTTTGCCAATCAGCGGCTGTATCTAACTGCCCTTTTACCGTCAGTTTATTTATATTGATTTCATTAAAAATGAAGCTATCAATTATTAACGCTAAATCGACAGAAGGTGTTAGCCTCTGCCCTCTTACTTTTAAATCAGCGTTGCCATCGGCAATAAATGGCATGTTTGCCTCTTTATTACTTTTAAGTGTTATTTTACCGTCAACTTTCCACGTATCATCAACTTGCCCGCTAAGTACTAATTTATTAGTGCCACTACTTAAATAAAGGCTGTCGATATTTGCCTCTAGTGTATTGTTTAGCTTAAAGTTTGACGCAAACTCAAGGGGTACCTCGTTTAATAATCCGCTTAGCTTAGTATCATCCATTTGTAGTTGCCACGAGCCTTCTGCAGCATTAAATGAACCTTTAAATTGCCCTGAAACATCGCTAGTTGCAGCATCTGTCAAATACTGCGCTTTTAGGTTTGAAAGCGAGCCGTTAAAACTCGCTTTAATGCCCTGTTGCCAATCAATATTAGCTTTTATAATCGCACTACTTTCATTGGCTTTAATACTTAATGTTTTGAGCACGGCTTGAGTTAAACCACCAGTCAGCTGAGTATTAAGATTAACAGCCGGATAAGCACCTAATTGGCTGTTTGCCTGTAAGTTGAGTTGGTAGTCATCAGCATTACCAGTTGCTTTAAGGCTTACATTTTTAACTTTAAGCTCATTACTTTGCGCATCAATAAGCCATTGGTTAATTTTGCCGCTTAGCTCAAATGGGTAATTTTTTTGCTTTAAATTAGCATTCGCCGTTAACGTGAGCGGATATTGGCCACTCGTTTCTAAATGTATAGTTAAGTCAGCTAAATCACCGTTTAACTCTAAGTTTGCTTGGTGCTCGTCACTTTTTAAAGTCACTAAGCCTTTTACAGGCAAGTTACCTAAAAGCTCTGCATCTAATTGGGTATTAAGCTGCCACTGCTCATAGGTAGCTGAAAGCGACTGCAAATTAATCACGGCATCTTCTACACTTAATTGCAGCGAAATGTTTTCGATATTATGCTGCGCATCGCCCTGCTCAATTGTTACCTTTGCGATATCAAGGGCTTCAATGGCCAAATCAATAGGTGATGTAAATTCAATATCAGGAAGTGCTGGTAATTGCGTAAGTGCAGCTTTGTTGCTTTGAGCAGTTTGCGCCTTGGCAGGTTGTTCTTGCTCTTTTAAAGCAACAAGTATACTCGGGATATTTAAGCTTTTTACTGTGAGTTTTGAACCTTCAGCTTTAGCTGATAGTTTAAAGTTATTAACGCTCACATCTGCACTAGGGTGGTTTAATGTAAACTCATTAACCGCTATATTTTTTATTGAAACATTAAAAGGTAAAGTAATTTTTTCAAGGGGCTCAGAGGGTGTTTCATCTTGCGCTTCAACTGTTTTTGGCAAGGTTAATTTAATAGATTTAGCGCTTAAATTATCAACACAGATACCATCACACTGCCACCAAAATAAATCGATTTTTAATTGCTGGGCATTAAAATCTAAACCATTACTTTTAAAACGAACATTAAACGCATCGTTATAAATAAAGCGGCCATCTTTAATTTCTATGTGTAATCCATCAACAACTTTATTTGCCGTATAGGCAATAAATTGATTACCGGGTGCAGTAAATAATAAACAAAATACGCTAATAATTAGCGAAACTAAAATTGCACTTACTGTGGCTGTTATTTTTTTTAATATTGTCATTAAATTTCTGGCCCTATGGTAATACTCAAACGGGTACTTTTGCTATTTTTAGTTAAGCCCCAAGCGTGATCTATTCGTACAGGGCCCACAGGCGTTAAATATCGAAAACCAAAACCAGCACCCACTTCAAATTCATCTGAAAAATCATTCGTAGCAGTACCACCATCAACAAATAATGCTGCACGCCAATTTTGAGCAAACTGATAGTTGTACTCCATAGTGCCAGCAAGCAAATATTTACCCCCTATTAGTTCACCATCATCATTTTCTGGCGAAATTGACTGATAAGCAAAACCACGAACGCTTTGATCACCGCCGGCATAAAACCGCAGTGAATACGGTACATTATTTATGTCATCAACTAGCATTGCGCCAATGTTTGCCTTAAGAAAAACTAAATGCTTATTAAGGTATGTACGAAGCCATGCATGCTGTAATTGAACCCTCAACAAATTCGTGCTGGAAAGCGCATCATCTAGGCCAAACTCTGCTGATATAAGCCATTGCTCGCCCCAATAAGGAGTCGTTCCGCCTTTTAAACTTTTGCGAGCATAACTAATTCCGGGCATTAACATTTCAGTCGACTCTTCTGGATCATCGCCCAGACGATACGTCTCTTGGTCTCTGCGTAAAAACGCTGTTCTTACCCAATTTTCCTCAGTAAGCCACTGCCTTTGTAATTGTGCGGTTAATATCTCGCTGTAGACATCATCTGCAAGTTCGTCTTCCAGTTTATAACCCACTGAAAAACGCCATAAATCATCATTAGGGTCGTCTACAGGAACCGTGTATGCCATTGAGAGATCTTGTTGCTTTTCAGCAATATTCATATTTGTATCAAGGTAATGGCCATCTTCTGTGATCCAAGGTTTACTCCACTTAAAACGGAACCTAGGCTCACTTTCAGACACACCGCCGCCAATTTCAAAGCTATTTGCAGGTTTAGGTACAACCTCAACTTTGATAGGAACTTGGGCGTTTTTGCGCGCTGTAATATCAGCATAAACACGCACACTAGCAAAATAAGGTGTGCTCGAAAGCTCAAGGTTATAGTCGGCTATGTAAGTTGATTTATAAGGTTGTCCTTGAGTAAATGGTGACAAAGAACGAATATATTTTTCAGCTGGCGTATCACTGGTAATTTCAATACTGCCATATTGATAACGCACACCAGTATTAATCACAAACGTGACAACGGCACTATTTTTTTTAATTGAAACTTCTAATTTGCGGGCAGGCCATTTAGCATCAAAATAGCCAAGCTCCAAAAGCATGGATTCTATTTTTTTATACGCTGACTCATAGTTACCATGGTTTAGCACATCCCCCTGTTTTAAATTGCTATTTTTAATAAGGGTTTGTAATTGTGAATCGTTCTTCCCTTCACCATTTAATGTAATATTAATGGCGTCTATCCGTGTTGCAGGACCACGCTCAATTTTTACAACGAGTTCACTATCGTCTTTATCAAATTCAACCTCAACTGTTGGGCTGTAGTAACCCAGTGCTTTTATGCTTTTTAATACCTGACTTTTAGCATAACGTTGAAGGGTTCTTGTTGGTTTTTCACCTTTAAGCTGCTTTAGGTATAGCGCTACGTTTTTTTCTAAATCACCATTTATGCCTTTAATTTTGTAGTCTTCGATGACTCTTTCTGCCGCATAGGAATTTGCAGTCATAAAAACAATGGCAATGCACATGCAACGTAAAAACTTAATAAACAAGCAAATATCCTTACTCTTATATACTACTTAAAACGAGCTAATGTGGCGCATATTAACATAGCCATAATGAGCAACACATTAACTTAATGACAAACTCAGTTTAAATATGAAATGTGAAGAAGATAAAATTAGTACGCGTTAAGACAATATTTTAGTTACAATAGTGCCAACGAACACAAAATTATTTTTAGATGAGTTTTTAATGCAATTTCCAGATGACGAAAACGGCCAGCTGTTAGCCGAAATAGCCGCTGCAGGCGTCGATTTAAGCAAAATGCAGCAAATCGACTTTTTCATTTTATTTGAGCAACAAGCCGATGCTGATAAGTTTGCTAAAGATATTGTTTCTGATGCATTAGTACAAACCGCCGACGTCGAAAAATGCAAAGACACTGGCGTTTGGGAAGTAATCACTCATGTACAAATGGTACCAGAGCACACATTACTAGGCCAAGCTGAACAGTACCTGGAAAGTATAGCGAATGGCTATAACGGTTACGGTGACGGTTGGGGATTAATGGACGAAGACGCCGCCTAATATTTTAAAATCAGTTAAGTTTAACGACTTAACTGATTTGCCTTTCTAAAACTCCCCTTATAATCAAATAACTTATCTGCTACTTTCCAACCATATTTTTTACTTTTTCGCGCAATCACAAAGTCAGGGTGCACCAAGTCTAACTGCGCTTTAATTACCTGTTCTGCTGCTTTAAAGTCTGTTGGTTTTTGTCCATGCGCAAGCCGTTTACCAAATTGTTTATTAAAGATAAACTGACCGCCTTTACTGGCAAGGTTGTAAACTTCATCACAACTAGTGCCGTCTTCGTCAAAATAAGTAACTTTGATTAGCTCGTCTTTAAGTTGAGTTACTGTTAGCCCACTACAACGAAGCACTAATGCATCTTTTAAGTTTAGCGCATTACGCAACTTGTCGTCAGGATCAGCCATTATAGCGCCGCAGTCGTGGCATTTTCGAACAGCAATATCGTTTTGCGCACCACATTCCTCACACTCTTTAAATCTAAAACGATAATCGCACTGCTCTTTGCTACCTTCATCGTCTTCTAATAACCCTTGGCAACGTCTACCAAAATGCTCAACAACTTTGCCAGCAAAGTCCGTTTTACCCCAAAATATATTAGCAAACCCACAACCTGGACAAAGTACTTGTACAGGTTCATTATCGCTGTCGCCTTTTTTATCCCCTACTTCAGGGTGAAATAAATTAAAACCATTTCCGGCATAATCAATCACTAAGCAATCGGTTTTAGATTCTGATAATCGTAAGCCCCGACCTACAATTTGTTGGTATAAGCTTACAGACTCTGTAGGACGCAAGATGGCAATAAAATCTACATGTGGCGCATCAAAGCCGGTTGTTAACACAGAAACATTAACCAAATACTTTAACGTTTTACTTTTAAACGCAGAAATGATTTTATCGCGTTCAATATTAGGCGTATCGCCTTTAATTAGCGCGCTTTGGGCTGTTGGTAAGTAGCTTAATATTTCTTGGGCATGCATAACTGTTGCCGCAAAAACCATTACACCTTTGCGCTGCTCGCTATATGCAATCACTTGTTTAAGAATAGCCTGAGTTGCTCGCTCGTTACTTTTTAAAAGCGCGTTCATATCATCGGCAGTGTATTGGCCAAACGCATTCGTCTCTAGAGACGAAAAATCGTAGTGGTCAATGGCAGCATCAACTTCATTTGGTGGGGTTAAATAGTTATTTTTAATCATGTACCTAAGCGGCAATTCAAATATACAACGTTTAAATGGGCTTTCTGTCGTCCCTTTAACAAAACCATGATAATGGTGATGGTATATCCACCCCATGCCTAAACGATAAGGCGTAGCCGTTAAGCCCAATACTTTTAAATGCGGGTTGTACGCTTGTAATGCACTTATAACTTTGCCGTATTGGCTTTTTTTATCACCATTTACTCTGTGGCATTCATCAATAATAAGTAAAGAATAATGCTCATTGAGTTTATCCAAATTACGTGAAAGTGACTGCACACTAGCAAAAGTGACTTGATGGGTTAAAGATTTTTCTTTTAAACCTGCGGAAAATATACTCGCCTCTAAACCAAAACTTTTATATTTTTGTGAATTTTGCTCTACAAGTTCTTTAACATGAGCAAGGACCAATATTTTTTGTTTAGCTATACGGGCAAGCTCAGCGATGACTAAACTTTTACCTGCACCTGTTGGCAACACAATAACTGCGGGATCATTGGTTTTTCTAAAGTGAACAACGGTGCGTTCAACCGCCTCTTGCTGATAAGGTCTAAGTTTATAGCTCATGGGAAAATAATTGGATTTGAATAAGAATACTTTATCTAATAACGGATGACGTTTTTTAGCTTTATTTAAATTATTGACAGGAAATAAAAAGAGAAGCTGCGCCTCTCTTTTATATTGTTAAGCTAGGTGTTTTTGTAAATCAACATTTTCAAACGCTTTTGGGCGGCGGCCACGGCCAGTCCACTCAATGATTTCACCATCAACTTCAATGCGATATTTAGCTTTAACTTTAGTGCGCTTATCTGCGGATGTGTCTTGTAAATCTTCTAACGTAAGTCCTTTTTCTTTTAAAAGATCCAAAACTTCCTGTTTTGCTTTTTGCTGTTGGGTATATTTTGAAATTGCATCAGTAACTAATTGTTGTGCTTTTTCAAGTTCAGTTAAGGATGCAGTCTTTATAAAAGCTCGAACTTCTTTCATTTATATCTCTTTAAATTTATAAACATAACAAAATAAGTATAGATACTTTAATTTAAAATAACTATGACAAAGAATAAAGATTTAAAAAATAAGAAATTGCTATTACTAAAATTAATACACAAAATAACTAAAAAACTCTCAACTTTTTTAAAAGCAAAGTTGATATAAACTGTTAACTAAATTAAAGCTACATTTCCTTTGGAGAAATTTTTATTTGCCAACAAAACAGTTCATTATTTACATTGAATGTCGCAATAGACATTTTCATATTTTTAAGCTTTGCAGCTTCAAATTTTTCGTAAATTTCATCTTCACTAAATGCAACAGAAGTTTGATCTAATAACCTTTCAATTTGTTGTCTTAAAGCATTTTGTAAGCTATTTAATTTTGTTTTACTCGTTTGATCAATATTTAGCATTATCTTTGATACTTTAGACATTATATCTGCAAACCAGAGCTTTTCTTCATCATTGGATATATTTAAGCTCTGAATTTTTTGAATCACTTCTTTATTTCGTGTCTGAAATAACTCAATATGACCTTGAAGCTTCAAAGTTACTAAGCTTTCAAGTTCATTTAATATGTTGTTTTCCAACATCCAATTAAGTATTTTCAAACCGCTTTTGCAATCGTTGGTTATAACTGAATCAGGGTGATGCATCATTAATATAATTTCACCATCTTTATTAAGCACTCTACGTGCCTCATTTAAAGAGTGTGACCAATTAGAATACTCAAAACCGAATTGGCTAACTAATATATCAAAATACTCATTTGGATAAGGTAGATTTTCTAATGAAGTATTAAACTGAAACTTAACTTTATTAATAGCACTATTAATTTCGTCAACATCACTGGTAATTTTTAACTCATCAATGTTTGCTAAGTCGCAGCCATACACCGAGCCAGATAAGTTTTTTCTTTTTAAAAGGCATTGTAGCCAGATTGCTAAAGCTCCCTTACCGGTTGCTAAATCAAGATAAACAGCACCTTCTCCTTTTTCTAATACAACGTCATCCCAAAAGTTTAACACTTCTTCTGGGTAACCTAGGGCTGTATTTGCATCACCAAAACTAGATAAAGCTTTTGTAAGGTCCCAGTAATGATCCCAGTGCATTTTATTTTCTCCAAAAAAAAGAGTGACTCAAGAGTCACTCTTTGTAATATCTAAACTAAAAACTTAGAAAGACTGTTTAAAGTTTAAGTACATTGTACGACCAAAACCTGAGTAAAGGTTAAAGTTGTAGTCACGACCATCGTATCCGAAAAGTGGTGGCTGCTTGCCAAATGCATTTTGTGCACCAAAGCTCACTTTACCGTTCCAAGGTGTGTTGTACGCTACTTGTAAATCATGAGTTACCCATGAAGGAATGTGACCTTCACACTCACCATCTGCAGTGATGTCTTCACACTGGCTATCAATCAGGTTTAGATTCCAAGTGAAATCAAAATCAGAGATAGAGTAAACGTTAGACAGGTTTAGACGCATTTGCGGTACACCTGGATCATCAACGAAGTTACGACCGCCATCTGTGCTGTAATCTACAATGTGAGATAGGTTGAAGTTAGTTCTTAAAGTACCAGCATCACCAAACTCAAACATTGAGTTAGCTTTAAAATCGATACCTGAAGTTTCTAAGCTACCATCGTTACCAAAACCACGAACAAGACTAGTAATCGCACCGTTTGGTGAACGAGATACAGTGAACGCATCTGGCACAGAGTCACCACGTAAACGTGCATCAATGATAGCTTGAGCTCCGAAAGCACGGATTCGGTTAGTGATTTCAATGTTGTAGTAATCAAGTTCTACAGAAATAGCATCTGTTACTTGGTAAACAACACCTAGTGAGTATTGATCAGACTGCTCTGAACCTAAGTCAGGGTTAGCAATAACTGTAGCATTGATTTGTGAAGAACAATTTGCAGCTTCACCAATTGCCAAACATGTAGCTTCATCAGAAACTGAATCAGCTGATTCAGAAGGCTGTTGAGTTAGGTCTGGTAATGAAGGAGCGCGGAAACCTTTACCCCATGATGCACGAAGTACTAGGTCATCAATTGGGTTGTAACGTGCTGACACTTTAGGTGAGAAATCTGAACCATAGTCAGAGTAATCATCGTAACGACCGGCAAAGTTAAGCTCAAACTCTTCAGTTACTGGAACTAATGTTTCAAAGAATAAACCACGAACTGAACGTGCACCACCTGCACTGCTACCTGAAGAACCACCTACTTGGCCTGCTGCAGAAAGTGAATCATATACGTCAGCATAATCTTCTGAACGGTATTCAAAACCTACGAATGCTTGAATTGCACCAGCGTCAGTTTCCATAAGGTCAAACGCAGCATTTGCATAAAACTCTTCTTGGTTAAACTTACCAGTACGTGAAGTAGTTACCGTCATTGCGCCTCTAACTTCTTCAGATGCACCGAACGGGTCGTTAAGCATGTAAGTACCGTCGTTGATGTATTGACGAGCAATACTACGAAGGATGTAACCTGTACCTACGTTATGGCTTTCGTTAATTGTTTTACGAACACCTGTTTCAACAGAAACATCACCAATCATACCTTTAGCGCCAAAACCGATATCTTTAAGCTCTGTAGATAAATTGTTGTCACGATTACCTAACGCAGCAAAACGATGCCAGAAATCTAGACCTTGCTGTTCCATTTCTAGAGAAGCATCGTAGATTGGGCTGTTAGGGTTAGTTGGGTTGTTAGGGCTATCTGCACTGATAAATACTGTATCAGGTGATGAATCGTAAGCTGTTGTATCAAGACCAGGTGCGTAACGACCAAATGATTTAGTTTGTGCAATGTTGATGTCTGTGTAAATACTCCAGTCATCGTTCACATCGTATGTAGCTTTAACGAAAGCTGAGCGGTTTTTGATTGACGCTTCATCAGCAGATACTGCTGCGAAGTTAAAACCACAACGTGCGCCAATGCGGTAGAAGTTTTCATTACCTACGCCTTCACATGTAGCTTCTGGAGAGAAGAAATCAAAATTACTTGCTCTTTCACCATCTGTAGTTGTGAATGTTGTGAAGTTGTTTGAATAAACTGAACCACCTGGGCTGTACCATGGGAAGTCACGAGCGTAAACAATGTCACGACCACTCCAAGATGCACCAGCAAGTACACGAGAGTTGTCTGAAGAAGCACCGAAAAGTACAGAACCATTTTCACGGTCGCCGCCTTCATGCTCAATACGGCCAGAACCTAAAGTAACTTCTGCACCATTAAAGTCTTTACGTAAAATTACGTTAATTACACCACCGATAGCATCTGAACCGTAAAGTGCAGAAGCACCATCAGTAAGGATTTCAACACGCTCAACAGCTGCCATTGGGATTGAGTTCAAATCTTGGCTTGAACCAGTAAGAGTTGACTTAGGTAAACGACGGCCATCTACTAAAACTAGAGAACGGTCAGAACCTAAACCACGCAAGCTTACCGTAGTAGCGCCCTGAGCAGAACTACCAGACTGCGGACGGAACGAACCCAGACTGTTAAATGTAGTATTACGTAATAAATCAGCTACTGAAGTTTCACCACTAAGCTCGATTGCAGTACGGTCGATAACTGTTACTGGTAAATCACCAGCCATGTCAACACGTTTGATACGTGAACCAGTTACTTCAATACGCTCAACTTTTTCTGCAGAATCTTCTTCTGCAGCAAAAGAACTTGCTGAAAATGCAGCTGTAGATGCTGCGCCAAAAGCGATCGCTAAGCGAACTGCTTTTGAAACTTTGTTATTTAACATTTGATTCTCCCAGGAATACATTTATTAATTATAATTTTTTCAGTCTAGCGGTACAAAACGTATTGAGTACCCCAATCACTGTGCCTTCAATGATAATACTAGTGAAAGAGCAAGGTCAACAAGGAATTAACGTTGCGTTAATAATTAATTACTAAAAAGAGCTAAACGTAAATTACATCAAAAAAAAATAAATCTTAAACTATTGTTAATTAACAAATAAATACACAATCTAAATTTAGTGCATTAACAGTTTGTTGCTTTTTTCACTTCAAATTAAAATATTTACTTTTGTAAGTTTTGTAGTTCAACGCAAATTTAATAAGCAAAGAGCTTAAAAATCAGGCAGAAAAAGCTGACCGAGGTTGTTTTTTTTATTATCTATCACTAAGGCATCAAATATTGCTGCAGATATCGGAACCAGCTGTCTCTGTTGGTATAATGGGTAATTAAGTGCATTTTTTCCATTAAATATTTCTGCCCCTGACATCGCATAAACATACTCTATAATTTGCCCGCGCATTACTTCAAAGTCAGGATGTTCTGCCTTGTGTTTTTTTACCGCTTGTACATGTGGTGGAATATTTTTTTCGTAATCGTTTAGATTTCTACCAAGGCGTTTTTTGTAAACAAGCTTTTGATCAAACTCACCGGCAAAAAGTCGCTTAGTATAATCTTTTACTATTTCGTCAAGTTGGGCAATTTCAAACTGTGAATCAAACAAAGCCTCAAATAGCTCTTTTTGAAACTCTTGGGCAAATTCAGTCCAATCACTTCTCACGGTTTCCATACCTTTAAAGACGATTTTAGATTCATCACCTTTTACTATTTTACCAACGTAACGTTTTTTAGAGCCCGTTTTTTTATCGCGAATTGTAGGCATAAAAAAGGGACTGTAATGGGTTTCAAATTCAATTTCTAAATAGCTTTTTAAATTAAAATGCTTCGCTATATGCCGCTCCCATTGATGATTAATATGAGTCATCAATTCATTACCAATTTTATTGCAGCATTCGGCAGTTAAGCTCTCATCCACTTTTACAAAAATTGAGTCTGTATCACCATAAATAACACTGTACCCAAGCTCCTCCATCCATTTACGCGTCGTTTGCATAATTTCATGGCCGCGCAGCGTAATAGAACTTGATAAACGAGGATCATAAAATCGACATCCCTTAGATCCAAGTACACCATATAAGCTGTTCATAATAATTTTAATTGCTTGCGATAACATTGGTTGGTTGGTGTCTTTGGCGTTTTGACGGGTTTTAGTTAGGTATTCAATTAACTTTGGTAAATGATGCTCACTACGAGAAAACACTGCATTATTAAAGCCTTGTATTGCATCATTAGGGGCATTTAACCCTTTTATTAATCCTAGAGGGTCAATACAAAAAGTGCGCATAATAGAGGGGTATAAACTTTTAAAATCTAAAACCAGAATATTTTTATAAAGCCCAGGCAATGAGTCCATCACGTAGCCACCAGGGCTGTCAAAAGACAAACCATGGTCGCCTAAATTAGGGGCTACATAACCACTGCGGTGCAGCAAGGGTAAATACAAATTAGTAAAAGCAGCCACAGAGCCGCCCATTCGTTCAAGCTCAAGGCCTGTTAGCTGTGTGCGAACAATAGCAAATTCATATAAGTTTAATTTAGTAAAAATACGATTAACTAAAATACAGTCTTGGCGGTTGTAAGCCGCTAGAGTCAGTTTATCCTCATTAAATTGGCGAATAATTTCGCCTAACCGGTTGTCTGATTGAATTAGCTTGGCTTCACCTAATACTTTTTCGGCAATGTTCCCTAAAGAGTAATTATCAAAGTGATAAGTCGCATTTTTTAAAGTGTCAATTCCATCAACAACACATCTTCCTGGCAACGTAAGGCGAGTATAGTGCCCCGTATTGATATTAATTGGTTGGTTATCTCTGCCCAATTTAAGGGAAATTCCAAGCGCTTCAGCACGGGCATTAAGTACTGAAAAATCAAACTCTATTACATTCCACCCAATAATAATGTCGGGATCATTACTACTTAAATAAATATGTAACTTTGTAAGTAACTCAAGCTCATCTAAACACCAGTCAATGTTGATTTGTTCACTATGATTGTGTGGTTCGCCAATCATTAAAACGCAATCAAGTCCATTACCAACAAGACCTATTGAAAACAGCACGCCCTCCCCATCACATTCAATATCTAATGACAGCGACTTAAGCTTGGGTGTGTAATCTGTATTTGCTTTCAACTTTGCGTTTTGTATAAGTAAAAAGCCGTTTTTTTGACTAACATCTCCAGTAACCCAAACACCACCTCTAATAAAGCGCTCCATTAAAAAGCGATCGCTGTGGCGAATATCACCCTCGTAAATAGTTATGGTGTTTTCAAATAATGTTCGTGCCTTATAAATACTGCTGGTATTATTAAAATAGCAGGCAACACAGGCTTTGCCGCTAAAGTGACTCATTTCAATTGTTTTAAAATTAACACTTATACGTGCTTTATCTAATAACTGCTGGGCATGTTGCTGTTGATCTTGTGAGATAAAAAACACAGCTTGCTGATTTTCAATAACAACTTTAATTGGGCCGTGATCGGATGCAAGCCAATAGCATAGTGTGATCCCCTCACTATGTTTAGACGAATATTGTTGCCTTGATAAAATAAAGCCCTGATAGATTGCTTGTGTCAATGCACGATCCCACTTAATATACACACTGTAATTATATACATACTTTAGGCAAATCATTCCATGCTTTCTGACTCTCTAAAAAAAACTATTAGGCAAGTGCATCAGCATGTGGCTAAAAACCTGAATGATTATAGGCCGCGCAGCAGTCAAAATTACCTTGTTGCAGAAATTGCAAAAACATTGGCTGGTGAGTATCACAAAAAACAACGAATTTGCGTCATAGAAGCTGGCACAGGTACCGGTAAGTCACTTGCTTATTGTTTGGGGGCCTTGCCTTTAGCATTGGCACAAAAAAAGAAGCTAGTAATTTCTACGGCTACCGTGGCATTGCAAGAGCAATTAATCGCAAAAGAACTGCCTTTTTTTAAAACACATTCTGGGCTCGACTTTAAGTTTGATTTAGTTAAAGGGCGCCACCGCTATATTTGCGCTCATAAACTACATAATGCTGTTAATGGTGATAGCCAAACTCAAATGGACTTTATGCCAACGCTTACCTCTCCATTAAGTGATATGGAAAGCAAATGCTTGCAAGGGCTATACGATGCTTACGTAAATAAAAAATGGCAAGGCGATAGAGATAGCTGGGCAGATACAATTCCCGACAGAGTTTGGAATTTAATTGCTTGCGACAAGCATGCTTGCCAACGTCAAATGAAAGCGCATTTGACTTGCCCATTTCAATTAGCTCGCCAACAACTCATGCAAATGGATGTGTTGGTTATTAATCACTCTTTGCTACTGGCTGATTTAGATTTAGGCGGTGGTAAAATTTTACCCGAACCAGACAACACTATTTATGTAATTGATGAAGCACACCATTTAGCCCATATAACACGCGACTTTTCGTCTGCTGCAGCAACCATTAAAGGCACAATAGAATGGCTCGATAAGCTCACTAAATTCAGCGGAAAAATGGCAAAAATATTAGTAGGACAAAGAGCCATAGGTCAAAACTTTAAGCTTTGCGATAGTATAAACGATGCAAATAAAGATCTAAAAGTAGTGCGAGATATTCTTGATAATGCTGACTTTGAATATTCAAAAGACGACACATACCGTTTTGAACATGGTGAAATCCCCAAGTCGCTTCACAGCAAAGCAAAAGATATAAGCGAAGCCACACAAGATGCACTACGTTGTTTAAATAAAATGCACGACACCCTTACACAAGATGTGAGCGACGGCGACATAAAACCTTATGTTGCCGATCCTATTCTTGCTGAAAGCGGTCACTACATTAATCGCTTAGAGCAACTAAATAAATTATGGTTTAGTTATGCCAACAAAGGAGAAGGCATACCCCACGCACGTTGGATAAAACGCCTTGAATATAAAAGTCATCATGACCACCTTTTAAGCGACTGCCCCATTGAAGTAGGCTACTACCTAAAAGACAAACTTTGGAACGAGTGCGCCGGCGCTGTTTTATGTTCTGCCACATTAAGTGCACTTGGTTCGTTTGACCATTTTGCTTATGAAAGTGGTTTAGCAAAAGAGGAAGGCGTTAAATTTATAAAGGTTCCCTCGCCCTTTGATTACCCAAAACAGGCAACATTACGCATTCCCGTGTCTAAAGTTGAACCTACCGATAAAGACTTTAGCGATCACTTAGCAACCACTTTGCCAGAGTATTTAAGCACTAAAAAGGCAAACTTAGTCTTGTTTGCCTCGTACTGGCAAATGGACCATGTAGCAAAGTTTCTTAGAACAAAAGGTTTTAACTTATTAGTACAAGGTGAGATGTCGAGAGAAGCACTGCTTAAAAAACACAGCCAAAATATTGATAGTGGTAAAGGTAGTATTTTATTTGGTACGCAAAGCCTTTCAGAAGGTCTTGATTTACCTGGTAAATATTTAGAGAACCTCATTATCACAAAAATCCCTTTTGCTGTGCCTACCTCTCCAATAGAAGAAGCGCAAGCAGAATTTGTGCAAAGCAAAGGCGGTAATCCGTTTTTAACAATTACAGTCCCAGATGCTGCTAAGAAATTGGTACAAAGCTGTGGTAGACTGCTGCGAAAAGAGAGTGACGAAGGCTGTATTACTATTCTTGATAGGCGTTTAGTAACCAAACGCTACGGTAAAGCCATGCTCGACACCCTACCACCATTTAAAAGACAAATAGACTATTAATGTTTGAACTCGCACTCGACCCGACAACTTGGGCAATTTTATGTGCTGTTGCATTGGCAGCAGGCTTTATAGATGCAATAGCCGGTGGCGGTGGCATGTTAACCGTGCCCGCATTACTTACGGCCGGTTTACCACCGCACCTAACATTAGGTACTAATAAACTCGCTGCGAGCTTTGGTTCGTTAACAGCAAGTTTTACCTATTACAAAAAAAACCTTTTTAGCCCCAAGTTTTGGTTGGCATCAATTATTGCAACCGCAATAGGCGCGCTACTAGGCACGGTTATTGTTGATTATTTAAGCATCGACTTTTTAAATAAGTTGCTACCAATTATAATTATTGTTGTTGCCTGCTACAGCTTATTTGGAAATTTGAGCACCACACAAGGTGATGAGTTACCAAAACTCAACAATGCAATGAAAGTAAAGCAGTGGGTCCAAGGCCTAGCACTCGGTTTTTTTGATGGATTAGCAGGCCCAGGCACCGGTACATTTTGGACCGCGTCTAACGGCATGCTTTATAAAATGAACTTGCTTCTTAATTGCGGTTTAGCCCGCTCTATGAACTTTGTGTCTAACTTTATTTCTCTTATAACCTTTGTAGCTTTAGGGCATGTAAACTTTTTGCTTGGTATAACAATGGGCTTTTTTATTATGTTAGGAGCCTGGTTTGGTGCGCACTCTGCAATTAGGTTTGGTAGTAAATTTATACGCCCTGTTTTTAATACCATGGTTATACTTTTAGCATTAAAACTCATTTACGAGGCTTACTTTTAGCATGCAAGTGAATGCATTAGAAAAACTACAACAGCAAGTTACTTCGCTCAAGCAACAAGCTGAGCAATTTGACAGAGCTAAATTGTTTGCTAAAAACCGTTATATGCAAGCACAACCTAGCCTATTTGACCGCGCTGTATTTCAAACTAAAAGCATGAACCTGGCTGATTACGTAAACGAAATAGAAGAAGAAGTAGCAAGCTTACCACCAAGCGATCACCGCCATGCTTATACCTACGCGCTAGAGCGAATTGCATCGCAAGTCCAGGCCGTATTTAATGTCATTAAATCAACACCAATTTGGGAAAAAGAAAATAAAAGTCGGTTTAAACCTCGCCCAAAACAAGCTGTTTATAAGCAAGCTGTAAAAAAAGTGATGCAGTCTTCTCATGAACTTTACGACGAGTTAAAACAAAACCATGAGTTTGAACGCCGCTTAATGCTGATGATAGAAGAGCGTAAAATGCAAATGGAAAATGCATCCCCAGCAAAAGCTCAAAAGCTTAACCTTGAAATATTAAGTACTCATGCACGTTTAGGTCGATGCAGAAAAGCCATTTCAGCCACTGAAGACAAAATACAACAAGTAGAAAAACAGCAACTCCGTTAGGGCTTTGTTCATGCAGCTATACTACCACCCTCTTTATTCAAATTTGCCTTTGCCCGAAAAGCACCGCTTTCCAATTCAAAAATATCAACGGCTTAAAACCGAAATAGAACATTTAGGCTTTTTACCAACCGCATTCAAGCAGCCCGCCAAGGCACGCCCCTCGCAATTAGCCTTATGTCATAGCGAGCAATATATTAATAATTTTTTAACTGGGAACTTATCTGATAAAGCGATAAAAAAGATGGGCTTTCCTTATTCGGCTCAATTAGTTGAACGAACATTGCTGTCTGTCGGTGGGAGTATTCAAGCAGCAGAAGAGGCTTTAAAAAGCGGACTAACCTGCAATTTAAGCGGTGGTTATCACCATGCCTATAGCGATTACGGCAGTGGTTTTTGTATATTTAACGATTTAGCCATAGCGGCCACACACTTATTAAATACTCATAAAGCTAAAACTGTGCTGATTTTTGATTGCGACGTGCACCAAGGCGACGGCACAGCGCAGATTATTAATCAGCAAAGCCATAAAAATATCATTACTTGCTCAATTCATTGCGAGCAAAACTTTCCGCGTTTAAAGCAGCAATCTGATTACGACTTTTCTTTACCTGCTAAATCTGGCGACGATGAGTATATCGACACATTACAACACGCACTTGCGCTGTGTGTAAGTATCCATCAGCCAGATATTATTCTGTACAACGCGGGCGCAGACATTTACACAAAAGATGAGCTAGGTTTATTAAATGTATCTATTACAGGTGTTTATGAACGAGATCTTTTTGTTCTTGATTTTTGTAAGCAACATAACATTCCCCTTATGTGTGGTTTAGGCGGCGGTTACCAACGTAATTTAGACAGCTTAATCAATGTGCATAAACAACTATTTAAAGCGGCTATCGATTTATAACAATCCTTAGTATAGACTTACTTAAATGGAACATAACAAAGCGGTAGGAACATGCGATTACACGACGATATACATAACTATTACGAAAAAATTGTTGTTGAAGAAATCATAAAACGAAAACTAGACGAAAAATATGACGACGACGTTATGGCCGACTTTTGCTGTACCGTGTTAAACCAACTGCCACCTCGTTACATTCGTTACGACGTAGATATGGCGTTTTATTTACCACAAGCTGAACGCATACACATGGAAGAACGTGTTCAAACCGCTATTGATGTGGCTATTAGTCAAATATCTAAAAAGAAAAATTTAAATGACCAACCCTCTTGAGGAAGCGCCAACGCATATTAAGCTCGCTGTTGATTTAATTATGATACTGGAGCAACACGACGTAGAGCCTGAAGAAGTCTTAAAAGCGCTCGATATAGTAAAAAGTGACTTTGAAAAGAAGCTAGTTAACAACTAGCTTCATTCAACTGTGTCTACTTCATACACAGTGACCGCTCCGTCACGTTTAGTGCAATCAATTTTAATTTCGCCAAATGTTCTTCTAGCTGATGTTGACCTTCGGCAAGTCATGTTTTGAGCTTTAACACCAAACTGCTTAATGTAGAGCGCAACAATTGCATCTATTTGCTGCTTCTCTTCTAATGTTGCAGCGGCATAGAAAGTATCATATTGATGTGACCAATTTTCAACGCCAGCTTCTGCAGCTACACCTAACCAACCCATGCCAAGTTTGGTTGATTGATCTAAATATTGACCTTTTAAAAACATAAACGCTAGGGTGTATTGTGCGCTTTTATACCCAAGTGCTGCAGGCTCTTCTAAATCATTAAAAGCTTGTTCGTACAGCCCGTTTTTATAGGCTTTAATACCGTTGTATTCTTTTTTCTTCATTGTATTATCGCTGTATAAATTAACTGGGGTCGACCCACACCCACTTAATAAACTCACAGCCAAAATTGCTGTAGCCAGTAAATACCTAACCATAACTAGTCCTTTATTATTTTTAATATGCGAGTACCGAATCTGGCTTACACTCTTCGTAAAGCCTGTTATTCTATAACTCTATTCGTATAATTAAAATATTATCATGAGCTTAGCAAGTTTACTTCGATTATTTTTTCTGGCTGCAATTTGGGGCGCGTCATTTTTATTTATGCGCATGGCCGCCACTAGTTTAGGGCCCGCAGTCTTAATAGAATTTAGAGTAGGCTTTGCGGCACTCACACTATTTATAGTTGCGCTGTATTTAAAACGTCGCTTGGCGTTTACTAAACACAAAAAGCACTTTTTTATAATTGGCGCTCTTAACTCCGCCCTGCCTTTTTTACTTTTTGCTTATGCCGCGCAAACTATCAGCGCATCTACGTTATCTATTTTAAATTCTACAACGCCTATTTGGGGCGCAGTTGTGGGTATTATCTGGAGTAAAACCAAGCCAACTAAGAGTATGGTTTTAGGCTTGCTGTTGGGTTTAGTAGGTGTGGCAATTTTAGTTGGGCAAAACCATCTTATACTAAATACTCAGTCACTTATTGCTATTGTAGCAGCGCTAAGCGCTTCATTTTGTTATGCCATTGCATCCCATTACACAAAAAATGCGCCAAAGCTTGCACCGTTTGATAACGCACACGGCTCAATGTGGGCAGCAAGTTTTATGGTACTGCCCCTTATACTTTTTATGCCAATGCGTGAAGTACCAACCACCAACGTTATGCTTGGCGTTTTAGCCCTTGGCGTAGTGTGTACAGCGCTTGCTTATATTTTATTTTTTAAACTTATTGAAGATATAGGCCCAACCTCAGCTTTAGCGGTCACGTTTTTAATTCCGCTATTTGGCATTTTTTGGGGACATTTAATTTTAGATGAGCAAATTGGGCCAAACACGTTACTAGGCGCTTTATTTGTTATTGTGGGCACTATGCTGGTTACTGGATTTTTACCGCGAAAAAAGCACCTAGCTAAAACACGCTAAGTGCTTTTACAAAGCGCTTACTTTTGTGCTTTTTTGCTTAAGTTTTCAATTAAGTCTTGTGCGCTATAGCTGTTGTCGCTGGGTTTAATGCCTTTGCCCATTTTAATATCAATCAGGGTGTGTACTTCTTTGCGTTTATCATTGTTGCTCACCTGCACGCCTAAACTGCTTGTTGGCCGTGCGCGTGTTTCGCAAGTTAATAAACCGCAGCTTCGCTCATATTGCTGGCTATGTGATGCACTAATAGATGACGCGGGCGCTTGCGATTTAGACTCAACAAAGGTTTCTTTATTTGTTACAACAAACCAGTCGTAGCCTTGCGTTTGGGTAAGCTCAGCTGCGCGTAGTAATGCATAGTCACCGGCATCTGCTACGTTGTTTGACACACTTTTAAACTCTACTCGGTATTGATCGTCGCTAATTTTTTGCTCACTGTAACCTTGTGAGCCATTATTCGCGGCGCGGTAATCAGGGTTAAATGCACAACCCGCCATAAGTAAAATACTGATAATTAAAATAGATGTTTTCATAATTCACCTCGTTTTATACACATTATTATTTGTTTAACTGCCACTTTGCGCTAATTGCTTGCTGCTCTTGCGCTCTATCTAGTGGTGCGCCGCTGATCATGCTGTCTATAACAGCATCTAACTCACTGTTATTAGACGCCGTTTGATATTGCGCGCCATTATTGCTTTGCTGCGCTGCTGTTTGCGCTTTAATTTGCCAACCGCCTTGCGTTTTACATGCAATACTTGTTTGCGTTGTATTGTTTGAACTTAGTGCATACTGCCTACAAAGCTCACCTTGCTGATTTTTAAAACTAAGCTGCGCGCTAAATACTGAGCCATCACTTTGCTCATACTCTCCACTACTTAGCTGTGTATTAAGGGCTGAGGCTATGCTACTGGCTACTAAATTTTGCGACTCATTGGGTTGTAAATAACTAGTCATTGCAATACCAAATACCACGGCAACACTTGCAGCTATTGCTAAGCCTTTATTAGCCGAGTGCTTAACCTTTTGCCAAGGCGTTAACGTTACTACATTGCTATTTAACATTTTTTTTGTCGTTGCTGTATCAAGCTTTGCAACCGTTTTAGCTAATGAGTCACTAAGGGGGGCGTCATCAATACTTGTTGCGTGCTCTTTTACTCGCATGTCTACTTCGCTTAGCTCTGCAAGTCGCATTACTAGTTCATCATCTGTTTCAAGGGCTTTACGCACTTGTTCCATTTCGTGCTCGCTTAGCTCTGAGTCTAAAAAGGCGCTAAGTGTTTCGTCGTTAATGTTCATACTTGCTCCTTTTTAAAGTCGGGTTTTATTAAATTATAAAGTGTACTGCGTGCACGCGATAATTTACTCATTACACTGCCTATAGGTATATCGAGTGTATGTGCTACGTCTTTATAGGCCATGCCCTGCACTGCCACCAGCGATACAATGGCACGTTGCTCTTCGGGTAATTGCCCAAGTGCTGTATTTACATTTTTAAGCATTTGTTTGTTTTCTAGCGTTTGGTGCTCATTACTTGTAATTGGCTCTGGTAATATATCGGCCTGGGCCGTATTTTGCCTTACCTTGCGTGAGCGGTATTCGTCTATCCACACATTGCGGCAAATTTTAAACGCCCATTTAGCAGGCTCAACGTCATCCGGAATGCCTTTTACTAATAGTTTTTCAATTGTTATTTGCACTACATCGTCTGCATCTGCTTTACTACCCGTTAGCGAATAGGCAAAACGCCTAAGCATGGGCAATAAGGTTTTTAATGTTTCGTTCATTGATTTTTACCCCTTTTATAAAGAAGACGATTCAAAAAAACATTTATTCCCAAATAATCAAAATAATTTGAATAATGAAATATTTTTATGTGTTAAACGTTAACTAACCAGCATAATAAATTTAATAAAAGTAACCCACTATGAACATGAAAAAAGTCCGCGTTAAACACATCATAGCCGCTTCGATTTGCATATTTAGCGCAACGAGTTCTGCCAATATAGTGAGAGTCGATCAAGTGCTTGGGCAGTTAAACCCAATAGAGCAGCGTATTGAACAAACAATAGAGCGCGCACAACGCCTGCCGCTTCCGGTGCCTGTACCACAAGTTTCGATTGATGAACTAAAAGCGCAAATTAGTGAGCCAATTAGCAGTTTACCCAATGTGCTTAACATTAATATAAATAGCCAAAACACCGCATTTGTTGAAGTAGAGCTAGAAAACGGCTTTAGAGCAATAGAGCGCCAATGGTTATTAATGGCAAATAGCCAACAACTTAATACCCTACAGCAGCAAAATGTGACTATTGTATCGGTAAAAAATTACAACGCACTTAACATGAGCTTAGTGCGCTTTAACGTGCCCCAAGGTGTTAATTCTAAAAGTGAGTTATTAAAAGCGCTTAACTTAGATGAGTCTGCAATACTTGACCGAAACCACATATACCAAGCGCAAACTGGCGAGCCTACCGCAAAAGTAACACCAAATAACTCTATTGCCCCTTACTGCACACAAAGCGTAAAAATTGGCATGATCGACAGCGCCATTAATACCAAACACAGTGCTTTTGAAGGTACAAATATCACTACGCAAAGCTTTTTACCACAAGGGTTAAGCTCGCCAAATTTACACGGCACCGCCATTGCAGGGCTTATTACAGGTAAAGGCGCAAAACTTAGCCCGCTTTTAGGCAGTGCCAAGCTTTACAGTGCCGAAGTGTTTTATAGGCAATCTGAATATGCACAAGGGGCTACATTATTTGCCATAGTAGAAGCACTTAACTGGTTAGTAAGTAATAAAATACCCGTAATTAATATGAGCCTAACAGGGCCAAATAACGCAGTTTTAGAAGCAAGTATTACTGCAGCAATAAAACAAAACGTGTTGATTGTAGCTGCTGCAGGTAACCAAGGGCCGGCGTCGCAGCCGTTATACCCAGGTGCGTATAAAAGCGTGATAGCGGTAAGTGCTATTGATGCAACAAACCAAATTTATAGATGGTCAAATAAAGGTGATTACATAGACTTTGCAGCCCTTGGTGTAAGTGTTGTTACAAGCCAAGGCAATGGAAAATTTGGGAGGGAGTCGGGTACGTCAATGGCGGCGCCGCATGTAAGCGCGGCATTAAGTTGTTTATTGGTAAAGCATGGTAATAATAAAACCAAAGCACTTAACGAGCTTACATCGCTGGCCATCGATTTAGGCGAGCAAGGCAAAGACACCACCTTTGGTTATGGTGCCATTTACCCACCTAAAAGTGCACTTTAACTGACGCCGATAAAACCGATTGCGTATAGGTATTGCTACTAAGCTTTGATTGATAATCGCCATATTCAGCCTCGGCTATGAGTGTTACGTGCTCAAATAAAGCTAGGTTATAAAACGCATTAACTACATTTCGGTGCTCATCTCGCGACGGTATTAGCTCAAAAAAATCATCCGCTGTTTGCTCATCATAATCTTTATTTTGATAACGCCAGCCTGCGCCCACTTTATTCGCTACATTAAAGGCCGTAAATTTGTGCGTAACTTTAGTAGTAAAGCCGTAGCCGTTAAAGTCGTATTGGTTGTCGTCGGCGTTTTCTTTATTGGCACTTAGCGCTGCCATTAGCATGGTTTGCCCATTATTTATAAAATGATAAAGCGCTACATCGCCACCTACACCGTCGGCATTACGTGCTTTTGCAGTAGCAAAACGTTTAGCTTTGATTTTTACACTCATACGCAAATACGTATGCGGGTTTAAAAAATGGCCATAGTAGGCACTGGCTTGATTAAAATGTAAAAATGGTTCGCCATCTACATTTGCTTTTGCACCATCGTAACGAACCCCTAGCTCATGGCTATTAAAGCTGTAGCTGCCATCTAAACCATATTGATGCAGGTCTAAATCGTATTGATCAAACTCATCGTAGTCTTGTTGTTCAAACCTATAGCTTGAAGTTAATTTAGCGCTTTTGGTTACTTGCCATTTTGCATTAACACCGGCTGCGGTTTTTATGCCGCTGTCGCTTTGCGACGAAATATCGTCAAGCTCCTGAACAGAGAGCGCCGAGTTACTTAATACTCCAACTTCTGCATCTGCATTTAGCTCAAAGCTACTTTTAAAGGGCTTATTTTGCTCAGCTGTTTTAATGTGGTTAGTTTGTGCAAGCACCGCTTGGGCACTAAAAACACACAATGTGGCGGTTATAACTGCTTTCATATTTATTCTCCAACAGGCCGAATAGGTTTCCCCATTCGGCATTTGTGCAAGCACTTGGCGTATTAAAGGCCTAGGTCTAAATCGTTAGTAATGTTGGTTACTACTTCACTTGCGGTGCTAAGTGCTACATCGTTACTAATTTGATCAGTGACCGCTGCACTCACCTGCCCACTAACACTTTGCTGTACCGTACTTTGTAAGCTACTAACCGTACTGTCTTGCACACTGGCAATTAAAGATTGCTGAACATTGTTTACTACTTCATTACTGGTATTAATTGCATCACCCACTTGCAGTGCAGAGCTCACTGAGTTTGCAGCCGTATTAGTAATTGCTAATTGGTTTGTAAGCTCACCCGCATTGAGCGCATTTGTTGCATCAGCTTGTGTAACTGAATCGGTAGCGCTACTTACATTTGAAAGTAAAGAGGCATCGGCAGGTGTATCTGTGGTGTCTGGCTGAGCACCTTGCTCAGAGGTAACAGAAAGTAATGACGACTGGCTCACTGCGGTTGTTAAATTACCCGCCGATGAGGTTAACTGCGTTGTTGCATCGAGCGCTGTATTGGCTGTGGTATTGCTTGTGGAATTGGCTGTGGCATTTAAAGACGAGGCCGATGCATTTAATGCATTATTTAAAGATGAGCTGGCAGATGCAACTAATGTATTTGCAGGCTCTGCGGCCTCACTGCTTTCTTGCGCTGGAGTTTGTGTATTATTTGCCGTTGAATCTGTAGCTTGCGAATCATCAGCCGTTACTTGTGTATCGTTAGATACGTTTGACTCGTTGCTACCACTGGCTGTTAAACCATTTTGTGAAAGCGTAATAGATGTAGATGTTTGTTGCTGCGCCGACGTTGACTGAGATAGTTCAATATCAGCGGCATGCACTGCACCTGTAAAAGTACACACACCGCTTAACATCATTACGCTTACAATTTTATTTAATTTAGTCATTGTTTTGTCCTCTAGTTTGTCGGATTGACATAAAGAAGACGATTTACAAAAACACTTTATTCCAAAAATAATTAAAAAATTATAATAACGTTACTTAATTACTTAAGTTTCATACCCTTAAATATAAATTACTCGTTTACTGCGTTAGCGTTTCACTGTTTTGGATCAGCAATAACAGCTCGGCAGTGGCGGTAGCATCGGCCAATGCGCGGTGATGGCTGGTTAAATTTAAATTAAAATGCGCGCTAAGGTTACCAAGCGAATACGACTTTAGCCCTTTAAACGCTCTGCGCGATTCAACCACGGTGCACATTTTTGGCATTTTAAAAAAGTGCCCTGCAACCTCGCATTCTTTTTTTATAAAACCGTAATCAAAGTTCACGTTATGGGCTACAAAAATACTGCCTGCAAGTTTATCTAGTAGTGGCTGTGCTATATCGGCAAATACAGGCGCGTTGTAAACCATGCCATCGCTTATGCCGGTCAATTTAGTAATAAAGCTTGGGATATGGCGCTGCGGATTAATAAGTGTCGTCCAGGTATCTATTACTTTACCGTGCTGTACTTTAACTATGCCAATTTCGGTAATGCGGTTACCACCTTTTAAGCTGCCCGTGGTTTCTATATCAACCACGCTGTAAACACGATTAGGGTCTACAAACCATTTAACTGCGGCAATATGTACCGTAAAGCCTACATTTTTTAAATTATCAATAGTGGTAAGTTGGTTGCGCCTAAGCTTATCGCCTGGGGCTTTTACCTCTTCAAAATGTACTTGGCCATTATTAATAACCATTAAATCGGGATAACCGTCTTTTAGCTGTAAGTAGTGTTTGCTCATAGCCGTTAAGTGCGCAATTAACGCTTCAAGCGGGCTGTTTAAAATAAGTGCCTCTAGTGGCTCTAATAAATTGCTGCGCCATCTAAATAAACCATTGGGCTGCTCAAAATACTGTGCGGCATGCTTACATACCAAATTAAGCAGCGCCTGATTAGTGCTACAGCTTTTTAAACGTGCGTCAATTTGCGTGCTTTGTGCTTCATAAAAATTACCAAGCTGTAAAACTTGCGGGTAAATATCAAATTCATTACACGGCGGGTAAGGCGACTCAATAAATAACTCGTGCCAAAATACTAAGCCAAACAAGCTTTGCCATAAGGTGTTTTCGGTATTAAAAACCGTTAACCCTTTTGCACTGTAATACTCATTTACACCTTGCTCTACATCGCCTCGGTAAATTTCGTCAATTTCAAGCACACACTGGGTGTCGGCCAGCATAGTGCTTAAGCGCGAACGCGTTTGTTTATTAAACTTACGCATTAAAAAGTCATCAGCAAAGTACAGTAAATCGTCGGTGAGCGGGTTTTCTATAATTTGCTCTAGCTGCGCTTTTACCCACGCTTTATTACCTAGGCGGTATTGCTCTCTTATTTGAATTTCTTGTGCTTCGGCGTAATCGGTGCAGCCTTCAAGTAAGCTAAAGGCAAGTTCGCTATCGGTAATTTTAAGTTGTTTATACAGCCTAACCAGCAGTTTGTTTTTAATGTCGTGCGCTTGTGCGCCATGCGCCGGTTGCGCTAATACTAAATGCGCAAGCTCGGTGTAAGGGGCTTTGTCATCCAAGGTTTCATCTTTTGTATTACCGGCTGTTTTGCCAATGTTTTTGAATGCTAAACGGTAACGATTTAAAACGTAATTAGATTGCGCCTCAGCGAGTGTATTAAAGCGCGATAAGCTCTCGCTGTGCCCTTCGCGGGTAGCGGTTAACCCTAAATCGCGCATAACAAAGCGGTTTTGATGGTTTACATCGCCACTACTTAAGCGCCCTGCAAATAAAAACTCAAAATACTCGTAATAATCTTCACGGTTATTTATCACATATTGGCTATATAAAGGGGCTAAATCATCTGCGCGCTCACTAAAAAACTGACACGCAATAGTGACCAACTCCCCTTTAGCTGCGCTTTTCTTAAAGCTTACTTGCTCACTGTAATTACTGAGTAACTCCACCAGTATGGGCTTGGTTAAATGCGCTATAAGCTGCTTGTAATGCTGTGCGTTTGGCTCATATAAAATACCCGCTGTTTTTAGCGTATAAATAGCCTGATGCGGCGAAGTTATTTCTTCATAATTAAGCGATTGCGCCTGCACTAAATAAGGTTTGCGCGAATACACACGCGCCAACATGCATTGGCTTTGCTCATCTAGTTGGTTAATTTTACTAATAAATTCACTATGTTTAGGCTCAAGTAAATGCATACATTTACTTGTTACAAACTCAATAAGTTCTCTAAAATGCGCTAAATAGTATTTTGCTGGTAATTCTTTTTTCATAATACCGCCACAACTGTATATAAAAACAGTATCTAGCATTTGTGCTTATTATTCAATCTTAAACTTGTAACTAAAACACGCTATAGTGAGCGTATAAAAGTAAATTTATTAAAAATAAAGGACTTACCATGAGCGCGCACCCATACGATGTTTTATCACTCAATAACGGCGCAAATATTATTTTTACGCCTTGCCCTGGTACAAAAACACAAAACCTAGCAGATTCAATCGCTACATTAAAAGCCGCTGGCACTCACATGCTGTTATCGCTTATGCCGCAAAAGGAGCTTGAAAAAAACAACGTACAAACAATTAATAGTGAGTGCAAAAAGCACGATATAACCTGGTTTCATTTACCAATAAATGACGACGAAGCACCCAAACAGCCTTTTACATCAAGTTGGAACACCCACAAAACAGATATACTACAAGCCATACAGCAAAAACAAATCATTGCCATACATTGCAAAGGCGGCACTGGCCGCACAGGGTTGGTTGCTGCGCTTATTTTAAATTCAGCAGGTTACACAAAAGATGAAGTGTACAGCTTAGTACAAGGTATTCGCCCTAAAGCACTGACTATAGAATTACAAAAAGAGTACTTTGAAGAGTTTATGATTTAGGTATTTACGAGGTGTAACATTAACCTGGCATGGCTTTGATTTTAAATCTAGAACTAAAAATGCGTTTATTCAACGTTTCTTAAATAATAGTTGACCTTAAAAGGTCAACTATTATTGTTGTTATTAAATTCAACTTTGGATAGGATTTCCAATACTTTCTAAATGCTCTGTTTGGCCAGCAGTAAGTGGGTAAATCGATTTTATAAAACATTTTTTTGTAGGTTGTTCAATGGTAGAAATTGAATCCCCTTCCTTATGTATAACAAAATTAGAAAAGCGGTTTAACTCAATTCCATGTGATTCATTAAGATCATGGCAAGTACCCTGAGTCTCAATCAAATAATCTTTCTTATGTGCCGCCGAAATAATTAAAAATTTATCAGATAGTGGTTTCCAACCTTTGAACCTAAAGCTATTAATTTTATCTTCACCTGCTAGGTTTTCTTCAGACAAGTACTTTGCATATGCTTGGTCTTTTTCTTTCAGTGAGATGTTGCTTGTTGCTGAACAGCCTAAAAGTACTGTTGCTGTTAATGTAATAACTAAAATGTTTTTCATAAATTATCCCTATAAATTAAAATAATTAGGTAGATTACAAATGTATATTTATTGCGAAAAGATACAACTTAGTAGAGCTTAATTTTTTACACTCACTCTAAGAAGAACAAAAAATACACAGCCAACTTTACAATAGAATGTTATTTTATCTTTGTCACCTTTTTGTTAACATTTTAGGTAAATTTAAAGTGTTTTATTTTATAAAAGAGGTGGCAATAAATCCCCTTTTATAACTTTAAGATATATGATTTCTAAAAACCATTTATAAAAATCAATTTATAATCATATGAATTAGCGCCTACCCGCTGCAAACAACACATTAATAGTCAGCACAAAACCACAAAGCTACTAATAGTTAAACGCCCATTAATTGGATCGCGAGCATAATCGTTAGCCGCATTTATATTACCAGAATGCAATAAGTTGCTTGGATATATAACAACCCGATTTAGCTTTGCCTCTACACTGAAAATTTGCTCAAACAAAGCTGTGCTGCCATTTATATAATGTGGGTTTTTATGAAGCTTTTGTGCCATGGCTTGTTGCTTTATAGCTTGCCTATAAGGGATAAGTCGCTCTTTTGTTATGCGTTCATACCCCAGGGCTTTATGTTTATAAAATGAAGTACCCCCATGTGTTTCATCACATAAAAAATGCACCATAGCAAGTTGGTTCATATTAGGTGTGTCAAAATGGGGAAGCATTTGTATTGGCCTGAGTTTATCAGGTTCAGTGCATGCAATTGAAAAGGCAGAAAGTATTACATCAAACTCGCTTTTATCTGCCATATTAAAGTGTGAATTAATAATTGGCGACAGTGCTTTTAACTGCTCTATATAACTAAGCGGTGCTGCTTTTCTTACTCCTGGATAAAAATCACTTTCTTGTGCGTAAAATGTTTCCCTCGTATTTTGAGAAAACACAGCAAAATTAATTAGCGCATCTACATTATTAACAAAATCATCAATAACAATTATTGGGTTTTTTTCCTCCCCTACAGTGTGTATGTGTAACACCATATTTTTGTTAAGTGTAAAATCAATCATCGGCTAAATTAAGCACCGCATTTTTACGCTCTATTAATGGGTATATCTGACCAAGTGAGGTTATTACTGTATAAATGGCAGGTAATAAAGCACTTTGATGTAAAAGCGTAATTTGATCACTATTAAGTTGTGAGAGCTTTTCTTGATTAATAGTGTATAGGCCGTTTAACTTTGTTTTTTTGTTATTTTCAAACGTTACTTCAAGCGATAATGGCTGTAGTAGTTCATACTTTAACAACGCATCAATTAACTTTTTATTATCTATTTCGCCTTGTAGTAAATGCCCTAAACACTGCTTTATTTGTTTAAAATAGCCACTTTCTTCTGCGCTTTGGGTATAAATTGGTTCTAAATTATTTTCGCTTTGCGCAGAGTTATCAACTACTGCAGGGCTGTTTAAATTAATACACACAGGGTATTGCGTCTGCTGCGAATGCGTATCACCAACAAAAAATGGCTGACGCTGTAACTGAAGCGGTAAATATACGCCCTGCCACTGTGATTGCTGATAAAACAAGTTCTCATGTTGCTCAAAGCCTAATAAAGCATTGAGTGTAAACTCGCCTGTTTCTGAATTTTTTGCAAAAACTATAGGCTGCTGAACGGCAATTTGGCTAAGCTCCGCCATAACTACGGGGATCATATTAAGATTTTTAGCGTGTGATTGTGCTTTTTGTGTATCTATTTTTATATGCTGATGAGCACTTTGCTCTAATGCGACTAAATTTTCCATGCGTGTCTCTTTATTGTTTTTATGTGTAATTTTTTAAGCTAGATAGCACTAAAACCATGGTGCTTAATTTTATTAAGCAGCTCTCGGTTACTAGGTAAGTTAGTGACTGCTTGATTTATCATACTCTTATTTTTATCAAACTGACTTTTAGCGAAAACAGTGTCTTTAAGCATATAGGCAGTTGTGCTGTAATCACTTTTAAAGCCCATGCCGTATAAAACATATTGATAACTGGCCGCTGGAAACACCTCATTATTACTTGTAAAGTCGTGATCAGCAGGAGCGCGGTATTGCCACAACTTCATTAGATCTTGTAAGCTTTGAGGAATCGTTTTTGGGTCTCTGTTATCACGCCAAAATGCGTTATCGTCACGGTTTGATAAAATATAATGCAGTTTTAAAAAGTCGATTATTTTTTCCCACCTATAGGTAAATGTCTCGTTAAAGCGTTTGGCGGTAATATCCATAATATCGCGGGTCTGGGGGAGTTGTTCGCTTATCATTTGCGCTGACATTTCTACTAATACCAATGCAGAGGCTTCAAGCGGCTCTAAAAAACCAGCTGAAAGCCCAACCGCAACACAGTTATTTTGCCAAAAGTGTGAGCGGTGGCCGCTTTTAATAGGGATTTTTCTAATTGTTAACGACTCTATTTTATCGCCAACATACGCTTTGAGATTTTCTCGTGCTTGAGCTTCGCTACTATATTTACTCGAATACACATAACCTACACCACGGCGGTGCTGTAATCCTATATCCCATATCCAACCTGCTTCTTGCGCTGTTGAGATTGTGTGGGATGCAATACGCTCATCTTCATTCTCATAAGGGACTTGCACTGCTAAGGCGGTATCAATGAATAGCACGTCATCGCACGGCTTAAAAGGAACCTTATAATGCTCGCCTAATAACAATGAAGAAAAGCCGGTGCAATCAACAAATAAATCACCGCTAATTTCACCTTGTTGCTTTGTGGTAACGCTTGCAATATCGCCATTTTTAGCACTATTAACCTGTGTTACATCAGCCAAAATATGTTTAACACCAAGTTCCTGCGTGCAATGTTTTTGTAAAAAAACGGCAAATTTTGCAGAGTCTAAGTGGTAGGCATAGTTGGCTATAGCTGCGTATTCTGGTGTGCGAATAGTTTTAGGGGCAAGTCCTTGCTCACAAATAGCTTCTTGGTAACACACTGCGTTTGAAAAAGACGTTGACTCAGCGGTGTTATTTAACCAGTGGCCAGCCATATCTGTTTTTGAAAAGCCCTGTGGCAAAACTAATGGGTGATAATAAAAATCATCCTCGGAGCCATCCACCCACTTGGCAAATTTTGCTCCTTGCTTAAAGCTTGCTTCACACTCGCGTATAAAATCAGTTTCGCTAATACCAAGTGCTATTAATGTACTGCGCATGGTAGGCCAAGTACCTTCCCCAACACCTATAATTGGTACATTTGGAGACTCAACGAGAACAACATTAAGGCCATCCGGGGTATTACTTTTGTGGTGCGCCGCTAATCGTCCGGCTGTTAGCCAGCCCGCTATACCACCACCAACGACAACCACTGTTTTTATTTTTTTATTTTGCTGGTTCATACTTGTTACCTATAAAGGCATAGTTAAAAAGTGGCTATTACTAAATGTAAAAGCCACTTTATTAATTAAAGTTAAAAACTACCGCGAATACCTAACGCAAAACGTCGTCCGCTATCTTCAACCAACAATAATTGATTAGTAAAACGACCACGTTTGTGCACGTATTCTTCGGTTAAGTTAATACCTTCAAAAAATACCGATACATTTTCGGTAATGTCATAGCTGCCGCTAGCATCAAGTTGTGCGTAATCTTCTACAATGGTTACACCATCGCCATTTAGCTGTGTTAGTGACTGTACAAAGCTATCGCGCCAGTTATAAGCTAAACGCGCTTGAAATGGCCCATTCTCATAAAAGCCAACCACATTATAAGAGTCGCTTAAGCCTGTTAATGCAAAAACTTGAGTTATATCTGCAGAGTCTAACTCTGCATCGCTGTCTACAAATGTTGCATTAACCATAAAGCCAAAGCCACTATCAAAACTATGTTGTAAGGCGACTTCCCAGCCATCAACAATCGCCGATTCGCTATTATTGGGCAATGTATTAGTGAATACAGCCGTTGAGTCGCCAGCATCAGGGTTGTCTACATCGTTACCTGTAGAGGGGTCAGTTAACAATCCGCCATCAGACAACTCAAAGGTTAAGTCTTCGGTCGTATTAATAATGAAGTTAGCAACATTTTTTCTAAAGTAACCCGCAGATAAATAACTGGCATCAGCGTAATACCACTCTAATGATAAATCTAAATTATCAGAGGTAAATGGCTCAAGCGCTGGGTTACCAGAACTCGATGTTAAATTGCCGCCTTGGCGAGTTGTTTCAATTACTGTTACAGGCGACATACTGTCGAGTGTTGGCCGTGTAATTGTTTGTGATACCGCAGCACGTGCTATTAGCTCATCGTTTATTTCAAGCTTTACACTAAAGTTAGGTAAAATCGCTTCGTAATCTGAACTTGCTGAGATATTTTCTACAGCGCCAAAGTTAGCGAGCATTTCTGTTTTATCTAAAATGGTTAATGCACTAACCGGCTCATCTGTGCCCTTTACTTTTACATCAGTGCTTTCGTATCTAAAGCCCGCTGTTGCGTATAAAGGCATGCCTGCAAGTTCAGCTTCAAAGTCGAACTCTGTATAAAACGAGAACGTATCTTCAGTGATCTCAAACGACTTATTACGTTTAACTGCGTCAAAACTAATAGGCTGACCATTCGCCGCAGCTATTTGCTCAAGGTACGCAAAGTTTGCCTCGCCATCGTGTGCAAGCCATGACGTTGGCATTCGACCGCTGCCGCTTACATCACCTAAAAAGTCATCCCCTGCGTCAAATACGAATTGCGCTAAGCCATCCATACTTGGATCATCCGGGTAACCACAAAAAGTACAGTGAATACCAACACCTTCGTTGTCCCAACGATCAAGGTTTTTAGTTTCTGTTGAATACATAGCGCCAAATTTGACCGAAACTAGGCCAGAGGTGCCATCGTTATACCAAATGTTATCCCAGCGAAATTGATCCACGGTATCTTCTACAGCCCAACCACGGCGTAGCATTACATGTGCTCGGCTATTGGCGGTATCTAAATGGTTTGATACGCCATCGGGCGTAACAGCAGGGTTATAGGCAACACCGTCAAGCTCTTGCTGACCGCTGTAAATATTGGGATTAGCAGAGGCAAACTCACTTGCGTAAGGAAGTATGCCGCCATCTACTTCAAATCGAACTCGGTTAGCATAGCCAATCAAGGACAGCTGATCGCCACCACCGTTATTAGCCTCACGCTCAGCCTTTGAGTGGCTTAAATCAAATTTCATATTTAAATTATCGTTTACATGCCAATCAAAGTTTAAACCTAATGCGCTAGAGCTTGTTAAGCGATCAAACTTTTTAGCATGCATATCGGTAGCAAGGCCTACCTCTTGATATAAATCAACCACTGTGCCATTTTCGTCTACGGTTGGGCCTGCAGCCCCGCCAAAGCCTTCTATGTTTGGCGCTGTAAACCAATGCCCGTATGACGTGGTGTCTGCTTCTACATCGAAATCAGAATAAAGCCCATCAGCTGTTATGACTAAATCATCTGAGGGTGCATACTGTATAACTAAATTTGCATTAGTACGTGTACGTGTTTCTGTAGTAACTTTATGATCATAGTTACGCGGCGAAAAAATATTACCGGTGTATGCTTGCCCGCTTTGAGTTTGCGGGTTTGGGACGCCTACATTTTCTAACCAGCCATCTACCTGCGCCTGGTTTAAGCGTGTTTCGCGCTCTTGGCGAGAAACAGCAAATAACACACCCAGTGTGTCATCATTAAATGTATTGCTGATTAACCCAGATATCTCAGGTGTAGTTTCTTCACTATTTTCATCGTAAATACCCTTAACACTGCCCGCAACTTTAAAGCCATTAATAGCAAATGGGCGCGCTGTATTTACATTGACTGTTGAACCAATACCACCTGACTGCTTTGTGGCTGTTGAGGTTTTAAATACGTCTAAGCTTTTAACCAGCTCTGATGCAATGGTATCAAAACTAAACGCACGGCTTTGATTTTCAGAGGCCATTTGGCGTCCATTTACAAGCACTGTATTAAACTGAGGGCCAAACCCACGTACTGTAATGAGCTGCCCTTCACCGCCTGAACGGTCTATTGAAACCCCTGTAATACGCTGTAAAGACTCAGCTAAATTTGTGTCAGGAAATTTACCAATATCTTCAGCTGAAATGGAGTCAACCACGCCACCCGCTTCTCTTTTGGCATCCATAGCTCGGCCAAGCGAGCCTCTAATTCCGCGTACTTCAATTATTTCTGGTTCTTGTGCTGCTGTCTCTGCTACTGCAGGGAGCGTTGCCATTGTGCTTAGTACAGCTAGTACAGCACTCGACACGCCATTTTTTTTATAGTTAGCCATGTTGTCAGTTCTCTCGAAGCTTGGATCTATTAAAATAGATATTTGCCCATCTTCGCTAACATGCGGTTGCAAACCTGTGCCATCGAGTAAAATCTGTAATGCGTTTATTATTGAATACTCGCCAGCAATAGTATTTGTTTGTAACTGCTGAATTTTATCCAGCGGAAAAAGCAAAGTAATATCGGCTTGCTCGGCAAAATTTATTAGCGATAAATCGGCCCTTTGTCTGGGAATATTAAACACTGCTTTATCGTTTACAGGGCTCGCTTTTACCTCGGTGGTGAATAAGCTAAAAACCAGCACATAAATTGGTAAACAAAGCGGCAAATGCACATATTCCTTGTGTATAGTTTTTGGCCATACACTGAACAAAGACGAGTGACTTTTTATTTTCCTCCATAAATATTTTTTATTTTTTTTAAATAAATTATTTTTTTGACTTGCCATGCTAATTTGTTTTTGCCTTGATTATTTTTATTGTTAGCGCGTTTACTTGTATTTTTAAACGATTAAAAATACAGTCCAAATTGCCATTTTTTACTTATTAATTAAAAAGTTAAAGTTTTTAAAATGAATAATCAGTACCTGGTGAGGTATTTGTAATGAAAAAAACTGTAGTACACTTCGCCTTTACATTACAAGCTTTATGCCCCGTGCGGTTAATGAACATTAAATTTAAAAAATAAAATGCTGATTTATTTTTTAAATTTAATGGCGGATTTTTTCTTACCATTCGTCTTAGTTTGTAGTGGCAAAACAATAACAATAATTGCCGTAAACACACACACGAGACACACACTAAATGACGAAAGACACACTTTTTTATAAGGTCTATTTGGCCTCGCGCAAAAGTCTCTCAAATGTAGTTGCACGCATAGTGCCGCCACATGAAATTGAAGATATAGTGCAAGAAACTTATGTGCGAATTTGTCAGATTAAAAACACTGAAAACATAAGCTCACCAAAATCTTTTATTTATAAAACGGCGCGAAATTTAGCGCTCGATTACCAAAAGCAAGCCAATATACGCCTAGTCGATGGGATCGACAACATGGAAGCGTTAGAGCAACTCTTAGCGGAGCATCAGCAAGACGAAATGTATGAAAAAGCACTAACCGATAGTGAGTTTTCTAATTTTTGTGAAGCCATACGGCTTTTACCTGTGCAGTGCCGCAAAGTGTTTGTATTAAAAAAAGTGTATGGTTATTCGCAGCGAGAAATTGCTGCTCAATTAAACCTTAGTGAAAGTACCGTGGAAAAACATATAGCAACAGGCATGAAACGTTGTACGCAATTTATGCGTCAATCTAAAAAAAGTGTTTATGAGCAACCAAATACTTCTTCCCAGCTAAATGCAGGAGGTAGGAATGACTAATATTCATCACATAAACGAGCGAAACACTAGCGACGATTCGCGCCTTGATGAAGCCAGTGAGTGGCTGGCTAAACTTGATCGTGGATTGACTAAATCTGAAGAGCAAGCGCTAAAGCAATGGTTAGCACAATCTTATAAAAATGTAGAAGTGTTACTTGAGGTAGCAAAGCTGTGGGATAAAATGGACGATCTCAGTCGTTTGTCAGATTTATTTCCACAAACACCAGTAAAACAAAAACGTCTCCCTATGTGGTTGGGTGCAACTGCTGCTTCTATTTTATTAGCGGTTGCACTTAGCCTTTTTCAAGAAGCGTTTAACTTTTCATTTTTTTACCCAGTTAATCAGTCAGCAGTGGTTGCTAAACAACTTAATTTTCAAACCGACGTAGGTGAAAGTAAGGACATACTGCTTTCTGATAAAAGCAAAATCACCTTAAACACAAATAGCTTCGTTCAAGTGAGGT
This sequence comes from Pseudoalteromonas sp. 2CM32C, assembly GCF_023161925.1. Classification (NCBI taxonomy): domain Bacteria; kingdom Pseudomonadati; phylum Pseudomonadota; class Gammaproteobacteria; order Alteromonadales; family Pseudoalteromonadaceae; genus Pseudoalteromonas; species Pseudoalteromonas sp. 2CM32C. Next base: position 413,602 of record NZ_JALNTI010000003.1, on the reverse strand, counting down.
ATACCCAACACTCTCGCGTAATAAATTTACTGCGTGGCGAAATTCATATAGACGTAGCTCACGATAAAACGCGTCCTTTAAGTGTTATCGCTGGTGATAAAGTTATTCAGGCTGTTGGTACTGCATTTAATGTAGAAGTAGGTCAAAAGCAAATAGAACTCATTGTGACAGATGGCAAAGTCCTTGTTGCAGAGCAAAAAGCCGAATCGTTACCCAACCTTTCCCTGGGGACTAATAAACAAGGACAGTATTTATCAAATAGTTCAACTTCGGTGTCAAAGGGAGAAAAACTTGATTTAAGCTTTAAAGGTAAAATTGCTAAAGCGGTCGAAAAAGTTGATCCTATGGATGTAGCCGCTAGATTATCGTGGCGCAAAGGTAGCTTAATATTTAGAGGTGAATCACTTGCTGAAGCAATGGCTGAAATCAGCCGCTATACACACATAGATTTTGAGCTTTCAGAAGATGACCGTCTCAAACAAGTACAAGTAGCTGGCATGTTTAAAACGGGCGATATTAAAGGACTATTAGAAGTATTAAACAATAATTTTAATATTGATTATGAGAGAGTTAGCCCAGATAAAATTCGCCTAAAATACGCTGCACCACACGTCTCAATTTAGTAAAGTACACAATAATAAAAACCAGGACACACAATTATGACATCACCTATCTCGCCGAGCAGTCATAGCTCGGCGCACACATTGGGCACATGCTCTCTTTTTTATGTAATTTTTATCTCTGCAGTGGCTGCTATTGGTGGCTTTTTATTTGGTTTTGACTCGGGCGTTATTAACGGCACGGTGTCGGCGCTCGGTAATGCGTTTAATTCAAGCAGTGTGGCTACGGGCTTCAATGTGGCATCGGTATTATTAGGGTGCGCCGTGGGGGCTCTTGCTGCGGGGCCACTGGCTGATAAATTTGGTCGCCGTGCCATTATGATCATCACCGCGATTATTTTTGCTATTAGTGCGTTTGGCTCAGGCATTAGCGAAAGCTCGGCCGAGTTTATTTTTTACCGCTTATTTGGTGGCTTAGGTATTGGTGCTGCATCGGTATTGGCGCCGGCTTATATTGCAGAGGTTGCACCACCCGCACTTCGTGGTCGTTTAGCTACACTTCAACAACTCGCTATTGTATTGGGCTTGTTTGCTGCGTTTTTAAGTAACTATTTAATTGCTGATGCGGCAGGTAGTGCGCAAAACATTTTAATGCTTGATATAGCCGCTTGGCGCTGGATGTTTTGGGTTGAGCTTGTGCCTGCAATACTGTTTTTAGTGGGTGTGTTGTTTATTCCTGAGTCGCCTCGTTATTTAGTGGCGCAAGGTAAAGTAGACGATGCAAAAACGGTATTTAGTAAAATTTCGAACGACAGTGCTGATGCGCAAATAAGCGATGTTAAAAGCTCTTTGCATAGCGATAAAAAGCCGAGTATTCGTGATTTATTTATTGATGGTAGTAAAAAAGTACACCCAATTGTTTGGGCGGGTGTTGCGCTGAGTGTATTTCAGCAATTTGTAGGTATTAACGTGGTATTTTATTACGGCTCTGAGCTTTGGCAAGCTGCTGGGTTTGACGAGTCGCAATCGCTATTTATAAATGTATTAGCGGGTACTACTAATATTGTATCGACCTTTATTGCTATTGCCCTTGTTGACAAAATTGGTCGGAAACCACTTTTACTTGTGGGCAGTGTGGGTATGTTTATTAGCTTAAGTGCGCTTACTTATATATTTGGCAGCGCAGGCCTTGATGAAGCAGGCAAGCTTGCACTTAGCGATAACATGGGTACATTTGCGCTTATTATGGCTAACTTATTTGTGGTATTTTTTGGTTTAAGTTGGGGCCCGGTTGTGTGGGTGTTATTAGGCGAGATGTTTAATAACCGTATTCGCGGCGCAGCACTTGCAGTTGCTGCAAGCGCACAGTGGATTGCTAACTTCGCCATTACCATGACCTTCCCTATTATGCTGGCTAATATTGGCCTCGCAGGTGCGTACGGCTTTTACGCTTTATCGGCACTTATAAGCATATTTTTTGTGGCTAAATACATTAATGAAACCCGTGGTAAAACACTTGAGTCTATGTAATTAGCCAAATAAAAAGCGGTGAACCCTCTCACCGCTTTGTGTTTTTTAGTTAAATGATTGATTCAACTGCTGTATGCAAGGATTAAGAAGTTACTGCGCTAAATATTGAATTCACTACCCACCCTTAATATTCCTTTTTACTATAAGTAATCGATTTAAATTCCTTTTTTGAATATAGAAAATTAGCTATTGTCCGCCTTTTCCAACTACGCATGTCTGTCAAAATGAAAAATAAGTTAGTATCTGGTTTGGCCCTAACCTTTACCCTAGGTTCTTTTAACGCACTTGCTACCAATGGGTATTTTACTCATGGTTATGGCATGACCCACAAAGGCATGGCGGGTGCGGGTGTTGCGCTATCGGAAGAGTTGATGTCGGGTGCAAATAATCCTGCTAGCTTTAATGTAAATGACACTGAAATTTCAGTTGGGTTAGAGTTATTTTCACCTGATAGAAAATACACAGCTTCATCTGTAGGTACGTTTTATCCTAATGCGCTTTATCTTGAAGCAAAAACCCAAAAAAGTGATAACACGTTATTTGCTATTCCTGAATTTGCCATTGGCCACCAGCTCAATGACAAAATAAATATTGGCTTATTAGTTTACGGCAATGGCGGCATGAACACCGACTACAACGCCGAGTCAGAACCCGAAGGCACATTTTATGCTGGCACGACTGGCGTTGATTTAAAGCAGATGTTTATTAGCCCAACTATTAACTACCAGTTAAATGAGCAAACAAAAGTGGGTGTTTCACCTATTTATGTTGTGCAACAGTTTAAAGCGACAGGCCTTGGAAACTTTGCGCCTTTTTCGCAATCGCCCCAAGCGCTTACAAATAATGACACCGACACCAGCACAGGTTTAGGTGTACAAGTAGGTATAACTCAAACCGTAGGCACATCGTTTAGCTGGGGTGCCAGTTACCGCTCATCGGTGTCTATGGAAGAGTTTGATAGCTATAAAGGTTTATTCGCAGAAAACGGTGGCTTTGATTTACCAAGCTCGATTCAAATTGGTGCCGCTTATAAGTTAACGCCTACAAACCAAGTTGTATTTGATTGGCAAAAAATAAACTACAGTGAAGTTAAAAGCATCGCCAATCCAATGAGTAACTTAATGTCTGCACCTTTAGGTGCAAGCGCAGGTGCAGGGTTTGGCTGGGAAGATATGGATATATATAAATTAGGCTATCAGTGGCAGCGCACTGCAAAACAAAAAATTCGCTTTGGTGTTTCATACACGCAACAGCCTATTCCATCGTCTGAGGTGTTATTTAATATTTTAGCGCCGGGTGTACAAGAGTGGCATTTTACAACGGGTTTTAGTCATGAAGTTAGCGAAAAAGTACAATTAAACGCTATGGCTTTTTACTCGCCAGCTAAAAAAGTATCGGGTGCAAACTTTTTAGCGCCTAACCAACAATTATCAATTGAAATGCAGCAGTCTGGTGTTGGTGTATCTATTGTTTGGGGGATTTAAAATGGTAACCGAATTTACGCCCATTTCAGCCGCTTTAGGCGGTGCTTTAATAGGTATAGCCTGCGCACTATTACTGGTTTTATTTGGCAAAGTAGCCGGTATTTCAGGATTAGTTAAATCGCTGTTCACCCCATTAAAATCCGATAATGTATGGAAAGTATGCTTTATTGCAGGTTTACTAATTGCAGGCGTTGCTACCTCATTTATTGCACCTGAATTATTAGAGGGCGATTTAAATATACCCTCTTGGTTAATTATTGTAGCGGGACTTTTAGTGGGTGTAGGTACTTCACTTGCTAATGGTTGTACAAGCGGGCATGGCGTGTGTGGTATGTCGCGTTTTTCTACTCGCTCTTGGGTTTCAACATGTGTGTTTATGCTTGTTGCCGTTATCACTGCTAACTTAATTGGATAAAACATGAAAGCAATTACATCGGTGTTTTTAGGCTTTATTTTCGGCATAGGTCTTATTATTAGTGGAATGACTAACCCTGATAAAGTACTCAATTTTTTAACCTTTGGCGAGAACTGGGATGGCAGTTTAATTATTGTAATGGCGGTAGCCATGGGAATAATGATGTTAGCGTGGTTTTGGGTTTCTAAAAAAGACAGCCCCTTATTTGGTGAATCATTTAGCCTGAGTAATCTAAAAAATGTAGATCGTAGATTAATTACGGGTTCTGTTTTGTTTGGTTTAGGGTGGGGATTGAGTGGTATATGTCCAGGCCCTGGCTTGGTTCAGTTAGTGTCACTCAAAATGGAGTTTTGGCTGTTTTTTGCCTCGGTACTGGGTGGAATGTGGTTGGCCAAAAAAATATAATCCACTATTGCCGAGCTTGTCTCGGCAATACACCTTTTTTATTCTAAACATAGGTACATAACTTGCTGTAATAAATATAAATATATTTATTAGGTTTAAGTTATGCTCAAAAATACGCTTGACGTTATTAACAACACCCCTTGGTTGAGTACAGTAGCTTACCTTTTACTCATAACTATACTCTTGTTTTTTATTCGTTTTTTTATAATGTATTGGTTAAAAAAGTGGACATCAAAAACCACTTTTACCTTCGATACCCTACTTCTTGATTCAATATCTAAACCACTCACGCTTTGCACATTTATTGTGCTAATCACCATTTTGGAGCACGATACATTCGTTATTGACCCCGAGTTAGCGAAGCGAATTCCGTTCAACAGCATCAATATTGTATTAGCTTTACTTGCGCTTATTTTCTTTTTAAATCACTTTATTATTGGCACGGTTAATCACTACTCTAAACAATCAGCCGTTATATTCAATTCTCAAAGTATTATTAAGGGGGTTATTCGCGTTACATTGTTTTCAGTAGGGTTGTTGGTTTTATTAGGCACATTGGGTATTTCAATTACACCTATTATTGCATCTCTTGGTATTACGTCATTGGCGGTGGCACTTGCTCTGCAACCCACTCTTGAAAACTTTTTTTCGGGCGTACAGCTCGTTATTGATAAACCCATACGCGTAGGTGATTTTATTGAGCTTGAGTCAAAGGAGCAAGGCTTTGTAGAAAAAATTGGTTGGCGCTCTACGTGGGTTAAAATGCTGCCAAATAATATGATTATTATTCCTAATAGTCAGCTTTCTAAATCGCGTATTATTAATTACTTTTACCCCGAAAAAGAGCTGAGTGTGCCTGTTGATGTAAGCGTACATTACAGCTCAGACCTAGAATTTGTAGAGCAAGTAACGCTTGAAGTTGCGCGCCAAGTACTGATTGACCATGAATGGGGTGTTGATGATTACAATACCTTTGTGGTGTATCACACCTTTGATAACTCAAGTATTAATTTTACCGTAATGCTGCGCGCAAAAGAGTACTTTAATCGGTTTTGGGTTAAATCTGCTTTTATTAAAGCGCTCCATAAACGCTATAACCAAGAAGGCATTGTGATCCCCTTCCCTATTACAGCCATTAATACATCGCAAGAAGCCGCTAATTTTAATACTGATAAAAATTAAGCGCGAGATAAGCTCGCACTTAATTTACTTTAAAATTTATAGGTTACTTGGCCTACTATTTCACGTGGGCTGCCCGGGAAGTGGCCGTTACGCTCACTAAAGCCACTTACTGCATATTCTTTATCAAATATATTATTAATATTTACACTTAATAACACATCGTCAAAGCGGGTAGTCCAGCTCATGTCAAATACGGTAAAGGGTTTAACTTTTTGGCCGTCTTGGCTTATTTGCTCGCTTACGTAATTTGCGCCAAATGCTATAGACGAGTCGATGCTATCAAGCGCAAAACGCGACCATAAACCAGCTTGGTGGCGTGGGGCATTAGCAAAGCGAGAGCCATCACCGTAGGTGCTTGAAATAGTATCGCCCGTTACCCCCTCAACAACTAGCGTATCGTTATAGGCGTAGTTAGCAGTTAGCGTCCAGTATTCGGTTAAATCGCCCACCAGCGTTGTTTCAAACCCACGGCTTTCTACCTCACCAATATTTAAAAGTGCTGCAATGCCATCACCCGCGCCAGTGTCGTCAGGGTTGCTCATTACCACGTTTTCTTTATTAATTTGGTAAATAGCAAAGGTGCTCATAATTTTGCCATTAAGCCATTTGTTTTTCATACCAATTTCGGTTTGTTTACCGGTTTCTGGGGTTAAATTACCCTCGCCTTCTACATCTTCTTGATCGCCCGACGATGCTGGGTTAAAGCTTTCTGAGTAATTTATGTATACCGATGTGTTTTCAACGGGTTGGTATGTAACTGCCACGCGCGGGGTTACATCGTTATCTGAGTAACTGTAACCGGTTTCTTTGTTTAGCTCTTTAAAATAATCGTAACGCAGGCCGGCAATCACGGTCCATTGCTCGTTAATGCTTACAACGTCTTGTACGTATACGCCAAAACGGTCGGTTTCAACACCATCGCGGTTCATGTCTGTCAGGTTATAAGTACGTGGGTCGGTTTCGCCGTAATTTAAGTCAAATATGTTTAAGTTAGTCACACCGTCTGCTTCATAGCGGGCGCGTAAGTAATCGTACTCGGTATCGACTATGTGGTAGTCGCCACCAAATAATACTTGGTGTGCTAATTGGCCTTGCTCAAAGCTATAAACAAAGTCGGTGGTTAAGCTTGTTTCTTCGTTGGCGCGGTATTGCTTTCGGTATTCGCGTTTAATGGTTTCGTCATCAATGTTGGCTTCACCATCGCCGTTTACATCTACCCAGCTTTGCGACTCATGGTAGGCTTGGTCGCGTTCGTTATCCATGTAACGAAGTGTGCTACTTACAGAAAAATCATCATTAAAGTAATGCTTTAGTTTACCTTGCAGCACTAACGCTTCCATGTCTTGGTAGTCAAATGCTTCGTTTGCGTTGTAACTTGGGTCAACTAAAAAATTACCGTTATCACCTACCGGTACACCACGTAAACGGTTACCGCCTAAGTCTTGTTTGATGTAGTCAACACTTGTGGTTAGTGTGGTTGAATCTGTTAAATCAAATAATAAACCACCGGTAAACTCACTGTTTTTTGAATCTGCATTATTACGAAAGCTGTCTTGCTCCTCGTAATAACCACCTACACGATACGCCATGGTGTCGGTTAAACCGCCGGTCATATCAAGTGATGCACCACGTGTGTTGTAATTGCCAAGCGTTAGCTTTAGCTCTTTGCTTTGCGTGTACGAAGGCTTTTTAGTCACATAGTTGATCATACCGCCTGGCTCACCACCACCATATAACGCAGAGGCTGGGCCTTTTAATACTTCTACACGCGCTACATTAAATAATTGCGGTACACCAAAGCCCGAATACGGGTCGCCACGTACGCCATCGTAAAATACATTGGCATCGTCTCTAAAACCACGAAAAGTAACGCCTGAATAACTGTACTCACTTACTCCGGCTATTGAACGGTATAAATCGGTAATGTCGCGCGCGGCTTGGTCAATAATAAGCTGCTCGGTTAATACCTGCGCAGATTGCGGTAATTTAATAAGATCTAAATCCGTTTTAGTCCCAATTTTACTTTCGGTTTCTAGGTAAAACTGCTGAGCGCGGCCTGTTACTTCAATTGTTTCAATTTCGTTATTTTGCTCGGCAAATGCCACATTAGAAAAAGCAGAAAAAGACGCAGCAATACTGAGCGCCAAATATTTTTGGTTAAACATGTTGATCCAGAGAAGATGATTACAAGGCAACGCAAATGATAACGACTATCATTATCATGCGCAATGTAAATAATTTCATATTCACCTTTATTTTTCGTGTGAAGAGTATTTTAGCAATACATTAAATCTGCAGCTCAGCTTTGAATAAATTAATTAGCATTACTGGAATACAATATTGATATAATATAACATATCTAAAAATGCACTTTAGTAAGATTATTAAATGATAAATAAACTGCCCGTCACAGTGATATCAGGCTTTTTGGGGGCTGGTAAAACTACTGTACTTAGTCATATTCTTAATAACAGGCAAGGTAAAAAAGTCGCCGTCATAGTTAACGATATGAGCGATATAAATATCGATGCCGCAACAATTAAAAGTGATGTATCGCTCAATCACAGTAACGAAAAACTAGTCGAAATGAGCAACGGTTGTATTTGCTGCACCCTACGAGAAGATTTACTTGTTGAAGTGGGCAAACTTGCCAAAGAGGGGCGTTTTGATTACCTCGTTATTGAATCAACCGGTATATCTGAGCCCCTCCCAGTTGCCGAAACATTTACCTTTGCCGACGAAAACGGGGTTTCACTTGGTGATGTTGCCACCCTCGATACCATGGTAACAGTGGTTGACGCGGTTAACTTTTTAAACGACTACGAACAAGCAAATGATTTACAAGATACCGGCGAATCATTAGGAGAAGACGACGAGCGAAGCGTAGCCGACTTACTTGTTGAACAAGTTGAATTTGCTGATGTTATTTTAATTAGTAAAACTGATTTAATTACAAACGATGAATTAAATAGACTCACTGCCATTTTAAATACGCTCAATACTCAAGCTAACATTATTCCTACTTCAAACGGCCATATTAATATTAACGAAGTGCTAAACACCGGTTTATTTAATTTTGAACGTGCCCAACAAGCATCGGGTTGGCTTAAAGAAGTGCGTGGTGAACATATTCCCGAAACCGAAGAGTATGGTATTAGCAGCTTTAATTACACCGCGCGCCGCCCATTTGATCCTGAAAAGTTTTATAACTTTTTGCACAACACCGAGCAATTTGGCAAGCTCATTCGTTCTAAAGGATATTTTTGGCTCGCAACGCGCCCTTTATTTTGCGCGCAGTGGAGCCAAGCTGGCGGTATAGCGCATTACGGGTTTGCAGGCATGTTTTATAAAGCAATACCTAAAAAAGACTGGCCCACAGAGCCCGATCTACTTGCTGATATAAATAGTAAATGGGTAGAGCCCTTTGGTGACATGCGCCAAGAGCTTGTTTTTATTGGTCAGTCGTTAGATAAAAAAGCCATGATTAAAGCGCTTGATGACTGCCTTCTCCCAGAAGATGCCGTACTTAAAGGTAAAGATTTTTGGAAAACCTTTAATGACCCGTTTCCTATTTGGGAGGAAGAGTAATGAATGCCCTAGCCCCAATAACAGCCCAAGTAAAACCGGCTAAACCGCTATATCGAAGAGCAGCTATAGAGAGTAATGCCAATGTATTGCCACAAATTTATAACCAAGACACTAACATTGTTATTTGGCAAAGAGACCTTGAGCAAACATTAACAAGTGCAGTTAATACACTCATTAGCGCTAATGCTTTAAAACCAATTGAGCTTGCGGTATCGCCCGATGATGCGTTTGATCAATTAATAAAAGCGCTTAAGCCTGAAGATAATAACAGCGATGAAATTAAAGCTTTGTGTGAAGACATTGCACTGTTGGTTGAAATGTTTTGCTGCCTGTTTGATTTAAAACGCGCCGGTTTAAGGCTAAAAATATTAGATAAACCCATGTGCCCGCGTTTTCATGTAGACAAAATTCCGTGTCGATTAGTGACTACTTATCAAGGCGTTGCAACGCAATGGTTAAATCACAGCGATGTAAGCCGCTCAAAACTCGGTACTGGTAATTTAGGTAAGCCTGATGAGGAGTCTGGCTTAATTAAAAGCCTAAATAATATTAACCAGCTAACAGAAGGCGATGTTGCACTGCTTAAAGGCGAATACTGGGATGAAAACGAAGGCGCAGGTTTAGTGCATCGCTCACCCCCTGTCCCGACAACTATGAGTAGCCCTAGGTTACTGCTTACTCTCGATTTTATATAAAATTAAAGCGCCATTCATAAAGGCCATATTTTGTCTGGCCTTTATCAATTATACTTAACCTATCTTTGTAAAGTTATTAGCAATAACACTATATAACCCCTGAGAGTTAACCGGTTTTGAAATAAAGTCATCCATACCTACATCTAAACAACGCTGCTTATCTTCTTCATATGCATTGGCTGTAATAGCGATAATTGGAACCCTTTTATCTTCCCCTATTTCATTTTCGCGAATGCGTATAGTACATTCATAACCGTCCATATTAGGCATTTGACAGTCCATTAAAATTAAATCAAACACATTACTTTTTAATGTTTTAAGCGCTTCTAAACCGTCGTTTGCCATTGTAATAGTAACAGCTGTTGGCTCTAGCATTTTTGCAATTACTTGGCGATTTATCGGATTGTCTTCTACTAGCAAAATATGCTTATTGATCAAATCTGGTAAAGATTGCTCTCGTACACGTTTTGCTAAATCGACAATTTTCGCTTCAGGTGCATGTATCGAAAACTTAATCGTACTGCCCAAACCTGGCACGCTATTGAGGGTTATTTCACCCTCCATTTTTTTAATCAAACCTTGGCAAATAGCCAGCCCAAGCCCTGTACCGCCATACTTACGAGCTACGCTAGCATCTGCTTGGGTAAACTCACTAAAAAGTAATAGTTGCTGCTCTTTTTCAATCCCAATTCCGCTATCAGACACACTTACCGTCAGTTGCTCATCTTTGTAATCAAACGATAAACGCACAAACCCAGCCTGAGTAAACTTTTGTGCATTTGACAATAAGTTAATAATTATTTGATTTAAACGCAAGTCATCTACATTTAAGCAATCGGGTAAGTCTGGGCTGCGCTGAATAATAAACTCAACATTGTTAGAATGAATAATGGGTGAGAATAACGAGTGGATATTTTCTATAAACGGAGCAAGCAAAGTAGCACGGGGGCTTATTTGCATAGCGTTAGCTTCAATTTTAGAAAAATCTAAAATATCATTTAATATTTGTAGTAAATTTTTTGAGCTTTTTTGTTGTGTTTCAAGAAGGTCACGCTGCTCATCAGTAAGGGTGGTATCACGAAGTAATACCTCACCCATACCTAAGATGCCGTTCATAGGCGTGCGCAGTTCATGACTCATATTGGCCAAAAACTGTGACTTAGCTTTATTAGCTTCATTAGCAGATTTAACTGCTTTTGTTAGCTCATCTGTTTGCTCTGCCACTTTAACTTCCAATTGCTGGTTAAATTGGCTTAGCTGTTTATTTAGATCCTGATTTTTAATATTAGACGCTTGTAAGCTCTCTATTGAGTCCCTTAACGCACTTCCCAGCATCTTAAACTGCTCTTGTAGCTGCAGTACTTCGTACCAACTAGACTCTGTATTAAAATGTTGTTTTTCTGATTTATCAAAACCATGCATTAAATTAGTTAAACCAATAATTGGCTGAACTAATAAGTTAGACAAATGATGTATAAACAACACCACTAAAAATATCAACACTGCACTAAATAATATTGTTGGTAACCAGGCACTTGCTACTACCTTTGTTAAGTGCTTACGATTGTAAAACGTGATGACCTGCCATTTACTAACAGTATCAACATACTGATTGGTATGAAATACTTCATTATTAACAGAACGGAACAGTTGATTATCGCCCAAGTTACTTATCGTAAAATCTAAAGTTTTAAAGTCAGCCAAAATGTCAAATTGTGCTAATGAGCTAAAAACAATCCTTTGCTCAGCATCGAGTATAATTAGCTCACCAGTTTGGTTAAACAAATTCGGTATATATTGCTCTAAACGTTCAAGCTTTAACGACCCTTCCACTACACCATAAAACTCATCATTTCTGTAAATAGGCGCAGAAAGTGCAACTATAGGTTCGTTACCAAGGCCACGCCCCTGAAACACACCACTGCTATAACCTTGAGGATACTGTTTAGCTTGAGAGAAATAAGGGCGGTCGTTTACAAAGCGCTTTTCTTCACTAAGTCCTTCTAATAATGTGCTGGGAATACTTTTAGCAACATAGCCATTTGGCATTGCATATAAGCTTGTAGTAAAACCTGGGTATAAATCCATTAACTGCGTTAACTGTTGTTGTATAGTAATTCCACCACCTATGGCATCACTGCTCATTACCACCGCGTTTTTATGAAACTGTAAATAGTCATTCAACTGTGTGCTAATTGATTTCGCTTTTTCTTCAAGCTGAGCATTTACCTCATACTCTATGCGTGAGTGATGATCGTTCACCAAAAAAACACTTGTAATAAGAACAACCAAAACAATAATTACGCTGACAACATAGCTAAGAATACGGGCTAGTGGGCGTCCTTGATAAGCACGACTAGCAAAGGGAACAAATATGCTCATCAAATCAACGAGTGCTAAGCTTATTAATGCATTTACCAGGTATTTAAACACTGCAACAATAAGCGTTAGCGATGCTAAATCCATTACAAACTGGCCTATACCCCAAATGATAGGCAGTCCAACTAAAAACCAAAATACGGCACCTAAGGGTAAAATAGGTTTAGAGCGCCTTAAACAAAAAATATAAAGCCATAAAAGCTCCAACAAATAAACTATGCTGGGCCAACAGTGCCCCCATCTATAGAGTAAAAAGCTTGAGACAATTACGAGCGTAAGGCAGGAATAACGCAGTCCAGTGAATACTAAGCTGCATAAAACAAAAAATTGTCCAAATAAAAATTCAGAACTATCGAAAAAATACAGGGGTAAAAGGTTAACCAACCCGCCTATTAACCCTAATAAAATAGCTAGTGCCCACTTACTTCTTTGAGACATTACAACAACCCTTGGGCATCTGATTTAACATGTGTAGCGTTAACGTTAACGTATTATTTCATTATTGCGCAATATCTAAGTGTTGTCTATATGGCAGAAATATAGGGAATATCAGAAAATAAACTTGTGTGTATTTGGTTAAAGTTTTTTAAATTGATTAGCTGTAGTCACCCAATGTTGTTTGAAGTATAAGTTGGCATAGCCAAACTCGGTTTTATTGAGCCATAGCGGCGCCAGTAAAGTATAACTTGGCATAATATTGAAGCATATAATGGCATAAAGTTACCGAATTTAGCTCAAGCAACGAGATTAATAAAATAAAGCATACTGACTTGCGATGTGTCATTTTTAGCTGTAATAAATTTCGCTAGAGAGTCAGACATCAAGGGTAGATATTTTTGAACAAAAGTAGGAGTAAATTCATGTTTAAAGAGATCGTACGTTATTAATTAAAGGGTCGTTTCAGACCCTTTAATTGAAGCCAAAAATATAATTACACTTCGAAATTAATTTCTATCTAAAGCAACAAATGCAAGCTTTGAGCGGTATACTCTCATGCTGTGATCAGTACCAAATTTCTTCCAAGTAAACTGTTTTCTCATCCAACCTTTCAGCCGATACCAAATATCTACGTGAGTTAACAAGCGAGTTTTATAATACTCTCCAGGCTTAACATTGGTTAGAAAGCGCATATCGCCACCATGAATATATTGACCAAACTTTTCGCGAAGACCAGACTTAAGCTTATCTCCTATGGCGGGAATAAACCCTAAACACCAAGAGGTAGTTGTGATAAGAACATCTGCGGGCGGGACCATAGTTACACCATCTGACGAATTTACAATTCTATAGATAGGTGTTTTCATTGTCATAAGCCAATGATCATCCGATACTCTAGGAGAGCCAAATGTATAACACGCTGCATTACCTCCTTTGTGGTTAATCCTTTTTGCAGCTATTGTTGCAAGCGCCCCACCAAGTGAATGACCTGTAATAAAAAGAGGTAACTCTTTGAATTGCTCAAGTGATTTATTAATATCCATCTCAATGAGGTTGTAAGCATCATGGAAGCCAGAGTGCACCCTTCCTTCAGTCACACACCTCGTCAAAACAGCATTTGCATCCGATTTTATATCTTTTAACTCTGTTGGCTCAGTACCACGAAAGGATAGCACAACAAATTCATTAGTTTTAATTAGAACTGCTTGGCTTCCTTGAGCATTAAAAGTTGATACAAGCTCAGCATCTATAAGTTTTAGCTGATTTTCGAGTAAGATTTTTTCTTCATTGTGATCATAAGTAAACTTATCAACAGCTAATTGGATTGCACCTTTTAGAAGACTGTCGCTATTTTTACTTGAAGAAAAAATCTTTTCTAGCTTAAGTCTGAGAACATCATTAATAACTGGAGGGTTAAATCTAACATAAGCCAGCTCAGCAAAACATGCCATTAACCATGCTGTTCTATCACTATAGGCCCTACGGTACATAGGTACTGTTTTACTTAATAAGCTTTTAGCTTGTTCTAATTCCTCAGTAGTACTTATCATTGGTTTTGACATTATCTCAATTCCTATTAATATCTAAATTAACTTCTTGGTACAACTTGTTTTAAACTGTAATTAGAACAAGACTGCTGCTGTCTAAGAGTGTTTTTAGGCTAAACTTAACTTTCTATTTTTGATTCACTTAAGCAAATTTTTGTAAAAGGGATAAAATCACACCGCCCAGCTCTTCAGATTTAGCAACGATATTATTAATCTTCTCGTTTCTATTTTGCGAAGATTTAACTATTTTCATTAATTCGGTAAGTTTTTTTACATCTGCTGGGCTAGGAAATAACTCCTTAACTTCTTCATCAGTCATTCGAGTAATTGAAGAAATACTTGATGCTAATTTTTCATCTGTAGCCTCAGCAGAATTTTCGATTATTAAATCGATCTCACTATCAAATTCATCCCAATTTATCGTCATTTTAATCTCTCCCCTTAATTAAATAGAATCTCGTATTTCTCGGACTTTACCTAAAAATTTTTGTGAACGTTCTGATTTATCTTCCAAAATATCTTTCTTTTCAATAAGAACAGAAACCGCATCATCTGTTTCGTCAATCAACCTTCCTATGCTCGCATCGGTTGTATTAACAATTTCTAAGTAACGATTCCTATTATCTGCGACCTTAGATGCGGATAATAAAAAACTAGTAATACTATTATTGATCGCTCTAGCCTGCGTATATTCCTCTCTAATTTTTAGCTCGATACGTCTTTCAAGGGCATCAAGGGGCTGAATTAGCTCTAGTCTTTTTTCATTGATTTTCTTTATAAGTCTTGGGCCAGTTTTTACTAAAAACAGTAATCTTTGCTTTTTATCATCTTCACTAACAATCGTTTCCCATGCATCAGAAATTGTTTTATTGGAAAAGAAGTGATTTGCAAATTCAGGAACCCACTCTTCCTCTATAAACTTATCCACTTCTTTTCGCTTCTGATCAAAGAATCGATTTAAAAGTGTGATATTTGATTCTTCAATTGCAGCAATTCGCTTACCTAACTCAACTGATAATTCTGGAGCTTCTGAAGGAATTGATACACACCCCGTGACTGCAATAAGTACTGATAATGTTGTTACTTTAATTATTTTAAGCATCTTGCAACTCTCTTCTTTTTTATTCTCAATCGTATTTAAGGTAAATTTAAACTGATTTAATTTACTTCCAATTATAGAATTACATCTCGACCACCAACCAAAAACATAAATAACAACAGGTAATAAATTAAAATAAATGTTCTTTTCGCTCAGGAGCCATTAATCCTAAACTCCATTTAGCAATAGGGGATCTTTTATCCCACCATTCACATTGTCTTCTGTAGAGCATATCAGCAATAAACTCTGCAATTTGAGGATCAGTTTTACCAGGTAGTAAATTTTCGTTTTTGATCGCTACAAAGAGAGATTCTGCATATTTTTGACGACTTTTTATGTCCGATTTGCGAGTTAGAATAGACATCACGGGATTTAAAATAAAAATCATCAGAATAAACATTACTAAACAGAAACAAACTAAAGCTCCTATGAATATCAATAATGATTTCTTACTTATAGTCTCTTGATATGGGCTATTATTTATATCGAAATCTCTTATTCCAACTCCTTTAGCAAAAGCTCTAATGTTTGGTTCCTCTGTACCTTCAAATAAAATTCTAAGTTGAATACCGTAGTCTGATTTTTCAGTCCGATTGATGGCTGAAACTTTGAAGGAGAAATTAAACGAGTTACCATCAAATTCCATTTTTTTTGGCTCTTTAACGAGGTCATTTACATCACCATGCCCTACCACTGAATAAGCTAACACCTTAAAATTAGATAGTTCTTTAGGTGTTAATTTAAAATTTATGGGAATATCCAAGTAATCTTTAGCCGTATAGTTAAGTAGTGAGATTTGCAATAAACCAATCTTTTCTTTTTCTATCTTATTCACAGTGAGAATTATATCATCGGAAGGGAATTTAGGTTTTGAGAAGTAGTTATCGTCATAATCTTTGTGTAGATCTAACTTTGATATTGCTAAGCTCTCAGAATAAAAGTAGTAACTACCTGCAAACGTAAATAATGCACTCAATGCTGCGACTAATATATTTTTCCACATCTTTTCATATATTCCTGATTTAAATAAATAGCTCTAAAGCGATAGTGCTCTCTCGTATCATCAATACTACTAACCTCAGTACTCACTACTGACCTGATGAGTCAATCCAGCTATGATTCAAACAAATCGTTAGAATTCTGTAATTAAGGTGCGGTCAAAACACAACCACGAACAGTATAATTTATAAACTACAGTATCATTATGATTCGGTCAATGTATTTTTGTGGTTTTCTTTTTGTTCTTTAAAGGTTCATATTGAATCTCAATGTTGTACCATTGATTACTCTGTGATATTTGTAGGGGAACACAAATGTTGGAGTCATTTTAGTATGATTAGCCTCAAGCACTTACCAGCCGCACAAGTTTCAAGATTAACTTATATAGAATTTTGTTTAAGATTTTTAGGTAGTTTTTCTCGAGCGGATCTTGTTAAGAAATTTGGAGTAGGAACAGCTGCTGCAAGTAGAGATATAGCGGAGTATAAGAAGCTAATGCCTAATAATATCTCGGAAACATCAAGCTCTAAAAGTTATGTACTTAGCGATAGTTGGCAGCCACTGTTTAACTTTAAATCCTCTGAAGTCTTAGCTCAACTAACTGGTAAAGAAATCCAAAGCTTCTCTCATTCATATGTTTCAAATGAAACACTTGATATCATTGACGAGCCGGATCTTAGGATTGTTACTGAAATAACAAAAGCAATTCTTTCGCAAAGAGCTTTAGAGGCCGAATACTTTTCCAATTCTAGCGGCTCTAGTACCAAGAACTTAGTCCCGCATTCATATATGTATAATGGATCAAGATGGCACGTGCGAGCATTTGATAGATGTAAAAATAGGTTTGGGGACTTTGTTATATCTCGGTTTCTCGGCGCAAAGATAATTGAAAAAGAGACACCTAATAAGCTTGAGCTTAAAACAGAAGATATTCAATGGAACAGACAAATTGATCTTGAAATAATTCCCCACCCTAGCTTGGAAGACACTCGCGGTGTAATCAATGAGTTCAATATGATCGACGGTGTATTAAAAAAGAGGGTTAGAGCTTCTTCAGCCGGGTACTTTTTAAAAAACCTCTACGTCGATTGCGCGAGAATTCCAACAGCAGACAAACATTTCCGATTAAGGTTAAAAAACAGGCTCTCTTTATATGGAGTCGGAGGACTAAACATGGCTCCATACTTCGATGGATTTGAAGAAGAATAGTTGTATTTATAAGCAACTTAATAATATTATTAGAAGATGAGACCTACTTATACTTTAGAGTTTAATATGGCTAAAACAATAAAAACTAGCAACACCACTGATAAATCGGTGAAATTCGGTTGCGACAACGTAAAAGCTGCATTAGATGGTCGGCTGTCCGTAGATGATCTTAGCGCCACTGAACAAGCTGTATTTATGGATAATTTTGACGAAGCTATTAACTCTAATTTAGAACAGGATTTTTCTAAGCATTTTGAGAAACTGAGCGGTAACGAAAAACTTTATGGCTTAGATGATAAGGATAAAATTATCTGTGATAACAAAAAACAGCTCAAGCCTGAATAAACACAAATAGCTCATACCTTAATCGAATTCAAATAAAAAGAGCTCAGCGTTTGCTGGGCTCTTTTTATTTAGCCTCTGCCTTTTCGGCAGTTAAAAGTCACAAGATGTGGTTGTTTACTTCCTGGCCTAACTTCAGCTGCCTACTCGGCAGTTCACTATTCTTCCTTTGTTAGCTCTATTTGCTCATAATTTTCAGCTGCCTACTCGGCAGTTCACTATTAAAAATAGTTTAAATTCCTATAAATACCAAACTGTTAAACGTATTTAAATTATTTACCCTTATTTTTAATCAATCAGATAACTCATTGAAAATTATAGGGTGTTTTAAAACTATTAAAAAAGGATATTTAAAGAAGGAACCGTACCTAGAAATGTTTGATTTGTAGCAAAGCCATAATTGTTAAAGTGATTATTTATTGGTTCAGGTTTTTCGACTTTTTGTATATGCAAAACATAACTTTGACCATTGCCTTTGCTTGATACGGGTATTGAATGAAAGTGGCCTATGTCCTTTGCCTCAAATTTATATTCTGGATTGTAGGCTTCGCCTCTGGCTTCAGCTCTTTTTTTAGCGCGTTTTAACCGCCTTTGCTTTTCGCCAACAAAAGCTTTGGCTACTGATTGGTTGCGAATAAACATAACCTCATTTTGCTCTGTTGGTACATCAAGTATTTTTGATAAGCCAAATAACTTATCATGCGCCATCATCTCAAAATAGCTTTGCTGAGATAGATTGATTAATTGCTTTTTATCTGTTGATACAAACGCTACTTCATTACCTATTGTTTGCTCATTCCATTTAGGAAAGCACACACCAATATTACTTATTTCGCGTGCACTCATAAACCCATGCAATATGCCGATACACCGCCCAGTAAGAAGGCTTACATCACAATTTTTAGGTAAATAAGTAATAGCAAAATAATAGCGCTTCAAGCTTTACTCCTTTGGAACAAGCCACCTTTTATCAACACTGCCGCAATAAAGTGAACTGCATTTGATTTTTCACTTTGCTCTAAACCATGCTTTTCCATGTGCTTAATATGCAAAGCAATGCGCGGGAGTAATGAATAAAAGTCTGAATGGCTCTTAGGTGTTCTGTGTGCAACTAATATTTGCTTATCTGCACCATACTCGTGAGTGCGCAAAGGTTTGTAACCTCCCTCATACCAATCATCGATAGTTTGAATAGCAGCCCCTACTTTTTGTGAGTTTAAACTTGCTGCTTTTTTATCACCTACTTGAGTGTATGCAAGCTGTTTAGATGACATCCCCTGTTCAACAGTATCTACAAACTTTTGACTAGGGTGAATCTCTTGGCTAAATGCATTTTTAATTTTTGCGGTTATATCTAAATAACAATAATTTTGAGGGTTGCTAAGCCCTTCTTGAATAGCTTCTGATAATGTTATTAGTGCTGTTTGATTATTTTGCCAATTGCTCTGCCACTTTAGTTTTTGTGCACCTTCAACAATAATTGGAGCAGCGTGCTCAGTAAGGATTTCAATATCAACATCCGGTGATTGACGGTTACGCCAAAGCCAGTTTCCCATCAGTATATTTTTAGCATAGCGAGTTGCAACTTCATTAAGGCCATTGTGTTTTTTATAGGTTTCAAAAAACCGTTTTAACCAATAAATAACTTTAGGGTCATCACAAACATGTGGCTCAATGCTATTAGCCTCAACCCTGAGTGAAAAACGGCAAAATAGCTCATTTACTGTTGGAGGCACGTAGCACACATCAATTGTTTGAGGGTTCCCAAAAGCAAGATCTTGTGGCGCTAAATTTTTAGCCACATTTTGCTTTTGATACGCATCGCCAAACCCTGACTTTTGCCCAACTAATTTATTTTGCTCTATTTGTAACGGTTCAAAATCAGACTCCGGTGTTTTATAAAAAAACACCGCTTTACTGGGTGAGAGCGAACGCGTGTAACTTAAGTGCCGAGGTAATTGCATTATTCATACTCAAACTTAGACTTTTTCATAAGCATAGACTCTTTTTGAACATCCATAACCCAAAATGCGTCATGAAAGAACTGCTTAGCGCCTGCGTACTTTACTGATGTATTGCTAACACACTCTAACAACCCAATTACGGGCTCTGCATAACAATGGTGTTCATGTAATGCTGCATCTCGCTTTACGGGTTCTTCAAGCGCAGCAAAGCCAATTGCAGCGGGTCTTAAATTAAAGTTACCGTCAAGGGCATCAATCAATTGTTCAAAACTTTTGACTACTTTTTTTGAAGGGTACAACCAACTGCCATTTAACGATTTTGTCTTTATATTTTTAAACAGCTCACTCGGTGTAGTATGTAAATGGCACCAGTCTATATTTTGATACAACGAAGGTGGATGCATAGTGCCGCCTGCAAACGCAGATGGTAGTGCGGGCTTTATAAGCTGACTATTTAACTTATTAAGTATCTCTTCATTTGATACGAAAAGCCTAAATACTAAATCGAGTGTTATGTCACATTTAGGTTTATCGATAATTCCTGATCTTATTACATGACTACGCCCTGCAACTTGTTTTAACTTGCTTGGCTCAGGTAATGGTTTACCTGTATGTAATTGATAGTTTTCAATGTAAATAGCACTGCCAATACACTTAATTGAAGGGTCTATAAAGTTTTTTAGCTTACGCTCAAAGTTATGAGCAAGCCCATTTAAAGCAGTAAGTGACGGCATGCCTTGAATATACGGATTAGCCATTGCCTCAGCATCAAACACTCGCATATCTTGGCAATGTACATACACTATCTGCTCATCATTTAATATTTCTTGTTCAGCTGCACAGTGAGTAAATACATAGTTTAACTGCGCTTTAAACAGTCCCATTAAATTAGGGTGATACGCAAAGCGTTTGAGCTTACTTAAATTACCAAGGCTCTCATTTAGTACGTTACTAAATTGGCTAATACAGTTAGTAATACTCTGATCTAAGTAATGCCTTACCCACTCAGGGTAAACTTGGTTTTGCGCGTTATTTTTAGCTTCAAGAATATTATCAAGCCATAACTGCAAGCTAACACGTACTTGCCTAATAGCCGCTACTCGCGCTAATCGTTTTTGCCTTAACGTATTAAACTGTTTAATGCCTACCAACACCAAAAGCGCCTGTTGAAATTGACTACTTAATAGCGCACGAATTTTAAATGCTTTCTCAATATCATTATTGGCTACTTTAGAGCGGTTAACAGCCTTTGAATATGTTTTAGGAAAGTAACGCAGCACTCTTATATTGCCGCCTACTGAGCTTGCTAAATCGCCAACATTGGCAGGTCTTGAGTGCTCAACTAAAGCAAAATTTAACTTACGATCTGTTGTTAATTGCTGAATTTTAGCCAGCATTGCGTGGCTTACTACAGGCGTAACCGCAAGGTAGCTTTGCTGAAATGGCATTTGTAATTGTGGTGAAAAAGAGCTTACTTCTAACGGGCGCTCTGCCACTGGCAAATGCTGTTTTATTTTCCCCGCGATGTCTAAAACCGCCTTTTTAGTAAACCCGTATGCTCTTATTAAATTGATCCAAACAGGCTCTTCAGCTATTAATAACTTTGCTAAACAAGTCACTTCGCCTTGCCAAGTAAATGAGGTTAAAAATAGCTTTGCATGATTAATTTCAGCACTGTTGTGCGACCATCCAAAACTTAAAGGTAATGACCGGCTACAAATACCCGCAATATCTTCACTTACAACTTCACTAATTAAACGTTGATGGCTTACTCGTATATCAGGGTATTTTAAATTATGAGTATGAAACCATTTAACTTCGTTAATACATTTACTCAGTAACACTTCATCGCGTAATACAATTTTAGCGGTTCTCGTACTTGTTAAATCATCAATTTCACTTCGTTTATAAACTAGGTTAATGAGCACAGTCAGGGCTTGTTCTTCAAAGCCATCTACCGCAACATGAGGCATGTATGGAGCAAATAACTTTCTAAGTGCTGTGATTTTTTCTTTTAATGATTCAATTGCAAATGCATCTTGTAAGTTCATAAGTTACCACGGCGCTATAAATTGTTTTTTTGTTTGAGGCTTTTCAGCAGCGAATGCTTGCTGTAGCTCTATAACTTGGCGTAAATAAAAAACATGGCTATCAGCTCTGAGCTGTTCGTGCTTTTTTTGTGGGTAAGCGCAGTTTAAAAAGCCTTCTTGATGAAGCCTATAAACTTGCTCGGTAGTGGTATTTAATAATACTGCGGCATCAAAAGTACAAAGCAGTAAGTCTGCAATATTTGGATGTTTAGCTTTAGGGTTACTATCAACTAATTCGACAACATAATTAATAATCTCATCAATTACTTTGTTTTTACGGTTACTTGTTACAGCTATTTGAGCATCACAGATCACATTTCCATACACAGAGTTGAATTTAGTTTTATTAAAAGGATTAAGTTGTTTGAGCCGCGCATTATTTGTGAGTAAATCTAATTCAGCAGTAAGACCATTAGGCCAAGTACTAAAGTAATCAACAAAAGCGCAGTTAAAGTCTGCATCACTTACATCAAGTTGCTTAACCTTCGCAAACCAAGATATTAACCCCACCATTTTTTGGCTGTTATTACTTGCAAGCGCAGATGCAATTTTAAAGTCTGCATCGTTTAACTGTTCACTATTGGTTAGTTTATGACCGCAACCACATTCTAAAAACGTCTCAGAAGCTCTGTAATCAATTAAGTTATGGCATTCACCACAATGTGTGGTTAATTGTATTTTATGCTTATGGCACGCCTTATAGGGCTTTAAATGCCAATAAAAAGGAATATATGAAGATTCAGACAAGCATTCAATGCAAACAGGTATGTTATCAGTGCGAAGTAACTCAAGAGGAACTATCAGCTCATTACGGCTTACTGCTGCTAGGTTGCCAAATTTAAAGTTACTGCGCCGCCATGCAAGCGCAAGAATATCACCAGCGTTTACATCAGCTAATTGAGCTACCAACTTAAGCACTCTTATTCTAAAGCTACTCGCTTGCCTAGCATGATAAACATCAACTTTACTCAGCTCTAACGGCAACGCACCTTCAAGATCATGATCTTGCTCTGCAAGCCATTGCCATAAAATATCAGCAAGCTCACTATAGCCATCGTATGAGTTATCCCTTGCAAGCCTTAGCAAATAGCTTTCAAGCGCCTCATCTAGATAAGGTTTTGTTTGAACTAAAAAATGCATCGCCAACCTAAACTAAGAAAATCTTAGTTTAGGTTTAGGCTAAATAAATTAGATAGTCAAAATTAAATACTTAATCAATTTCTAAAAGAGGATCACCAATGTAAATTCCAAAGCACTCCTCCCCCAATAAAACTTTTTTATTTTTATCTAAGACAGAAACATACATAAAGTGAAGCCCTAGATAACACGTATCTTCCCATTGCTTTGCTTTAAAATTACATCCATCAAGAGTCTGAGCTAGGACAAGTGTCTCATGATTACCCGAATTTTCAGCAGCTTCTTTGGCTTCATTACCAGTATTTTTCACTCTAAATTTTACAAAAACTTCAGTGTTTAATTCTTGTTGAGGCAGCTTAAAATTAACTTTAAAGTCTATACCTAAAGACTTCTTTATTACTTCTGCACATGGAAAGTAAGTAAACTTTGTTGGAGCGTTCTTATTATCTTTTAAGCATGCAGTTATTTTTATATTTTCTAAAATATTGTCTGTTGCAGGGCTTGGTAACAAAGCTATATATTTTTCATGGTTGAGTACATATTGCTTGTAATTAATTCGATTGCCATCAGCATCTAGATAATTTGGTTCAACAAACTCTTTTTTTACCCTTTCGCCTTTAGATTGAACATGCCTTATTTCCAAAATATCTTCAGGTAAATCTAATAACTCTTTAATTGATTGCCCCAATAGAACTCTATTTTTAGGAGCTCTTTGCTGTAACTTTGCTGCAATATCAACATAGAAAGATGTGGCTGTAACTTCAGAAGCGCCTGAATAACCATACATACCCCATATAACATTTTCTTTTTCGCCATAATCTATACCTATTCGAATGCCAACGTCATCTTCAATACCTTGATCTTCAAAATATGGCTTTACAACTTCGTTCATCACTTGAACTATATAAGTACCACAATTAATAGCATCAATAGCAGCATTTCTAGCCTTCTTATTACTTCTAAAAAAAGCAAGTACGGCATCACCCATAATTCTGTGTACATGACCATCAAATGCTTGGATTGTCTCAATAGCAGCCCTGATAATTGCATTTTTGATTAAAAAAACTGTTTCCGCAGAATAAGTCACTCCTAATTTAGTCGAACCTTTAATATCTATAAATAACGAGACATTAAAACCATTTTTTAGTGCATCAGTGTCAGCTAAATAATCAAAATCAGGATGCCCACCTATCTTTGACTCTTTTATTCCCTCTTTACCAAAAGCTTTCCGAATACTTTCTTGTATGCCAAAGTTTTGCTCTTGTGGTAATCCCGAGCGAATATTTAGAATCGAGGAAGCTGCTTCTAGGCCAGTTTGATAGCTTTCAGAACTCAGTGAGTCTAATGAAAAACTATTTCCTTTTTGAACACTTTCAAAAAGCTTAGATGAGCTTCTCTCTCTATCAAAACTTTTCTTTAAAATTTCTTCTATTGACCCGTAAGCTCCTTTTAGCTTTGACATAATGTGATCCCTAATGTGTCTGAAACTATTAATATGAAAAGGATTGATAATAGATACAGATTTGCCTTAGTGGTTTTCGTGGCTCTATCTAAGTCATTAAATTTACTCTTAGTGATGACAGCGACCTCGTGAACTTGTCCTGAAATATCCTCTAAAAAGGCATCCGCATCCGTGCTTTTAAATTTATTTATGTAATCCTCTCGATCAGAGTCAGCCACTGAACCAAAAAAGATAACAGAACTAGGTTTAGGTTTATCTGAGCTATCTAGCTTGGGTTTTATGCTATTCATTACAAAGAAAATACTAAGCATACTACACAATGCTATTAGAACTAGGTTTATAGAAATAGCCCACAAATAGAATCCTGAATCAGGTAGTAATTCCGAGGCTTTAACTAACAAGCCAGCAAAAACACCAAAGTTAAACGTTGTAATTAAACCGCTTTTAAAATTAATTGTGGCAATGTACGAATCATAGCGTTTAATTATATCCCATAGGTCTGATTTGCTTGGTTTTTCATCACTAGGTTGTTGAGCACTAAATTTACAATCTTCCGGCATTTACTCCTCCTTAAGTTTCATTAACAATTCTTTTTGATCAGTGCTACTCAATCTCCCAAGCACGCAGATTAATTCAGATAAAACATCTTCTTCACAATAAAAATAAGCTACCGGTACATCGAGCTCTTTAGCAATACGTTTCATTGTTAAAAAATCAGGGGCATGTTTGCCTTTTTCATATTGGTTCATGCGAGCACTAGCCGTGTTTGGCTCCATACCTAATGCCATACCTAGCTGTTGCTGAGTAAGGCCAGCTGCTTTTCTTGCAGATTTTAGGCGTGAAGGTGTTGGAGTTTCCATGAGAACCTTAGCTATAAAATATATCTTGCTAAGATTCTCTTAGTATATAACCTATAAGTGTACTAAGGATATTTTAGTTTTTAAATATATACTTAATTAGTAACACCTGAAAATAAATATTTTTATAATAATTGTAGTAGTGCTATGTTAGCAAAATAACAATAAGCATAAGGAAAGGCGCGTGTATCTCAGTAAATTAAGAGTCCAAGGATTTCGATGTTTTGACAATGAATTTTCTGTAACATTTAACAGTGGACTAAACGTTATTGTAGGTGAGAATGGAGCTGGGAAAACAGCCGCTATAAGCGCTATTAGACAACTTTTTTCAGACTCTGAGGCTGGGCGTTATAGCATCAACGATGATGATTTTTATTCTTCATTTTCAGGTGAACTCAATATCACACCTCACTTTTCAATTTCAGCTGACTTCTGTGAACTTAGCCAAAAAGAAAAAGTAGCTTTTTTACCATGGACTAATGGTTCAGAAATAGCTAGTTTAAATCTTCAAGTCGAAAATAAGGAAATTAGAGGGAGATATAAAAAGTTAATATGGGGCGGAAACTCTCGAGCCTCTCAATTCGATCCTGAATTAGTTGAATTAATTCAGTGTATTTATTTACCACCTCTCAGAGATGCCGAATCAAAACTAAGAAATGGAAGACAATCCAGATTATCAAAGTTATTGAAAGCTATAAATCGTAAAGAACTAAAACAGTGTAAGGATAAGCAAACGCTTCATCCTTTAGAAGAAAAGTTTAAAATTTTTAATAATGAATTAGCCGAAGATAGTACTTTGACAATTAACAATGCGAATGAGTTAATCTCTAGGCAATTAGAGCGAGCCATTGGAAATCATTTTGGTCAAAGCACTAAAATACAATTCGCTGAAAGTAACTTTACAAAAATCGTAGAAAACTTAACGCTACTATTTTTTCCTGATATGTCACCTGAAGACGATTCGTTATTTAGAGGCTTAAGTCAAAATAGCTTAGGTTATAACAATTTACTTTACGTAGCATCCATACTTGCCGAGTTAACTCTCGATGATAATGAGGATCAAGAAGAGCCGTTATTCAAAATACTATTAATTGAAGAACCGGAAGCACATTTACACCCCCAACTACAAATTAGACTTTTAAAGCATCTCAAAGCAGTAGCTGAAAATGATAAAAACGACGTACAAGTCATTGTTACTTCGCATTCAACAGTCTTGGCATCGTCAGTAGAAATTGATTCAATAATTCATTTATCTAAATCTGCTCTACCAATAGCTACACCATTGAGAGAGTGTGGCCTTTCAGATAATAGTAAAAAGTTCATCAACCGTTGGTTGGATGTAACTAAATCTAATCTATTATTCGCAAGTGGTGTCATATTAGTTGAAGGGATTGCTGAGCAAATGTTGATACCTGCATTTGCAAAAACAGTTCTAGAGCCCCAAAAAGAAGGCACAAACACACTCGAAGATATAGGTATATCTGTGGTTAATTTAAATGGTATTTATTTTAAACATTTTATGGGGTTGTACTGTAACCTTATAGGAATAGAAGGATATGAAGATCAAGAAGGAATAAATATACCTATAAGATGTGCTGGGCTCACAGATCTTGATCCACCAAAAACTTTAGATGGTGAAACGTATGTGCCACATGGAGGTAATTTAACCAAAGGTAAAAATCATGCAATTAAACTAGTTGAGCCCATTTCAAACTCGGATAATGCTCGCTTATATGTTTCAAAATATAAAACCTTCGAATATGATTTAGCAATGGAAGGTAATAATGCTGCCGTTATGGCTAAAGTTCTTGCTTCACTTTGGCCGCAACCAAAAAGTGGTAAAAGTGATGTAATTGAAGAATTAAAGATTATAGCAGAAACTGATTGGTGCGAAAAAAGTACAGAGTTAACTTCATTTGCAGCTAGTACTATTTTAGCAAGAATAGATAGCGATAACATAGGAAAAGGTATATTTGCACAAACTCTTGCTGATGAAATTTCAAAGGGAAATATTGCAATTGATGTCCCTGACTATATAAAAAAGGCCGTACTTTGGTCATGCTCTATTGAAAGGAATATATGAATGATTGATTTCTCAAAGGAGCAATTAGAATACATATACTCGAATATAGAGCTAAATACATTTTTAGAAGCGTGCCCTGGGAGTGGAAAAACAGAGGTTATAGCCGCTAAAGTTGTTAGAGAAATAGAGGCGTGGAAAAAATTCCCTAGCGGTATAGCGATTTTAACGTTTGCTAATAGTGCTGCTGATGAGTTAAAAAATAGAATCAGAAAACACCTACCTGTTGGAGCTTCATTATTCCCTCACTTCGTTGGAACATTTGATAGCTTCATCTTCAAAAACGTTATCAACCCATTATCTCAACAACTTACAGGATACACTGGTGAAAATGGTGACTTTTCTATTCGTGTTGTTGATGGGTCATCTAGCTTTTTTGGTTTCAAGACAAAATATGGAATAGCAAAACAGGGGAATATATACGCACATCAATTCTCTCTCAATTCTCACAATAACAATCCAATATTTAACACTGGAGAATCAGCCAAAGATAGAGCTTTAAATAGCCATAAATTTGAAAACTGGCAAATTGATGACTTACTTAACTCAAAAAGAAAAATGTGGAAAGCAGGATTTGCTACATATAGTGATATTGAATACCTTACTATTGAGGCATTAAATGATAATAAGCATGAAGCTTACATTAAGCAACTATCAAAAAAATATCCTTTTATATTTATCGATGAATGCCAAGACTTAAGCTTTGAACAATTATTAATTATTAAAAGATTAATAGACTTGGGCGTTACATTACATTTCATAGGCGATTTACACCAAGCAATATATGGATTCAGAGACGTAGACCCTAAAGCAGTTAGACAATTTACCATTGATAACTCATTTTTAAACCTACAGTTAACTAGAAACTTCCGAAGTTGCCAAAAAATTATTAATATTTGCGGAAAACTAACAGGGCGAGGATCTATTATCGGCCAATATACACAATTAGAGCCTGTATGTTATTTAGTCCAATATAAAACTTGTCCAACCGAGTTAACACCTAAATTCAAAGAACTAACCACAGGCTTTAAAAAAGTGGTTATATTGAGCCGAGGATATTCTCAATTACAAAAGTTTGATACATCTGAAAAAAACTTAAAACCAATTCATAAACTGGCGTTAGCTATTAAAATTTTTGATAAGGGAAATATCTTGGCATTAGAACAATCTTTGCAGCTATTTTCTGAGTTCATTCGATATTACATAAGTGAAAGCATTAAACCAAATAGCTTTAACTGCCCCCAAAAAATCACATCGAGCTTAGCATGGCGAAGGTTTCTCTTCGCATCATTAGATTTTCTTGCTGAGCAAAATAAAGATTTAAATAAAAGTTGGTCAACTTGGGTTAGCGCCATAAAAAAATCAATTAATATATTAAGTGCTCAAGATTTTGTTGAGAGTGAAATCAAATCAGTTATATTGCCCTTAGATGAAGTTAAACTCAGAGCTCCAGTTAAACAGGCTAAAGAAAATATCATCACTAGCTTAGGGGGAACAAATAAATCAGGAGAAATTATAAGGAAAACAATCCATGCTGTTAAAGGTGAAACACATGATGTCACTATATTAATTTCGACACCTGATGCCAGAGGCTCATCTGATTCACATTGGAGTAAATGGCTCGACTCTCCTTCAAATGAAGCCGCTAGATTTGCTTATGTAGCATCTTCACGCCCAAAGCACCGTTTGATTTGGGCTGTAAAAAAAATTAATAAAGATGATGAAAAAAAATTCAAAAACATGGGTTTTCATATTGCCTAATAGATGATTGTATCTACTGCAACCCATATAGTTTCATCAATCTAGACTTTTCTTCTTGAAAGAGTATATCGAAATCTACGCTGTCATAATAAGCATTATTTAGAAATGATAACTTCTTAATAATCACCCAAGCACTATAATTTGCAAAAGGATTCAAACCAATAAAGTTACCTAAATTACTATCTTTTACACTCGATATTTTATAAATATTTTCCACTTTCATCCATGCTTTTTCAGAGTCCCAATCTGATGTAAATAATAATAATGATGACAATGCCATTAATGGATTTGATTTCAAGAAGGCACTTGGTGATAGCTTCCTAGAGAGGTAATCATCATGTTTCACTATTTTTCCAGTTAGCTTTCGAGCGAGTGTAAACTTTTCATTTAAAATATTCCTATCAAAATAATATTCACCTTTTGCGGCTTTTAAGATATTGGCCGCTTTTTTTGCTACATCTCTTTTTTTGATATCTGAATAAAAACCATTATCCCGAAAATGCTTGCTTAAATCAAAATTAGGAAACCTATGACACAGTGATTCATAAACCTCTTTATCAATATTGAACATATCCTCTTTTGCGGCACTTATATCAAAAACATATTTATCAAAATTTCTCTTAGATCGTCTAGCTAAGCTTTGAGCTAGGTTAATGATATGAGGGGACATATCTAAGTTTTCTTGACCTTGTTTTCTTATGTTAATTATCCAGCCCCTCATATTCCTCATATCACTCTGGGTAAAAATATTATTCTCTATACCTATACTTACTATCAAACCAACATGCTGAGTGATAAGAGACTTACTTTC
Source organism: Pseudoalteromonas sp. 2CM32C (assembly GCF_023161925.1). Classification (NCBI taxonomy): domain Bacteria; kingdom Pseudomonadati; phylum Pseudomonadota; class Gammaproteobacteria; order Alteromonadales; family Pseudoalteromonadaceae; genus Pseudoalteromonas; species Pseudoalteromonas sp. 2CM32C. Next base: position 383,568 of record NZ_JALNTI010000003.1, on the reverse strand, counting down.
CCGATAGTCAACTTTGCCTTCATTAGCAATTGAGTTTTGCTTTTCATTTGTAGAATTAAACTCACAAAAAGCTAAATGTGCATCACCACCGCTAGTGTTTTTAAATGCAAAGTGTGCCTGAGAAACTCTTTTACCTGTGATTTTCGAGTACCCTTCTTTTACGGCATAACCACCAGAAACATTACATGAGGGACATTCAACATCAAATAAAACAAAGTCTTGAAAAGAACTATGTTCAGTCTGAGATTCTCCTTGAAACAGAGATTCCAATTGATGAGCATCCAATTCTCTTTTATAAAACTTTGAATAAGCTGTTATAGGCATGATCTAATTCAACTTTGAAACTAACAATTATTAAAGCATACACTTGTTACTGAATTAAAATATAAGTTTTTACGACTTTCTCAACAACTGACTAATAGGCATCCGGTCAGTAAACTTGGTCGCTATAAACGGATCTTCATCTTGGGCGCTTTCAGGTTTGTATAGTGAATAGCGCTCGACTTCACTTGCTGTAATTTTTGCAACAGGCAAAGTAAATAGGTTTGGTATATCAGGGAAGAGCACATCAAATGCTTTGACCAAGTGTTTAGTCGTGAGGGTTTTTGCGTTATCTATTAATGCATAAAGTACGGCATCATCTAAAAAGTATTTGAGTGTTCTAAAGCAACCTTTTGATAGTGAGAATAAAGCAAACACTGTTGCTTGCTCACTTAAATTTGACTTTTCGGTAAATGGCATACGGTTGGCTAGGCCAATTATTAATTGTACAAAATGCTTTGGGTTTTCTGACAACTTAAAATAAGGCAACTGCCGCCTTACTAATAAACGCGATGACCACTGCGGCTCGTCTGCTATTTTTTCTGCCCACGGCATACCTACCAATACAATTGATACACCCGCTTCGTCGTTAATATATTTTAATCGGTTGGCAATCTCGCGGCGCTTTTTACCTTGGTTGTGCTCAATCAACTCTTGAAACTCATCAATAATTATAAGCTCTGTGCCACACGTTTTTAGGCATTTTATTAATGATGTCGTTAACCGAGTGCCGTTTATTCGTAGCTTGCGCTCTGTACTACCTACTTGTCCTAAGTCTTTAAGAAGCTCAGCTAAAGTAGATTCTAGTGTCGGGTTACTAGGTATGCGACTTACTAATACAGGGTGATTCATAACACCATTAATAAATTGCGGTAAATGGCGTTCTTTATACTGTTTTATTACTGCTGTTTTACCTGTGCCTGTATCACCACTTAAAAGCATGCAGGGCTTTTCGCCCGCTAACCCTTTACCAAGTCTTAATCTGTCGAAGTCGTTAAATACCGTGCTTATTATTGGGTATTCAATAAACACATCGCGAAATTCATTCAGCCTTTCTTTTTGTTTATCGGTCAGCATAATTAAAATCCATCTAGATCTGAGATAAAGTCATCCCAGCTATCAGTTGATTGCTCTTTAGGTGTAACCTTTTTAGGTGCAACCGGTTCGCTCTGAGCTATTGATTTCTGCGAGTCGCTACTAACACTTTGATGCTTAGCTAACGCTTTCCCCCCTTTTACCTTTGAGTTTTTTGGCGCATTTTTTAACGCTTCAAACTCGTTTTGAATTTTATTATGAATAAACATACGCGCTTTTGCTAAGCCGACATTATCGATAGAGCCCGAAATAAAATCGCGATGAATACGTATATTTATTTTATGCTGATTCAAACTTAAATTTTGGGTGTAACCGTTTGGATCTATGCATGGCACTTTTATGTAATGCTCTAGCTTATCGAGGTAAACGTATATATAAGAAACATCATCGGGATTTAATTTAATTAAAACTTCTTGAGATACCTTGTGGCTGAATTGCTTTCTATAATTGGCCAGTTCAGTACTGTCGTAGCTTAAGTTTTCTAGCCTTATTCCACCTTTACGAAGCACCCGATGGTTTGAAATACTGAGCACAACATCTAGTTGTTGAAGATCAGCATCACTCAACATTGTTGGTGGTAACGAACTAAAGCCTTGCTCCCATATTTGGCTAGGTATGTACTTAAAGCGGCTGTCGGCATCTTGATGGTAAACGTCTACTACCCATTTATGAAATAACTGCATAAAGGTCGTAAAACGCATAATTGCATCTTTTTTGGGATTGTATTCATGCTTTTGTAAAATGTTAGAAAAGGTTTTACCTGGCACAGGGTCTAATAATTCAGTATTTATTGTGCCGAACATACGTTCTACAAATGGTTTTAACCACGGCTTTGCAACAGGGTTATATTGAGTATTAATGCCTATTTCTTCACAAGCTAGCTCAAGGCTGTTACTCCAAAATTCAGCGCCATTATCAACAATGAGTGTTTCAATTTTACCAGCACACTTCCACCCATTAATCGTATCTGGGTATAGTTTTGCCACTTCACTTTTAGGTTTCATGGCATTTAGCATTGCTCGCCTTACTGCATCATAGCTGGGTTCGCTGAAGCTAAAGTAGTAGCCAACAATACAATGGCTATACACATCAACTAACATGGTGAGTGTCGGCCGACCAAGCGGGATATGTAGCTCATCATCTAATAAAATAAGATCAAGCGGTGTATGGTCAATTTCAACTTTTTCGAGTACTCGGGTAGGCCGTGTATGCCCTTCTACTTTATTAAAAGCAATATCAGCAAGACGCTTACCATAGCGAGCAACCATCACGTCGTATTGCGGTAAATTATCGATTCTATTTTTAAACGCTTTGTATGTTAAAGGCTTTAAAACACTGCCCACAACACTGTCGTTCTCAATGATAACTAAGTCTGCGTAATACTTGTAAGCCGAAGCCACTGATGGTTTTTCTTTTACTAAGTAACGCTCAAGTGCTTTTTCAAAAAACTTATCGGTGGCTGTATCGCGCTCCCTGTTACCCTTTTTTTGATGGCTTGGTATTAATGCCATAATATTTTTATCCGCATTGGTATAAGCGCTATACCATCGTGCTGCTGTTCTCCAACTGGGCTTTTTTTCTCCCTCAACTTCAGGCATTACTTTCAATAAAGGCTCAAGGTTTTTTTGTGTCCAACCACCTTGGATATTAGCCTCAAGCCATTGAATATATTTAAGCTTAGCAAATGTTGTATTTTTAATTTTTTCAGGAAGGGCTTGTAAATCTTTGGCGTAATTTTGAGGTAGTTTGGTCTCTACTTTTGGTAATGGCTGGTTAAACTCATCATCAAACAAACCGTCATTAAACATTGTTAGACCAAATTGCTGTTTCTATTGATATTTCATTTGTAGTTAAGTCGGCAAATAACTGCCCTAGTGATAATAAGCGTAGCACAGTAGCAAGTAGCTCACCGGCAGTTACTTTTAAAAAGTTAACTAACTGGCCCACTTTAATAGAGCCGTATTGCTTAACAAGTTCTAACACCGATGCTTGCAGCTCTGTTAAAGACTGAAAACCAGAATAGCGATGTAAAAGCTTTAAGTTATTGAGTGTTGGGTATACACGGATTTGTTTATCAGTAACCAGTATTAAGTCGCGTCCATCTTGCTTAGCTATGGTTTGCTTATCAATAAAACGTGCACGAAAGTCTTCGTCAGCAATTTTGCTTTGTGGTTTTACTTCTATAAATTTTTGCGTGCCGTCTGTGTGGGTAAGTAAAAAGTCAGGTGTGTAACGGCAAATACGGTTATCGAACTCATATTCGTAACCTAGTGGTTGTGCCTCAAATGCGGCTATTGATGGTGAAAATTCAAAATGGAAACAGGCATCAAACTCTAAAGAGGATTCAACTAAACAGGTAGATTTATTTTTTTGACTAGCAAATTTATGGAGGTTTTTTACACGGGAGTGTTTGAGTTTTCTTCTGTACATGTGAGTCAACCATCTAACCATTTGGTTAAATACTAGACTATGCCACCTTATACTTCCAATTTATGCCATCTTTTAGTACAAATATGTCAACTTATACTTCAAACAACACCCAAATGAGGAATTTGGGTGGCAGTCTTACCAGCCACATCTCGGCACACACGTCACAAACTGTGGCTGCTCCCTTCCGGGCCTGACCAGGTTCGCCTGCTAGTGTTGCGAGAGGACCAATAAGACTACCATTGAGGGCCTTGGTTGGCGCGGAAGAGATTATCTCTACTTTTACTGTGTTATTCAAGGGATAATCAAAAAAGAAGGTGCGATTGCATACTTCATATACAATCGCGGCTTTGAAATTTAATTTGTGACTGTTATTTGCTCTCTAATTGCGCTTTTATATTACGAAGTGCTGCTTTTACTTTTTTCATGTTGTCTGGACCCATGCGTAAAAGCTGTTTTTGAGCAGCAGGAAGTTGCTCCCACTCTGAAAACGCATACTGATAAGTTACTGAGTCACGTAAAAGTGGTAAGGCGCCTTCAGGCTCCGGAGTATCAAGTAGTAAATCGATAGCGTCGTTCAATGTTTGCTTAAACTCGTCATCGCCATAACCAATTTCAGTGTATGCATCGTTAATAAGTGGCTGGTACTCTTCAAACATACGGACTACTTGCGCTGCACTCATGCTAGTAAAAATTTTTACATACGGTGTGTAACGCTCATAACTATTTGGATCAATTGTTAAAATATCCCCTTCGGTAACACTAAAGCTTTCTTGGGGTTTAATAACAGGATTATGTTTTTTAGCTACTTTGCCTTGAGCTAAATTGTCAATAAAAACAACACCTCGACGAATAACATCATCAGTGACTAATAGGCTCATCACAGAGTCACTTAGGTACTCGTCAATTTTGGCAACAACCATAGTATCACTATCGTTTAAGGCAGGTAGCGTAGCTACTTCTGGTTCGGGTTCAACTATGCGCTGCGCTGGCACTTCGAGCTCTGCGGGCTGTTCAACTGTTGTTGGCTCTTCTGGCTCAATTATATCTGGTTCATTTAATGGCTTAAGTTCCATTATTGGCCGCTCTTTAACGGGCTCTGTTGCTTCTATGCGCGCAACCGGTTCGTCACTTGGTTTGAGTAATACAAATGCAACCACACAAGCAACAACAATTAGCGTAATAATGGCAAGAAGTAAGTTACTGTTTGTTGAGCGTTTTTGAACATCTGGTGAGTCTGACATACGAACTCCATAAAAAATAAAAATGCGGTATCACTTAGAGTGGGCTAAGTGGATTAAATTCATTCTGTTCGAGTTTTTTATTAAATCAATAGTTATCTTAAGTTAGACATGCTGAATTCAGCATTAAATTATACAGTTATAACTCTATGAACAGTTAACCTTTGATTCTTCTAGCTTAAAGACTTACAGTTAATAAATAAAGTAAAGACGTTGAACAGTTTAACCACCAATATGAAAATTAAGCAAATAGATCCCAAAAAACCTAAAACAGCCTTATTACTCACTGGTGGTGGTGCTCGAGCAGCGTATCAAGTAGGTGTTTTAAAAGCGCTAGCGCATAGTATGCCACGTACGGCACCTCTTCCTTTTAGAATAATAAATGGTACGTCTGCAGGCGCAATAAACTCTGCGGCCTTGGCTTGTTATGCCTCTTGCGCGCACTTAGCAGTGCGAAAATTAGAATCTGTTTGGAAAAACTTTTCGACCTCAATGGTGTATAAAAGTGATTTTTTAAGTGTATTTGGCCATATTGCGCGTAATATTTTAACTAGCTTTCAATCAGAGCATATTAACCACCCACCAGCAAGCTTGCTTAACAACCGCCCTTTACGTGGTTTACTTAACGAAATTTTAGACCTGCATCGCATAGAGCGTAATTTACACCGAAACTATTTAGAAGCGCTTTCGATTACAGCCTCAAGCTATACCACTGGTGATTCAGTCGCTTTTTTTCAGTCAAATACACAAACAGCTTGGCAAAGAGCTAAACGGGAAGGCCGCCCAACACGTATTAATGTTGAGCATTTAATGGCATCAAGTGCTATTCCAATGGTGTTCCCAAGCGTGAATATTCATAACCACTACTTTGGCGATGGTTCTATACATCAACTATCACCACTGAGCCCTTCAATACATTTGGGTGCTGAAAAAATATTTATCATTGGTGTAGATGAACCTAAAGAGCCGCATCCACCAGGATATACTGCGCATTATCCTGGGCTTTCTGCTGTAGCTGGACACTTACTTGATAGTGTATTTACCGACACCATGCAGTCAGATTTAGAACGCTTAGATAGAATAAACCGCACTTTGGGGCTTTTACCTGCGCGAGATAAACACCAAGAGCTAAAGCAAATAGATAGCTTTATTATTAACCCCTCACAAAACTTTAATGTCATTGCAGCACAGTATTACAACGATATGCCATGGGCGATAAAAGTATTATTGCGTACTATTGGTGTTAAAAAGCACTCTCAATCAAGTTTAACGAGTTACTTATTATTTGAAAAACGCTATACCCAGCACTTAATGGAAATAGGGTATCAAGACGGCATGGCTAAGCTACCTGAAATAAGAGCTTTTTTAGGGCTCGATTAATTTATTCAATGCCGTCTAATAAAAAATGTTCTACGCGTTCCACACGCCTTGGTTTACCTTGCAAAACGAGTATATCGTTGGCAAGCAAGATAATTTGATCTGAAGGGGCATCTATTTCTCGGTCTTGGCGTCGTAATGCCTTAATAGATACCTTGCGCTTTACTAAATTAAGCTCATTTATACTTTTATTAACCGCATGTGCTTTATCGGGCAGAGCAACCACATGCAAATACTCTAATTTATCTGAATTACTTTCATCGTTGTTTATATGCTCACCTGTAAAAAAACTTTGCAAAAATTGATAACGATTTCTTCGCTCATCACTCACTCGCCTAATAATTCGGCTCATGGGTACACCCGACATAGACAAAACATGCGAAACGATCATTAAACTTGCTTCAAGCGTTTCTGGTACAACTTCAGTGACACCAAGCTCTCGTAGTTTTTCAAGCTGGCTATCGTCACGGGTACGTATAAGTATTTTTACCTCTGGAGCTATTTGCTTTATTGCATCTATCACTATTTGTGTTTGTTCAAACTCGGTAAATGTAATAATCACCAACCGCGCTCGCTCTACGCCCGCACACTTTAAAATATCTTTTTGTTTAACGTGGCCAAATAATACAGGCTCACCTGCGGCCTTACCTTCTTGAACAAGTATGGGGTTACTTTCAACAGCAACATATTCAATAGCTTCTGGCTTTAAAAAGCGCGCTATAGTTTGCCCTACCCTCGAAAAACCACAAATTACGACATGGTTTGTGTAAAGCGCACTTACTTGTGGGTCGCTTTCCCATGCAATGCTTGGGCTATTTAATAACCCTAAACGCCTTAAAATATAGGGTGTTTTTTCAATTAAAAATGGTGTTAACGCCATCGATAACACACCAAGGGCAATTAAAAATGAAATGTGTTCGCTGTTTAATAATTGATGCTGCCTACCCAAGGCAATTAATACAAAACCAAATTCCCCCATTTGCCACAGCATAATGCCACACGCTAATGAGTCCTGCTTTCGCTCACCCATAAGTTGTGCGCTGATGGCAACCACAGCTATTTTTAAAACTAATAATCCAAATAATGCGCCAACAATAATAAGACCATTGCTAAGCACATAGAGTAAATCGAGCTGCATGCCTACGGTAACAAAAAACAGCCCCATTAAGATATCGCGAAATGGCCGTATATCGGCTTCAAGCTGGTGCCTGTAATGACTTTCACCAAGCATCATCCCGGCCAAAAATGCACCTAGCGCCATTGATAAGCCAAACATATAGGTTAGTAAACCCGCAAACAAAGCAACTAGTAGCGTAGTAAGTACAAATAACTCATCAGTGCGCACCAAGGCTATTTCGCTGAATACTTTAGGCAGTAACCATTTACCAATAGCCCACAGTAATACGCAAACAAAAGCACCTTTAGTCAGAGAAAATGCTAACGCCCACCCAATTGTTTGTGAATCGCTTGTGGCAAATAAAGGAAGAATAATAAGTAAAGGGACTACGGCAATGTCTTGAAACAACAATACACCGATTGCTAATTGCCCTCTGCGCTGATTAAGCTCACCACTTTCTTTGAGCAACTTAACAACTACCGCCGTTGAAGACAGCGCCATAATCGAACCAATAGTAAAGCTGGTAAGCAAACTAAAGTTTAAACAGTACAAAATTATAATAAGCACTAAGCTTGTTACAATCACCTGCAGTGAACCTAAGCCAAATACAATATTACGCATGGCCATTAAGCGAGATATTGAAAACTCAAGCCCTAAGCTAAAAAGCAAAAATACAATACCAAGCTCTGCAACAAAGTCTATTTCGTGCGTATGTTCAAGCCATCCAACGCCATGGCTGCCAGCTAAAACACCTGTTGCTAGGTACGCCAAAATTGGCGGCAAGCCGATGCGCTTAAAAAACCACACAAAAATAACGGCAGCGACAAGTAAGCCAAAAAATTGAGCATTAGTACTTTGCAAATTTGGCCTCCGGCTTCAATTAAACTAGGGGATGTAGCTTAACTATAGCAAGTAATTGTTTTTAAGCTAATTTTAAAATATGGCACAAAAATCGCTTAATACTTGTAAAGCAACACTCTCGGGGGAGAATTTAATGGAAAATGTCCATATTTTGACGCAACGTGTCTCTGGTCGCGGCGACTTTTTGCCGTTTTCGGCTGAACACACACCAAATAATGAAACAACGGCAACACACGAGTTAGTCGCTGAGCTTCAGACTAGTTTAGTTATCGAAGATGTATTAGCCATATACGCAAAATTTACAAAAAAGCTTTTAAACTTTACGGGATTGCAGTTTCAATCAACGCTTGGCACTGCACAAACGTCTGAAAGCGATACTAATAGCACGCCCTATATTTTTGACTTAACGATTGGAAGAGAGCACTTAGGGCAACTTATATACTTTAGTAAATACCCTTTAGGCAAAGCAATTGAAAGCAAGTTACGCTCGCTTCACTCTGCGCTGGTTTACCCACTACGTAATGCAATGATGTATAGCCGCGTACTTAAATTGGCGACAAAAGACTCATTAACGGGTTTGAACAACCGTAGTCAATTTAATGACATTTTATCTCAAAAGCTCGAAAATTGTCGCCGCTATCAGCGCCCTTTCAGCTTAATGTTACTTGATCTAGATAATTTTAAGCAGGTAAATGACAAGTTTGGCCACAAAATTGGCGACGATACTCTTAAAGAATTTGCAACAGTATTAAATTCAAGTATACGCGCTACAGATACCGTATTTAGGTTTGGTGGCGATGAATTCGCAATACTAATAGAAGACCCTGAATTCAAAACTAATCAGGTTGTATCTGAACGTATAATGCAATTTGTAAAGCAATCTAGCTTAATGTCAAAGCATGAAGTTACAGTTAGTATTGGCTATACCTTAGCAATGAGTAATGACTGCGATATAGAAATCTTTTCTCGCGCAGATAAAGGCTTGTACAAAGCAAAAGCATCTGGCAGAAACTGCGCTAAAGCATATTGATTATAAGGCTTTTTTAAAAGGCTTAGCTTCCCCCGCTAAGCCTTTTTTATGAAAACCGTTGCCCTATTACTTAATAGACTTTGCAGGTAAAAATTTATAAATTGTCAGTGCTACACAAAAACCTAAAAAGTAACCACTCACTAAATTTATTAAGGCTGTGGCGGTATCAAGAGGCGTAAATAACACTAAAACGAGCGGTAAACTCACCCCTAATATAAAAAATATGCCACCTTTACCTAACCAATACGCCATTAATATAACCGCTGATGTAGCACCGCCTAAAATAGCATACGCTAAAGTGACAATGTTCAAATCAAGCAATACATTAGCAACTATCGCTATTAGGGCTGTAAATAGTATGCCTAGTGGCGCTTTATTGACTAGCGATAATCCAACATGTGGCTGTTCACTCATTTATTTACACTCCCAATAAATACCATTTTCATCATAATGTTTTTCACTTATAAAATAGCCAACCACTTGTACTAGTTCGTCATTATAAAAAATAAGCGGCACTTGACTTCGAAGCCAAGGCGCTACTTTTGCGTCCTTAAACCAGTGCTTTACGCTGTTACTTCCGGGCTTTTTAAGAGGCTTTATACGAGCGCTGTTATAATTAAACCTTACTGAAACCTGCTCATTGGCATGCGGCGCTCTTATTCCTGCACCTCTTTGCTTTGTTAATACGCGGCCATCGTTGAGAGTGAGTTCATGAGTGATTAATTCATCATCATTCACAATGTTTTTTTGAGTTACAAAGTATAAATACCCTTGGTGGCGCCTAACCTGTCCATCAACTAAGTCAATTTGAATTTTAGCATCGGCCTGAGCGTTTATTGCCTGATTAATAATTTGTGACAACTGCTTTTGAGATGGCATTACTTGGGTAAATAAGCTAAGCCACGCACGAACCACATTTGTTATGCGCACGTCGCTATAATGAATTATTTGGCTAATACACAATGCTTGCTGGTCATTTAAACTTTGGCTTAAATCAATTTGAGTGTACTCATCAAGTAGCGCTTGTTGTTGCTGCAATAACTCAATGCTGCGCCCAGCACACTGTTCAAAACCTTTAAACCGCATAGCCAGTTCAGGCACTACACGTGCACGTAAAAAGTTACGATCAAAACGCTCATCGGTATTTGAGTCATCAGTTATGTGCGTAATATTAAACGCTGTGGCAAAGTGCTCTATATCACTGCGCGCAATGTTTAAAAGCGGCCTGTAGCATATTCGCCCGCTTTGTAGTTCACGCATTGCTTGCATTGCACCTAACCCTTTTAAGCCCGAGCCACGCTTTAAACGCAGTAAAAACGTTTCTATTTGGTCGTTTAAATGTTGGCCTAATAAAATAACACTTTGCGGTGCGCTTAGTTCATCAAGTGCTTTATAACGTGCCTCACGTGCCTGCGCTTCAAGGCTTGTTCGTGTTTGCCGGCTTATTGTTACCTGCGCGGTATTAAACGGTATATCTAGCTCAACGCATAGGTTTTGGCAAAAAGCCTGCCAGTCATTAGCGTATTCGCTTAAGCCATGATTAACGTATATTGCACTTACCTTTAGCTTTGGCATTTCTTGCTTTAGCACGTGCATTACATGTAACAATACAACTGAGTCGACCCCACCCGAAAGCGCAACAGTAAAATTAAACTGTTGTTGCTTAAAAAAGTGCTCTAGAGCGTGTTTAACGTGTTGATAAATGGCTGATGATTGCATGCAATACGCTATAAAATTTGTGTTAGAAGTATTTTAAAACAAAAAAGCCGCATAAGCGGCTTTTTTTAACATTTAATGTAATAGCTACTTTATTAGCAGTAACCAAACGACATTAAACGTTTGTAACGTTGATCAAGCATGTCTTCAAGCGAAAGCGCTTGTAAGTCTGCTAAATCACGTTTTAAACGGGTTTTTAAGTTACGTGCCATCGCATCGTAGTTACGGTGTGCACCACCTAAAGGCTCATCAACTAAGTTGTTGATTAAATCTAGCTCTTTAACGCGCTCAGCGGTTACGCCCATAGCCTCTGCAGCAAGTGGTGCTTTATCGGCGCTTTTCCATAAAATTGAAGCACAGCCTTCTGGCGAAATTACCGAGTACGTGCTGTATTGCAACATATTAACTCTGTCACCAACACCAATCGCTAATGCACCACCTGAGCCGCCCTCACCAATAACCGTACAAATAGTTGGCACTTTAAGCGCCGCCATTACTTTAAGGTTACGTGCAATTGCTTCAGACTGACCACGCTCTTCAGCGCCAACACCAGGGTATGCACCTGGCGTATCGATAAAGGTCATTATTGGCATTTTAAAACGCTCAGCCATTTCCATTAAGCGAAGTGCTTTACGGTAGCCTTCTGGTTTTGGCATACCAAAATTGCGTTTAATTTTTTCAGCTGTATCGCGGCCTTTTTGTTGGCCAATAACCATAACGGGTTCGCCATCTAAACGTGCAACACCGCCTAAAATAGCCGGGTCGTTAGCAAAAGTACGATCGCCTGCAAACTCGTCAAATTCCGTGAAAATGCGCTCGATATAATCTCGAGTATAAGGACGCAACGGATGACGCGCTAACTGCGATACTTGCCAAGCGCCTAAGTTTGAGAAAATTTCCTCTTTTTGCTTAGCACTTTTTTCTTTTAATTTGCTGACTTCCTCTTCTAGCTCAAGGTCTAATTCGCCAGCGCGGCTTATGCTTTGTAATTCTTCAATTTTTGCTTCTAATTCTGCAATCGGAAGCTCAAAATCAAGATAATTGAGGCTCATGCTCTAAACTACCTAATCAGTTAAATTCTAGTTCTACATCTTGTGCCGCCATGAGTGATAACTTGTGAATCAAGTCGTCGCTCGGCGTGACACACCATTCGATCCCTAGGGTTAATTGCGCCAACGCATCTGGGCGTTGGTAATAAACCTTGATCGGACACGTTCCCATTTTATAAGGTTCGAGTACTTTTTGTAATTTATCGAAGAAACCTGCCTCGATTTGCACCATGTTCAGCGTCATTTTAATCGCTTTAATACGTTTTTCACGCGCTTGAGCAATGGTGTTTATTTCTCTGGCGGTCATTGTAATGCCACCGGAGAAGTTATCAAAGCTGACCTGTCCAGATATTACCAAGATATTGTTAACTTGAAGCATTTCTTGGTACATTTCAAACTGTTCTGGGAACAAGCGTACATCAATACGGGCGCTCTTGTCATCTAAAGTTATTAAGCCCCAACGGTTGCCTTTTTTATTAATTAAGGTCCGCGCTGAAATAACTAGACCAGCGGCAGTAGAGAGTACATCACGATTAGTTGGTTGTAAATCCACCAGCTTTCCGCTGGTGTAATACCTAAGTTCCTTGCGATACTGATTTATCGGATGCCCAGTTAAATAAAGGCCTAGGGTATCTTTTTCACCTTCAAGCCATTCATTGTCGGTCAGGCCCGTGGCCTTAATAAAGGCTTGCTCTACTTCGTCTGGCTCAGTAGCCAATAAACCAAATAAATCGCTTTGTCCAAGTTGCTCTGCCTTGTTGTGCTGATCGGCCGCGCGCATAGCGTCTTTTAAACTTGCCAGTAATGTTGCACGCCCTGCTTGGGTTTTCTCTGGCCCAAGCTTATCAAGTGCACCAGCATAAATTAATTTTTCGGTGACACGTTTATTTAGGCGTTTTAAGTCAACGCGAGCACAAAAATCAAATAAATCCTTAAACGGGCCGCCCTTTGCGCGCGCTTCTAAAATAGCGTCTACTGGCGCTTCACCTACACCTTTAATTGCGCCAATACCATAAACAATTTCGCCTTGCAGGTTTACCGTAAACTTAAATTCACCGGCGTTTACATCGGGCGGTAATAAGGTAAGTTTCATGTTTTCACATTCATCTACCAAAATTACTATTTTGTCGGTGTTATCCATATCGGCCGACATTACCGCAGCCATAAACTCAGCTGGGTGGTGCGTTTTCATCCACAAGGTTTGGTACGAAACCAGTGCATACGCTGCTGAGTGAGATTTATTAAAACCATAACCTGCGAATTTTTCTACCAAGTCGAAGATTTTTATCGCCAGTTCGCCATCAATACCATTATTACGCGCGCCATCTTCAAACGTTGAACGCTGCTTTGCCATTTCTTCAGGTTTTTTCTTACCCATAGCACGGCGTAACATATCTGCACCACCCAGCGTATAGCCTGCGAGTACCTGCGCTATTTGCATTACTTGTTCTTGATACAAAATAATGCCGTAAGTAGGATCGAGTATTGGTTTTAAGCTTTCGTGTTGGTACTGTGCATCTGGGTATGAAATTTCCTCTCTACCCAGTTTTCGGTCGATAAAGTTATCTACCATGCCTGATTGCAATGGACCTGGGCGGAACAAGGCTACTAATGCAATCATATCTTCAAAGCAATCGGGCTTAAGGCGGCGTACTAAATCTTTCATGCCGCGCGATTCTAGCTGAAACACCGCGGTTGTTTCGGCGCGCAGTAATAGCTCTATGCTTTTTTTATCATCCAGTGGAATAGTGTTGATATCAACAGGGTCTTTGCCTTCGCGCTGCATACGCACGTTGGTCATATCCACTGCCCACTGCAAAATGGTCAAGGTACGTAAACCCAAGAAATCGAACTTAACAAGGCCCGCGGTTTCTACGTCGTTTTTATCAAACTGTGTTACCGGAAATTTACCTTCATCGTCACAATAAAGTGCAGCAAAGTCGGTAATGGTGGTCGGCGATATTACAACACCACCGGCATGTTTACCGGCATTACGCGTACACCCTTCTAGAATGCGACACATATCGATTAAATCTTTTACCTCTGAGTCACCATCGTAGGCTTCTTGCAAACGCGGCTCTACTTCAAAGGCTTTGGCAAGGGTCATCCCCGGATCGCCTGGGATCAGTTTAGAAATACGATCAACAAAACCATAAGGATGACCAAGTACACGACCTACATCGCGTATTACCGCTTTTGCAGCCATAGTACCAAAGGTAATAATTTGTGATACCGCATCACGGCCATACAACGCCGATACGTGATCGATTACTTCGTCGCGCCTGTCCATACAAAAATCGACGTCGAAATCGGGCATTGATACACGTTCAGGGTTCAAAAATCGCTCAAAAAGCAAGTCAAATTCCAGCGGATCGAGGTCGGTAATTTTAAGTGCGTATGCTACTAATGAACCCGCACCCGAGCCTCGCCCTGGACCTACCGGTATATTGTTATCTTTACTCCACTGAATAAACTCCATTACGATTAAGAAGTAACCCGGAAAACCCATTTGGTTGATTACGCCAAGCTCTACGGCTAAACGTTCATCGTATTCAACACGTTTTACTTTTCTATCTTCTTCGTCAGGGAACAAAAACTGGAGTCGTTCTTCAAGGCCATCTTCTGACACTTTAACCAAAAACTCATCAATATTAAGAGAGCCTGTTGGATAATCTGGTAAAAAGTATTCGCCTAACTTTACAGTCACATTACAGCGTTTAGCTATTTCTACCGTATTTTGCAGTGCTTCAGGTATATCGCTAAATAGCTCAGCCATTTGCTCTGGCGTTTTTAGGTATTGTTCTTCTGAGAAACGTTTTGGACGGCGTTTGTCATCAAGTGTGTAGCCATCAAATATAGCTACACGGATTTCGTGCGCTTCAAAATTTTCAGGTTTTAGAAATACCACTTCGTTGGTTGCAACAACGGGCAGCTGCTCTTTAGCTGCAAGCTCTACCGCCATGTGCAGGTAGTCTTCTTCAAGCGGGCGGTTAGTTCGTACAAGCTCTAAATAGTAATGATCGCTAAAGTGCTGCTTGTAAAAGCTAATTACGCTTTCTATAACGCCCGGATTATTTTTTAATAATGCTTTACCTAAATCACCGTCTTTTGCGCCCGAGAGAATAATTAATCCTTCTTTATGATTAGCTAACCATTCTCTGTCAATTACTGGACGATGAAATACATGACCACGCTGATACGCCTCAGAAATTAATAGCGTTATATTTTTATAACCCACATTATTTTTAGCTAAAATTGTAATGCGACATGGCTCATCCGGAAATTCAGGGCTGCGCAGCCAAAAGTCAGCACCCACAATCGGCTTTATACCGGCATTATGGGTCGCGCCATAAAAGCGTACTAATCCACAAAAGTTCATTTGGTCGGTAATAGCAATCGCGGGCATTTCTAGCTCTTGCGCCTTAGCGACTATTGGCTTGGTTTTAGCTAAGCCATCAACCATCGAAAAGTCTGAGTGGACCCTTAAATGTACAAAATCAGGTGCTGCCATTATTTTGCCTCGCCTTTCGCTTGCATAAGTACACGCTGCACGGGTTTAAAACTTTTACGATGTTCATCTATTGCGCCGTACTGCTCAAGTGCTGCAAAGTGCGCTTTAGTTGGGTAACCTTTATGCCCTGCAAACCCGTATTGCGGGTGGCGTTTATCAAGTTCAAGCATTTCATCATCACGCGCTACTTTGGCTAAAATAGAGGCTGCTGATATTTCGGCAACCAGGCTATCGCCTTTAACAACCGCTTGAGCAGGCATAGTGAGTTTTGGTAAACGGTTACCATCTATAAATACAAACTCAGGCTGTGTGCTTAACCCTTCCACAGCGCGGCTCATAGCAAGCATGGTCGCGTGTAAAATGTTTAAGTCATCAATTTCTGATGGACTACAACGGCCATAGGCATAACATAATGCGTTTTCTTTTATCTCGGTGGCTAATGCTTGGCGCTTTTTGTCTGTTAATTTTTTAGAGTCGGCTAGACCCGCTATTGGTTTAGTTGGGTCAAGTATTACTGCTGCGGTAACAACATCGCCAACAAGCGGGCCTCGCCCTACTTCATCAACACCGGCAATTAAGGTTACATTGGGTCGTTCAATTTGCATGTATTAACTCCGCTACGGCATTGGCTGCTTGCTCGCTGGCATTTAATCTAATGTTTTCATGAATTTCTAAAAAACGTGCTTTTAATTGTCTATTGTCTGTTTCTAGCATTGGGGTAAGTGCTTGAGTTAAGTTTTTAACATTACAGTCGCTTTGTAAAAATTCAGGCACTAATTCTTCATCAGCCAATAAATTTGGCAACGAAAAATATTTAATGTTAAAGGTAAACAGGGTTTTAAAAATCCAGTAGCTTAATGGTTTTATTTTATACCCAACAACCATTGGCTTTTTATACAGCATGCCTTCGAGTGTGGCGGTGCCAGACGCAAGTAAAATGGCATCTGCCGCTTGCATTGCTAATTTAGATTGCCCATCTAGCAAGCTAATATTAAGACTAGGCGCTGTGGCATTTAAAATATCAGTAAACTGCGCTTTGCGCTTTTCGTTGACCAGTGGAACCACAATTTTAAGGTCTGGGTTTTGAGCTTGAAGTTGCTGCGCTGTTTTTATATAGGTTTCACTCAGTAAGCCCACTTCAGAGCCTCGGCTACCTGGCAATAATGCCAGTACTTTGTCATGAAGACTTAAACCTAGTTTTGCACGTGCTTGGCTATCGTCGTGCTCAAGCGCTATGTCGTCTGCTAATGTGTGCCCTACAAACGTACACGGTACTTGGTGTTTGTCGTAAAATTCTTTTTCAAACGGCAATAATGCAAGCACTAAGTTAGTAGCTGCGCTAATAGTATGAATACGCTTTTCTCGCCATGCCCAAACTGAAGGGCTTACGTATTGAACTGTTTTAATGCCTGCATCTTTTAATGATTTTTCAACGCGTAGATTAAAATCAGGAGCGTCTATTCCTATAAATACATCGGGTGGGTTATCTATAAAATGTTGAACCAATTGTTTACGAATTTTCAGTAAACGCGGTAAACGCCCAAGTACTTCAACCAAGCCCATCACAGACAGCTCATCCATGTCGTATAGAGTTTTACAACCTTGAGCTTGCATTTTTGGTCCTGCAATACCCTCAAAGATGGCATCTGGAAAATATACTTTTAATGCTTTTATTAGGCCTTCGCCTAAAATATCGCCCGACAGTTCGCCTGCCACTATACCTATTCGTAGTTGTTTTTTTTCTTTCGTCATTTGCTTTTTAGTTCATATTTTAATCGGGCGTCATGAGTTTAGTTTACCGCGTTTTGGTATGCGTTTAAACGCTTTAAATAACTCGTTTTTTAACTGTAAATATAATCTCTATTGTTGTTTATTTTTAATACTGATGTAGCATATAAATTATATATTAAGTTTTACTAATATATATTGACAAGTATTGTGCAATTGTGAATAATATTGCAAACTTTCAGTAATTACTGAAAGTTCATTCAATCATTAACTCTGCCAATAACTCATTGCCCAGTTAATCCGTCACATTCAAGGAGCATAAAATGATAGATGAAACCTTTGTGGATCTATCGCGACTACAGTTTGCTGTTACCGCACTCTTTCACTTCATATTTGTACCGTTAACAATAGGTATGACTTGGATCTTAGTTATTATGGAATCAGTTTATGTTATGACTGGTCGCGAAATTTATCGTGATATGACTAAGTTTTGGGGTAAGTTATTTGGTATTAACTTTGCCATTGGTGTTGCCACAGGCCTCACTATGGAGTTTGAATTTGGCACTAACTGGTCTTATTACTCACATTATGTGGGTGATGTATTTGGTGCCCCTCTGGCTATTGAAGGGTTAATGGCATTCTTTTTAGAATCAACTTTTGTGGGTATGTTCTTCTTAGGATGGGATAGACTTTCTAAACGTCAACATTTAGGCGCTACCTTTTTAATGGCACTGGGTACAAACTTATCAGCATTATGGATATTAATTGCTAATGGTTGGATGCAAAACCCAGTAGGTGCTGAATTTAACTACCAAACTATGCGAATGGAAATGACCAGCTTTGCAGAGCTGGTATTTAACCCTGTTGCACAGGTTAAGTTTATTCACACGGTATCTGCAGGCTATGTCGCCGCGTCTATGTTTGTTTTAGGTATAAGTAGTTGGTACATACTAAAAGGTCGCGATTTAGCATTTGCTAAACGTTCATTTTCAGTGGCTTCAGGGTTTGGTTTAGCCTCAATTTTATGTGTTATTTTACTTGGTGATGAATCAGGCTATGAAGTAGGCGAAATTCAAAAAGTAAAATTAGCAACTATTGAAGCCGAGTGGCACACAGAAGAAGCGCCCGCTGCGTTTACTGCATTTGGTTTTCCTGACTCTGAAGAGCAAGTAACCCATGCAGCTGTAAAAATACCCTATGCACTGGGCATTATTGCTACACGCTCACTTGACGAAAAAGTTACGGGTATTTCTGATTTAGAGAAGAAGCATGAAATACGTATTCGTAACGGCATGATTGCCTATGGTTATCTCACTAAACTAAGAAACGGCGAAGATACGCCTGAAAACATTGCTAAATTTGACGCAGTAAAAGATGACTTAGGCTACGGTTTGTTGCTTAAACGATATACATCTGATGTTGTTGATGCCACAGAAGAGCAAATTCAAAAAGCAGTGAAAGATTCATTCCCAAAAGTAGGCCCTATGTTTTGGTCGTTTAGGATTATGGTTGCCTGTGGTGTCGCTATGCTTGCTGTGTTTGTATTAGCATTTTACTACAATGCACACCGTATTATTGAGCAAAAACGCTGGTTACTTTGGGCTACAGTGTTAAGTATTCCATTGCCATGGATTGCAATTGAATTTGGCTGGATCGTTGCAGAATATGGACGCCAACCTTGGGCTATTTCTGAAATACTACCGACTTTTTTAGCAACGTCGTCATTAACGGTCAATGACATTTTGATTAGCTTAACGGGTTTCATCATTTTTTACACTGGCCTTGCCATTGTTGAAGGTTGGTTAATGATTCACTTTATTAAAAAAGGCCCTAGCTCATTACATACTGGTAAATACCATTTTGAGCTGCCAAACAACACACAAGCAAAAGGAGAATAATCATGATTTTTGATTATGAAACATTAAAAATGTTGTGGTGGTTGATCATTGGTGTGCTTTTAATCGGCTTTGCAATTACCGATGGTATGGATATGGGGGTTGCTATGCTCCTTCGCCTAGTTGGTAAAACAGATTTAGAACGACGCACTGTAATCAATACAATTGGCGCACACTGGGATGGTAACCAAGTTTGGTTTATCACCGCAGGCGGAGCATTATTTGCGGCTTGGCCAATGGTGTATGCAGCCGCTTTTTCGGGGTTTTACTTTGCCATGATGCTGGTGTTATTTGCACTCTTTTTTAGACCTCTTGGTTTTGATTACCGCTCTAAAATTGATTCTAAGCGCTGGCGTAATAACTGGGATTGGGGATTATTTGCAGGTAGTGCAATTCCGGCTTTAGTATTTGGTGTAGCATTTGGTAACTTGTTTTTAGGTGTACCATTCAATATTGATAATTTATTACGTGTAAGTTACCAAGGTTCGTTTTTTGGCTTGTTAAACCCGTTTGCACTGCTCGCTGGCTTAATTAGTATAGCTATGCTTATTGCACATGCAGGTATGTGGTTACAACTTCGCACAGCAGATGCGGTTGCAGAACGTTCTGGCCAATACGGACGTTATGCATTGATTGCATTTATTGTTTTATTTGCCGCGGCTGGAGTTTGGGTGGCTAATTTGAATGGCTACCAAATTGTGTCTATGGGCGATACTCAAGGCCATGCTGATCCGCTCGCTAAAGTAGTTAACACAGCAAAAGGCGCTTGGCTAAATAATTACACTGAGCGTACATGGACAGTAACCTTTCCTGTTCTAGCGTTTGCCATGGCACTAAGTGCATTAGTATTTTCAAAGCTCAATAAACCAGCGTTAGGGCTTATTTCGACTGCACTTATGTTAGTAGGTGTCATTATGACGGCGGGCGTTTCATTATTCCCATTTATTATGCCATCAATTAACAACCCAAATATTAGCTTAACAATTTGGGATGCCGTTTCGAGCCATAAAACGCTTAACATTATGCTTGTAGCCGTGGCCATTTTTGTACCATTAATTTTAGCCTACACCACGTGGTGTTATGTAAAAATGTGGCGCAGAGTAACCGTAGAAGAAATTGAAACTAACACTCACGGCAGCTACTAAGGAGACTGAACTATGTGGTATTTTGCTTGGATTTTAGGTGTACTTTTAGCCTGTACCTTAGGGGTAATAAATGTAATGTGGTATGAATTTCATCAAAATAAAAACAGCATTGCTGATGATGAACAACCGATGCATGATTTATTAAACGAGGCTAACTCGACCAACAATGACGACTAACCCCCGACCAAATCGCGCGCAGCAACAAACACTGCGCGCTTTTTTAAAAACACAAAGTAAACCCGCCTCATTATGGTTAAAGCTCAGTATTGCACTGGGTACTTTTAACGCTATTTTAATGATTGCTGGGGCATATTTACTTGCTCAGGCTATTCATAACGTAATGTTTGAAGGTAGTAGCTTAAGTGAAGTCACTCACTTGCTGTGGCCATTAGCAGGTATTGTTTTGCTTCGCGCTACTTTTTTAGCGCTAAGTGAAAGGCTAAGTGCTTTTGCTGCCCTTAAAATAAAGTCGGCTATGCGCCATACACTGTTAACTAAATTAAGCTTGCTGGGCCCTAGTTATATTGAGCAACACGGTCAAGGTGCAACCTTAAATACATTGCACAATGGTGTAGAAGAACTTCACGACTATTACGCTAAATACCTGCCTGGTGTTGCTTACAGTGCACTTATTCCACTAGCTATCTTGGTTGTTATTTTTCCGACCGATTACAAAGCGGGATTAATATTTTTATTAACGGCTCCGCTTATTCCTTTTTTTATGATTTTAGTTGGATCAAAAGCAGAAGCGTTAAATCAAAAGCGTTGGCAACAACTTGCTGTTCTTGGTAATTACTTTTTTGACAGAGTACAGGGATTAACCCAGCTAAAATTATTTAATGCCACGCAAACCGAATTAAAACAAATAGCTAAAATTTCTGATGACTTTAGGCATACCACGCTAGGCGTGTTAAAAATTGCGTTTTTATCGTCTTTTACCTTAGAATTTTTAGCCACAATCAGTGTGGCTTTAGTGGCTGTAATTATTGGTTTTAGGCTTTTTTTTGGCACACTTGATTTTTCTACTGGCTTTGTTGTGCTGCTTTTAGCTCCCGAGTTTTATTTACCGCTTCGTCAATTAGGAAGCCATTATCATGCTCGCTTGCAAGGTATTAGCGCCGCTGCTGACATGGTGACTATTTTAAATGCCCCCTTACCCTATCAAGATACTGAACTAGTTAACAATACAACCGAATACACCACGTCTGATACTATTGATTCAATAAACATTAAAAATTTAACCTACATTTACCCTGACAGTAACGAAGGCATTCACGATGTCACCTTAAGCCTACCAAAAAAAGGCTTGGTGGCAGTTGTGGGTAACAGTGGCTCAGGGAAAAGTACTTTATTTGATTGCCTGCTGGGTTTTCACCCCCAAGTAATACCTTGTATTTATATTAACGGATTGCCATTAGCAGCAAACGATATTACCCAACTACAGAATCAAGTTGCGTGGATACCACAAAACCCAACACTATTTTTCGATAGCATTGGCGCTAATATAAAATTAGCCAAACCAGACGCATCACAGCAAGAGCTAGAGCAAGCAGCGCAACAAGCAGGCGCCCTTGAGTTTATAAATACCCTACCCTCTGGGTTTGATACGTTAATAGGAGAGCAAGGTGAAGGACTCTCTGGAGGGCAAAAGCAACGTATTGCACTTGCTCGGGCATTTTTAAAAAACTCCCCTATATTAATGCTTGATGAGCCAACAGCGCACCTTGATAGCCAAACAGAGCAACACATTCAACACGCCATTAATATGTACGCTAAAAACAATTTAGTACTGGTAATCGCACACAGATTAAACACTGTAAAACACGCCGACAATATTATTGTAATGGACCAGGGTAAGGTCACTGAGCAAGGTAGCTTTGAAAAACTAAGCACTCAACATGGCATGTTTTATAATTTGCTAAATGCCGCTAAGCAAGGAGGTTCCGATGAGTAACTTTATTAGATTGATAAAGCTCTGCCGCCCTCATTATAAAGCCATGCTACTGGGTACGCTGTTAGCAACAATTACGGTGCTTGCGAACGTTGGCCTACTGGCTATTTCAGGCTGGTTTTTAGCATCTATGGCAGCTGCAGGTATTGCTGGCGTGCAAATGAACTATTTTACACCCGCTGGCACAATACGTTTTTTAGCTATCGTAAGAACGGCTTCTCGTTATGCTGAGCGCTTAGTTACTCATAATGCGACTTTTTTATTGTTGAGTGAAATTCGCGTAAATATGTTTGCAACACTCAGTAAGCTCAACAATGTTGATTTAGCCATGAGCCGCAGCGCTGATTTACTGAATCGACTACAGAACGATGTTGACGCACTCGATAAATTTTATTTGAACGTGTTAATGCCCATGATGGTTGCTTTGTTAAGCGTGCCAATCATTTTGCTTTTCATGTCTGCTTATAATGCAAATGTAGCACTCATTTGCTTTATGGGAATTTTATTAATTGGCGTTGTCATACCTGCGCTTTTAAGTGCTTCACTTACAAAAAATAGTCACAAAGAAACACACCTTAGTGCACAGTTACGGGCCGAATTATCAGATACCTTAACAGGCCTCAGAGAGCTTAGTATTTATCAAGCCCGTACTGAGCAGTTAAATAAGTGCGATAAATTAAACGAGCAGTACAACCAACAATTATTTGTTCGTCATAAGGCGTTAGCAAATGCAGATGGACTGACTCTATTAATAGTACAAATGGCCATGTTAGCTAGCATAGTGACGATAGCCCCATTGGTTTATACTAATTCCATGGTTAACGTAGAACTTGCCATGTTAACGCTTTTTGTATTAGCAAGCTTTGAAAGCGTATTACTTCTGCCCAATGCATTTATAGAGCTGCCTAATGTACTAAAAGCCGCAGAGCGGTTATTTACCCTCCAAGATAAAGCATCTAATCAGAGCAATCATCGTAGCGCTTTAATTGATACTCAGTTTGATAAAAATAATATTGCGCTAACGCTTAATAACATTAGCTATAAATACGATGAGCATAACGCATTAACTAATGTCAGTTTTATGCTTAAATCGCGGCAAAAAGTAGCCATTGTAGGTCGAAGCGGGAGCGGTAAAACCACCTTAGTTAATTTGCTAACCGGTTTATGGCCACTTCAGCAAGGTAGTATTACATTGGGTGACCAAAATAGCTCTCAAGATCTACACTCACTTAGCAGTGACAGCCGAGCAAACGTTATAAATATATTAGCGCAGCAACATCATATTTTTGATGGCACATTAAGTGAAAACTTGCGTTATGCAAAGCCAAGCGCTACAAAAGAAGAAATGCTTGAAGCCATTAACCTCGCACAGCTAGAGCCTTGGTTTAATGAGTTACGAGAAGGTTTAAAAACACGTTTAGGCACAGGCGGCAGAAGCGTATCCCAAGGGCAATCAAGGCGTATAGCGATTGCGCAGGCTTTATTACAAAACCCCGCTATTTTAGTACTTGATGAACCCACTGAAGGGCTAGATAACCAATCTAAGCAAACCGTAATGAACGCCATTATGCACGGAATGAGTGACGCAAGCGTACTCACAATTACCCACGACCCTGCTCTTCTAGCGCAAATGGATAACATTATTTGGCTAGAAAATGGCAACCTTGTAGCGCAAGGTAGCCACAAAGAGCTTAGCGAAAAACATCAGGAATATGTGTCGCTAACCACCCGTTTTTAATACGCTGATTGAGACATCAATAACGCCGACTTTAGGGTCGGCTATTTTTTTAAACATACCTAACGATAGATCAATAACACGCCCTCTAACGTACGGGCCCCTATCGTTTATTCTTACGATTACCGATTTATTGTTAGCTAAGTTAGTTACCTTTACCTTAGTACCAAAATCAAACTCTAAATGTGCAGCAGTGGCAGCGTTTTGATTAAAGGTTTCGCCATTTGCCGTTGTACGGCCATGGTATTTATTAGCGTAATAAGAAGCTTTCCCTAACTGAGTACGCTCACCATTAGCTGTGGTAACGACAGGTTGGCTACTACACGCAGCCAAGATAGACAAAAAACTGAGGGGTAAAATTAACTTCGTAAGAGACATAGCTGTGCTTTAAATATAGTAAATTTGCGCAAAGGTTAACCTTGCCTCGCTGAGTGCATACTGAATTAAAATATTTTAAAGGCGATAAAAAACCACCGTCGATTTCTCTAAGGTGGTTTATTTAAAAACAAAAAGTGCTTATCTTACGATCCCGCGCTCAGAGCTTTTAACAAAATCTATCATAGTTTGTACTGCAGGGTATTTAGCCGCATCTTCACTTAGTGATTCAATTGCTTCATCAACACCTAAACTCTTACGATAAAACGCTTTATACGCTCGGCGAACGGCCATTATTTCATCGCTTTCAAAGCCTCGGCGTTTCATGCCTTCTTTATTGATTGCAGCAGGACCTGCTGGCATACCAATCGTGGTCACAAATGGTGGAACATCTTTGTTAACGCCAGAGTACATGCCAATAAACGCATGTGCCCCTATTTTACAAAATTGATGAACCCCTGAATTACCACCTAAAATAACCCAATCAGCAACATGAACATGGCCTGCAACACTGGCATTATTAGCAAAAATTACGTTATCGCCTATCACTGCGTCATGTGCCACGTGGGTATAAGCCATAAATAAGTTATTACTACCAATTTTTGTTACGCCTTGGTCTTGAATGGTACCACGGTGAATGGTTGCACACTCACGGATAACATTATTGTCACCAATGATTAATGTAGTGGGTTCGTTGTTGTATTTTTTGTCTTGGCAAGCTTCACCGACAGACGCAAATTGAAAAATATGATTTCCAGAACCAATGGTAGACGGTCCTTTAACAACAACGTGAGATTCAATAATACAGTTATCACCGATAACAACATCATTGCCTATATAACTATATGGACCAACTGAGACATTGTTGCCTAGTATAGCGCCAGGTTCGATTATTGCTGTAGAATGGATCACTATTAAAACTCTCTTCTCGCACACATAATTTCGGCACTACATACTACTTTGCCGTCAACTTTAGCTTCAGCAGCAAACTTCCATATATTGCGGCGCTCTTTTAAAAACTCTACATGCAAATGCAATGTATCACCAGGCACAACCGGTTGCTTAAAACGAGCGTTGTCTACTGCTGCAAATAAGTAAAGCTCGTCTTCGCTGCGATTTTCAACTGTTTTAAAACCAAGAAGACCTGTAGCTTGTGCCATAGCTTCTAATATTAGCACACCAGGGAAAATAGGCTGGTTTGGAAAATGGCCAGTAAAAATAGGCTCATTTATAGATACATTTTTAATGGCATGCAATGTCTTACCCGGAGTAAAATCAATAACACGATCAATTAAAAGCATCGGGTAACGGTGTGGTAATAAAGCTAAGATTTCTTGAATATCAAGGCTATTTAATTCGTTTGCCAAAATAGCATCCTTTTATGTGTTCAACGTTTATGACTTAGCCAGTGCTTCAAGCGCTTTCAAACGAGACTTCATGTCTGATAGATTACGCAAGTGAGCAATTGATTTACGCCATTCTTTGTTAGTTGTATGGGGCATACCTGATGAATAAATACCGGGCTCGGTGATTGATTTTGTCACCATGCTCATACCCGTAATTATAACACCATCACATACTGACATGTGACCATTAATTGCAGTCATACCACCAATTTGGCAGTTTTTACCTATGGTAACACTACCTGCAAGAACAGAGCAGCCAGCAATTGCTGTGCCCGAGTTAACTTCAACGTTGTGTGCTATTTGACATTGATTATCAATAATCACATTGCTATGAATAATTGTATTATCAAGTGCGCCCCGGTCAATTGTAGTACTGGCGCCTATTTCTACTTTATCGCCTATGATCACAGAGCCTAGCTGAGGAATTTTAAGCCACTGCCCACGCTCATTTGCATAACCGAACCCATCGCTACCAACAACACTATTTGCCTGGAGCAAACAATCCGATCCAATTTCAACGTCATGGTAAATAGTCACACTAGGCCAAAGCTTTGTCCCGGCACCTATTTTAACACGTTCTCCGATAAAACTGTTCGGACCAATTTGCGCGTTATCACCAACAACTGCACCAGCCTCTATAACTGCATTAGCGCCTATAGCAGCACTTTTGCTTATATTTGCACTAGGGTGAATTGTTGCACTTGGGTGAATCCCCGAAGAGGCTGAACGCGGTGTTGTATCCATAAATTGCGCAAGCTTTGCGTAACTGACATAAGGATTTGAAACAATCACTTTATTGCCATTAAAATGCGCGGCATCTGCTTGGTTAACGATAACAGCACTGGCTTGAGTGGCTTCAAGTTGAACACGATATTTTGAGTTCGCTAAAAATGCAATATGCCCAGTACGGGCATTTGCAAGTGTCGCTATTTTTGTTATTTCTAAAGCGCCATCACCCTGAAGTTCGGCGCCTAGAAGTTCCGCAATTTGCGAAAGCGTATAATTTTGCATAGAGTGATTATTTCTTGCTAACAGCTGTTACTACTTTAGATGAAAGGTCTGTTACTTCTTTAGGGTTGAAGTAAATTGTAGTGTCTTTTACTTTAACTTCATCAAAGTCACCGTCTTTAGCAATCTCTTCAATTGTTTTAATAATTAAGCCCTGAACTTTTGCAAGCTCTTGGTTTTGGCGAGCTTTGATTTCTTGCTCTAAAGGACGACCTACTTCAGCAAGGTTTTTTTGCATACCTTGAATTTTATCACGTAGTGCATCTTTTTGAGCTTGGCTCATCGTTGTGCTCTCACGCTTAAACTTCTCAGCTTCAAAGCGAATATCACCTTGTAACTTTTCAAGTTCTTGGCGACGCTCAGCAAATTCGCTTTGTAGTGACTGCTCAATTTTAGCCATTTGAGGAATTTGCTTGTAGATTTCTTGCATATCTACAACACCTACTTTGTGCGCAAGAGCGCTAGCAGAAGTACCCATCATTAACGTTGCTAAAACAGCCACTGCCGTTGATTTAAATAATTTAGTCATAAAAAACTCCTTTAGAAAGTGTTACTAATATTAAAACTGATGGTCTTCGTATCGTCATCTTCTTCTTTTTGCAATGGATACGCAAAACTAATCAGCATTGGACCCATTGGAGAGATCCACTGTAATGATAAACCGGTCGATACTCTAAAACGCATAGGATCTGAATAATCATCCAGCTTATTGCGTTGATCTACGAGTAAGTTTTGATAACGGTCTACGCTAAACTCTGTGTCCCATACGTTTGCAGCATCAACAAAAAAGCTGGTACGCACTGAACTTGTGTTTTCTTCATCTAAAAACGGCGTAGGAACGATTAACTCCATACCCGCCACCGCTTTGGCGTTACCACCAATTCGACCTTGTGGTATTAACTGGTCAAACTCCGACGCACTATTGATAGGACCTGAGGTAGAACCATCTGGGTTTAGTGTACCAGGAATCGTCGTTGCAATACGTGACACAGCTTGTGGCAATATTGTATTACGGTCAAAGCCACGTAGTTCCATTTCCGTAATACGGAAGAACTCTTGGAATGGAAGCGTTTGATCGTATCCATTTGTTGACCCATAACCATTACCATAACCGAGCGCCGCACGAGCCGAGAAAACCCAGCGATGGTCGTTAGATATTGGCCAATAAAAGCGTGAATCGTAATTAAGCTTGAAGTAAGTTAAATCTGAGTTTGGTGTAGTTCCCGTTAAATTTAACGTTTGGCGTGAACCCGCTGTCGGGAATAAACCACGGTTAACCGTTATACGTGACCAACCAACACTTAATTCATATTTGGTAAAGTCAAAGCCTGCATCAGGGTTTTCAGGGTCAAAAAATGTCTCACGTAATACACGCGTTTGCTCGTACTCGGCAATATCTGACAGCTCTTCTTTTATCCAACGAACACCAAAATTAACCCGGTTGATTGCATCAATCGGAAAACCAATATTTGTACCTAAACCATAACTTTTTGATTTGTAATCTACAAGACTAAACTTACTTGCGTCGTAGTTTCGGTAAAAAATACTGCTGCCTTGTGAAACACCATCTGGTGTAAAATAAGGGTCGGTATACGATAAACTGACACTTTCAGAGCCAGTAGAAGTATTTAAATTTAAACCAATTTGGTTGCCTGTTCCTAAGAAGTTAGATTCAGTCACACCAATATTAAACTGTAGACCTAGGTATGAACCATAGGCAAGGCCCGCATTAAAGCTACCGGCAGATTGTTCTTTTACTGTGAAATCTACGTCAACTTGGTCGTCTACACCTGGCACGGGGACTACGTTAAAATCAACAGTTTCCATATAAGGTAAACGTTGAATTTGTAGCTTTGAACGCTCAAGGTTCTGGTTTGATAACCATGCACCTTCTAGCTGCGTCATTTCACGGCGCAATACTTCGTCAGCAGTGTTTTGGTTACCACCAACAATTATACGGCGAACATAAACACGCTTACCTGGGTTAACAGATAAAGTTAACTGAACTTCTTGCTTTTCGTCATCAATTTCTGGAATTGTGCGCACTTCAGCATTTGCATAACCAAAACGTGCTAAATAACTTTTAATGAACTCTTCTGAAGATGTTACAACAGAACCATTGTAAAGCTCACCAGCTCTGAGTGGGATAACGCTTTTAATTAAATCTTCACGACCGAGTAAGTCACCAATAAAATCAAAGCCTTTAACCTTGTATTTAACGCCTTCGGTAAGGTTGGCCGTAACATATACAGATTCACGCTCTGGGCTTACCGATACCTGCGTCGAATCAATATTAAAACGTAAGTAACCACGGTCTAAATAAAAGCTGCGGATTTTTTCTAAATCACCTTCAATGGTTTGTTTTTGGTAGCGATCGCTACCCATAAATTGCCACCAAGGTAAATCTTGCTGAGACTCAGCAAGTTTTAATAATTCTTCGTTAGAAAAAAGCTCGTTACCCACTAAGTTAATTTGGCGGATAGACGCGGCATCACCTTCATCAAACTCCAATTTAAGTTTTACGCGGTTACGTGGCAATTTAGTAACGCTGATATCAACCGTTGCATTGTATTTACCAATACTATGGAAAAACTCTACTAAGCCTTTTTCAATATTATCAATTACGGTTTTATCTAATGGTTCGCCTTGGCGAATATCTTGTTGATCAAGCGACTCGTTAAGTTGCTCATCTTTGATATCTTTATTGCCTTCAAACTCAATAAAGCTAATTGTTGGGCGCTCTGTTACTTTAAAAATAACGTTGTTGCCATCACGTAATGCTTTGATGTTGTCGAAGTGACCAGAACGATAAAGTGACTTTATTGTTTTTGAAATTGTGTAGTCATCTACATTATCGCCTACGTTAATAGGAATATGAGTCAATGCAGCACCAAGTGCTACGCGTTGTAAGCCTTCAACTTTCAAGTCTTCAACAATAAAGGAAGTTTGGCCTAGGGCGGCAAAGCTTGCACCCAATAAACTTGAAACTGCCAAATGTTTTTTTATAGCCATTTTATTATCTTTATCCTTTACAACTGTATTACCGCTTAACACCTAAAATACGGGTGCGTTACAATCGTGTTCTAATTAGTAAATGTTGCGCTGTAATTACAAACGCGATACATCATTGAACAAAGCGAAACATGTTAGAAAAATGAGTAGCAACGCTCCCACTTTAAAACCAAATTCTTGTGTCTTTTCAGAGACCGGCTTTTTACGAAAAAGTTCAATTATGTAATACATTAAGTGTCCACCATCAAGCACTGGCAGAGGTAATAAATTAAATACGCCCAAGTTAACGCTTATCAGGGCTAAAAAGCTTAAAAAAGCAACTAAACCATAGCTTACGCTAGTCCCTGCTCCCACTGCAATACCAACAGGACCACTTAAGTTTTTAACCGAAACCTGACCCGTAATTAAATTACCAATCATGTCAAAACTCAGCGTAATCAACCGCCAAGTTTCTTTTGTACCACGAACAATACTATCTATCGGTCCAAAACTTCGGGATTGTACATACCCCTCTGGCCATTGCTGAACAACAGGTGCTACACCTAAAAAACCTTGTTCTATACCATTGTTGCCAACACGCCCTTGTGGGGTCACTGTTATGCTTTTTATACTATCTTGTCTTTTTACACTAAATTGTAAAGATTTGTTAGCCGATTGCGTAATTACATTAACTAATTGCGGCCAATTGCTTATAGTTTCACCGTTTACAGCCAAAATAGTATCGTTAACTTGCAAATTTGCTTGTTCCGCTGCCGAATTTTTAGTCACCGCTGCAACCGTTAATGTGGCTTGTGGCCTAAAGGGGACAATACCCAAAGAGGTTAGTGGAGGAACATCTTGTTGGTCGAGCTTCCAACCATCAATATTGAGCGTTTTGACTCGTGTTTGTAAGTTTTCATCGCGAACTGTAATCTCTACGCGCTCTTCACCTAATCGCGACATAAAAGCAAACGTCGCGTCTTGCCACGTGGTTATATTATCATCACCAATTTTAATAATGTGTTGGCTTGGCATCAGCCCGGCTTGCTCTGCTCGGCTCCCTTCAGTAATGCTGCCTACGACTGGTTTTACCGATTGCACACCCACCATGTACATCACCGCTAACGCAAAAATAGCAAACAAAAAATTTGCCATAGGCCCAGCTGCAACAATGGCAATACGTGCTTGTACTGACTTTGAGTTAAACGATAAATGTCGCTGATTTGGTGGAACATCGTCCACACGCTCATCAAGCATTTTTACATATCCACCTAGTGGAATAGCTGCTATGACATATTCTGTATTGTATTTATCGTGCCATTTAATTAAGGGCTTACCAAAACCAATAGAAAAGCGTAACACCTTAACACCCGCCTTTCGTGCTACCCAAAAATGGCCATACTCATGCACAGTAACTAAAATACCTAATGCCAAAATAAATGAGCCAAGATTCCAAATAAAATCAAACATACTAATGAGCCACTTTATTTATAAACTGAGTTGCGCTGACACGTGCAAGCTCATCGCATTGCAATATTTCATCTAAACTCTGTACGTTGGTGAATTGAGCCGACTCTAAGGTTTGTGCATTAATTTTATAAATATCTGTAAAACCAATTTTACCTTTTAAAAATGCAGCAACAGCTATCTCATTTGAAGCATTAACGGTCGTTGTTGCCCCCTGCCCCGCCGAACATGCATCAATAGCAAGTTGCAAATTAGGGTACCGGGTAAAATCAGGTTTGGTGAACGAAAAATCACAAATATCAGAAAAATTAAGCGATTTAACACCTGCGTCAATTCGTTTTGGGAACGCTAATGCATGGGCAATAGGCGTACGCATATCAGGGTTACCCATTTGCGCTAAAATTGAGCCATCATGATACTGAACCATCGAGTGAATAATGCTTTGAGGGTGAATAACAACGTCAATATCATCGCTATTACAGTTAAATAGCCACTTGGCTTCAATAAACTCAAGGCCTTTGTTCATCATAGTTGCGGAGTCTACTGAGATTTTTTGACCCATAGACCAATTAGGATGAGCTACCGCTTCACTGACGGTCACATCTTTTAAGGTACTTATATCACGCGTTAAAAATGGACCGCCTGAACCGGTAAGTAAGATTTTAATGACACCATTATCTTGCAGGTTTTTATCGCTTTGAGCATTTTGTAGTGAGTGAGGTAGACACTGAAAAATAGCGTTATGTTCGCTGTCGATTGGCAGTAAAGTTGCTTTGTGCTTTTTAACTTTATCAATGAACAATTGGCCCGACATAACCAGCGATTCTTTATTCGCAAGCAACACTTTTTTACCTGCTTCAACCGCACTGAGTGTAGGTAACAAGCCTGCGGCTCCAACAATGGCAGACATAACTACATCTACATCAGGGTGCGCACATAAATCACTCATTGCCTGTTGTGAATGCATAATCAGTGTTTGGCACGCTGTACCCTTTAAATGCAATGACAGTTCTTCTGCTGCACTTTGTGTTGCCATGACAGCATAAAGGGGTGAATGCTTAATGCAAAGCTCAGCCATTTTTTTTGCATTTTGACCCGCTGTTAAAGCAAATACATCAAACAAATCACTGTTTTTTGCTACAACATCAAGTGTACTTAAACCAATTGACCCCGTAGCACCTAAAATAACTAGCTGCTGCTTATGACTCATAAACTTAAAGTCCATGCATAACACATTACAAACATAGGTGCGGCTGCTGTTAAGCTGTCAATGCGATCTAAAATACCGCCATGCCCAGGTAAGCATTTGCCACTGTCTTTAAGGCCTGCTTCGCGTTTAAACATACTTTCAAGTAAATCGCCAATTGCTGAAAATAGCGCTATAAATGCCGTCATAATGGCGTAAATCGGCCATACGGCTAAATCCACGTCGGTAAAGTGACAAAACGCCATAACAAATAATACTGATGCAACAATACCACCGGCAAGGCCTTCAATTGTTTTATTTGGACTTACTTTTGGCATAAGCTTGTGTTTACCAAAACTTTTACCTGTAAAATACGCACCAATATCAGCGCTCCATACAATACCTAATACAACCAAAATCAGCATAGAGCCAAAGTGAGTAGATTCAAGGTATTGCGCACTACGAAGCGTATTGAGCGCAAGCCATAACGGCACTAACGTCAGAAGCCCTGCAATGCCACGCATTACTAGCCCTTCATTCCACGCTTTTGCCATGGCTGGATAACGCCATACTAAGTAACTAGCAACAATCCACCATGCAAACGCCAAAGTAAATAAATAATTAGCATCGCCCACTAGCTGACCATTTTGCCAAAGCGACTCTATCGGCCAGTGTAAATTAAGCACAGCCAGTAAAGCTGCAACAAGTACAACAAAGGCGCCTCTTTTTATTTTGTCACATAGCCCCATAAAAGCTGACCACTCCCAAGCGCCCATTAAAACGATGGCGGCGGCAAAGTAACTAAATAACGTCAATGGTGTATAAAAAACCAAGGCGAGCGCTGCGGGTGCTAACACTAGCGAGGTTAAAATGCGTTGTTTTAACAAAATTGTGACCCTTAATCTATTTAGGTTTGAGCGAGTAATTGTTTTATTTGTTCGCCCGTACAACCAAATCGTCGCTCTCTAGCAACGTAACACGCAATGGCCTCAGCAAATGCTGCTTCATTAAAATCAGGCCAAAGTGTTTCGGTAAAGTAAAGTTCTGCGTAAGCTGCTTGCCATAGTAAAAAGTTACTAATGCGAACATCGCCCCCCGTTCGTATAAGTAAATCGGGTTCAGGTTGATCGGCCATGCTCATATGCTGCGCAATACGCTCTTCAGTAATATCTTGTGCGTCAATGTCACCGCTTGCAACTTGCATTGCGAGTTGTTTAGCCGCGTTTGCCATATCCCAACGGCCACCATAATTGGCAGCCACATTTAAACACAACCCTGTGTTATTTTCTGTCAGTTGCTGCGCACTATGTACTTTGTTTTGCAACCCTTCAGAAAACCGAGATAGGTCTCCAATGATGGTTAGTTTTACATTGTTTTTGTGAAGCTTTTTAACCTCTTTTGTTAATACAAACAAAAAAAGCTCCATTAACGTATTTACTTCGTCTTCAGGGCGGCGCCAGTTTTCACTGCTAAATGCAAATAAGGTTAACGATTGTACGCCTAATTTAGTACAAAACTGAACAGATTGACGAACAGCGTCCACGCCTTTTTTGTGCCCATACACACGAGGCCTATTTCTAGCTTGCGCCCAACGCCCGTTCCCGTCCATGATGATAGCAACATGCTTAGGTAAACATTGTTGTGAAATTGTATCAGCGTTTAAAGCCATAAATATCGAGTATTCCATAAAAAAACGCCGCCTAGTATAACCCAGACGGCGTTTCAAAACTAATATATTTGTATACACTAGCTCAGCTTATTTAGCTGTTTAGATTTCCATCAATTCAGCTTCTTTCGCTGTTAATTGAGTGTCCATTTCTTTGATAAATTTATCTGTTAACTTTTGGATTGCATCTTCGCCTTGGCGCGCTTCGTCCTCAGAGATATCTTTATCTTTTAATAGTGCTTTAATATCACCATTAGCATCACGGCGAATATTACGAACAGCAACACGGCCGCCTTCAACTTCGCCACGTACAATTTTAATTAAATCTTTACGGCGCTCTTCTGTAAGTGGAGGAAGTGGCACACGAATAACTGTACCTGCCGACATAGGGTTTAAACCTAAGTCAGACGCCATAATCGCTTTTTCAACTGCTTGTGCTAATGACTTGTCAAAAACACCAATGGCAAGCGTACGTGAATCTTCAATTGTTACATTTGCAACTTGATTTAACGGTGTAGGAGCACCGTAGTAAGACACCATAATGCCATCTAAAATTGCAGGGTGAGCACGGCCAGTACGAATTTTAGAAAGTTGGCTACCTAGTGCTGTTACACTCTTTTGCATGCGCGCTTGCGCATCTTTTTGAATATCGTTAATCACGGTTCAATCCTAATTATTTGATTACTTCATCTGAGGCTTGTGAAGAGATAAGTGTTCCTTCTTCTTCACCCATAATTACGCGTTTTAACGCGCCTGATTTATTCATGTTAAATACGCTTAATGGCATATTGTGATCGCGGGCTAAAGTAAATGCCGCTAAATCCATAACTTTTAATTCTTTATCAATAATTTCATTGTAGCTTAAGTGACGGTAAAGTGTCGCTTCTGGGTTTTTCACAGGATCGTCACTGAACACGCCATCAACCTTTGTTGCTTTAATGACTGTATCAGCTTCAATCTCAATACCACGTAGACACGCAGCAGAATCTGTAGTGAAAAACGGATTACCCGTACCCGCTGCAAAAATAACAACGCGGCCAGTTTTTAATAAGCTTATTGCTTCAGCCCAGTTGTATGCATCACATACGCCATTAAGTGGAATAGCAGACATTAATCGACAGTTTACAAAAGCACGATGCAGCGCATCACGCATTGCAAGGCCATTCATTACCGTTGCAAGCATACCCATGTGATCGCCTACTACACGGTTCATACCCGCTTCAGCTAATGACCCACCGCGTAAAAAATTACCGCCGCCAATAACTAAACCCACTTCTACGTCGAGCTCTACTAACTCTTTAATTTCTTGTGCCATACGGTCTAAAACTTTAGGGTCGATGCCGAAGCCTTCGTCTCCCATTAAAGCTTCACCACTTAATTTGAGAAGAACACGTCTAAAAATAGGTTTGCGATTGATAGTCATAGTTTTGGGGCCAACTTTTATTGAATTATGGATAAAAAATAACCGCGCTTATGTTAAACATAAAAGCGCGGTTATTTTAAAGAATTTCTAAGCGTGAAGCAAAAGCAAATAGTACTTTAATTGCATCTAATTTCCTTGTCCTTCACAGTTAGTCAATCTTACTCACCTTTAGCAGCAGCAATTTGAGCAGCAACTTCAGCAGCAAAATCTTCTTCTTTTTTCTCGATACCTTCACCAACTTCTACACGTACGAAGCCAGTAACTGTTGCGTTTTTCTCTTTAAGAACATCGCCAACAGATTTTTTAGGTTCCATGATGAATGCTTGACCAGTAAGAGAAACCTCACCAGTAAACTTCTTCATGCGACCAACAACCATTTTTTCAGCGATTTCAGCAGGCTTGCCTTCGTTCATCGCGATATCGATTTGAACTTGCTTCTCTTTTTCTACAACATCTGCAGGAACATCAGCAGGTGTTAAGTACTCAGGGCTTGAAGCAGCAACGTGCATTGCAACGTGCTTAAGTGTTTCTTCATCAGCAACACCAGCAACAACAACACCAATACGCTCACCGTGACGATACTCAACTAGGTTTTCACCAGCGATGTACTGTAGACGACGTACGTTGATGTTTTCGCCAATTTTAGTTACTAGCTCAACACGGTCTTCTTCAAACTTAGCTTGTAAGTCTTCGATAGAAATTGTTTCAGCGATTGCAGCGTCAGCAACTTTGTTAGCAAATGCTAAGAAGCTTACATCTTTTGCAACGAAGTCTGTTTGACAGTTAACTTCAACAAGTACCGCAACACCCGCATTTTGCTTGATGATGATAGTACCTTCAGCAGCAATGTTACCTGCTTTTTTAGCAGCCTTTGCAGCACCGCTCTTACGCATGTTTTCAATCGCTAACTCGATGTCACCATCAGTCTCAGTTAACGCTTTTTTACAATCCATCATGCCAGCGCCTGTACGCTCGCGTAATTCTTTAACTAGGGCAGTAGTTACAGCCATTAGTAAATCCTCAAATCTGAAATCTGGTTTAGATAAGCGGGTTACCCGCTCTACAAGAATAGCAAGTCTTCATCCTATTAAGATGAAGACTTGATGACAGCTAATTACTCAGCTTCAACGAAATCGTCATTC
Source organism: Pseudoalteromonas sp. 2CM32C (assembly GCF_023161925.1). Taxonomy (NCBI): domain Bacteria; kingdom Pseudomonadati; phylum Pseudomonadota; class Gammaproteobacteria; order Alteromonadales; family Pseudoalteromonadaceae; genus Pseudoalteromonas; species Pseudoalteromonas sp. 2CM32C. The sequence goes on along the minus strand of NZ_JALNTI010000003.1, from coordinate 346,705 downwards.
TCAGCTTGAGCAACGATGTTATTCTCGCGACCTTCAGTGATAGCAGCTGCAACAGCGCTAGTGTAAAGGGTTACAGCACGGATAGCATCATCGTTACCAGGAACGATGAAATCAACGCCGTCTGGATTAGAGTTAGTATCTACGATTGCAACAACTGGAATACCTAGGTTGTTAGCTTCACGGATAGCAATGTGCTCGTGGTCAGCATCGATAACAAAGATCGCGTCAGGAAGACCGCCCATGTTTTTGATACCACCAAGGCTCTTTTCAAGCTTTTCCATTTCGCGGTTAAGCATTAACGTTTCTTTCTTAGTTAATTTCTCGAAAGTACCGTCTTGGCTTTGGATTTCAAGGTCTTTAAGACGCTTGATTGATTGACGTACTGTTTTCCAGTTAGTCAACATGCCACCTAACCAGCGGTGGTTAACGTAAAACTGATCGCTTGCGATAGCAGCTTCTTTAACTGCGTCGCTTGCTGCGCGCTTAGTACCAACGAAAAGAACTTTACCTTTGTTTGCAGCAGCGCCACTTAAAAACTTAAGTGCGTTGTTGAACATTGGTACAGTTTGCTCAAGGTTGATGATATGTACACGGTTACGAGTGCCGAAGATGAAAGGCTTCATCTTAGGGTTCCAGTAACGTGCTTGGTGACCAAAGTGAACACCAGCTTGAAGCATGTCGCGCATTGAAACGTTTGCCATTTTATAGATCCTCTATAGTTGTTTAGGGTTAGGCCTCCACATATCCCATAGCACCAACACCGAAGTATTTAAACTTCTAATGCACCCAAGTGTATGTGACGATACGTGTGTGTGTTAAAATCAAATTGTGTTTGCCTTAAATACAAAAAATCATTTAAGAATTTATTTGTAAAAAGACGGCGCGCTTTATACCATATTAAAATTAAATACTCAACATCGCGTGCAAAAATTATGCAGCGATAAAATGTTAGAAACGCAACTTTGGAGCCTCAATGAGCGCTATTATCAAGACCCCTGAAGAAATAGAGAAAATGCGTGTAGCTGGGCGTTTAGCAGCAGACGTACTTGAAATGATCGGCCCACATGTCGTGCCGGGGATCACCACTGATGAGCTAAATACTATTTGTCATGATTATATTGTTAACGAGCAAAAAGCAGTCCCTGCTCCTTTAAACTATCATGGTTTTCCAAAATCAATTTGCACCTCTGTTAACCATGTAATTTGTCATGGTATTCCTAACGACAAACCGTTAAAAGAAGGTGACAGCGTAAATATCGACATCACTGTTATCAAAGATGGCTACCACGGCGATACATCTAAAATGTTTCACGTAGGTAAACCAAACATTCAAGGTAAGCGTTTGGCTGAAGTAACACAAGAAAGCTTATATCTTGCCATTAAAATGGTAAAGCCGGGTGTACGTTTAGGTGATATTGGCGAAGCAATTCAAAAATATGCCGAGAGCTTCAACTACTCAATAGTACGTGAATATTGCGGCCATGGTATTGGTAGCGAATTTCACGAAGAACCACAGGTTATGCATTACGGTAAAGCCGGTACCGGTGAAACATTAAAAGCGGGTATGTGTTTAACTATTGAGCCAATGGTTAATGCGGGCAAGCGCCAATGTAAACTGCTTAAAGATGAGTGGACGGTTGTAACACGCGACCGCAGTTTGTCTGCACAGTGGGAACACACGTTATTAGTGACTGAAAATGGTGTTGAAATTTTAACGCTACGATCAGATGATACTATCGACAGGATTATCGAACACTAATAAACCTACGCAGTTGATAGTACGTTTATCAATGTGGAAGGTTCAATGAGGAGCCAGCCCACGTGGCATTACCCAACAAAGTAAAAAAGTTGCTTAGCGATGCTGAGCAACTAAGTGACTATCGCGATTGTTCCAGCTATTTTTATAAATGGTTGCATAACGAATTTTCAAAACAACCAGTTGGTAATTTAATTAATGCCCGGGCTGAGTTTATCGACCGCCTGTTGATCAAATTATTTCATGTTTATGATCTATCTCATGAGCCTGATTTAGCGCTGATTGCCGTAGGCGGTTACGGACGTGGTGAGCTTCACCCTTATTCAGATATCGACTTCTTACTGCTTGTAACAGAGCAACCAAGTGAAGCGGTATGTGAAAAAATAGGTCAATTTGTCACTATGCTGTGGGATCTTAACTTAGAGATTGGCCACAGCGTTCGTACAATTGATCAAGCAATAGAGCAAAAACGCGAAGACGTCACCTTTGCCACCAGCTTACTCGAAAGCCGACTAATTTTTGGTAACCATATTGAGTTTGAAAAGCTTAAAAACTTTATACTCGAAACGCCAGTATGGGGCTCTAACGACTTTTTTGAAGCCAAAGTACAAGAGCAAAATTTGCGTCACCGTAAATGTCACGGAACAGCGTACAACTTAGAGCCAAACATAAAAGAAAACCCAGGTGGTCTTCGCGATTTACAAACTATTATTTGGGTAGCCAAAAAGCATTTTAGAGCCGAAACCCTCCAAGAGCTCATAAACCATGGCTACTTAACCCATGAAGAGTTTCAAGAGCTTTCAGAGTGTTTAGAAAACCTATGGAACATTCGCTTTGCCCTGCACTTAGCCGCTGGACGATCAGAAAACCGTTTACTATTTGATCACCAACCCCTTGCTGCAGAAATACTTGGCTTTGGTAGCGATGGTAAAGCCTCGGTTGAACGTATGATGAAGCGCTTATTTCGTATAATGAGCCGTGTACGCGAACTTAATCAAATGTTGCTTTCGTATTTTGAGCAAAGTATTTCGCCACTAAGCAGCGAAGCCGTTGTTGAAGTACTCGACAGAAATTTTGAGCGTGTTGGCCATCAAATTCGTGTTAAAGACCCATCTGTATTTTTTAGGCGCGATCAACTTTTTGTTCTGTTTGAGCACATTGCTGAAAATCCAGAAATTACCCATATTTACCCAAGCACTATACGCACTATTCGCCAAGTACGCCGTCGTTTGTTGGGTGACCTGCAAGATTACGCGGCCTGTCGTGAGGCCTTCTTACGTTTGGTAAAACACCCTAACGGTATGGGCCGCGCATTCACATTAATGCATAAGCACGGCATGCTGGCAGCATATTTACCGCAATGGCGTAATATTTTTGGGCAAATGCAGTTTGATTTATTTCATGCCTACACGGTAGACGAGCACACCCACAAATTAATCAATAATATTTACCAATACTTTGATAAAACGGGCGTGAGTGAGTTTCCAATTTGTAGTGAAATAGTCACTCGAATGGATAAACCCGAGCTTTTATATTTAGCCGGTATTTTTCATGATATTGCGAAAGGCCGTGGTGGCGATCACTCGGAGCTAGGGTCGGTCGATGCTATTGCATTTGCTAAGTTACATGGGTTCTCATCATCCGATGGCAAGCTTATAGCATGGCTTGTTGGTAATCACTTACTTATGTCGGTAACTGCACAAAGAAAAGACATAAACGACCCTACAGTAATCAAAGACTTTGCAACACGTGTAAAAACAGAGCGCCAACTCGATTACCTTTATTGTTTAACTGTGGCAGATATTCGTGCCACTAACGACAACCTATGGAACGATTGGAAAAACACCTTATTGCGCGAACTTTATTTGCACACACAACGTGCATTGCGTTTGGGCCTTGAAAACCCAATGGACCAACGCGACCAAATTCGTGATAAAAAGCACCAAGCAAAACAACGCCTGCTTAATTTAGGGTACCTTGAAGAAAAAATTGACTTAATTTGGAGCCGCTTTAAAGCAAACTACTTTACTGCATTTAGCGAGCAGCAAATATCGTGGCAAACCGAGCATTTAGTAAATAGCACAGATTTAAGTCAACCGAGTGTAATTGTGTCGAATGCGCCTATGCACGGCGGCACGCAAGTGTTTGTTTACAGTCCTTACTCGGGTGCCCTATTCGCCCGTTTAGTAAACATAATTGGTACTAAAAAGGCACAGATCCAACACGCACAAGTACTGACCACCAAAGACGGTTATGTACTGTTTAGCTTTGTTATTCTTGAAGTCAGCGGCGACCCTATCGCAAGTAGCCGCGCGCAATCGATTAAACGCGGCCTTGAGCAAGCACTTAATGACCCGCGTAAAAAAATTCGCTTTAAAAAGAGTCGCTCACAACGTTTTAAAGACTTTAATATCAAACCCAAAATTGTGCTGCGCCCACATGCTAGAAAAGATCGCAGCTTAATTGAAATACAAGCGGTTGATATACCCGGTCTACTAACCAAAATAGCCGAAGTTTTCCAAGCACATTTACTCCATATTCATGCAGCCCGCATAACAACGGTAGGTGAACGTGCGGAGGATTTCTTTGTCGTATCAAATAACGAATACCAAGCCCTGACTGATGAAGAACAAGCAAAAATTCATCAGGCATTACGTAAAAAATTCAACGCCGAAACAGAATAAGAGGACACACATGTCAGATTTAAAAACAATGATCGAAAACGCATGGGATAACCGCGACAGCATTAGCCCAAGCACTGTATCTAGCGATGTAAAACAAGCTATTATTGACGCGCTAGAGCTACTTGATAGCGGTGCCGCGCGTGTTGCTGAAAAAATATCAGGCGAATGGGTTGTGCACCAATGGCTTAAAAAAGCAGTTTTACTATCTTTTCGTATTCGCGACAACCAACCAATGAACGACGGCGTTAATCAGTTTTACGACAAAGTACCGCTTAAATTTAGCGACTACACGCCAGAGCAATTTCAACAAGGCGGCATGCGCGTAGTGCCTAACGCAGTAGCACGTAAAGGCAGCTTTGTAGGTAAAAACGTCGTACTTATGCCCTCGTACGTAAACATTGGCGCATACGTTGACGAGGGCACCATGGTTGATACATGGGCCACTGTTGGCTCATGTGCACAAATTGGTAAGAACGTACACTTATCTGGCGGCGTTGGCATAGGCGGCGTTTTAGAGCCACTACAAGCTAACCCAACCATCATTGAAGACAATTGTTTTATTGGCGCACGTTCTGAAATTGTTGAAGGTGTAGTAGTAGAAGAAGGCGCTGTTATTTCAATGGGCGTTTATATCAGCCAAAGCACTCGTATTTACGACCGTGAAACCGGCGAAATTCACTACGGCCGCGTACCTGCAGGCGCAGTAGTTGTACCAGGTGCACTACCATCAAAAGATGGCACACACAGCCTTTACGCTGCAATCATTGTGAAAAAAGTAGATCAACAAACACGCGAAAAAGTAGGCATCAACGCCCTACTTCGCTCGATTGATGATTAAATATAAATCAATGGCTTTAGTATAAATTATTGATGAAAAAATAAGGCTCTGAACCTTTTTAGATTTAGAGCCTTACATTCTTTTAAAGCGTTCGTTTATATACGTTAATTCCCAAAAGCTACATCTACCATTTTGAATAGTGATCTTCTGCTAAGCCCCACTGCCCGTTGAGTGTTATCACTTCATTAGGAAGCGTTATTTGACCGAAATAACAACCGATTTTTTGTGTGAAATTCGTGGCCACAATGAGTAAATTAGTTTTATCAAAACGTTGGCTTACAGGTTCAAAAGTAAGATTAATCAGGCCGTCGTTTGAGTGGAGTTCCCACTTGTCACAATCAATTTCGTTACCATAACGATTAAACTTAAAATCAACCATATCAATTTTGTATAGCTTTCCGTCAAGCCAAATAGCATTTTCAGTAAATCCTGTTTCAATTACACCTGCTGAAAGGTTTAATCCCAAGTAGCGTCCATCAGGTAATTTGCAGGCAAGGCTTGCCCAATTCCAAAATGTTTCACGACGCATATAGCCTGCACTCCAGTCTACACAGGCCAATGCGTTCATATGGCTAAAATCGTAGCGGGTATTTTTTAATAGAAGCGTGCCACTGCAATTTAGCGCGGCCGATTTTTGGGTGAAATGGAAACCAGCATAACCAGCTCGAGCACATACACTCAAAGGAAGGTAATTATCTGACTCGTTAATTATTGCATCAAGGATCAGCGTGGTACTTATTTTAACTGTTACCTTTCGTTCACCGGGTCTATCTGTGGTATTAACGTAAACGCTGTTATCACCCTTTTTAAAATAACTATTGCCAGAATTTGGCTGCGGCTCAATTAATGTGTTTTTAGAAAATAAATTTACAAAGCTGTGCTCTTCTAACTGCTCTGTTTTTAAATTGTAAACATAAACAAAACAGTTGCTGGCAATTTTTAAATCAACGATTGCAAGCCCAATAACTAATTCATCGCAAGTAATGCTTATAAACTGAAACTGGTTAAACTTAAATTTTTTTGCAAGTTTACCGCATGGCTTATCCATTGCGTTTCTTAAATCAAAATCTAAGTAATTAATATGCTCAATCCCCTGTGGGAATAAACCAAAGTTAGCCTGTCCATCAGGGTTAATCAGCTGCAGTTTTTTTGGCATGTAACTATCCTTTCATTTACAGCCTATATTATTCTCGGACACAAAATAATCAACCTAAGAAGATAATTACATGGTAAATATTCGTTTTGTTATCCATATGCTTTTGTCGTAACAATTTTAATAAAGGGTGATAGTTTACCAACACCAATAAAAAAGCACTTATAAAAATAAGTGCTTTTAGGTTTGCTCAATTAATTTTTTAATTACAGCGCGTTAAATACGTCGTCTGTTTTAGCTGCGCAAATAAAGTCGTTTTTGTGCAAGCCTTTAATTGAATGGCTCCACCACGTTACAGTTACTTTGCCCCACTCGGTTAATAAACCTGGATGGTGGCCTTCGTCTTCTGCCATGTCGCCTACTTTGTTAGTAAACGCGATAGCTTGTTTAAAGTTTTTAAATTTATAAACACGCTCTAGCTGCATAATGCCGTCGCGTACTTCTGGTACCCAGTCTGGTATTTTTGTAATAAGCTGTGCAAGCTCTTCGTCAGACACTTTTGGTGCATCTACGTGGCAAGCTTCGCATTTTTGTTCACTTAATGAAGACATTTTAAATCCTTACTTTAGCGTTTTTTTTAAATTAAAGTTAACTGGCTAATTTTTCTTTTGGTGGAAATTTTGGGTCATGCAAGCCAAGCGCTTTAGCTTGCTCAACCAAAGTCATAATATCCATTTGCGATATATCAAACAGATCATGAATCGAATTAATGGTGTAGTACTGCGGTTGCATAATATCAATGCGATAAGGCGTACGCAGTACATCAATTACGCTCATAGGCGTTATTTCTGGTGTATCTGAATACACATACTGCGTTTCACCCGGGCTTGATAAAATTCCGCCACCGTAAATACGCAGGCCGTTTTCGGTTTGCATTAAACCAAACTCAACGGTAAACCAGTACATGCGTGCAAGGTAAACACGATCTTTTTTCTGCGCTGCGTACCCTAATTGCCCGTATTTGTGTGTGAACTCGGCAAAATCAGGGTTTGTTAGCATGGCGCAGTGGCCAAATATTTCATGAAAAATATCTGGCTCTTGAAGATAGTCAAACTCTTCACGGCTTCGAATAAACGTGGCAACCGGAAACTGTTTATTTGCTAACAATCTAAAAAACTCATCAAAATCGATAAGTGCAGGCACAGGCGCTACTTGCCAACCGGTGGTGGCAAGAAGTACCTCGTTAAGCTCGCTTAGTTGCGGTATACGGTCGTGTGGAAGATTTATTTTTTTAAGTCCTTCCATATACTCATCGCAGGCCTTGCCCTCTATGCACGCAAGTTGGCGTGCTACAAGCTCAGACCAAATTTTATTTTCTTCATCACTCCAATGTATAACACCATTTTCGTCTGGTGTTTTGGATGTGTATTTACTTGCTTTAGCCATAAGTACCTTCTGGGTTGTGAGCCCTAAATCGGTGTCAGTGTGATACTCAAACCTATTGAATATCGAGTGACCCCATACTATGTAAAAGTGAAGAAAAGTTTAATAGACAAGCTAACATCTGTACTTGGCGCGATCACTTCATTCGTAAAGTTAAAATTACACATGTGACACATTAAAATTACAGCCTACATATAAAGGCTTTACACGAAGCTTTATGTGTAAACAATTAAATACAGCTAAAGGATTTGAGTAAACGCCTGGTCTAAATCACTAATAATGTCGTTAACATCTTCAAGCCCAACAGAGAGCCTGATCAACCCGTCACTGATACCAGCGGCGGCTCTCTCTTCTGGCGAATATGGAGAATGGGTCATAGACGCAGGATGCTGAATCAGTGTTTCGGCATCGCCTAGGCTTACTGCAAGTGTACAAAGCTTCATGCTATCAATAAATTGCGCACCTTGTTGTAAAGTGCCTTTTATTTCAAACGCAATCACGCCACCTGCCGCTTTCATTTGATTACCAATAAATTTATTTCCTGGATGCGATTTAAGCCCTGGGTAATAAACAATATTAACTTGATGATGCGCCTCTAGGTATTCAGCCACTGTTTGTGCACTTTGACAGTGACGCTCCATGCGTATGGCTAAAGTTTTTAATCCGCGATTTATAAGCCATGCGTCGTGTGGGCTTATGGTTGCACCAATGTCTTTTAGTACGGTCATTTTTATCAAGGTAATATGCTCAAGCGATCCACACACAAGTCCTGCCACCACATCGCCATGGCCATTTATGTATTTGGTTGCACTGTGCATAATGATATCAATGCCATATTTTTTTGGTGATTGCAGCAATGGCGTTAAAAAGGTGTTGTCTACCACGCTAATTAAGTTTTGCTGTTTAGCAATAGCGCCAATAAGTGCTAAATCAATCACAGCCATTGTTGGGTTTATTGGTGTTTCTACAAATATCATTTTGGAATTAGGTTTAATGGCAGCCCGAAGCTCGTCCTCATTGGTCATATCAACAAACGTAACTTCAATTCCCCAACGCGGTAACATGTGTGCAAAAAACGCGAACGTACAACCATATAATGCACTTGATGCTACAAGATGGTCGCCCTGTGATAAAAAGCTCAATACCGATGCCGATACAGCGCCCATGCCTGTAGCCGTTGCCGCAGCGGCTTCGCAGCCCTCTAGCAGTGCTATCTTTTGTTCAAGTTCGGTGGTGGTTGGATTGCCTAGGCGGGTATAAATATAACCGGGTTCTTCGCCTGCAAAACGTGCGGCGCCTTGTGCTGCATTTTCAAAATGAAAGGTTGAGGTTTGATACAAAGGCGACGTAAGTGCGCCATGTGGGTCGTTTGCTTTTTGCGGGCCATGGATACATTGTGTATGAAGATGATGCTTGGTCATTATCTTTGTGCTCATTTTTATTATGTGTTGTTAGTGACATAGATAAAAACGTACCACAGTTTAAATCACAAGCATGCCGGATGCTCAGATGGCTATTTGTGCAAAGTTTACCCATTTACCTGTACACAAATATTTCCATGTTATTGTGTGGGCTCTGTTTTTCCTCGTTTTAAAATTTTACCTGCAATGCTCTGAACGGTCCCTTTCAATAGGCTGCGCTTGTGTTCTAGTTTAGGTAATGGGCGACTTAACTCCATTGCTTTATAGCCAATTCGCGCTGTAAAAATCCCTGCACTCACACCTTGTGCGGCTCGCCCAGAAAGCTTACCAAGCAATTCTGCGCTGAGCGCAGTGGCTGCTAAATCAGAGACAAGCTCAGCACTGCCTACAAACATCACTTGTTTTATAAGCATACGGTAAAGCTTAATGCGGCTTGCGTAACCAAAACCAATGCCATAAATTTTACCTATTTGCTCAATTAACTTAGTACCACGCCAAAGCACAGCCATCATATCCACCAGCGCAATGGGGCTCAGTGCAACTAATAAAGCTGACTCTGTTGCAAAACGGTTTATAAGCTTTTTAGCTTGCGTGTCTTGCGTTATAAGCAAGCTATTTGCGTAAAGGGTCATTATTTCTTTATCACTGTGATGCTGTGCAACTTGCTTTTTAAAGCTGTCAAAATTATTAAGCTTTTGGTGCTTGTTTAGTTTTTCAAGCCACGGTAATGCGCCGCCTACTTGCTCGCTATTTAAGAGCCTGTAAGCTTCTTGGCGGTGTAACTGATTGCGCTTAAGGCTGCGCAACATTCTATATTCGCGCCATAATATGCGCCCAATAAGAAGCACACCACTTAACACTGCGGTTAAATACACACCGCCTAAAACAACCGACTGTTGAAATGCAAACACTAATGAATAAGCAAATTCAAGTAACACCAGTACTAAAAAGCTTATGGTAAACACACCTTTAAGCGTTTGCCATTTTGACTTTTTATATACCGGCTCTAGGTCTATTTCATCTTCAATAAACTCTTCATCAGGTTCTTCAATATAGTCACTTTGACCTTGAGCCACTATTTTTGCGGGTGCAAGCGTAGCTTCAATTTGTTCATCAGCTTGGGTATCAATTCGCCTACCTGCTTGAAAAGTTTGCTGTGTGTCGCTCATGATAATTTGTCTCCTAATAGATACTGCATCACATGATCAAGGCGAATATGTTTAAGTTGCTTGTCGGGGGCTGGCATAGGCGCAAACGACAAAAACTCAAAACCCTGCGCTGGCCACTCATTTTTATTAAGCATGCGGTTAGGTGGTTGTGGGGGTAAGTAGGTTAGCCAATCTTGCTCGTTAAGTGGCTTGCCGTAAATACACTCTAGCGTTTGGCCTTTATCGGTAACTTGGCGCGGCTGCGTTGCAGTAATTGACGACATAGCCATGGTTTCTATTTGTACGCCATCAAATTTTAAATAGTTAGTTTGCTCATGCACTAGCGAATCAAGTAGAAGTGCTAAGTCTTTGTGGTGCTTGGCACTTATGTGATCTGACTTATTGGCAGCAAAGAGTATTTTATCTATGTTGGGTTTAAATAAGCGCTTAAAAAATCCCGACTCGCCGTAATTAAAGTGAGCGAGTAATTGGTTGATTACGCTACTTTGCTCTTGGAGTGTTTCGTGGCCTTCGTTTAAAGCACTTAATACATCAACTAACACAATTTGGCGGTCAAAATGTTTAAAGTGCTCGTTATAAAAAGGCTTAACCACTTCTTTTACATAGGCATTAAAGCGCTTAATGAGATGCTCTAAATTAGACCCCGCAATAATATCATCGCTATTAACCTGCTTAAAATTAACAGGGAAAAACAACAATAGCGGTGCGCCTTGTAAGTCGCCAGGCATAAGCATTCGCCCAGGTTGTAACATGGCAAGCTTGGTGTCTTTTTTAAGGCCCACCAGCATATGTTGATAAAGCGCTGCAATTTGCGCAAGCATGCTCTCATCTACAGGTGCGTTTAAATCAAGCTGATCAAGCGCATTTAAAAATTCACTAGAGGTGTTCACACGCGGGTGCTGTAATAACAGCGGGTACTGCTGCTCGCACCACTGGCTATAACTTTGCTCAAGCATAGGTAAATCAAGTAGCCATTCACCAGGGTAGTCAATAATATCTAAATACAACGTAGATTGTGGCGAAAAATGCCCACGTAACCCTGAGGCACTTTGGTATTTAATAGCCAAACGCAAGGTGTTAATACGCTCGGTTGATGCAGGCCATGTAGGCATCCCATCACTTGGGAGTAAAGCATTGAGTGCTCGCGGATAGTCAAAAGTTGGGACCTTTAACGCCTCTTGCGGTACAACTTTAGTGGCTATGTGGCGCTGCTCTCGCATTACATCAAAAAAAGGGAGGTTTTTATCGTTAGCCTGTGTAGTTAATTGCTTGACTAGAGCTGTAATAAACGCAGTTTTACCGCTACCGCTTAGCCCAGTTACAGCCAATTTTACATGCTGATCTAAACTACGGTGAAGGGCTTTTTGGGCATTGCCTTTAATACTTTTAAAGGTCTTTTTAGCAAATGAAGTACGACTCATAATGGGCTAGCACTTCATTGATGCTTAATCACCGAACAAAGTGCTATTAAATCCTTTAAAGTTTGTTGATTTCACGGCTTACCGTAAACTCGCTTGAGGTAACATGGCGTTCCATATCCTGAAGGCGTGTATCTACTCGCGCTAAACGCTCTTTTAAATCTTGTAAAGCGCGGCGCGGTGGCTCACCCTTTTGCCATACTTTAAATTTCACCTCTAACGGATCGTCAGCTTTTGTTGAGCTGCTCGCATGTGCAGTCGTTGGCTCTTTTTTGTCTAATATAAACCACGCTGCAATGTACGCTACCACAAACAATGGGCCACCTGCTAGCAGTACCGCACTAACAAATATAATGCGAACTAACCATAACTCCATATTAAAGTAGTCACTTAATCCCGCACATACTCCGGCTATTTTACCGCGTTGTGGGTCTCTTAATAATTCGCGTTTGGCATTCATACTTTGCGTCTCCATTGTGGTGACTCTTGGTCTAGCAATGCTTCAAGTGTTTCGACTCTATCAGCCATACGTTCAGCTTTGTGTGCTAGTTCTAATAACTGGCGATGTTCGTGCTCACTTAACCCTTGGCTTACTTGTTTTTTGCTACGGTAGTGTAAAATTAACCACAGTGGCGCAACAAAAATCATAAACAAGATAAATGGTGCAACTAGTATCTCTGGATCAAACATAACCCTCTCCTGACAATCCGTTCAAATATGTTAAGCAGTGGGGCACATTACATGCCCCTGCGTAAATTACTTATCAGCAAGCTTCTTTTTAAGTTCAGCTAGCTCATCATCAATTTTTTCATTTTTTTGTAAATCAGCAATTTCATCTGCTAACGTTTGCTTACCTAAATCGTAAGACTCTATTTGAGATTCTAGTCCATCAATTTTAGTTTCGTAACGTTCAAAGCGATTAAGTGCATCTTCTACCTTCGAGCTATCAAGTGCTTTTTTCACTTCTAGGCGCGACTCAGCTGAACGCTGACGAAGAATTATTGCCTTTTGACGTGATTTAGCATCAGCTAACTTTTCTTGTAACGTGGTCACTTCTTGCTGAAGCTTCTCAATATGAGACTCTACATGCTCAAGTTCACCTTCTACAGCCGTCACTGCATCTGCCGACTTTTGCTTTTCGAGCAATGCTGAACGAGCTAAATCTTCGCGGTCTTTACTAAGTGCTAACTCAGCTTTTTCTTGCCAGTCACTTACTTGAACTTTAAGTGTATCTAGGCGGCGAACAATTTCTTTTTTCTCTGCCAGAGTTTTAGCTGACGTAGAGCGAACCTCTACTAGTGTATCTTCCATTTCTTGGATAATCAGACGCACCATTTTTTCTGGGTCTTCTGCTTTATCTAAAATGGCATTGATATTAGAATTAACAATATCTGCAAAACGTGAAAAAATTCCCATAACATTTACCTCTGTAATTAAAACTTAGTTAGTCTGCTTTAACTAGTATCAATATGCTTGCCAACTTTTTAAAAACTAAAATACACTGTATTTTCATTAAGTTAAACTAAATATACAAATTACTTTAGTTATTCATAATTATGAAATACACTAACAGTTAGTAAAAATGACTAAGACTTAGGGAATATGAGCCAATATCGCCAACAAGACAATTTACTGGGCCAATCAGACAGCTTTTTATCTGTGTTGGATCAAGTATCGCAACTAGCTAATCTAGATAAGCCGGTGCTTATTATTGGCGAACGAGGCACAGGTAAAGAGCTTATAGCTGCCCGCCTGCATTTTTTATCTAAACGTTGGGATCAAAACTACGTAAAACTAAATTGTGCTGCATTGAACGAGAACCTGCTCGAAAGTGAATTGTTTGGTCATGAAAGCGGCGCATTTACAGGGGCCAGTAAACGTCACGAAGGCCGTTTTGAACGTGCTAACAGCGGTACGCTATTTTTGGATGAATTGGCAAATACATCCGCCATGGTACAAGAAAAACTCCTACGCGTTATAGAGTATGGTGAGTTTGAAAGAGTAGGCGGCAAGCAAACTGTAAAAGTAGATACTCGCCTAGTATGCGCCACCAATGAAGACTTACCATACCTTGCTGAACAAGGTGAGTTTAGAAGTGATTTACTTGATAGATTAGCATTTGATGTAATAACGCTTCCCCCATTGCGTGAACGTCAAGACGATATTATGCTGCTCGCAGAGCAATTTGCGATGAACATGGCACGCGATTTAGAGTGGGAGCTATTTAGCGGGTTTACTCGAAGCGCTACAGAAACGCTTTTATCGTATAACTGGCCTGGTAATATTCGTGAGCTTAAAAATGTGGTTGAACGTAGCTTATATCGCCACGGAAGTGAACATATTCCCGTTCACCAGATTATTTTAGACCCATTCGAAAGTCCATTTAGACCTAAAGCGCGTATTAAAGCACCAATAACCACTCAACATGTTAGTGCTGAGCCTGTTTCTGTTGCAGCGCCTGTAAACGTTTCTGAGCAAAAAGTTGAAGCCAATATTCAATTTCCTTGTAGCTTAAAAGAACGCTCAAATGAATTTGAAATAAATATGATTAACAAAGCGCTTGAGCATAGCCAATTTAATCAAAAGAAAACTGCAGAAGTCCTTGGTTTAACGTATCATCAATTACGTGGGTATCTAAAAAAATACAATTTGTTGGATCAACAATAGTTAGAGGTTATGCGTGTGCATAAATTTTTACTTGCTTTACTAGCAGGCACTTTAGTTGGCTGCTTAGATAGTGAAGAACGCGTTATTGAAGAAAAAAACCAAGGCTTGGTCTATTGCGCCGAGGCAAACCCTGTGTCGTTTAACCCACAAGTGACAACCACAGGCTCAACTATTGATATTATTGCCAATCAGCTTTATGACCGTTTAATAAGTATTGATCCGGTTACTGCTGAGTTTCAAAGCGAACTCGCAACAGATTGGAAAGTAAGTAAAGATGGTAAATCGGTCACCTTTACTCTTCGAAAAGACGTACCATTTCATACCACCGCGTACTTTACACCTAGCCGCACTTTTAACGCCGATGACGTAATTTTTACCTTTAGCCGCTTATTTGATGTGTACAACCCTTATCATTTTGTGGGTGATGCCAGTTACCCTTATTTTCAAAGTGTAGGCGTTGATCAGCTTATTCGTAAAATTGTTCGCGTGTCTGACCACCAAGTTAGATTTGAGTTGTTTAATGCTGAAAGTAGTTTTTTAGCTAACATGGCCACTGACTTCGCGGTTGTTTTATCGGCCGAGTATGCAATGAAACGTAAAGCTGCAGAGCAAGAAGAATTTTTTGATCAATACCCTGTAGGCACTGGTCCTTACATTTATCGTGAATATCGCCGTGATAATTTAGTCCGCTTTTACCGTAACCCCGATTATTGGAAACACGACGTTGCCCTTGAACAACTCGTTTACGACATTACCCCTAATGGCACAGCCCGAATCGCAAAACTCCTTACTAAAGAGTGCGACTTAGCCGCTCATCCTAGTAGTGCTCAGTTGAGTATTTTAGCCCAGCGTGAAGATATTAATATTGAAAAAGAAACCAACCTCAATGTTGGATACTGGGCTTTTAACACAGAACGCCCACCTTTTGACGACATTCGAGTTCGCAAGGCGCTTGCACATGCAATTGATACAGATAAAATAATGCAAGCGGTATATTACGGTAATGGAACACGTGCCGAATCGATGTTACCACCAACCTCATGGGCTTTTAACGCTCAAACAAGTATGCCATCATTTGACCCTGACCTTGCTAAAAAGCTACTCGCTGAAGCCGGCTTTTCTGATGGGTTTGATATGAATATTTGGGCCATGCCAGTGAGTCGTATTTATAACCCCAATGCACGTAAAATGGCTGAATTAATGCAAAGTGACTTACGCAAAGTAGGTGTTAACGTCAGTATTGTAGAATACGAGTGGAATACGTTTATTCAGCGAATTGGAGAGCACAGACACGATAGCGTGCTCCTCGGCTGGGCAGCAGATACGCCAGACCCCGATAACTTCTTTAGCCCGTTATTAAGCTGCTCAGCAACATTTAGTGGCAAAAACCCAGCCAATTGGTGCAACCCTAAATTTGATCTATTACTGGCGCAAGCACTCGATACGACAGACTTAAATATGCGAAAAAAATACTACGCAGATGTGCAGTCGCTTATCATGGATGAATTACCCTTGTTGCCCATTGCTCATGGGTTACGGTTTCAAGCAAGCAGTGCCGATGTAGACGGCATAGAGCTTGGCCCATTTGGGGCTATTTCGTTAGCCAATGCGAGGAAAAAGTAATGATCCTCGATTATATTTTACGCCGCCTTGGTTTATTACTTTTTATGTTGCTCATGCTCAGCATTTTTACATTTTCGTTGGCGTACTTATTCCCTGGTGATCCATTAAGTAATTTGAGTGGCGTTCCGAGTAATAATTTTTCTCAAAATACGCAATTAGAAGATAAATACTTTTATAACAGTAATTATTTTATGCAATACCTCGCCTTTTTAGGGCGAGTTTTTCAGGGTGATTGGGGATTATCGTTTGCCTCTGGCGACAATGTTTTTTCACATATTCTTGATTTATTACCAGCGACGTTAGAGCTTAGTGTCTATGCACTTATTGTGTCTATATTTGTTGGCGTGCCTGCAGGTATTATAGGCTCAGCGTATTACAATCGCTGGCCAGATAAGCTTATTAATTCAACCACCATTGTGGGCTATTCTATGCCTGTATTCTGGTTAGCTTTATTACTAATTATGATTTTTTCGCTCAAATTGGGGTGGTTTCCTATGTCGGGTAGAATGGGGCTTCTTTATGAAATTCCAGCAGCCAGCGGGTTTATGCTCATTGATATCATGCTTGCCGGCTTTCCGTATAAAGGAATGGCATTTGTAGATGCATTACACCACTTAACACTGCCCACAATTGTGCTTGCCACATACCCAACCACAGTGCTTGTAAGATTTACCCGCGAATCAATGTTGAAAATAATGGATCAAAATTTTATTAAAACAGCACGCGCGAAGGGATTAAACAGACGCCAATTAATCATGCATCATGCACTGCGCAATGCGCTTTTACCGGTAATTAAAAAAATTGGTTTGCAATTCAGTACACTAATAACGCTTGCTATGATCACCGAAGTTATTTTTTCGTGGCCTGGTATTGGCCGCTGGTTGATAGACAGTATTTACCAGCGCGACTTTCCTGCAATTCAGGGAGGCCTAATGGCTGTATCTTTATTTGTTATTTTAGCCACTATAACAACCGAACTTCTTTATAGTTTATTCGACCCACTCTCACGGAACCAAGCCCATGGCAAAGTTTAAGGTATTTTCTGAAGAGTCGAATAAATCGCCACTAGCGCGATTTTGGCGAAAATTTAAAAACAATCACCCTGCCCTTGTTGGTTTATGGGTGTTTTTGGCATTTGCCTTACTCGCTGCCAGCGCACCATTTTTAGCGCCTTATGGGGTAAACCAGCAGCACAGTGATGCGCTACTTATTCCACCCTCGTGGCGAGAAATGGGCGATGTGCGTTTTATTTTAGGCACTGATGATTTAGGACGCGATGTGTTGTCGCGTTTAATGAACGGCGCAACCTATACATTTGGTTTATCGGTCGTCGCTGCATTATTGACCACCATAATTGGTGTATTAGTCGGAACATTTGCTGGCATTAGTCGAGGTATGCGTTCAAGCTTTTTAAACCACTTACTTGATATCACTCTTTCAATACCGTCTTTATTATTGGCTATTATCATTATTGCAGTATTAGGCCCGGGCTTGATGAATACAGTATGGGCTATTATTTTAGCCTTACTACCGCAGTTTATTCACTCTATTAGAAACCTAATAGTAGAAGAGCTAAGCAAAGATTACATTACGGCTTTTAAGCTCGACGGCGCTTCAAATTGGCATATTATATCGCGCGGTATTTTTCCTAATATTTACGAACACATAGTGGTTATTTTTACTATGGCACTGTCTACGGCCATACTAGATATTTCTGCGTTGGGTTTTTTAAAGTTAGGCGCACAACCCCCAACCACTGAATGGGGTGCCATATTGGCAGAAAACCTTGGCCTAATTTATTTAGCACCTTGGACGGTTGCCTTACCAGGCGTATTATTATTTTTAGCGGTATTATCGACCAATTTAGTAGGCGATGGACTTAGACAAGTGCTAAAAGAGCGCAAGGCCGATTAAATGCAATTATTAGATGTTAGAAATTTAACCATTGAACTGCGCACTTCAGAAACAGTTATAAGAGCAGTTGATAGGGTCAGCTTTAGCTTAAAAGAAGGTGAAGTGCATGCGCTTGTAGGTGAGTCAGGCTCAGGTAAAAGCCTAATCGCAAAAGCAATCGTAGGTGTATTAAACGAACGCTGGAATATAACCGCTGATAGAATTCACTGGCGTGGTGTTGACCTAATGCGCCTCACTCCGGAGCAACGCAGACAAACGGTTAGTAAAGATATTGCAATGATCTACCAAGATCCTAGCCGTTGCCTTGACCCTACAGCGAAAATTTTTAATCAAATTGCTGAAACCTTACCTGAAGTCGCTCGCAAGGGATTCTTTTTAAAACGAAATCGCGAACGAAAAGACCGCGTTAAAGCACTTATCCATAAAGTTGGTATCAAAAACCATGAAGCGGTACTAGACAGCTACCCCCATGAGCTCTCAGAAGGTGTGTGCCAAAAGGTAATGATTGCAATGGCAATTGCCCGAACACCTAAGCTATTAATTGCTGATGAGCCGACTACGGCACTTGAGAGTACTACCCGTGCGCAAGTGTTTAGGTTATTAAAAAGCCTTAATCAACTCAAGAATATGTCTATTTTAATGATTTCACACGAGCTTGAAGAGATTGCTGATTGGTCTCATGGGATTCATGTTTTATATTGCGGGCAAATGGTTGAAGCAGGTCCAACTCATAAAATATTTAAGCAACCTCGCCATCCATACACCCAAGCACTTTTGAAAAGCTTGCCAGATTACGAGCAAGGCTTGGCTCATAAAGAACCGTTTTATGCGCTTAAAGGTACTATTCCTACTTTACAACATTTACCAATTGGTTGCCGACTTGGGCCACGTTGCCCACAAGCACAAAAAGAATGTGTAGTTACACCTGCTCTCACTAAACACAGTGGGCACAGCTACGCTTGTCACTTTCCGCTTATAAAGGAGGTGAAGTAATGCAGCCTACTCTCAAAGTACAAGCGCTATCTAAAACATTTGATGTGCGAGCGGGTTTATTTAAACGCAAAAAATTTGAAGTGCTAAAAAACATTTCTTTTTGTATTGGTAAAGGTGAAACCATTGCCGTAATTGGTGAAACAGGCTCAGGGAAAAGTACGTTAGCTAAGTTACTTGCCGGTGCCGATAACGCAAACGCTGGGCAAATATTACTTGAAGGCAATGTAATAGAAGATAACGGTATTCGTGATAACCAATGTCGTCACATTAGAATGATTTTCCAAGACTCAGGGGCGTCGTTAAACCCAGGTTTAACTATTGGCGACATGCTTGATGATTGCTTGCAATACAATACGGACTTTGATGAAGAAGAGCGCTCAGAAAAAATAAATACAACACTCTCTAAAGTTGGATTGCTAGTCGATCACCAACATTACTATCCACATATGTTCAGTGTTGGCCAATTGCAACGTGTGGCTTTTGCCAGAGCGCTTATTTTAGATCCTAAAGTGATGGTGCTCGATGAAGCCGTATCGTCTTTAGACCCTTCTATACGTGCCCAAATAGTAAATTTATTACTCAAGTTACAACGTGAAACGGGTTTAACTTATGTCATGATCACCCATCACCTTAGTTTAGTACGCCATATTAGTGATCAAGTCATAGTGCTAGATAAAGGCGAAGTTGTTGAGTATGGTTTAACAGAAAATGTATTTAATAACCCTCAGTCAAAAATAACGCAGCGTCTATTAAGCTGTTAATGCAATTTTTTGTTATGTAAGTGCATTTTAGAAGGTCTTGTTATTAACTTTTACTTTTTAACAAGGCCACTCCATGCTCAAAAACACACTACTTAGTATTACTCCCCTACTGATTTTATCAGCCTCTGCTATTGCCGAGCCCCCTAACAAAGTTAAAAACTGGGTTGGCGGAATCGATCATTTAGGTTTAACTGTTTCAGATTTAAATTCATCTAAAGCGTTTTTTACTGATGTGCTTGGTTTTAAAGTGCTGGGAAATGATCCAACTTATCCTGCGTACTTTTTATCTAATAAAAACAACCATTACATTGTGGCGAATTAAGAATAATGAAAAACGTGTAGAGTTTAATCGAGCAGAAAATGTGGGCCTACACCATTTAGCACTCAGTGTTGAGAGTATTGAAAAGTTAAGCAAGCTGCATAAGCACTTAAAAATGCAAAATAATATTACTATAGAATTTGCACCAGAGAATTTAGGTAAAGGCCCTACGCAGCACATGATGATAAAAGAGCCTAGCGGTAACCCTATTGAATTTATTGCAAGGCCTATCTAGCGCCCTAAAATGATTGGTATTATTACGCAGTGGTATAAACACACTCGAATTAAAACAATAAAAAAGGCGCTCATAAGCGCCTTTTTTTAATAACCAAAATTAACTTATTCAGCAGCTTGTTCAACTACTGGTAAATTAAGTTCAGCTTTAGCTTTAAGCGACTCTATGAAAACCATATAGTTTTTGTTTGCTTGAGCCATTGTAATGCTTTGTTTAGCTTGTGGGTCAATATCAGCGGTTACTGTAGCATCTGTCACTGAGTTAAGTGCAACAATCGCTGCATCACCGTTATTTAAGTCAACAACATCTACCACTGCAGTGTCTGCTGGGTGAGCCATTTTAAATGCCTGAGTAACAATCGCTGGCGAGACAGCAAAACTTTGACGATTTAGTTGTGACTCTTGACGAAGCGTTAAGTCTTGCTCAGTTGCAATATCATTCAAACTTTTACCTGCTTGAATTTCAGCAAACAAACTACGCGCTTTATCTTTGGCAAGCTCAGAGGTCTTATCATTTACCAAGCGTGTTTTGATCTGTTCACTTACATCACTTAATGGTTTAGTTGACGCTGGCTGATGCTCGTTAATACGCACGATAACAATGTGCTCATCGCCCAACTCAATAACTTCAGAGTTAACTTTGTCTTCAAGTAAGTCAACAGATGTGAGTGCAGTAATAACAGCCGGTGTATTTAACGGCTCAGGTAAAGCGTTCAATGCTAAAAGAGGGGTTGACTGAACTTCTAGTTCAGCAACTTCTGCAGCATCATCTAAACGATCTGAAATTTCAAACGCAATTGCACCCATTTCGGTTTGCTTATCGTAGAATGCATCAATTTTTTCAGCACGCTCTAACTCAGCACGTAAGTCCGCTTTTACATCATCAAATGGTTTAACTTGTTGTGGCTGAATATCAGTCAGTTTAATGATGTGATAACCGAACTCTGACGCAACCACTTCTGAAAAATCACCTTTCGCTTCAAGTGAAAATGCTGCATCTTCAAATGCAGGATCCATTACATCACGTTCAATCCAATCAAGGTCACCGCCCATCTCTGCGCTAACGATATCATCAGATGAAGACTCTGCGAGTTCAGCAAAGTCTGCACCTTGTTGAAGCTCAGCATAAAGCGCATCGACTTTAGCTTTAGCTGCATCATCGTCTTCACTATTATCTATTAATATGTGTGACACACGGCGTTTTTCAGGCTCAACATATTGCGCCTTATTTTGCTCATAAGACGCTTTCACATCTTCTTCAGTCACTGAACCAACAACAATATTTTCAGCTTTCAATTCGACATAGTTCACCGAGATAAGTTCTGGTGATAAAAACTGCGATGCATTTAGGTCATAGTAATCTGAAACTTCTTGCTCTGATACTTCAACATTATCTGCAAGTGACTCTTTATTAATTACTAAGTAATCAATGCTACGAGTTTGTTGTTGAAGAGCAATAGCACTTTTAAGCTCGCTTTCAAGCGCAAAGTCTGTGCCTGCAACTGCTGATACTAACTGACTGCGTGTCATGTCTTCGCGAAGGTATTCACGAAAAGTATCTGGTTGGAAGTTCATTTGACGAATTACTTGTAAATAACGATCGTTATTAAATTTATCGCCAAGTTGGAAGTAAGGCAATTCTAAAATTGTTTTACGAACTGTATCATCGCTCACGCGAAGGCCTAATTCTGCCGCTAACTGTGATTGCAATTCTTGTTGTACTAAGCGGTCAATTACACCTTGACGAATTTGTGCCATATAATTTGGATCTGCAGCAATTTGTGTAAAGTACTCACCAAATTGTTGCTCTAAACGATTACGTTCGTTTTGGTACGCGCGGTTAAATTCCGTTTGGCTAATTTTAACTCCGTTTACTTCAGCAACAGGTTGTTCCGTGGTTTGACCTAGGTAACTACCGATCCCTGCTAAAGCAAAAGATAAAATCACCGCGCCTAAAATTATTTTGGCTACAGGTCCTTGCGAACCTTCTCTGATTTTCTCAAGCATTTGTTTATCTCTTTTTGATCAAGGCTCAATACCTTGTCACATGTAAAAAAAGCGTATCTTACCAGATACGCTTTTTCACTTGAAGTAACTAGCGGTAAAGTTACTCAATTCAACTGTTAGGCTGATTAAGTAACTTTACTTTCGCCATAACTAATCTGTTTAAACTATTGATTAGTTTACTGCGTCTTTAAGCGCTTTACCGGCTTTGAAAGCTGGAATGTTTGCAGCAGCGATTTGAATAGTTTCACCAGTTTGTGGGTTACGGCCAGCTCGTGCAGCACGTTCACGTACTGAGAAAGTACCAAAACCAACAAGTGCAACTGAGTCGCCATCTTTAAGCGCGCCAGATACAGATTCGATGAATGAATCAAGTGCACGACCTGCAGCCGCTTTAGAAATGTCAGCATCAGCTGCGATTTGATCGATTAATTGAGATTTATTCACAATATCATCCTCTTTCATTGTTATTATCAAGAGCGATGGTTTTTTAAACTAACATCACTTTTTTGAAAATTTTAGAGCAAACTTGTAATGCTCACATGATTATATTTTTCTTGAGCCTAGGCCACATAAGGCCTAGGCTTGAAAACCAGTGCTTAACTTATCATACCGTTTAGATTTGAAAAGCCCTAAAAAGCACTTTTTTTACGTTTTTTACTGCTTTTTCTCTGTTTCGACTGAAAAACTCTCAACAGGATGTACCAAAGCAAGTTTTAACACCTCATCAATCCATGTCACTGGGTGAATATCAAGACCTGCCAGTACGTTATCTGGGATCTCTTTTAAGTCACGTTCGTTAATTTTTGGAATAATAACGGTTTTTATTCCACCACGGTGCGCAGCTAGTAACTTCTCTTTTAAGCCACCAATAGGCAGAACTTCACCACGAAGCGTTATTTCGCCAGTCATAGCAACATCAGCTTTAACTGGGTTACCTGTTAAACTCGACACCAGACCAGTCACCATGGCTGCACCAGCACTTGGGCCATCTTTTGGTGTTGCACCTTCAGGAACGTGAACATGAATGTCACGCTTTTCATAAAAATCACTGTTAATGCGAAAAGTATCAGCACGATTACGCACAACGGTCATTGCTGCTTGAATCGACTCTTGCATTACATCGCCAAGTGAACCGGTGTAGGTCAATTTACCTTTTCCTGGCACGGCTGCACATTCGATTGTCAGTAAATCACCACCAACCTCAGTCCATGCTAGACCTGTAACTTGACCAATTCGATCACCATCTTCTGCTTTACCATAGTCAAAACGTTGAACGCCTAAGTACTCTTCTAAATTATCTTGATTAATAGTCACCGTTTTAGTGTCTTTTTCAATCAGAATATTTTTAACAGCTTTGCGGCACAACTTAGAAATTTCTCGCTCTAAATTACGGACACCCGCTTCACGTGTGTAATAGCGAATAATGCCGATAATTGCACTATCGTCTATTTCAATCTCGTTGTCTTTTAAGCCATTACGCTTTACTTGCTTAGTGATCAGGTGCTCTTTTGCAATATTAAGCTTTTCGTCTTCTGTATATCCTGACAAACGAATAACTTCCATACGGTCTAAAAGAGGACCAGGGATGTTAAAACTATTCGAAGTAGCGACAAACATAACATCCGATAAATCAAAATCTACTTC
Source organism: Pseudoalteromonas sp. 2CM32C (assembly GCF_023161925.1). Lineage (NCBI taxonomy): Bacteria > Pseudomonadati > Pseudomonadota > Gammaproteobacteria > Alteromonadales > Pseudoalteromonadaceae > Pseudoalteromonas > Pseudoalteromonas sp. 2CM32C. The sequence goes on along the minus strand of NZ_JALNTI010000003.1, from coordinate 322,721 downwards.
AAGATAATGATCGGCAAAATGGCTGTTTTGCTCAGGATCCAGTACTTCTAACAATGCTGAAGCTGGGTCGCCGCGCATATCTGAAGACATTTTGTCGATTTCATCTAATAAAAATAGTGGGTTTTTGACCCCTACTTTTGTCATATTTTGAATTAGCTTACCAGGCATAGAACCAATATACGTTCTACGATGGCCTCGGATTTCGGCTTCATCACGAACACCGCCTAACGCCATACGAATATACTTACGGCCAGTAGAACGGGCAATCGACTGACCAAGTGATGTTTTACCGACACCTGGAGGTCCTACAAGGCACAGAATTGGCCCTTTAAGCTTGTTAGTACGCTGTTGTACCGCTAGGTACTCTAAAATACGTTCTTTTACTTTATCAAGGCCATGATGCTCACTGTCTAATATTTTTTGTGCACCAGCTAAATCTTTTTTAACTTTTGAACGTTTTTTCCATGGCACGTTAATTAATGTATCGATGTAAGAACGCACAACCGTTGCCTCAGCGGACATTGGCGACATCATCTTAAGTTTATTAAGTTCTGTCGTGGCTTTTTCTTGTGCTTCTGATGACATGCCCGACTCTTCAATACGCTTTTTGAGCGCTTCAAACTCATCAGGAACATCATCAAGTTCACCAAGCTCTTTTTGAATGGCTTTCATTTGCTCGTTGAGGTAATACTCGCGCTGAGATTTTTCCATCTGCTTTTTAACGCGGGTACGAATTTTCTTCTCAACCTGCAATAAGTCGATTTCACCTTCCATTAGGGCCATTAGGTATTCTAAACGCTCTGTCACGCTTGAAATTTCTAGCACTTTTTGTTTTTCAGGTACTTTTAAAGGCATATGCGCAGCCATTGTGTCTGCAAGTCGCGCTGGTTCATCAATACCTGATACCGAAGTGAGCACTTCTGGTGGAATTTTTTTATTGAGCTTTACATAGCCTTCAAATTGGCTAATTGCGCTTCGAATAAATACATCTTGCTCTTGTTCATCAATTAAATCTGATTCAATAAATTGAGCATCGGCAACAAAAAACTCGTCGTTATCAACAAAGTCTTTGATTTCAGCGCGCTGTGTGCCTTCTACCAATACTTTTACTGTCCCGTCAGGGAGTTTTAATAATTGAAGTACAGTTGCAATAGTACCAATGCGATAAATATCATCTTGCTCTGGTTCGTCTACAGTTGCATCTTTTTGTGCAACCAAGAAAATTTGTTTGTCTTTATCCATTGCCGCTTCAAGGCATTTTATTGATTTTTCACGGCCTACAAAAAGCGGGATCACCATGTGTGGGTACACCACAACATCGCGCAGTGCTAGCACTGGGATTTCGACTTGGTCGGTTCTCTCAAGCGTCATTATATTTCTCTTCGCACTTCATTTATTTAAAAGATTACTCAAGTATATGGGGATAACCACATTAAAGTTCAACAATTTTCCCCGACTCGTTTAAATTAATTATAAAAAAAGGAGCCCTAGGCTCCTTTTTAATGCAAATAGCTTAAAAACTATTCAGATGCTGCTTTATCTTGATTATTATTTTCATATATCAAGATTGGATCAGACTCACCTTTAATTACCGTTTCGTCAATAACTACTTTGCTGACATCATCCATAGATGGAAGTTCGTACATGGTATCTAGTAAAATACCTTCTACGATAGAGCGAAGGCCACGTGCACCGGTTTTACGAACCATTGCTTTGTGAGCGATAGCAGATAAAGCATCATCACGGAACTCAAGCTCTACATCTTCCATACCAAACAACACTGAGAACTGTTTAGTAATCGCGTTTTTAGGCTCACTTAGAATCTGTACGAGTGCAGCTTCATCTAACTCTGTGAGTGTAGCAACTACAGGTAAACGGCCAATAAATTCAGGTATTAAACCGTATTTCACTAAGTCTTCGGGCTCTACGTCTTTAAACGTTTCGCTTAAAGAACGCGTTTCTGCAGACTCTTTAACACTAACGCCAAAACCAATGCCAGTATTTTTATGGCTACGTTGCTCAATGACTTTATCAAGCCCTGAAAACGCACCACCACAAATAAACAAGATTTTAGACGTATCTACTTGTAAAAATTCTTGCTGTGGGTGTTTGCGTCCACCTTGAGGAGGCACAGAAGCAATCGTACCCTCAATCAGCTTAAGTAATGCTTGTTGCACACCTTCACCCGACACATCGCGCGTGATTGATGGGTTATCTGATTTGCGAGAAATTTTGTCTATTTCATCAATGTATACAATGCCACGCTGTGCTTTTTCCACATCGTAGTCGCATTTTTGCAATAGTTTTTGGATGATATTTTCTACATCCTCGCCCACGTAACCGGCTTCGGTAAGTGTCGTTGCATCAGCCATTGTAAACGGTACGTCAAGTAAACGAGCCAGCGTCTCTGCTAGTAATGTTTTACCACTACCAGTCGGACCTATTAGCAAAATATTACTTTTGCTAAGCTCAATATCTTGCTTGGTTGATTGATTACGAAGACGTTTGTAATGGTTGTAAACAGCAACAGACAATACTTTTTTCGCATGGTCTTGGCCGATAACGTAGTCGTCTAGGTGTTTTCGAATTTCTTTTGGAACAGGTAGTTTATCAGACGAGTCATGCTTAGGAGCAATATCTTTGATCTCTTCCCTGATAATATCGTTACACAACTCTACACATTCATCACAAACGTATACTGAAGGGCCTGCAATTAATTTGCGTACTTCGTGCTGGCTCTTGCCACAAAAAGAGCAGTATAACAATTTATTACTTTTGTCGCCGTCTGTAGGAGTGTCAGACATTCAGCTACCTCATCTTATTACGTTGGCCACCAAGATTTATGGTGGCTATTTCAATACGCTTAACTATAACAAAATTTATTGTTTTTCGCATAGTAACTAAAAGTGATTAACAGGTCCCCTGCTCACCAAGCGCTTACTTTTTATCGCGATTTGCAAATACTGAGTCAACTAAGCCGTACTCTACAGCTTCTGAAGCGCTCATGAAGTTGTCACGATCAGTATCTTTTGAAATCACATCTAACGGCTGACCCGTGTGTTCTGCCATTAAGCGATTTAGCTTATCTTTAATAGATAGTATTTCTTTGGCGTGTATTTCAAAGTCAGACGCCTGACCTTGGAAACCACCTAAAGGTTGGTGGATCATTACACGTGAGTTAGGTAAACAAAAACGTTTACCTTTAGCACCAGCGGTAAGCAAAAATGCCCCCATGCTCGCTGCTTGTCCTACACAAATAGTACTCACATCAGGTTTGATAAAGTTCATTGTGTCGTAAATTGCCATACCAGCAGTTACTGAGCCACCCGGTGAATTTATGTATAAGAAAATATCTTTATCAGGGTTCTCTGATTCTAAAAATAGCATTTGCGCTAAAATTAGGTTTGCCATGTTGTCTTCAACTTGGCCTGTTAAAAAAATAATACGCTCTTTTAAAAGTCGCGAATAAATATCATACGAGCGCTCACCTTTTGGTGTTTGCTCAACAACCATAGGGACCAATGCATTTAGGGGATCTGTAATACCAGTATTCATACTTATTTAATTCCTTATGCGCTTATACTTATCCTTATTATAAGGAAGCATAGTTATCGTTTTTCGCAAATTAAGAGCCAAAAACTAAAAATGGCCCGGGCACGCTGTTTAAACAGTGTAACACGAGCCATTTAATCGTTAGCGAGAGCTTAAGTCAATGACTTATTAAGCACCTTGCTGCGGATTCATGATGTCATCAAATGCTTTTTCAACGTCTGAAACATTTGCTTTAGCTAAAATAGCTTCAACAGCTTGCTCTTCCATTGCAACATTACGCATTTGTTGCATAAGTTGATCATTTGCTTTGTAGTATTCTACTACTTCAGTTGGATCTTCGTATGCAGAAGCCACTGTTGCAATTAATGCTTCAACTTTAGCATCATCAACTTTAATGTCGTTAGCTTTGATTACTTCGCCTAATAAAAGACCAGTCTTAACGCGTGTTACAGCTTGCTCATGGAACAATTCAGCTGGAAGCTCAGGCATGTTTTTAGCGTCGCCGCCAAAACGTTGAGCTGCTTGCTGACGTAGTGCGTCAACTTCTTGATCAACAAGTGCTTTTGGCACTTCAATTTCGTTGTTTTCTAAAAGACCTTTGATTGCTTGGTCTTTAACGTTAGCTTTAACCGCTTGGTCAAGTTCACGCGTCATGTTCTTTTTAACTTCTTCTTTAAGCGCGTCTACGCCGCCTTCGGTAACACCGAATTTAGTTGCAAACTCTTCGCTTAATTCAGGAAGCTCTTGCGCTTCTACTTTTTTCACTGTGATAGTGAATTGAGCTGCTTTACCTTTAAGGTTTTCAGCATGGTAATCTTCAGGGAATGTTACATCTGCAACAACTTCTTCGCCTGCTTTTTTACCAACGATGTTATCTTCAAAACCTGGGATCATACGACCTTGACCAAGCTCTAATGGGAAGTCATCAGCTTTACCGCCTTCAAATACTTCACCGTCGATAGTACCTACGAAATCAACTGTTACACGGTCACTTTCGCCGGCAGCTGTATCAACTTCAGCCCATTCTGCGTGTTGCTTACGAAGAGTTTCTAGCATGTTTGCTAAGTCTTCGTCAGTTACTGTTACCGCTGGTTTTTCAACAGCAATTTTGTCTAAACCTTGAACTTCAACTTCAGGGTAAACTTCAAATGTAGCTGAGAATTCTAAATCTTTACCTGCTTCAAGTGATTTAGGAGCGAATGAAGGCGCGCCAGCAGGGTTAATTTTTTCAGCAACTATTGCTTCAATGTAGTTACGTTGCATTACTTCGCCAGCAACTTCTTGACGAACTGCAGCGCCAAAACGCTTGTTAATTACAGATACAGGTACCTTACCAGCACGGAAACCATCTATACGCTGTGTTTTTGACAGTTGTTGTAGGCGTTTTTTTACTTCGGTCTCAACGTTCTCTGCAGGAACGGTGATAGTTATACGGCGCTCAAGGCCTTGGGTCGTCTCAACAGAAACTTGCATGATTTACCTCAATATTCAATTTTGGCGACTGTTCGCCTTCCTTACAAACAAAGTGATCTGCATGAGTCTTGATAAAGTTTAAGCGATTTTTCACACTTAAAAGCATCCGTCGCTACCATGAGATACCATTGCTGCTTTGCCCTTAGGGCACTATGTTAAACAATAGACGCGGCATTATAACCTAATATTTATGATAGTCGAGTATGGGGGGCAATTATTTGGGATAGATTGGGTACTACAGCACCTAACCGAGTAAAAAACAGGCTAACCGTTGTTTTCAGAGGTTTAAGTGAGTTTTATTTATAGCAATAGAAAAATAGAATAAAAAAATACAGAGGAGTTATAAATAAGAAAATGGTCGGCGATGCAGGATTTGAACCTGCGACCCCTTGGACCCAAACCAAGTGCGCTACCAAACTGCGCTAATCGCCGACATTGAAGGCTAAGCTTCTTTTTTCATACTGAACAATTAAACAGAGCGTTTAAAACCACCTTGAGAAAGTGGTCGGCGATGCAGGATTTGAACCTGCGACCCCTTGGACCCAAACCAAGTGCGCTACCAAACTGCGCTAATCGCCGATATTCTTGTAAATGGGGTGACTGATGGGGCTCGAACCCACGACAACCGGAATCACAATCCGGGGCTCTACCAACTGAGCTACAATCACCGCTATATTTACATGTTTTCAAATGGCGCACCCAGAAGGATTCGAACCTTCGACCGACGCCTTAGAAGGGCGTTGCTCTATCCAGCTGAGCTATGGGCGCATCGAAAACTTCATAGTTTACCAATAAGCTATTCGATTATAATTAAATTATAAAAAAATGGTCGGCGATGCAGGATTTGAACCTGCGACCCCTTGGACCCAAACCAAGTGCGCTACCAAACTGCGCTAATCGCCGTTACTTACTATTCTCTACGAGTGACCTCGTTGACAACGGGGTGCATAATAGTGATTTGACGGGGTTAGGTCAAACGTTTTTTTAAGAAAACAAATCAAGTGGTCATTTTTAGCCCACAATGGCTAAATATTATAATAGAAGACTGAAATTTAAACTATTTAATTACTCTAGTACTATATAGATGAAAAGCAACTTGGCGCTGCAATGCTTTTCTGCGAAAATGGCTTGGTAATATTAAATGAAAAAATAAAGTTATTATTCTCTTTATAAGCATATGCCCCTTTTTATTATGCGTTCATTTTTAAAGTATCGGTATCTAGTTAATTAACCCCAATTAAAGGTCAACCATGACGGCAAACATCATTGATGGTAAAGCAATCGCAAAACAAGTACGTAGTACAGTTGCACAACGCGTAAGCGAACGCGTTTCTAAAGGATTACGCGCCCCCGGACTTGCAGTAGTCCTCGTAGGACTTGATCCAGCAAGCCAAGTTTATGTTGGTTCAAAGCGTAAAGCCTGTGAAGAAGTTGGTTTTATTTCAAAATCATTTGATTTACCTGCAGACACAAAAGAAGATGCTCTTTTAAGTTTAATTGATGAGCTAAATAATGATGCAGAAGTAGATGGCATTTTGGTGCAGTTACCTTTACCTGATGGACTCGATGCAGAGAAAATTTTAGAACGCATTACACCACACAAAGACGTTGATGGCTTTCACCCTTACAATATAGGTCGTTTAGCACAGCGTATGCCTGCGCTTCGTCCTTGTACGCCAAAAGGGATTATAACTTTACTCGATTCTACCGGTGTTCGTTATAAAGGCATGCATGCGGTTGTGGTTGGCGCATCAAATATTGTGGGCCGCCCTATGTCGTTAGAGCTATTACTGGCCGGTTGTACGACTACTGTGTGCCATAAGTTTACACAAGATTTAGAAACTCATGTGCGACGCGCAGACCTTTTGGTTGTAGCTGTGGGCAAACCTGAATTTATCCCTGGAGATTGGGTAAAAGAAGGCGCCATTGTTATTGATGTAGGTATAAACCGTTTAGATACAGGTAAATTGGTAGGTGACGTTGAGTACAGCATTGCAGAGCAAAAAGCTCACTTTATTACTCCTGTTCCTGGCGGGGTTGGCCCAATGACCGTGGCCAGCTTAATTGAAAATACATTAGAAGCATGCGAAAAATATCATAGCTGAATGTAATTCAAATAAAAAAGGGTTGCCATTCGGCAACCCTTTTTTATTGCAAGCGAGTAGTATTAAGCCTTACGCCACGTTGTTTTACCGGCTGAATCTTCAAGTATTACACCTAAAGCATTAAGTGCATCACGGGCTTCATCAGCCACAGCCCAATTTTTACTAGCACGAGCATCATTACGTTTAACAATTAACGCTTCGATTGTGGCAACCTCATTATCGTCTTGTCCACCTTGTAAAAACGCTTCTGGAGCTTGTTGTGCAACGCCTAGTACTTCGCCTATAGTACGTAATATAAACGCAAGTTGACCCGCCTGTGTTGCATCGCTTTCTTTTACGCGGTTTAGCTCTTTTGCCAGCTCAAATAAAACAGGTAAAGCCTCTGGAGTATTAAAATCATCATCCATTGCTTTTCTAAATTTAATAACGAACTCGTTACTCTCAAGCTCACACTCGATAGGTTTAACGTCACGTAAAGCAGTATAAATACGCTCAAGCGATGAACGCGCTTGGTCTAAGTTTTCTTGCGAGTAATTAAGTTGGCTGCGGTAATGACCTGATATTAAAAAGTAACGAACCGACTCAGGGTCGTACTCTTTTAGCACATCGCGAACAGTAAAAAAATTATCTAACGATTTAGACATTTTTTCTTTATTTACTTGTACCATGCCGGTGTGGATCCACGTATTTACATACTCACCATTATTGGCACAGCATGACTGCGCAATTTCATTTTCATGGTGCGGAAACTGTAAATCAGAACCCCCACCATGAATATCAAAATGTTCACCTAAATGCTTTGAGCTCATAGCGGAACATTCAATGTGCCAACCTGGGCGCCCTTCTCCCCATGGAGATGACCATGAAGGCTCGCCGGCTTTGGCTTTTTTCCATAAAACGAAGTCCAATGGGTCGTCTTTATCTTGCGCAACTTCCACACGCGAGCCTGACTGCAACATTGTTAAATCTTGTTGAGAGAGCGCGCCGTATTGCTCAAACGTTGATACATCAAATAACACGTCACCATCAGCTGCAACATACGCATGCCCTTTAGCTATTAGACGCTCAACCATTTCAATAATTTCATCCATGTGTCCTGTCACTGTCGGTTCTACATCCGGGCGTAACATGTTTAGGCTATCGAAATCTTCATGCATGGCTTTGGTCATGCGCAGCGTTAAATCGTTTATTGACTCTTTATTTTCATTTGCACGTTTAATAATTTTGTCGTCAACGTCGGTAATATTACGCACATATTTTAAATTGTAACCAATATGACGAAGGTAGCGAACAATGACGTCAAAGCCAACAAATGTACGCGCATGACCGATATGACAGTAATCGTAAATGGTGATACCACACACATACATGTCGATTTTACCATCGACCATAGGTTTAAATTGTTCTTTTTGTCGCGTGAGTGTGTTGTATATTTGTACCATTTAGTTGGTGTCCTTCACTATTATCAAGAAAATGTATGTTACCACTTGAAAAGCATGGGCTCTAGCGCTTTGTTAATCTTAGCTAACTAAGATAAAATAGTACGACTATTTAAACCAGATATAGGAAAGCTCATGGTTGTTCTACACACAAACTTTGGTGACATCACCATTAAAATGTTTGAGCAAGAAGCTCCAAACACAGTAAAAAACTTTTTAGAGTATGCAAACGCAGGTTTTTACAACGGTACAATTTTTCACCGTGTAATTGATGGCTTTATGGTTCAAGGTGGTGGCTTTGTTTCAGGTATGGAACAAAAAGACGTTAACGACCCTATTCAAAACGAAGCTAACAACGGCCTATCTAATAAAGTAGGTACTTTAGCTATGGCACGCACGCCAGATCCACACTCTGCTACAGCACAGTTTTTTATTAACGTTAACAACAACGATTTTTTAAACCACAGCAGCGAAACATCTCAAGGCTGGGGTTACTGTGTGTTTGCTGAAGTAGTTGAAGGCATGGATATTGTAGAAAAAATTAAAGGTGTAGCTACAGGGAGTAATGGCTTTCACCAAGACGTGCCTCTTGAAGACGTGATCATCGAAAGCGTTACTGTTAACTAATAGTTCGCTTACCCACATAACGTGGAGTATCAGCGGGTGTCATTGCAACATGCATGCGCCCGCTTTATTTTTATCGAAAAGATATCCCTATGACTCAAAAAACGTATTTTATTGCTGATTTACATTTAACTGAAAATAGGCCTGATATTAGCGCTGCTTTTTTTAATTTTTTAGAATCTAACATTTTGAATCAAGACGTTGATGCGCTTTACATTTTAGGTGACTTTTTTGAAGTATGGGTAGGTGATGATTACGTCACTGAACTTGCGCTCAGTGTAGCTAAAAAGCTTAAAGCAGTAAGTGATTCAGGTATTCCCGTCTATTTTATCCATGGTAACCGCGACTTTATCCTGCGAGAGCACTATGCAAATTTAGCAGGTATGACACTGTTAGATGAGCAAACTGTTATAGACCTTTACGGCACCCCCACTGTTATTTTACATGGGGATGAAATGTGTACCCAAGATATTGAGTATCAAAAATTTCGTAAAAAAAGCCGCGGTTGGTGGTGGCCAAAATTAATGCTTGCCATGCCATTATGGTACCGAAAAAAAATAGCTCGCAATGCCCGTGAAAAAAGTAAGCTTAGCCAAGCAGATAAACCGATAGAAATTTTAGATGTTGTTGATGATGCTGTCCTTTCGACATTTACGAAGCACAAAGTTGTTAACATGATCCATGGTCATACGCATCGACCAAATATTCATACATACTCACTAAATGGACAAACGCTTAAACGCACTGTTTTAGGGGACTGGTATGAACAAGGCTCCTACTTAATTGTTACACCTCAAGAACAAAGGCTAATAAACACACCATTTAAATGAGCTATATAAAGCCATTTTTAGAGCCTCAATCCCTAAGTGTAGTCCCTTTAAGGACCTATATAGCATTTAAATAATACGTTAAAAATTAAATGTGGGTACTCACTTAATTTTTAGGCAACGTAATTGTAAATCGAGTTTTAAATTTATCCTCCCATTGAGGATCAGACTCTAAAACCAATTGCCCTTTTAAAATTTTAGTGACCCATTGAGAAACCATATAAAGCCCAAGCCCTATGTTCCCTTTACCGCGCGCTGATGTATGAAAGGGCTCAAAAATAACAGATTGCTGCTGCTGATTAATCCCGCATCCGCTATCTGATACGCTAATATTAATGTGACCCTTATCATTTTTCTCAACCTTAATTTCAATCTCTCCAGATTGATTTTCTTCAAAAGCGTGGTTAAGCGCATTCATTATAAGGTTTTCAATAACCTGTGAAATAATCCCAGGGCGACTTTTAAGCGTGCAGCTATCATTAAACAAGGTTTTAATTTTAACCTTTGAGGTTTTTAATCGAGAGTTCAGCGTAATCAACAACTCTTTTATTATTGTTTCAATATTACATTCAATAAACTCTTCATTATTTCTATCTATAGCCATTTTTTTAAAGCTTTTTACAAGCACAGCAGCTTTATCTAGATTTACTCTGGCTAAGCCTAAATTATCGTCTAAGCTTGATACGCTGTTCTCTAGCAGAGACTTTGTTAAGCCAGTTTTTATACCTTCATTGAGGCGGCTCATCACCGACTCTGCATTAGTAACAGAAATAATAGCACCGCCTATAGGCGTATTCATCTCATGAGCTACACCCGCTACAAGCATACCTAATGAAGATAGTTTTTGCGCTTCAACAAAGCTGTCCTGCAAAAGTTGCTGCTGCCTAATGGTGTTTGAAAGTTGATTATTAACAGAATCCAGCTCCACCTTTTCAGTGCGTAACTGGTCAAATAAATCTTTTAGTGCTTTTGTATAGCAATATTCTCTATATAAAATAAAGCCACCAATGAATAAAAGAATAACACCGCTAATACCAGCATACCCTAGCGCCGCAAAGCGTATGTTATTTATCAATTTATCTTTACTTTTGATGTAAATATAAATGACTTCATTAAGAGTTTCATTATGCCTTTTTGAAAAAAGAGCGGGAAGCTTGTCTAATGTATAAATGTTTGAATCAAAATGTCTTACTGTATTTTCTTGTTGGTTTTGCATAGACTCCCAGAGCAATGGGTTATAAGTAGCAATTGTTAGCTCTGGCAATCCAAGCATAAACCCCCACTCTTTAGATTTATCATTGTTAAAAATCCAATATCCATCTTTGTTTACAATATTAATCTGAGCGTTTTCAGAAGAGTAATTTCTAATTTTCTGAAAAAAGTCAGATAAGTTAAAATTAATTATAATGAGACCATCAACTATATATTCGCTTGAGCTGGTTCGATAAGTAACTCTAATGGTGGGTTCGTATGGCTCAACTATTGAACCATACTCCATATTTAAATCAATTCTTGATAAAAACGAATCAGGTGCCTCTATCGATATACCTTGCCTAAAATAATAGCGCGATATTTTGTTTTGTAGTTCACTTTGCTCAATTACTTTAGCTTCTCCATCTTTGAAGTCGACCCTAAAGCGTTCGTTTCCTACAATATCAATCCACCGAATTTGCGAAATGATAGGCGATAATAACCCAAAATTAACGAAGTAATCATTTATGCTTCGTATGGATTCTCGGTCTCTAAACATATACCTGAGCTTATTGCCCCTTTTTAGGTTTTTGTTGTCTGCTAAAACTTGTGTTAGTTTTTTTATACTACTTAGCTCTTTTACAAACTCTGTCTGCACTAGAGATAGCTTGTCGTCTTGATAATCTTGAACAAGCGCAAGCCTTGATTGGTAAATTTGCCAATATACTAAAAAACTAATAACGCCAGCAGCAACCATAATAAACAATGCTTTAATATATATTTGTTTGTTATTTAAACTAACAGAAAGTTTACTATCAAACTTTTCCATATTGCTTTAACCATGTTGTTAAGTCTTTAAAAAATAGCGGTTTTGAAAAGTAATAACCTTGGGCTACATCACAACCTATTTTTTTAACCCATTCACACTGCTCTAGTGTTTCTACACCTTCAACAATAATCGAAAAATCAAATCGTTTGGCTAAGTTTACAATCATTTCTAGGATGTATTGGTTATTAGCATTACGCTCAATATCAGTTAAAAAACATCTATCTATTTTTAAAATATTTGCAGGTATCTCAGTTATGTGTGAAATAGATGAATAACCTGTTCCAAAGTCATCAATGCTTACTTTAATACCCAGCGCCATAAATTTATCTAACGACTCTCTAATTAAATCGTAATTACTGATCGCTTGAGTTTCAGTAATCTCTAGCTCAAGCATTTCTGGAGGTATATTGGCACCTTTTAACTTATGAAGAATTTTTTTACAGTAATCCGGGTCAACCAAATCAAAGGCAGATGCATTAAAAGCAATAGGCAGATTTACGCCTATATCACTTAACTTATGAATGCTCGAAATTATCTTATCGAAAATAACGCTGTCTAATTCACTAATTAAACCAGCTGTTTCAGCAAGTTCAATAAATACTTCTGGACTTACAAAACTTCCGTCTTCTAGTTGCCAACGAGCCAATGCTTCAAAGCCCACAGGGGTTAACGTTGCTAAGTCCATTTTCGGCTGTAAGGCTACTTGTAAAGTACCAGCACCAATTACTCTTCTTAATCGGGCCATTAAACTATATCGGTTAGTTAATGCTTCTGTTTTTTCTTGGGTATGCTTTATATATTTTAACGATGCATTATGGCTATCACTTAAGCTAGACTCAGCAATACTTATTATTTTTTCGGGTACAATGTTCAAAACAGAACTTAGCGCTAAATCAAGAATTCTCAAATCAGCATATTGTTTTACAGAGGTAATTATACATTTTTGCCTTATTAGGCTAGCTATCATTTCGTCAGTTATATCGAAGTTTGCGTTTATAAGTAATCCAAAGCTGCTGTTATTAATAATGGCAATACGCGCTGAATAACCATCAAAAATAGTCATTAAATTTTTATAAACTTCTCTTAATAGCTTTTGACAAAAATCGTGACCAAACGAAAAAGCTTTTTCTTCAAATTGCTCAACTTCAAAAACTAACAAACGTGTTTGGTACTGCTCGTGCAGGTTCATATTTTTTATTTCACGAGTGAGCCAGTTACGATTGTGCATGTTTAACGACACATCGGTATATGCAAGTTCAGTAAGCTTGTTAAGCAGTGCTATATTACTAAAGCCTGTGCTTACATTTTCACTGAATACTTTTAATAAATATTCATTTTGCTCTGATATCTCATTGTCCGACTGAACAATCGTTATATAGCTTTCCCCAGCTATTTCTTTGTTACAAAAATAAAATACCGTGTGGTGTTCAGAAAAAACGTGCCTTTTTTCATCTAAAGCTCGCTCAAAATCACTGTAGATTTGTGGAAGCAAAACCCTATCGTCAATAAGCTTTCCTTCAAACCCATCAAAACAACCATTAGCTGTCGAAATATGCGCTCTGATAATTTCGCCATCACTTTGAGTAGAGCACATAATCCCTCCTCCCTCAGTGACGTTTAAAATATTACTGATTTCTTCTAAAACAGCTTTAGAGAAAGATCCCATATCGTGTTTACTGTTTATGCTTCTTGAAGCATCTAAAACAAGTTGAAGACCTTTTCTGGCTGAAGATATTTGTGAAATGTATTTCCAAGTGCGTAAGTTGCTTGTAACAATAGATTGTAATTTTTCAGCAGAGACGTCTGATTTATTCCAATACTCGTCTATATCAAGCGTTTTCATTATTTGCTGTTCGGGAGCAAAGCCTGGTTGACCTGTAAGTAAAACAATACGCATGTCTGCGTTACCAATCACCTCTCTTATAGTACTTACAAGCCTGAGACCTGAGTCATCATCTTCCATTACAACATCTATAAAAGTGAGCGCTATATCTGGATGTAAACTGAGCACTAAAGCTGCTTGTGAAACCGAGTTAGCTGTGAGAACTTCTATTTCACAATTATCCTCTGGTCTCATTTCTTTTAAGCTGTTGGTTAAAGCATGCTGATAATTTATATCGTCCTCAACAGTGAGCACTTTTATTTTTTTTATTGTTGAGCTGTCTTCTTCAAGCTCCTCATCAAATACAAACAGACTGTTGTTATCGGACATCCTACACCGCCTATATAAAAAATATACAACTAAATTTAATAGATATAGTTCATAAATTTGTATGTAACTATTTACTATATATAGTAGAAGGCGATTTAAGTTTGGTCTAATTTTTAGTGCTTTATCTCATCAGTTATGCAAAAAATAAAGCACTGGGGGGATTATGCTGGAGTACCACTATGAAATTTGAAGTCTTCATCTGCCGATACAATAAGTTCAGCTTCAATTTCACCAAATTCCTTAACCCTTTGCGTAATATCAAAATCGGCAATTTCTTGCGCCAAGGCTAGATAATCTTGATAATGACGTGCCTCTGAGCGCAGTAGCGAAATATAAAAATCACCTAGACGTTTATCTACATGGGGCGCCAACTTTGCAAAACGCTCACACGAGCGTGCCTCAATGTAAGCACCTACAATTAATTTGTCGACAAGTGCATTTGGCTCGAATGTTTTTACATTTCGTAACATCCCTTTAGCGTAACGACATGGTGTAATACTTTGGTACTCTACACCGTACTCATCCATTATTTCTAAAACTTGGTAAAAGTGATGTAACTCTTCTTTTATGAGCAACACCATTTTGTCAATTAAGTCTTGCCCGTAAGGAGAGTTAGACTTGGGAATGATTGATTTAGTGAGCTTGTTTTTTGCTGCTAAATCACGCCAGTTACCTTCACGTTTATAAATAAGTGTTTCGAATGGTTTAAGCCAGGCTAAAAGTGCATCACCGCTTTCTTTATCTACTGCATACTTACGAATTAAAAACATTGCTGACTGAGCTGCTTTTAACTCACAAATTAAGTGATCTATTAAAATAACTGACAGATTTTCTTTTTTGATTGCTTTATCTACCCACTGAGTCGGTGTTTTGCACAATAAAAAGTCATGAATAGGCTCTAACAGCTGGCTATGTGACACGTTTGATACTCGTTGCTAATTAAAATTAAAGAACCTGTATTTTAACACGAATTCACGGTTTGATTAAATCAAAGCCAGCTTCATTTATTTGTTAAAAATTAGTTAACTTGACTTTGTACACTATGTGGCCCATAACTGTAAATGAACTGTATAAAAAACACACCGTAACAAAAACAATAATACCTTCCTAAACGGAGTACACACTATGATATTAAACCACCTATGGGGCTTATACGCTCACCCACTTGAAGAGTGGCAAACAATTGATAACCGACACGAAAGCCTGACCTACAGCTTGTCACATATTTTACTCATTGCTTTGTTTCCATCAATAATGGGGTATTACTCGTCTGTTTACTTGGGCTGGAGCATTGGCACTGGTGGTCTAGTATTTTTAACACATGAGAGCGCGCTATTAATAGCTATAGCCATGTATGTAGCTTTAATTATAGGTGTATTTGCACTTGCCTATTTAGCCCATTGGATGGCCGTTACTTTTGGCTCTAAACCCACCTTTACTCAAACGCTTGAACTAGCGGCTTACACAGCAACACCGGTATTTATGTCTGCGCTTGCCGCTTTTTGGCCTGTACTTTGGTTTGTTGTATGTGCTGGTATTGTTGCACTAGCCTACTCGGTTTATTTACTTTATACCGGAGTACCTATACTCATGCACATACCTGAAGAACGTGGTTTTATTTATGCAAGCTCGGTCGTTACTTGTGGGCTTATCCTACTAGTCATCATATTAGCTGCCACTGCGATTCTTTGGACAAATGGCATTGTAAGCCCCATGTTCACATAATAAATTTTAAGTAACTCGATTAAGTAATATTCAACCAACAAAAAAGGAGCTAATTAGCTCCTTTTCTAAAATAAAAAATACTCGAAAGTATTAATCAGTCTCGTTTTCTTCTTGGTTATGTATCTCTAACCCTGATGACATCGCTGTTTCGCGTGTGCTTTTAGCTGTATCGTTTCTCAGTTTATCTATTCGGTTTAAATAGTTTTGATCTATGTCGCCTGTTATATATTGCCCGTCAAACACAGAAGTTTCAAATTGAGTTATTTCTGGATTTTCTTGGCTTACAGCGGCCATTAAATCTGTTAATGACTGAAAAATCAATCCGTCAGAACCAATACTTGCGTTTATATCTTCAACCTCACGGCCATGCGCAATAAGTTCAGCTGCCGATGGCATATCTATACCATAAACATTTGGAAAGCGTATTTCAGGAGCTGCTGAGGCAAAATATACATTTTTAGCACCAGACTCTCGCGCCATTTCCACAATTTGCGCAGATGTAGTACCGCGCACTATTGAATCGTCAACAAGTAATACATTTTTACCTTTAAATTCACGATCAATTGCGTTTAGCTTTTGACGCACTGACTTTTTACGCATTTCTTGACCAGGCATGATAAACGTACGGCCAATGTAACGATTTTTAACAAAGCCTTGGCGGTACGGTAAATCAAGTACACGAGCAATTTCAAGCGCGACATCACACGAAGTTTCTGGAATAGGAATGACAACATCAATGTCTTTATCTGCCCACTCACGTGCTATTTTTTCACCCAGTTTGGTACCCATGTTTACGCGTGTTGCATAAACCGACATTCTGTCTATTGTTGAGTCTGGACGAGCAAAATAAACAAATTCAAAAATACAAGGCGAGTAAGACACTTTATCTGCACAATTTAATGAGTGAAACTGTCCATCTTCCGTCACAAAAATAGCTTCACCTGGGGCTACATCGCGAATAAACTCAAAGCCATCAGGTTTTAGTGCTACACTTTCTGAGGCAAACATGTATTCCGTGCCTTTTTCAGTCTCGCGTTTACCAAAAACAAGAGGGCGAATACCGTTAGGATCACGAAACGCTACAACGCCGTGACCGATAATCATAGCAATAGCTGCATAGCCACCCGTTACTTTTTTGTTTACCTCAGCAACAGCTGTGAACACATCTTCAGGGTCTAGGTGCAACTTGTCTGAGCGACTAAGCTCATGTGCCATAATATTCAGCAATATCTCAGAATCAGACGTTGTATTAACATGTCGACGTGCTTCTGAAAATAACTGTTCTTTTAGTTCTTCAGCATTTGTAAGGTTTCCATTATGCGCAAGGGCGATACCAAATGGTGAGTTTACATAAAAAGGCTGTGCCTCAGATGAACTAGAAGAGCCTGCTGTTGGATAACGTACATGGCCAATACCAATGGTACCTTGTAGTCGCTTCATGTGACGTGTGTGAAATACATCTTTCACTAGGCCGTTTGCTTTACGTAAGCTAAACGTATTATTTTCAATGGTAATTATTCCCGCGGCGTCTTGCCCACGATGCTGCAAAACAGTTAAGCCATCATATATCGCCTGATTCACAGGAGACGTTCCGACTATTCCAACGATACCACACATGTAATTTATCCTCGCCGATTAACGGTTTACTGAATTTAAAAAGCTGGAATTGTTTTCAAGGTACGAAAAAAACCATTCAACAACAAAGCCAAATTCTGGAATCAAAATAGAATTACCCCACCAGTGCGTATTAGGTGCACCAGTAAAAGCATCAAGAAAGAAGAGTAACGCGCTCACGACCAACACGCCTCGTAGAGCACCAAACACTATGCCAAAGACACGGTCAGTACCCGATAAGCCAGTACGAAGTACAAGCTGACCTAAAATATAGTTTAGTAAACCGCCTAACAGGAGCGTCGCAAAGAAGAGTATGGCAATGGCCGCCGCATTTCTTAAAAGGGGTTCAGAAATGCTTGTTAGGAAGGAAGCTAAATATTGGTAAAATAAACTTGAGATGATAAACGCGCCTGCCCATACCGCTAATGACATAGCTTCTTTTACAAAGCCGCGTATTAAACCGATGATGGTAGACAGTGCAATGATGCCAAGAATGGCGTAATCAACCCAGATCATAATAACCAATTAGTCGCTATTTTGGGGCGCATTCTATACCCAAACATCCTCAGTATGCAAGTTTAAACGGGAGATAACCGCAGCCAAACTGAAACATTTAATTAACATTCTAGTGGTTAATAAATTGGCCTAAGTAATTGTGTAACATCAAAGAAAAAGGCCTTATTGTTTAAGGCCTTTTTAATTAGTTAGTTACTTCGTATTGGGTTATTTTACCGTTAAGCTTAGTAAGCTTTTTAAGTTCTGGTAATTGCTTTTCCAACTCAGTTTTATCAAGTGACGGACCAACAAATACTTTTGTTAGCGTTCCGTTGGGTGTTTTTATAGGTTTAGTAAACGTATTAAACCCTTTTGAAGTTAATTTAGCCTGTAATGCTTTAACATTTGCAGCATGAGAAAAACTACCTAACTGCACCACATAGGCCATATCAGTTAGGTTTTCATCACTTTTACGCGGCGTAATAGGCTTAGGTGCCTCTTTAACTACTTTTTCGGGAACCTTAGTCTCTTCTTCCGCTTTAGCAACTTGCGGTTCAGCAATATCAGTTTTTGTAGCTTTAGGTATAACTGACGCTTCAACTATTTTCTCTTCGCTAGCAAAGCTGCTTTGTGAAATAGTATCGTCTTGCTCTAAAACGTCATCATCAGGAGAAATATCTTCAATGTTATCTTGCTTTAACGGCTCAGCTATAGCTACTTGATCATTAATTGAGTCTTGCAAGTCAATCGTTTTGAACTCAGGTCGCTCTGGGATCGCTTTAAAGCCTTCCTTGTAATGCACTTTTTCGCCATCAAGTATGTTTGGGATAAACACAATTGCTGCGATCACCACAATACTTGTTCCAACTAAGCGATTTATAAAACTTGAGTTCACCGATATCCTCTCTATTTTTTAAAATAATTAATAGCATCTGCTACTGTAAAAAATGAACCAAATACAATTAAAATAACATTGTCTTGTTGCTTAGGTAAAATAACACTCAGTGCTCGTTCAACGCTTTCAAAGGTTTGTACCTTGTCGTGAGTAGATAAGCTTTGTAGGGCTTCTTTTAGGTTATTAGCACTATCACCACGAGGGCCGCCTAAGCTAGCAAGAAACCAATCATCGACAAGATGGGTTAGCTCTTTTAGCACCGCAGCTTTATCTTTATCAGCAAGCATAGCGGCTAATGCGTGAACTTTAAAGCCTTTATCTTTGTAGCTTAATAACTTATTGGCTAAATAGCGAGCTGATTCTGGATTGTGAGCGACGTCTGTAAATACCAATGGCTCTGTGCTTAATTGTTCAAAACGCCCTTCCACCACCAAGTTAGCTAAGCAATTTTTTATTACATCAACATTGGGTAATAAATTTAAAACGCTTAGCACTGTTAGAGCAGTCGCTGCATTTTGCGCGGGTATTGCAGGCTTATTGAGTGTCAGGTTATGTTTTTCAAACTGCCAATTAAACGTTTTGTCGTGCTCTTTAAATATAAAGTCAGTGCCTGATAATGTCATATTGGCACTAATCTCGTTACCGTAATCAAT
Source organism: Pseudoalteromonas sp. 2CM32C (assembly GCF_023161925.1). Lineage (NCBI taxonomy): Bacteria > Pseudomonadati > Pseudomonadota > Gammaproteobacteria > Alteromonadales > Pseudoalteromonadaceae > Pseudoalteromonas > Pseudoalteromonas sp. 2CM32C. The sequence goes on along the minus strand of NZ_JALNTI010000003.1, from coordinate 303,087 downwards.
CATTGTATGCGGGATACTTAAGTCCCCGATGATAGCGGGGGTATCTTTGCGGAATATACCTGCTTTATCGTACGCCACCAGCTCTCGGGTATCGCCAAGGTATTCTTTGTGGTCTAAATCGATGGTTGTAATCACACTTGCGTATGGCGTTACTATATTTGTTGCATCAAAACGCCCGCCTAAGCCAACTTCTAATAATACATAATCTACTTCAAAGCGCTTAAAAATAGCCAGTGCCCCCAAGGTACCGTACTCAAAATACGTAAGCGGTGTGCTACCCCGGCCTTGCTCTAGCGTGTTGAAGGCATCAACATGGTATTGATCATCAAGCTCTTGACCCTTTATGCGAACACGTTCGTTATATCGAATTAAATGAGGAGAGGCGTAAGTACCTACGCTGTAACCTTGCGCAAGTAGTAGCGATTCTAAACAGCGCGCAGTCGTGCCTTTGCCGTTTGTGCCGCCAATAAGAATAATTTTGCTGGAAGTGTTTAATAAGCCAATGTTGTTGGCAACAGTAGCAACGCGTTCAAGCCCCATTTCAATGTTGGCTGGGTGAACACTTTCTAAATAAAAAAGCCAATCATCAAGGCTTGATGATTGGCTAGGGATTGTTTTTGTCATAGCATAAATCAGAAAAGCTTAAATTTACGCTACTCTATGCTCTTGTTCAGTAGAAGGCAAGTTCATAAATTTAGCAAGCACACGTGCTAACGTATCACGCATTTCACGGCGGTCAACAATCATGTCTATTGCACCGTGCTCAAGTAAAAACTCACTACGCTGAAAACCTTCTGGTAAGGTTTCGCGAACTGTTTGTTCTATTACTCGCGGGCCAGCAAAGCCAATTAAGGCTTTTGGTTCAGCAACGTTGATATCACCTAGCATTGCTAATGAAGCCGATACACCACCCATTGTTGGGTCGGTCATTACCGAAATAAATGGCAATCCTTTTTCGCTCATTTTAGCAAGTGCAGCACTGGTTTTGGCCATTTGCATAAGCGACATAAGCGCTTCTTGCATACGGGCACCACCTGAGGCAGAAAAACACACTAATGGCATGTTGTGCTCTAAACATTGGTCTACGGCATCAACAAACCGTGCGCCAACAACCGAAGCCATTGAACCACCCATAAATGAGAATTCAAAAGCAACCGCAGCAACAGGAATACCTTTTAAGCGGCCCTTCATTGCAACTAGCGCGTCTTTTTCGCCACTTGATTTTTGGGCTGCGCTAATACGGTCTGAGTATTTTTTAGAGTCTTTAAACTTTAATACATCTTTAGGCTCGTGCTCAGTACCAAGCTCCGTGCGGTCACCTTCATCTAAAAAGTGCTCTAAACGTTTACGGCCGCTCACACGCATGTGATGGTCGCATTTAGGACATACGTTTAATGATTTTTCTAGTTCAGCTTTATATAAAATTGAATCGCAAGCTGTACATTTAGCCCAAACGCCTTCTGGAATTTCTTTACGACCTGACGACTTAGTCGTTTTAGGTAAGATTTTTTCTAACCAACTCATTTGCAACTCTCTTAATGCTGTTCTGTGTCGCGAGTCTGCTAATAAGTAGCAGACAGATTTTTTCAATTAAAACATGAATTACACAAACACGGTATAAAAAACTGGTCTTAGTAGTTAGAGGAAATTAAATTTAGCGATTAATAATTCTAACTAAATATCAACATCAGGCAAAAATAATGGGCCTAATGGTGTTTTAGGGATATTAAAGTGTTCTGGGTAATCAACATCGACTAAATACAAACCAGCTGCTTTAGCGGTTGCACTCGCTTTAGCACGCTCTTTTAAATCTAATAGCTCTTTTAACCATACAGGTTGGTGCTTGTGTAGGCCTATATCCATTAAACAACCGGTTATATTACGCACCATATGATGCAAAAATGCATTTGCCTTAATATCAATTACAACGTAATCACCCTGGCGCTGTACAGATAAGTGATGAATTGTACGTTTGGCGGTATTAGCTTGGCAGTGTAATGCTCTGAATGATGTAAAGTCATGCTCACCAATTAAATGCTGACACGCCTCTTGCATCACCTTTTCATCTAGCTTGTGATGGAAATGAGTAACACCTTCGTTCATGACAGCTCCACGGTATGGATAGTTATAAATAACGTAACGATACCTTCTTGCAGTTGCACTAAAACGTGCATGAAAGTCTTCTACAACAGGCTGAGCAAATCGAATAGCAATATCTTTAGGTAGCAAAGTGTTCATACCCATAGTAAACGCGACCATTTCACGAGATGCATTGGTTTCAAAATGAACAACTTGGCCTGTTCCATGCACTCCTGCGTCAGTTCGCCCTGCACACACAATTTCAACTGGGTGGTTACAGATACTCGACAGCGCCTTTTCTACTTCTTGTTGTACGCTATTTACGTGCGATTGACGCTGCCAACCACTATAACGTGCGCCATTATATTCAACCCCAAGTGCTACTCGCATATTTATCGTTTACCTACTGTACTAATTAACGGCGCATTTTATGCTATCTCGCGGCGCAATAAAAGCGACCGTGATGTAATCATATAAAAACAATAAAAAACCCATAATCAGCATCACCAATTATGGGTTTATCGTATTTAAATTAACACAAAAGCTATTGTTGTAATTTTGCTTGCAAACTAAGCGCTTCTTCTTGAACTTCTTCAGGCCCTTTTGCTATTACGTCTTCAATCACTTTAAGCGCGGAATCGAAGTCGTCAATTTCAATATAGGCACGTGCTAAATCCAACTTAGCGGAATAACCTCCACTCTCGGCATCAACGTCTGTTGGATTATCACCAGCAAGCAATGCATCAAACTCACTTAAACCTAAATCTATATTTACGTCATTGTAAGGCTCATGCTCAAGTTCAGCATCGTCACTTTGCTCAAGTAATGAGTCAATATCTACAAAATCGTCTTCACCTAAAGGTTTTGCGTCTTCAGCTTCAGGGACAGGCTCTTTATGATTAAACACTTCTTCATCAACTAAGTCTTCTTTCAATAAAGAATCAAAGTCAACATCAAACTCGCTGCTATCTTCTATAGCAAGTTCATCGGGAGCGGCTAACTCATTGAGCAATGAATCGAAATCGGTTTCACTTAAATCAGCCATAAATTCATCATCAAGTACTTCATCTGATACAAGGTTAGTATCACCCTGAGAGTCAACTTGAGTTAGTTCAGCTTCACGATCAACATTAGTTTGTTCATTTATTTCATCGTCCGATTCACTTATAAATGCTGGATTGTCTAGCCCAACGCTGCTATCAGGCGCTAAATAGTCCGCATCAGCGTTATTCGACTCTGAGAGTAAATCATCAAGTGTGTCATCGCTTAAGTCGTTAAGATTGTCGAGCTCACCATCTAGTTCATTAAATTCATCAATTAACAGGTCGTCATTAAAGTTAGTTCCCGCGCTGTCTATATCATCTTCAGCTGAATTTTGATTATCAGCTTCGTTGTCATTAAGCTCTGGAGTTAACGCATCGTCACTGGTTATTTCACTATCATCTTCACCTGAACCTGAGAAATCAGCACCATTACTCGGTCTATTAGGAAGTAGCTCTTCAACTTCTTCTGCTGAAACCGCATCATCGTTAACTTGAGCAATTGATCTCTCAACCTCGTCATTGATTTCAAGCTCAGCATCTAGTTCATCTAGTTCATCTAGTTCATCTAGTTCATCTAGTTCATCATCAACAGTTTGCTCGATACCTAAATCAGATGATTCAAGCTCTTCACTATTAGGTAAATCAGTGCCTGTTTCTGCTAAATCGTTTTGTGAATATTCAAGGTTTTCGTCTAAAATTTGGCTTTCATCAGTAGCTTCAGGCGCTGATACTTCAGTCTCGTCATTAGCTTCTAGCACTAACTCTGATTCATCAAACTCATTATCAATTAATGGTTCATTATCAAAGTCATCTTCTAGGCTATCTAAATCAAAATTTGATGAAAGTGCTTGCGATAGTTCTTGCTCTGTTTGGCTTGGTGATAATTCTGGTTCATGCTCAATGTCGACTTCCTGAGCAATCGCACTGCCGCCATCATCTAAATCTTGTTCAAATTCTTTAGTATCCGTTCTCTCAATGTCGTTTTGGGGCGTTTCTAAAACTTGCTCTTCAACGCCTTCGACACCCACTGAATCAAACTCTAAATCAGCGCCTAGTAATGAATCTTCGCCAGTATCCTCTGGGACTAAAACGTTGGCTTCTTCATTAATTTCAGGCTCTAAATTTGATTCATCGAACTCGCTATCAATTAATGGCTCATCATCAAAATCATCTTCTAAGCTATCTAAATCAATATTTGATGAGAGCGCTTGCGATAGTTCTTGCTCTGTTTGACTTGGTGATAGTTCTGGCTCTAGGCCTGCATCTAAAGTTTCATCAATTGTGGTATCACTAACAACTTCATCTAAATTTAATCCATCTAGCTCTTCATCGTTATCAGTATCACCATCTGGCGTCTCTGAAACAAGCTCCTCAAAGTCTTCTGCATTGACAGAATCAAATTCTAAGTCGGCGTCTAACCCTGCTAAATCAACCTGTGAATCATCAAAGTCCTCTTGCGATAACAATGCTTCATCTGTAATTTCTGGTAGTGGTTCTTCACTTTCTGAATTAGTATCAAGTCCAGAATCTGACTGTTCAAACTCACTATCGATTAACGGCTCATCGTCAAAGTCATCTTCTAGGCTATTTAAATCAATACTTGATGAGAGCGCTTGTGATAATTCTTGCTCTGTTTGACTTGGTGATAGTTCTGAATCAAGTTCTTCATCAGCCAGCACATCGATATCATTATCCGAAAAATCTGAAACCTCTTCTGCAAACTCTCCGTCATCATCTAATTCATTATGCTCTTCTTTTGTCGCGAATTCTTTAGCATCGCCTACCGCCAATAGCTCATTGTCATCAATTATTGGGGCTTCATCAAAATCAGCAGTGGCATGGGGCTCATCATCAAGTTCCTCGTCAAAGTTACCCAAGTCTGCGCCCTTAGAAATAGAGTCAGCTAAATCTTTTTCTGTTTGACTAACAACATTTTCACCTTCATTGCTAGTAGACTCTTGCGTTTCAGCCCCTTGATCTTCAGCTATTTCTAACTCAGGGTAATCGTCTAACTCTTCACTAGGCGTTATTGATTCTGTTTCTAGTAATTCATCCTCAAGGGATAAATCAGAATCTGTGTCTTCTGCTAATGGATCATCACCTAGATCAACTTCAACCTCTTCAATTTCATCGTCCAGATCATCAAGTGTCCAATCAGGGCTTTCTACGTATTCTGAGTCTTCTGGTTGTTGTAATTCATTTAAGAGTTCGTCTACACTTTGCAACGCATCATCGTTATATTCATCCAGTAAATCTTCTGGATCTAAAAGCGTGTCTGATGTGTCTGTAAAATCATCGGCCCCAAAGTCTTCAAGCACTTCATTAGGCTCTAGCTCTTCTTCAAGCTCTGGCTCCTCTAAAAGCTCTGGCTCCTCTAAAAGCTCTGGCTCTTCTACAAGCTCTGGCTCTTCTTCAATCTCTGGCTCTTCTGCAAGCTCTGGCATCTCTGCAAGCTCTGGCTCTTCTTCAAGCTCTGGCTCTTCTTCAAGCTCAGGCTCTTCTACAAGCTCTGGCTCATCTTCAAGCTCTGGCTCTTCTTCAAGCTCTGATTCTTCTTTAAGCTCTGGCTCTTCTTCAAGCTCAGGCTCCTCTTCAAGCTCAGGCTCTTCTGCAAGCTCTGGCTCTTCTTCAAGCTCTGGCTCTTCTTTAAGCTCGGGCTCCTCTACAAGCTCTGGCTCATCTTCAGACTCATTCTCCGATTCAGATTCATCAATCAAAGCTGAAGCTAAAGATTCGACATCATCAACATTTAACTCTTCTTGTGCATCAGCTAAATCATCGACAGAACCGGCCAAAGCAGTATCAATGTCATCGTTTTCTTCGACTAACGACTCTGTTAGCGTTTCATTAGCTGAATCGTCATCTGCTTCATCAATTAAGCTGTCGATGTCATCCAAATCAAAGTCATCGCTTTCTTCAACTAACGACTCTGTAAGCGTTTCATTAACTGAACCTTCATCTGCTTCATCAATTAAGCTGTCGATATCGTCCAAATCAAAGTCATCGCTTTCTTCAACTAACTCATCAGTTT
>NZ_JALNTI010000003.1:0-296834 GCF_023161925.1 Pseudoalteromonas sp. 2CM32C | reverse complement strand
TAGCTGAATTTTCATCTGCTTCATCAATTAAGCTGTCGATATCGTCCAAATCAAAGTCATCGCTTTCTTCAACTAACTCATCAGTTTGCGCTTCACTTACGGAATCTCCATCTGCTTCATCAATTAAGCTGTCGATATCGTCCAAATCAAAGTCGTCGCTTTCTTCAACTAACTCATCAGTTTGCGTTTCATTAGCTGAATTTTCATCTGCTTCATCAATTAAGCTGTCGATATCGTCCAAATCAAAGTCATCGCTTTCTTCAACTAACGACTCTGTTTGCGCTTCACTTACAGAATCTCCATCTGCTTCATCAATTAAGCTGTCGATATCGTCCAAATCAAAGTCATCGCTTTCTTCAACTAACTCATCAGTTTGCGCTTCATTTACGGAATCTTCATTTGCTTCATCGATTAAACTGTCGATATCGTCCAAATCAAAGTCATCGCTTTCTTCAACTAACTCATCAGTTTGCGCTTCATTTACGGAATCTTCATTTGCTTCATCAATTAAGCTGTCGATATCGTCCAAATCAAAGTCATCACTTTCTTCAACTAACTCATCAGTTTTCGCTTCATTTACGGAATCTTCATTTGCTTCATCAATTAAGCTGTCGATATCGTCCAAATCAAAGTCATCACTTTCTTCAACTAACGACTCTGTTTGCGTTTCATTAGCTGAATCATCATTTGCTTCATCAATTAAGCTGTCGATATCGTCTAAGTCAAAATCGTCACTTTCTTCAGAAGTTTTATCAGACGTGTCTACTGGTTCGGCACTCGTTTGATCAAGTAAATCATCTATATCAAAATCATCGTTCGCAAGCTCTTCGCTCAATGCTGCCATTTCATCGTTAGATTCTAAACTATCACTTTGTGGCTCTTTTTCTGCTGGTGAATCAAACTCAGGTAAGCTGTCATCTTCGTCAAATAGGCTATCTAAGTCATCATTACTTAAAATATCATCAGTGCCAGACGGTTCTTGGTCTAAATCTAAATCAATATCGTCCAAGCTATCATCAGCGCTGTCGTCAAATCCTTGTTGCGTGAAAATATCGACTTCATCGTCTTCGTCACTTTCATCATCAAAAACAATATCGTCGCTAAGAAGGCCTTCTAACTCGTCTTGATCAAGTAAGTTATCTGAATCATCAAGTTCGTCTGAGTCATCTTCTAATAAATCATCATCTGGAAGCATGTCACCTTCGAGGTGATCATCTAATTGAACGCTCAAGTCATCCAATGGATCTGGAATGATTGGGTCATCAAGTGGATCAGTTGCTAAGTCATCCTCATTAGAATAAGTTGGAGTTTGCGGTAAAAATTCATCATCTGCTTGAGACTCTTCTTGATTGCCTTTTCTTTTGCGAAGAAACATAACAATTGCAAAGATAATCAATAATCCGGGAATGAACATTAACAGCCCAAGCACAATAGGGTTTGACAACAAGGCTAGTAAGTCAAAACTGCTTTGAGGTTCAACCTCTTTAGCTTTTTGCTGGGCAATTATTTCGTTTTGTTTAAGTATTAATTCCTTTAGCTGCAGCTGTATTTCACTATCTTGCCCTAATTGTTGGCGAACATTTTCGAGCTCTTTAGAAATTCCAGTCAGCTGTTTTTTAAGGTTATTATTCTCAACTAAAATCTCTTCAACATTTGTTACTGAACTTTTAAACTGTTGCTGTAACTCAACTAATTTATTAGTTTGGTCGGTTTTGATTTCTTTTATTTCTTTTTGTAACTCTTTTTTGGCGTCGTCTACATCAACTTTACGCGCTTGTGTAACTTGTGTTTGAGCTGATGTTATTTCAGTTTGTGTAAGTGTTCCGTTTTTTTTCTTTTCCCATAACTCGTCATCTTGCTCAGAACGCTGCCTAGCTAGTTGAGTATTCACACGTCTAATTTCAGATAAAGTGGGTATTTTTAAATAGGCCCCACTTCGCATATGATTGAGGTTTTGATCTAAAAATGAGTCGGGGTTTTTGTTATACAAGGCCTGCATAACTTGATAAATACTTACAGAGTTATCTGGGCGCACTTTTACGGCTATGCGCCAAAGTGTATCGGTGGGTTTAATCGGACCAATAGACCGCCCTTGAGCACCATAGTCAACGCCTTTAGGCCCCTTTAATTGGGTACTATCTTGTGTATATACAGGCGTTACTACCAGTGCAGACGCTAATATTATAAGTATAGCCAAACCGCGCATGCTGATCCTTTAATGTCTAAATGTTACAAAGCACTCTTAAATAGGTGCGTAAACATTGATTACTCTTGCCTTATCAGTCTAATGACTGACTCACATTTGTTATTACAATCTATTTTTGTTGCAAGCTCTATTCCAATTACAAACTATAAACCACTTAGGGCACAATATCCATTGCAACACATTGAAAAGAAATGCCTTAACAACACATTTTTAATATTAATTTATTGAGTATTATCAGTAACTTTATTAAATATTATAAAAAACGGCAAAAAAGTGGCACTCTATTTAAACAAAAAGCGGCAAACACATAGTGCTTACCGCTTTTAAAGAGTGCTTAACATTTAAAAATGTTACATATAATTTTCTATTAACTCTTCAGCTATTTGAACGCTATTGGTTGCAGCACCCTTGCGGGTATTATCACTAACAACCCACATATTTAAGCCATGAGGGTGTGAAATATCAGCGCGCAAACGGCCAACATATACAGTATCGTTGCCACTAGCATCGGAAACCGCTGTTGGATAATCACCTTCATCGTCAATTAGCTCAACGCCTGGTGCATCATTTAACAGCTGTTTAACGTGTTCGAAGTCGTATTGCATACGTGTTTCAATATTAATAGATTCAGAATGACCAAAAAACACAGGAACACGCACACACGTTGGGTTTATTGCGATTGTTGTATCACCTAATATTTTGTGCGTTTCGTTTACCATTTTCATTTCTTCGCGGGTATAGCCGTTATCTTCAAAGCTATCTATTTGCGGAATAACATTAAAGGCTATTTGCTTAGGAAATATCTCATTATCCATTGGACGTGCATTCATCAAGTTAGCTGTTTGCTTTGCTAACTCATCAACAGCTTCTTTCCCAGCCCCTGATACCGCTTGGTAAGTTGATACATTTATTCTATCAATACCATACGCGTCGTAAATTGGCTTTAGTGCCAACATCATTTGAATAGTCGAACAATTTGGGTTTGCAATAATATTACGATTTCTAAAGTCGGCAAGACTTGAGGCGTTTACTTCAGGTACGACAAGGGGTATTTCAAAATCATTTCTAAAATGCGAGGTATTATCAATAACTATACAACCTGCATCGGCTGCAATTGGGGCATATTTTTCTGAGACGCTCCCACCGGCAGAAAACAATCCAATATGCGCTTGGCTAAAATCAAAGCCCTCAACGTCTTGTACTTCAATTGTCTCACCACGAAACTTAATGTCTTCACCTGCACTGCGGCTGCTCGCAAGCAAAAATAGCTGATCAACCGGAAATTTACGATCTGCTAAAGTTTCGATAATTTGACGTCCTACTAAACCAGTAGCACCAAGTACGGCAACGTTATATTTTTGCGACATATTTTTTCCTCTTTAAACGATATTAAAACACCGTTAAATTAATAATTAGTTGGTTAGTTTAAAACCAAGTTGACCTAAGGCAGCTAACTGCGAGCCATCACCTTTAACGGTTAAGGTGCTAAATTCTCTTCTTACAGGATAGTTTTTACGTAAACTATCAAAACCATCCGACTCTAGATGACGAAGTAAAATCCCATCATCCCTTCTTACATCGTAAATTGTGTGCACTAAACGTGCGATGTCTTGCTCTGTAAAACTCTCAGCAATTTCCACTTGCGTTATAGCTGGTACGGGCAAAAAATCGGTTAAAGATTTTGAAGCCTCAACGCCTTTAAGCTCACACAGCTTTTGGTAAAGCATTTGTGTGCCTCTGGCCTTGCCTTCAAGTGTATGGCCTGCAATATGCACACTGGCATAGCGTACATGTGCAAGTAAGTCTGTTAAAATATTAGGTTCATTTTCCCACACATCAAGCACTAAATCTAAATCAGCCCCTGCTTCCATTAAATCTAGTAAAGCACTATTGTCAATAACATCCCCTCGGCTGGCATTAATTATCGTAGTACCCGATTTTAAGGCGTTAAGCCTTACTTTATCCATCATGTGAAGTGTTTTATGTGGCCCTTTTTTAACAAGTGGCACATGGAAAGTTACAATATCTGATTGTGCAAGTAGTTCATCTAACTCTACATGCTCATTCAATAACCCTTGTGCATGTTTTAATGGATCGCACAAAAGCAGCTTTACATTTAATGCTTTTAACTTTTTAGCCAAACAACTGCCAATACTCCCGACCCCTACTATGCCAATAGTTTGGCCTGTTAATGGGCGGGCATTTTCTTGGCTTAATGCAAATAAACTACTAATAACGTACTCTGCAACAGCAACAGCATTACACCCTGGAGCACTTGTAAAAGCGATGTTTTTGTCTTGTAAAAGATCTGTATCAATATGATCGATACCAATAGTCGCAGTACCAACAAAGCTTAATTTATTCGCTTTTGCTAATAGCTCACTAGTAACATTGGTAACAGATCGCGTGAGTAATACTTCTACGTCTATCAGTTGGTCAGGTTTTAAGTTACGCCCATCAAACCGCTCAACCTCACCAAAATCTGAAAAGTACTGCTCAACTAAAGGCATGTTTTGATCGGCAAGAATTTTCATCACAGAGTCCATTTGGCAATTTAGGGCGCTATTGTATCGAACAACCAGACCTTTGCACAAACTAAAAAGGCCGAATCAAAAACTGATCCGGCCTTTTTAGCAAAATAAAATATAATGTTTAAATTACATTGTATTTTTACGCAAACTTCAGTTTATAACTCAAAATCTTTTTTGAATTTTAAACCAAATTCGCTGCGGTCATTACTTCTCATAACTCCAACAAACCCTGATTGCTGTAAACGACCTACATCGTATACTTCATTCAGTACGTTTTCGCCATAAAGTGTTACTTCCATATCGCCATATGCGTTAGTGTAAGAAATATTAAAGCCAACTAGCTCACGCGAATCAATCGTTTCACTCTGGCTATAAACTGACTGACCTTGCATTTCACTACGGTATGAATAATTAGCATTTAGTGCAACCGTTGCACCACTGTCTAAATCCATAAAGTATGATGGGGCAACCATTACAGTCCAACGAGGTGTTAATGCCGGTGAATCACCTTTACCAATACCTTGAACACCCGCATCAACCTCAGTGATCTCTGAATCTAAGTAACCTACCGCACTTCTTATTGTAAAGTCGTCAGTAATTGCAACGGTGGTTTCAAGTTCTATACCTTGCGCTTTTGATTGGCCCGCATTTTCAACAATAGTTACAAAACCACCGCCCGCTGTTGGGTCTGAAAACGGAAGTGCTAAATCAGTGTAATCAGTAACAAATACCGCTAGCATCATAGATACGTTTTCGTGTACTTGGCCTTTTAAACCCATTTCGTAGTTTACGGCTTTAGTTTCGTCGAACGATACAAACTGATCAGGTCCACCAAATGGACGTGGTGGGAAGCCACCAGTTTGATAACCTTTTTGAATTTGACCATAAACGTTCATGTTGTTACTGATTTGGTAAGATGCATTAATATCCCACGTCACAGCATCAAACTCTGCACTTACGTATTTACGTTCAGCAAATGTAGGAAAAATCGCATCGGCATCTTTCTCATCTTTTGAGTATCGAAGACCACCACCAATACTTAAATCATCTGTTAAATCGTAACTTGTATTAAAGTATACAGCGTATGAATTTGTTTCTTGGTTTATTTCAAAGTCACCATAGCCACCAAATGAAGGTGTAACACCATCATTTAATAAACCATTAGGTGTGTTGAATGGGCTAAAAACAAATGGACCAGAACGTGTAAAGCCATCTTCATTAAAGAAGTAAAGGCCTGATACAAAGTCCATATTGTCGTAAGTCGCATTTAGTTGGATTTCAAACGAGTACTGGTCTGCACCACCCTCTTCAGGGAACTCAGATAAGTTAAGTGGTGATGCATCATCATCAAGACCACCTTCATATTCAGAAGTACGGTAACTTGAAATAAATTTAGCTGTGTACGTATCATCGATTGCCCAATCAGCAGTAAATGACGTACCCCACCCTGAGTAAGACGTAGATTCAATACCAGCAACGGTAGTGCCTAGATCATCAGGGTCTGATGGGATCATGTCCTGTGTTAATAAAGGAAAGTCACCATTAAATACATCATTTGCATCAAGCGGCTCAGTTAACTCAATAGTGTAAGGAGATTGACCCGACTCGTTATCAACACCATCAAGTGAAAAAGTAAACGCTAAATCGCTATTAGCCTGCCATTTAAGGGCTACGCGGCCGCTAAACTCTTCTTCTTCACCAATTTCTTTTTCAGGGTTCGCTAGATTTACTGCTTCGCCAACGCCGTCACGCGTTTTGTATGACGCACTTGCTGACATACTTAACTCATCATTTAATGAGTTATTAAAGTACACATCGCCTGCAATACGGCCACGGCTACCTAACTTTGCAGACGTTGTTAAAATACCTTCATCGCCCGGCTGTTTTGTAATAACGTTTACTGCGCCACCTAACGTGTTACGGCCATATAAGGTACCCTGTGGGCCGCGCAGTACTTCAACACGCTCAACATTTGGTAATGATAAGTTAGACCCCATTTGACGACCTAAGTAAACCCCATCAAGGTATACACCCACACCTGGGTCAGTAGTAATAATGTGATCTTGTAAGCCAATACCACGGATAAATACAGAAGCATGGGCTGCATTGCCTACACCGTAACGTGTGATATTTAGATTAGGGACGTATTTACCAATATCTTCAAGGTTACTCATATTGGCTTTATCAATTAAGTTAGCACCAATTGATGTGATAGCGGTTGGAGATTCAAACAAGCTCTCTGTACGTTTACGAGCTGTAACTTCAATTTTTTCAAACGCATCTTGCTTTGCTGTTGTTTTGGTTTCTTCAGCGTTTACTGAGGTAGTCAGGGCAGCAACTATTGCTAGGCTTAACTGTGAGAGTTTGCGTAGTTTCAAAATATTCTCCAAAGGATACCGTAAATTATTTATTATGCATTTACTGGTGCAACCAGTAAGTTTTGGGCATAAAAAAAGATGCGTGGTAGCATCTTTCCTCTGGAAGGGCATTATATTACACAATTGTGAATTTATGTATTTATTTTTTGATAAAAGTAAAAACGTACCTAATGGAGGAAAAGCTAACACGTTGCAGCTATACTTGCCTCTTATGCAATTACGGCATAAAACCTCACGCTGTAAATATATGTTATGAAATTAAATTGGTTGCAACTTATTTTGATATTTTACTTAAAATCATTAACCTACATTAAAAATTTCAGGTATATACCGCAAAAAACAATAACAAAGTATTAAGTTTATTAATTTTTATTACTAACTTGCTAAATTGATTAGATATAGCTCTATTTCACTTCTATAATACGCTTGAATCAACATCTAATTAACTAATAGGAAATACATATGAAAAAGCTATCTGTAGCAGTAGCATTATGTGCGGCTTTAGCAACAAACTATGCTAGCGCCGAAGTTCGAATTAATGGCTTTGCATCAATTGTCGGTGGAAAGAGCCTTGATAGTGACAGCACCTTATATGGATATGATGATGACATTTCATTTAAAAACGAAAGTGTCTTTGCATTACAGCTATCAGCTGACCTAATGGAGAAACTAACGGCCACAGCTCAAATTGTTGCTCGTGGTGAAAATGATTTCGACGCAGAATTTGAATGGGCTTACGTAACTTATGAACTAAGCGACGAGTTACAAATTAGCGCGGGTAAAATGCGAGCTCCATTTTTCCGCTATTCAGACTTTTTGGATGTTGGTTACGCTTATCGTTGGGTACGCCCACCTCAGTCAGTTTATGGTATTCCTTTTTCTACATATGAAGGTTTAAGCTTATTGCACAATACACAGCTTGGCGATTGGGATTCAACGGTGCAGCTAATGTACGGAAGCTATGACGGCGAATTAGATGCAATTACTGAAAAAACTCAAGGCGAACTTAACGATTTTGCTGGCATTAACTGGACACTTGCATATGACTGGTTCAGTGTACGTGCTGCATACTTGGTTGCAGAAACATCATTTGCACTTGACGGAACAGACCCTAGCGGCGCTGCGTTAAATGGCTTAGAAGCAGCACTTCGTGCAAACAGCTTAAACACGTTAGCTGACGATATTGCAATTGACGAAGATGACAGTTACTTCCTAGGCTTTGGCTTCTCAATTGATTACGATAATTTCTTATTCGACGCTGAATATACACAGTTTGAAGTAGAAAACAGCATTTTAACTGAGCAAACACAATACTATGCATCTGTAGGTTATCGCTTGGATGACGTTATAGTTCATTTTACGTATGAAGATAATGACGATAAACATGATGCATCTCGCTTCGATCCAATTGCAACAGTGCCAAGTCTGAATGCTGCTATAAACGGTGCATTGACAGGTGTTCAAGCGCAAAGCAATGTATACACTATCGGCGCGCGTTATGACTTCCACCCTTCTGCAGCATTTAAAATTGACTTTAGCCGCTTTGAAGACGATGTAACCGATACAGAAACTGATGTTGTTGCTGTTGGCGTTGATCTTGTATTTTAATTGGAGCAGATAATGAAAAAATTAATTTTAGCTAGTGCACTTTCATTGTGCTCAATTAATGCTTTTGCAGAAGTTGCAGTAATAGTTAACGCTGGTAACGCAAATGCTTTAGATGCAGATACAATTAAAAAGATATACCTTGGTAAAGCCAAGTCATTTGGTGATGGTACTAAAGTAAACCCAGTAAACCAAGATGGTACCGCTGCTGCAGATGAGTTTAACGATAAAGTTGTAGGTAAATCTGGCAGCCAGCTTAATGCTTACTGGTCTAAACTTGTATTTACAGGTAAAGGGACACCTCCAGAGAAATTAGGCTCAGATCAAGCTGTAATAGATTTTGTAGCAGCTAATGCTGATGCTATCGGTTATGTAGATAGTGCAAAAGTTAGTGACAATGTAAAAGTGGTTGCGACCTTTTAGCCGTTAGCCCGTAAATTAAAAAACCACCAAATGGTGGTTTTTTTGTACCTGTAAAAAGTTATGTCTGTTGGCTTAACAAGTTAATCTCGTGTCCAATCTTGCGTTCTAAGTTGTTCTATTGTTGCAGGCTGGTGAGACATACCTAGCTAGCCTTCAAAACAACAAAGCCTCCAAAAGGAGGCTTTAGCTGTTCAGGTTAATTATTCAATTCTGAATTTGGCTGTAGCGTCTAATAAGTTATCTGATAAGTAATGTAGGTTTTTAGCTACATCTCTTACAGCCAGTAATGAGTCCATGGTATCTTCAAAAGAAACATGCATATTAGATACATTTTCTACAACCATGGCTGCAACCGATGTTTGCTCTTCTGTTGCTGCTGCTATTTGTGAGTTCATGCCATTTATTTCTAGCATTTGCTCAGCAATCTTCTCAATTGATATTCCTGTTTTTTCAGCCGCTGTTGCATTATCTGTTGCCATATCTCGAGCTGAAGTCATCGCAGTAACCGAATCATTTGCAGCGGTCGTCAAAGCACCTAACAATTCGCGTATTTCATTCGTTGAATGGGCGGTTCGTGAAGCAAGTTCTCGTACTTCATCAGCTACTACCGCAAACCCACGGCCATGTTCACCAGCACGCGCAGCCTCAATAGCCGCATTAAGCGCAAGTAAGTTGGTTTGATCGGCAATTGAAGTAATTACATTCAATATTTGTGATACGTTTTTTGTATCGTCCGCAAGTTTATTAATTGTTGTTGCTGCTTGGTTAATTTCATCACTTAGCGTACGAGATGCATTGACAGACATTTGTACCTGGGTACGGCTTTGCTCTACTTCTTTTTCTGCTGTTTCAGCCGCATGTGATGCATTTGCTGCAGATTGAGAAATATCACCAACACTTTGCTTCATCTCTTCCATTGATTGCTTAACAATTTCAGCATCTGTTGTTTGTTTTGTTGTTGCGCGTTCAGCCTGCTCCATACCCTGTACTAAACGGGTAGAGTTTTCCATCAATGGCTCACATACAGCAATTACTTCAAGTACCGTTTCTTTTAACAGCGCAATAAAAGCATTAAAGTTAATAGAAACTTGGCCAATTTCATCTTTAGAATTCACGGTTAATTGAGTACTTAAAGAGCCTTTTCCATTTGCTAACAAGCTTAAATTATTTGCAGCATCGCTTGCTGATGAGCCAATGTTTTTCGCAATCCAAATCGCCATAAATAAAAGCAATAATAAAGATACAATAGATACAACAAGCATTAAAGTAAGGGCATTATCTGAGCGCGTATTAGTGCTTTCAACTAATTCAAAAAAACGGTTATCTGCCTTTTGTTGGGCTGCCTTAAAGCTCTCTAAAACAGAACCATAAAGACTTGTTTTTAACTGGGCTTGTTGCTGAATTTTACTAAAATCGGCCGTGCCATTTACCATACCATTAGCAATTGTAGCTGATATCTTCTCGTAGTCGGCTAATTCTTTCACTACATCATTGCTAATGTAGCCATTACTCATTTGCTTGATTAAATTTATGTTTGATTCAATTGTTTTGTAAGTATCATCAGCTTTAGTTATTAAGTCTTGTTCGCCAAATGTAACTGCTTGGGTGTAAAGCTCATCTAGTTTTTCTAAAAGCCCTACGTTCGCTGATGTTAACTTTACAACCTTATATGAAGAGTTGCCCATTTCATCTAAAGAAGCTCTATTATCATCTATGGCAAGAAAATTAATTAATACCATAATTATAAAAGCAACAACTGCAATACATGTTATTGCATGTATTTTTTTAGTTATGCTTAGGTTTTGAAAAGAGAAGCCTGAAGCCATACTATTTACCTTTTTGAGTTATCTAAATATATTATCGGCTCAATACTGATAAGTGTGAGTTAAATTTGTAAAATTTCTAGTTTTTTTTTCATTTTAATCATTAATTAAGCTAAAAACTGAAATTAACACAAGTAAATTGACTTTATTGGGTACACGATGTGTTTCCTGTTAAAAATATCACCAAAGAATCTAAATTATTGTTATAACCAAACGTTTTAAGTGCAAAAAACAACCAAAGCAAATTTTAGGTATAAAAAAACCAGTAACATAATTGCTACTGGTTTTAAATTTGGTGCGGATGGGGGGACTTGAACCCCCACGCCCTAAAGCACTACCCCCTCAAGGTAGCGTGTCTACCAATTCCACCACATCCGCATTTTAAATTTTTGTTCGCTTGTTTTATCTGTTTGAGGTTAACAAATAGCTGAACAGTAAACTGTATTAGTTTGGTACGTCTGAGTTACTTTCTTTATTAGAAGTAACTGGAACATCTTCTTCAACCGGCACTACTGTTTCTATAGCAGGTGCTGCTTCTAGGTTTTCCCATTCATCAGTCTGTTTAATCTGACCGGCTGTTAAATTACCTAGAACAATACTCAACACAAAAAAGACTGTAGCTAAGCTTGTTGTTGTCTTTGTCATAAAGTTACCAGCACCTGAAGAACCAAACACAGTTCCAGAAGCGCCTGCACCAAATGATGACCCCATATCAGCACCTTTACCTTGTTGGATTAAAACCATACCAACTAAAGCTAAAGCTACAACTAAATAAACTACTAATAAAATTTCGTACATCTTATACGGTCCCTTTTGCACTGTTACAGATAGCAACAAAAGATGCTGCTTTTAGACTGGCGCCCCCAATAAGGCCACCATCAATATCTGGTTGTGCAAATAATAATTCGCTATTTTTTTCGTTAACGCTTCCACCATATAAGATGGTAAGCCCTTGTGCTAAATCACTGTCTAAAGACGCAATTTTGTCACGGATAAATTTGTGAACAGCTTGTGCCTGTTCTGGCGATGCAGTCTTACCTGTGCCTATGGCCCAAACGGGCTCGTATGCTATCACAGAATCTTTCAGCGCTGCTACACCTAATTTTTTAATTACCGCATCTATTTGAGCAGCAACTACATATTCTGTTTGTCCACTTTCTTGCTCTGTTTCACTCTCGCCAACACAAAGAACGGGTACTAAACCAGCTGATTGAGCTCTAGCAAATTTATCAGCAATAACATCGCTGCTTTCGTTGTAAATACTACGACGCTCTGAATGGCCAACTAGCGCATAATTTACGCCAAGGTCTTTCAGTAGTTGTGCATCAACTTCACCGGTAAAAGCGCCAGGCGTGTTTTCAGATACAGTTTGAGCACCTGTTGTGACACCGCTTGCAATCATTGCTGAAACAAGTGGGAATGGAGGAAATAAAATAACATCTATTTCTGGTGATTTAATACTATTTATAGCATCCGACATATCTTTGACTAGCTCTATTGAGCCATTCATTTTCCAATTGCCAGCGACCATTGCCTTACGTATTGCCATTTTCCACTCCACATTAGAAAGCGGGCGAGATATTAACTTTTCTCGCCCAAAGTTACAAGAGGTTATTGTTATCAATCAGGTTGTTTGCTCATAGATTCGACAATCTCTGCAATCTTACGTGCACTGTCTAATACTATTTTTTCTTGTTCTGCTTCAACCATAACACGAACGACAGGTTCAGTGCCTGATTTACGGAGTAAAACACGGCCCTTATTACCTAAGTTTTGTTCCACTTCTTCGACCGCCGCAAGGACTTTTGGCGCCGTTGTAGGATCGGTACCCGGTGTATAACGCACGTTAATCATTTTCATTGGGTATTTTGTAAACCCGGCGCCTAAATCTTGAAGCGTTCTATTTTGTGCAACCATAGCAGCCAGCACTTGCAAGCTTGATATAATACCATCACCCGTTGAAATTAAGTCTAGATTGAGTACATGGCCTGAACTCTCTCCACCAATTTTCCACCCTTTTTGCTGAAGTAATTCCATTACATAGCGATCGCCAACTTTGCTTCTAGCAAACTCAATGCCTTTTGCTTTAAGTGCATTTTCAAGGCCCATATTTGACATAACAGTACCAACAACACCGCCACCTAAAATATGATCGTTCGCTGCCTGACAAGCAATTATATAAACTAAGTCGTCACCATCAAATACACGGCCATTATGGTCAACCATCATTACACGGTCGCCGTCACCATCATAAGCTATACCTACATCGGCTTTATGTTCAAGTACTTTGCGTTTTAACGTGTCTACATGAGTTGCACCGCATTCATGGTTTATATTTACACCATTTGGCTCACATGCATGCGTAATTACGTCGGCGCCGAGCTCTCGCATGACTGATGGGGCAATATGATATGTTGCGCCGTTAGCGCAATCTACAACCACTTTTAATCCCTCTAAAGACAACCCTTGTGGAAATTGACTCTTACAAAACTCAATATAACGTCCGTCTGCGCTTGCCAAGCGTGTTGCTTTACCTAACTTATCTGAAGCCACACAGGTCATTTGCTCATCAAGCATTGCCTCTATTTCAAGCTCTACAGCATCATCAAGTTTTAAACCTTGACCATTAAAAAATTTGATACCGTTGTCGTAATATGGATTATGTGATGCGCTTATTACAATACCGGCTTCAGCCCTAAATGTTTGTGCTAAATAAGCAACAGCCGGCGTAGGCATTGGTCCAAGCAGAACAACATCAATACCGGCGGCTATTAAACCTGCTTCAAGGGCTGTTTCAAGCATGTAACCAGAAATACGTGTGTCTTTACCAATAATAACTTTTTTTGTTCCACCTTTTGATAGCACACGTCCTGCAGCCCAACCCAGCTTCATTGCAAACTCAGGGTTGATTGGCGCTGTTCCCACTAAACCACGTACGCCATCTGTGCCAAAATACTTTCTTTGTTTCATTCTATTATTCCTTTTATACACGCTTGGTAAACACCAAGTACATCTGCAGTTTCTTTTACGTCGTGAACGCGTATTATTTTTGCACCATTTTGTGCGGCAATAAGTGCGCCAGCTAAACTGCCGGCCATTCGTTCGCTTGTGTCTCTGTTTAACAGGTTACCAATCATCGACTTGCGAGAAAGCCCCGCTAATAATGGCAAGCCTAATTTATTAAAATCATTAAACTTGGTCAAAATTTCGTAGTTATGGCTTAATGTTTTTCCAAATCCAAAGCCTGGGTCAAGAATAAGCTGCTGAGTTTTTATTCCCATCGCCTCACAGGCACTAACGCGACGTTTAAAAAATTCATTAATATCGCCCATTAAATCACTGTATTCTGGAGATATTTGCATACTTCGGGGCTGACCCTGCATGTGCATTAAGCAAATTGCGATATTTTCAAATTGTGAAACAACATTCAGTGCGTCAGGCTCTTGTAATGCGCAAACATCATTTACCATATCTGCACCAGCTAAAATAGCCTGCCTCATCACTTCAGCTTTACTCGTATCGACAGAAATAACACAATCACTCTGAGCACGTATTGCTTTTATTATTGGCACCACTCGTTCAAGCTCATCATCAAGGCTAACTGCCTGAGCACCAGGTCGAGTAGACTCACCACCAATATCTATTATTTTTGCGCCATCAGTTAATAGCTGTAATGCGCGCTGCACAGCGATGCTGGGGTCTATAAATTTACCACCATCTGAAAATGAATCTGGGGTTACATTTAATATACCCATAATCACAGGCTCAATTAAATTTAGTTCTCGACCATTTGGTAAATTAATAATGTTGTTCATAATGAGCCTTGTTTGCTTTTCAAAATTCAAACAAATCTAACTAAAAATTAGAGCGAAATTGAAACCGATACAAAAAAGCCCCGAAGTACGGGGCTTTTTGAGTATTTTAACGATTATTCAGCTTTGTCATCAACATTTGTTTCATCTTTTTTAGATGATTCTGTTGTTGATTGACTTTCATCACTAACAGATTCCTTTACAGAATCTGTTTGTGGTGCTTTAGGCTCATGACGGTCATGAGCATCGCGTGGCTCTCGCACTGGCTGGCGCGCCATTAAGTCGTCAATTTGCTTAGCGTCAATCGTTTCATATTTCATTAACGCGTCTTTCATTGAATGAAGAATATCAATATTCTCTTTCAATATTTTTTCGGCACGCTCGTAGTTTCTATCTGAAAATAAACGAACCTCTGCATCAATTACTTTAGCTGTATCATCCGACATGTTAGATGCACGACTACCGCCACCACCCATGTACATTTCGTTTTGATCTTCGGCGTAAAGTAGTGGTCCTAATTTTTCGCTTAAACCCCAATGTGTAACCATTTTGCGTGCTATGTCTGTTGCACGTTCAATATCGTTACTCGCACCGGTAGTCACTTTATCGGCACCGTAAATAAGTGCTTCAGCGATTCGACCACCATAAAGGCTAGAAATCATTGATTCTAATAGCTCTTTAGAATGGCTAACACGATCTTGTTCTGGTAAATACATAGTCACACCTAGCGCACGGCCACGTGGAATGATAGATACCTTATAAACAGGGTCATGCTCTGGCACCATGCGACCAACAATTGCATGGCCGGCTTCGTGGTATGCCGTCATTTCTTTCTCTTGCTCGCTCATCACCATGGTCTTGCGCTCTGCGCCCATCATGATTTTGTCTTTAGCAGCATCAAACTCAGCCATATTTACAACACGTTTGTTACCACGTGCGGCGTAAAGTGCGGCTTCGTTGACTAAGTTAGCTAAATCAGCACCCGAAAAACCGGGTGTACCACGAGCAATAACAGCTGCATCAACGTTGTCACCTAATGGTACTTTACGCATGTGCACTTTAATAATCTGTTCACGACCGCGTATATCAGGTAAACCAACTTCTACTTGACGGTCAAAACGACCAGGGCGAAGTAATGCAGGGTCTAATACGTCTGGGCGGTTAGTCGCAGCAATAACGATTATGCCTTCGTTACCACCAAAACCATCCATTTCTACCAGCATTTGGTTTAATGTTTGTTCGCGCTCATCGTTACCGCCGCCCATACCTGCGCCACGTTTACGACCTACTGCATCAATTTCATCGATGAAGATAATACAAGGCGCTGCTTTTTTGGCTTGTTCAAACATGTCACGCACGCGCGATGCGCCTACACCAACAAACATTTCAACAAAGTCAGAACCCGAAATTGTGAAAAAGGGTACTTTTGCTTCGCCGGCAACAGCCTTAGCAAGCAACGTTTTACCTGTACCTGGCGGTCCAACCATAAGTACACCCTTAGGTATACTACCACCTAATTTTTGGAATTTAGACGGGTCGCGCAGGAAGTCCACCAATTCGGTAACGTCTTCTTTTGCTTCATCACAACCAGCAACATCGGCGAACGTAGTTTTGATTTGATCTTCGCTCATTAGACGTGCTTTGCTCTTGCCGAATGACATAGCGCCTTTGCCGCCACCGCCTTGCATTTGACGCATGAAGAAAATCCATACACCAATAAGCAGTATCATCGGGAACCAAGAAATAAATATGCTTGCTAAAAATGATTGTTCTTCAGGCTTTACACCTTTCACGTTTACATCACTTTTAAGTAAGTCATTTAAAATGTCTTTGTCGTAGATTGGCATAATGGTTTGAAAGCGCTCACCATTATTTTTAGTACCTGTGATTGTTCCACTGGTGCTCTCGATTGCCACTTCTTGTATTGAGCCATTTCGGGCATCTTTTACAAACTGACTGTAACTTGTTTGACGGTCGATTTGCTCGCCACCATTAAAGCTCTGAAAGACTGACATAAGCACAACTGCAATGACCAGCCATAGTATTAAATTTTTCGCCATATCGCTCAAGGGGTTAACCTCTTGTATCCAATTAATTTAAATTCAACTAAACGCCAAGCAACTGTACTACAGTTTGTATCCAGTCGCTACTATATATACTTCCCGAGAACGGGCACGTGAGGCATCAGGTTTGCGTATTTTCACTGCTTTAAAACTATTACGTACTTCCTGCAAGTATTGATCAAAGCCTTCGCCTTGGAAAACCTTAACAATAAATGCACCATTTTTCTTTAGAACTTGATTACACATATCTAGCGCAAGCTCAACTAAATACATACTTCCAGCTTGGTCCACTGAGTTATTACCACTCATGTTCGGTGCCATGTCAGAGAGTACCACATCAACATTTTTTCCATCAATGCGTTTTAATAAAGCATCTAACACGGCTTCTTCACGAAAGTCACCTTGTAAAAAATCAACACCCGCTAAAGAGTCCATAGGTAAAATATCACAAGCAACAACTTGCCCCTTGTCACCTACCTTCTCGGCTAAATACTGTGACCAACTACCCGGGGCAGCCCCTAAATCCACCACAGTCATACCAGGGCGAAGTAACTTGTCTCTATTTTGTACTTCATCTAATTTAAAAACCGCTCTTGAACGCCAGCCTTTTTTTTGCGCTTCCTGAACATATTTATCATCAAAATGTTCTTTCAACCATCGCTGTGAACTGGCTGACTGTTTTTTATTTGTCATAAATTACACGCAACTAATTAGTAATATTCTCTAGATGGCGTTAGAATACCCTTAATTCAAGCCATATTCAGCAAAATTTGTATAAACATGACATTATCAAATAAACAAAAGCAGTTTTTAAAAGGCGAGGCACATAGCCTTAAGCCTGTAGTTTTACTAGGTTCTAACGGTTTAACCGAAGGCGTAGTGATGGAAATTCAAAGTGCACTAGAAATTCACGAATTAATCAAAGTTAAAGTACCAACTGACGATCGTGAAACCAAAGCGCTTATTTTTGAAGCTATCGTTCGTGAAACAGGTGCGACAAAGCTTCAAACAATTGGCCACACTATTGTGCTTTATCGCCAAAGCCCTGAGAAAAAAATTCAACTGCCGCGTAACTAATTTACTTCCTGAGTAATTTATTGCGCTTAATAAAAAACCAGCTATCAGCTGGTTTTTTATCATTTATTTAGCCCTGAATTCTAAAAAGAAAAATTCATTTCTAAGTCTTTGAGTAAATATTTAATTTCTGCATGATGCTTTTTTTTGCTTAACAAAAAATAGCGTGAATACTGCATTTCACTCATTGGTTCTATTTTTTCATTTGAAAGCAACGTTGCAAGTTCTGGAGTTGTATTGCTATGACCAATCACTGCAACTACGCCATCCAAAGACACTATCTGTTTTTTTAAATCAGCCAAATCTCCAGCATTGTAAATCTTTATTTCAGAATCAAAATGCGCAGCAAGTGGACCTGCTGTTTGTAAAGTACGTTTATAGTTACTACTAAATACATGCACTTTATCGAATTGCTTAAATAATGTGACTAGCTGCTCTGCCCGTTTATAGCCTTGCTGAGTTAACGCTGGGTTTTTACCTGCTAGTTTTTCACTATGGCGAAAAAGGTATATTTTTTCTGGAGCCGAAAATACATATTGGCTATTAAATAAAACTGCACATAACAAGATAAAAACACCGTATTTTACTTTCATATTGTCTGCTCACGTTTGTACGTTAATAAACGATTAATAAACTCGGTTGTTAACTCATTAATTAACCCTGTCTCGGCGTTTAACACTAAGCTAAAGCCAATATTTAAATGGGGGAATACCACCAAATCACTTCGGTATCCTTGCACCCAACCACTATGATAATACAAGGTTTCATTATCGTAATTGTATACTCGCCAGCCTAAGCCGTAATAAGCTTCGTGTAACTGTTTTTTCCACACCCTGCGGTACATTTCTTTTTTAGTGCGTGTATAGGGCCGAGTTTGTTTAGACAAAGCATCGAGTGACAACACTTCAGGGTAGTGACCTAATTGCGCCTTTAACCAGATAGCCATATCGCTTGCACTGGCATTAACACCAGCTGCTGGTCCAACTTTGTAGTAATTTTTTTTAAGCTTTGCAGTGTACCAACGTTTTTTCCCACGTACGTGCGGTAAAGCGTAATTACTATCAACCACCATGGCTTCATAACCCAAGCTAGCATCAACCATATCAAGTGGCTGAAAAATGCCTTCATTTAGCCATTGTGAATAATCTTTATTTGTACTTTTTAAAATAACATCATCAATTAAACTAAACATGACGTTTTGATAACCGTAGCATTTACCAGGCTCGCAAATAGGTTTAACCGTCACTAACTTTTGTACTATATCGGGATAATCCATTCGCGACTCAATTAAATTGTCATATGCGTTTGGCACCAAGCCGCTAGAATGGCTAAGTAAGTGATAAACTTTTAAGTTTTTTTCGTATTCTGTGCCTATAAAATCAGGTAAGTAATTACTGACGGAGTTATCTAATTTTATGAGCCCATCACTAGATAATTTTGCAGCCAGAGAGCCTGCAAATGTTTTAGACACCGACGCCAGTCTAAAACGAGTGTGAACATTAACCTTTTGACCATTTCGGGCTTTTGTTCGTCCGACCGCATGGATGTAATCACTATTGCCTAAATTAACTATCGAAAGTGCAGCTCCTGGAATGCCTTTACTCGTGAGTTTTTTTTCTGCGTAACGGCCATACTTTTTTACAAAACTATCCCAATTTGGGTCTTGCTGCGCTGCAAAACTAACGGTTGCATACACAAAACACACTGCAGTTAAGCAATACTTTAAAAGTGGTAAGCGCTTCATTTTTTAATACTTTATCTTTTTAACTGCCTCTGTATGCATAATATCATGAACTTTTCTTTGGACTAACGTACAATACAAAAATTATTGTACTTTTTGTGGGTGTTAAGTATTTATGCGTTTTTTAGTTGTATTACTTTTTGTTTTATTTTCATCAGGTTGTGCCATTACCAAACAACCAGCAGAACCTTTGGCTATGCCGTTAAAGCCAGCATTAACAACGCAAACATATCAGCTTAAATACCAAACAGAGCATGCTTCACCGAAAGTGAAGTCGGTGCAATTGCCTGCACACAAAGTTTTACAAAATCAAACTGTAAAAATAATTACCGATAAAGCAAGTGTAACCGACACTCTACTATCGCAAATAAGCCAAGCTCTTAACGATAAACAGCTTAAAGTTACGAGTAAAAATAACAGTGATTACACGCTGACTATTCAAAAGCTCGACTTAACATTTAAAGAAAACACACAGTATTCAATTGCCACACCTGAAAAGCAATTTGTCTTGTTTGAAAATATTGCAAAGCAATACCCAACGCAGCAATGTGCATCTATTTTTGCAGAAGTTAATATGCGTTTAACACACAAAGCGTCTGGCGATGTGGTGTGGTTTGCAACGTCGTCAATAGACAGCGCCAGCTTTCACCGAGAGCCGCTAATTTACAGCTTAAGTGAAGAACAAAGAATTACAAACGAATTAGAGGTTGTTGCATTTATCCACCAGCAAAACACAGAAGAAGCACGTTTAGCTAGAGTGGGTAAAGAGGTGAAAATCCCTGAGTATCAAATGCTGTCTAAATTATCTAGCCTAAGTAAGTTAAGTGGTCCGTGTAGCCGCACAGAAGTCAGTGCTCTAACACCTATGATGCAATTTTACTTAAGCAGTATATTAATAGATAAAATTAAAGTTCAGTAAAAGTAACATTTGCTACATTTTTTTACAGATTAAGGGTACACCTTAACAATATACTACGCACTATAACAACAAATAATCAGGCTCAACGTGGATGAAATATACCTTACTTAACCGTACTCTTTTTAGTATTGTCTTGTTCAGTTTGGGCCTTATAGCGACCTCAGCCCAAGCAAGTAATCGTTATTATGCAGACAACACCCTTGAGCCAACTCAAGGCTTTGCATGGGACTGGAGCGCAGGGGCAAGTTATTTTGTAGAAGATACCTACCTAGTCGGCACTAATGCCTACGACACCGATTTAGAGCTCGATTTAAGCCTTGCTGTATCATACGACCGATTTTATCTCGACTTTGACCATAACCAACTCAGTGGTGGTCTTATTATCGGCTACAGTATCATTGATAAGTATGATTGGGGCTTGGATATACTGGGCACGAACACCCAAGCAGGCTTTGACGAGAAAGGCCTTGGCTTTTATAACAGTGGTGTAATTGCAGAGCTTGATGGCATAAAGTCTCGTCGCTATGATTTTGGTGTTGGTCTAAGGCTTACACGCCGATTCGAAAACTCTCAAATTTCATTTGAATACCTTTATGATGTTTCTGGCGCCCATAACAGCTGGGTTGTTAACACCTTCTTTAGCCAAATTTTACCGTGGCGAAACTGGGAATTTAGATCCGGTGTTGGCGTAAGTGCTTATTCAGCTGATTTTACAAATTATTATTTTGGCATTGACCAAGAAGAAGTAGCCGAAAACCGACCTTTTTATGATGCACATGCAAGTACCAGCCTAATATTTGAATTTCATGCTGAATACCCAATAAGCCAAGATTGGGTTTTTCTAGCTGGCTTTCTTTCCACATGGTTTTCAGCAGAAATCGACGACAGCCCAATTATTTCTCAAGGGTATCAGCATAAAGCCAAGGTAGGCCTACGTTATGTTTTTTAGATGGTTTTGTTTGCTAATAATTTTTCCTGTATCAGCGCTTGCGCAATCTAGCGATACACAAAATACTTTAACCGCGGTTCCTGATACGTGTGTAGCTCTTCGTGAAGGGCGCGATTGTTATGCCGACGTTGTTATTACGTGGCACCAACCCATTATTGGTAATTATTGCCTACGCGATGCAACATCTAAATACATTATGCAATGTTGGCTCAAACAGCAACAAGGCACATTAAATTACGCGTTTGATTCTAAGCAAAGTATCGCATTTGAACTATTTGATAGTAATACATCAAAAATAATTGGCACTGCAGAAGTAAAACTTCAGTGGGTATATCAAAACAGACAAAAAAAGCGTCGCTGGCGATTATTTTAGCCACTGCATTAAGGATAATTTATGGATAATTACGGCACTATTTTATTAGTAGAAGATGATGCATCATTGGCTCAGTGGGTAGCCGAATACCTAACTGAACAAGGCTACACTACCCATGTTTGTCACCGAGGTGATGAAGTTGTCAGTCAGGTAAAAACCTTGAACCCAAACATTGTCCTACTTGATATTATGTTACCTGGTCAAGATGGCATAAGTGTATGTAGAGAACTTCGTAGCTTTTATAATGCGCCTATTATTATGCTTACAGCACGTGATGAAGAAATGGATGAAGTTATAGGTTTAGAGGTAGGTGCGAGCGATTATATAATGAAACCAGTACGCCCGCGCGCTTTGCTCGCTCGTATAAAAGCAGCACTTCGTCAAAGCAGTGAGCCCAATAAATTGGAAAAAGTAGAAAGCACAATTTCGGTCGGTTCGCTTAATATTAATACCGAATCGAGAAACGTGAAATTTAACGGCCAAGACATTAATATTTCCAGTGCTGAATATTTACTTTTGCATTATTTGGCAAGTAATGCGGGCCAAGTTGTATCACGTGACGCGGTTTTTAAAGCCACTAAAGGACGTGAATACGACGGACTTGATAGAAGTGTCGATGTGCTTATTTCTGCACTAAGAAAAAAGTTTAGCGACGACCCACAAAACCCTGAAAAAATTAAGACAATTTGGGGGCGTGGTTACTTGCTCGTCTCTACTGCATGGTAACTTACAGCTGTATGCTTAAATGAAAAAGTTTTACATATCACTACTTGGCAGCGCACTGGTATCTATTGTGGTTTTAGGTTGGCTTATAGACGCCTTTAGCCAGCAAGCACATACCCCACAAGACGAATTTAGTGTGCAAAGTAAAATGATGATGGGATTTAGTAAACAACTGGCAAATATTCCCACCTCTGAACGTGGCGCATATGTTAAGCAGCTAGGTGAAGAGTTTGATCTATCAATCGATTATAAACCTAATGAATCACTTGCTTTACCTCCTTCATTATTACTTCAAATGCATGCTGTTGGCGGATTGATTTTAGAAGATCAGCAAGGTTTTTATATGCTGTATAGCAACCAAGCGCTAAACCTCTTTCATATTTCTATGCGACTTAAAAAAAGCGCAGACACCGATAAACGAAATGATATATTTTTAACTTTGCTTTTTTATGCTGGCTTATGCATTTTAATGGGATTCATTATTGCGCCACTCGCTAAGCGACTAAGTGTACTCAATGAGGCTGCTAAACAGTTTGCATCAGGCAATACACAAGCCAGAATTAACGCCTCGCATTTCACTTATATAAGAGATGTAGAGTTAACGTTTAACAGTATGGCGAGCCAAATTGAAAAACTTGTCGCTGAAAATAAATTAATGGCATCAAGTTTATCGCACGATATACGCACCCCTATTGCCTGTCTTCGCTTTGGCTTAGATGCCGCCTTAGATACCCATGATGAAAAAAAAATAAAAACCTATTTAGAGCGTATGGAAAACGATTTAGATCATATGGAATCCATGCTTAAAAGTTATTTAGCGTTTGCAACACTTGAACAAAACGCAAACAAATTGACGTATTCTTCAACAAATATAAAGCATTACCTTGAAGACATTTTAGTTCAGCTTGCCCCTAAGTTAGAATCACAAATGCTAAGTGTTGATCTTAATAGCTCAACTGACATTATTGTGGCCGACCTTCATTGGTTAGCACGTGCAATTACAAACCTGCTGACCAATGCCTGCGATTTTGCCGAACAATATATCTACTTGAGCGCCAAGGTTCACGAACGCCAACTTATCATAACCGTTGAAGACGATGGCCCAGGGATTGCCCAAGAAAACTTTAAAAATGTATTAAGCCCATTTTTTAGAGAGGAAGATCATAGAAACCGCGCAGATAAAAGCTATGGCCTTGGCTTGGCTATTGTTGAAAAGGTCGCTGACTGGCATAACGGTACTATTTCTGTCAGCAAAAGTAAGCACTTAGGCGGAGCCTGCTTTACCCTAAGTATTACCCAGCATTATAAATCGTAAAGTATAAATTACGCGGTGTAATTAACATTTTTAAAACAAAATCAACCCATTAATTTTAATCTACTCCTAACATTTACTAAAAACAGCGCATTAATCACACCACTGGAAAACTAAATTATGTGGGATCAGCAAATAAGCACTTTTTATTTTTTTACATTTCCAGTAGATTGTCAGCGCAGTTAAAAAACAGAGAAGTATAATAATATGAGCGCAGTTAGAGGCGAGTTTAGTTCTCGCTTTGGATTTATTATGGCCGCCGCCGGTTCTGCCGTAGGTTTGGGCAACATATGGGGCTTTCCCACACAAACAGCCAGTAATGGTGGTGCCGCATTTTTAGTTGCCTATTTAGTGCTGGCTTTCTTTTTAGCTTATCCTGCGCTAATGGCCGAACTCATGATAGGTCGACACGGACAAGCTAACGCCGTCGTTTCTTTAACTAAAGTATCCAACAAACCTTGGCAAAAACACTTTGCATTTATTGTCGGCTTTGGGGGTATTTTATGCGCCGGCTTTATACTTAGTTTTTATGCTATTGTTGCAGGTTGGATGCTCAGCGCAACAGCCCAACCTATCGCCGCCTTGGCCGGAGCCGACGCAGCATCAACTTGGCTAAGCGAGCAATCACTTACTCGCAACGTTATTTTTACCCTTGTTTTTATTGTTTTAACAATAGCTATCATTAGTCGTGGTGTTGAAAACGGTATCGAAAAATGGTCAAAGCGCTTGATGCCCGCTTTATTGGGCATTTTATTTTTATTAATTGCTTATGTACTGACTCAAGAAGGTGCAATGGAAGGGTTAAAAGCCTACTTGTTACCTGACTTTTCGTCTATTTTTGACACTCAGTTAATTGTGAGCGCCTTAGGTCAAGCGTTTTTCTCATTATCGCTTGGCACAAGCGTTATGATTATATACGGCTCGTATATTAGTAAAAAAGAAAACCTCGTGTCTCTTGGTGCATACGTTACGTTAATTGATGTGTTCATTGCCTTTGTTGCTGGCTTACTTATTATCCCTGCTATGTATGTAGCTCAAGCACAAGGTGTTGAGATATTTTCTGCCAGCGGAAAATTACTCTCAGAAGATACTTTAGTATTTCAGGTATTACCCGCTTTATTTGAAGGTATGGGCAGTGTAGGTTTATTTGTTGGCTTTGCATTTTTTGCCCTAATGAGTATAGCTGCGCTCACTTCGTCAATATCAATGCTTGAAGCACCTGTTTCCTATGCTGTAGAACGCTTTGCCTTGAAGCGCATTCAAGCAACGTGGGTCATTGGCGCCTTGATAGCAGTTGTTAGCATTACGATTGTGTGTAACCTAGGCGCATTATTTGGTTTAGTGATCACACTTACCACTAAGGTTGCGCAACCATTACTTGGCTTAATGTGCTGTATTTTTGTAGGCTGGATTTGGTACAGAAATTCATTACTACAAGCCATTCAACAGGGCAATCCCGAGGTACAAACTACGCTATTTTGGAAAATATGGCCTTGGTATACTAAGTTTGTGTGCCCTATCGCAATAGGTGCAGTGTTTGTCCACTCGTTATTAAGCTAACAACAACTCATATAAAAGCCCACACTTGTGGGCTTTTATATGAGTATAAATTTAACTAGCCGTTGTTAATTTTTAGTACCATATCTTGATGCGGTATACCGTCCTCTAAATATGCATCCCCTGTACACTTAAAACCAAATGACTCATAAAAGTCCAGTAAATAGGTTTGCGCACCGATAACTATGTCCCGTTCAGGCCAATGCGTTATACAACACGCTATTGCCTGTTCAACCAATTTACTAGCGATCCCCTTTCCTCTGTGATGCTCACTCACTAAAACACGCCCAATTGCGCTGTACTGTCCGTTTTTTTCATAACAACGGGCGTAGCTCATTAACTGCATATTATCTAACGTATAAATATGCTGAGTAGTTTCAGAATTATCAACATCATCCAGCTCAGGGTAAGGGCAATTTTGCTCTACAACAAATACGTCTATGCGCCCTTTCATAATTAAAAACAAGGTATGAGGGGTCAGTTTATCAAATGGTTCACAGTTAAAATGCATGGTAATCCTTAAGCAAAAACCCAGCAGAAGCTGGGTTTAGTATCGCTATAGTACGAAATGAAAATAAAATTACATTCATCGCTATACAGTATAAAAAGTATTAAGCGAATAAACGCTCTAACTGATCACATAACTGAGACAAGTTTACATGGTCATGCTCAATGGTTACATCAATATACCCATCGCCTCTAAATGCACGGTCAAGCTCAATTAAAACGTGAGTTTTGTGGGCTTCTGGTACAAATGACAACTCGATTTCTTGAATTCCAAATAAACTTCTGCTGTTAGGTTTATATTCAAGTTCTTGGTAACACCCTGAAACAGAAGCAAACGTAGAGGCACGTAAAAAACCTTTTTCAACATCGGCTTTAGATAAACTAAAACCTAATTTATCCATTGCCTGCATACACGTTTTCACTGCTTCATTTGGGTAAATATGAAGATGGTCTTTGTCTGTTGGATCTAGTGCTAAATCAATATCTAGTCCAGTTTCTAACCAAACATGGGACTGGTTGTAACCCGCGTTAATTTCAGTGATCGGTGTTTCTGAATGCAAACGCGCTTCAAAAGGTATGCTTTTTACGTCACCGGGTTCCAACTTACCTATATCGGTAATTCGCCATTGATCAATTACATGATTAGTAAAATAATCACCTTCATCACCAGCCACTTTAACACGGGTCATTAGTAATAAATCTAAGCCTGCAATTTCTTGGCTAACGTCACCTGCTGTAATGACAATATTAGCGTTAAAAAGTTGTCCTGGTTGCAGATGTTCAGTCTCTAAAATAGTGTCAACTTTTGCTGCACCAATACCAACTGATGCTAAAATTTTTTTAAACATATAATTCTCCTTAAGCTGAGCCGCTCTTAAATATGCCCTAACTTAAACGTCTTCGTTTCCTCATCTTAACCATAATTAAAAGCCGTTGTCAGTTTAAAAGTAGGATTTAAATGCTTTTAAGGGTTAAATACGCATAATTTGTGCATTTATCATCCAAGCAAGGTGTTAAAAGCGACTAAATAAACAAAGCTCAAGTGGTAATTTAATTTTCATTAATCGCTGTTTTTAGCTACACTGCAGTACCAAATGATGTAATTTTAAGTATTATGGAACTAATCTACTTTGCTACCGCATTTGTGTGTGGTTTTGCCATTTATCAATTAAAACTCCCCCCTCTTATTGGCTTTTTGCTGGCGGGCTTTGCGCTTAATCTAGCTGGTTATAAAAGCACAGAATTACTTGATACAATCGCCGCATTGGGCGTTACTTTATTGCTGTTCAGTATTGGCTTAAAACTTAAAGTAAAAAGCTTAATAAAACCCCAAGTGTGGGCACCTGCCTCCCTTCATATTATATTTAGTAGCGCTATTTTTAGCGGTTTCATGTTGTTATTAGGTGTGTTTGCCCTGCCCCTTTTTGTTGACTTAAGTTGGCAAAGTGCCTTGTTGGTCGGCTTTGCTCTTAGCTTTTCAAGCACTGTATTTGCGGTAAAAGTATTAGAAGAGCGCGGTGAAATGGCCAGCCTACACGGTAAAATCGCTATTGGTATACTTGTAATGCAAGATATTTTTGCGGTTATATTTTTAGCTATTAGTACAGGAAAAGTACCCAACATTTGGGCGCTGGCTATTGTTATTGCCTTGCCTTTAATACGCCCTATTATGTATTTTATGCTCAACCGTTCTAAGCATGGTGAACTACTTCCTTTATTTGGTTTCTTTTTTGCGCTTGTTGCTGGTTATAACGCATTTGAATTTGCAGGCCTTAAAGGTGATTTAGGTGCGCTGATCATAGGCATGATGTTTGCTCCACATAAAAAAGCGGGCGAGCTATCAAAATCCTTACTCAACTTAAAAGATATTTTACTTGTCGGTTTTTTCTTAAGCATTGGTTTAAATGCTGAATTAACAGTTGATTCGCTTATCATTGCCATTGTGCTTATTTTTGTACTCCCTGTTAAAGTTATTCTTTATTATGTGTTCACGAATGCGTTTAAATTACGTGCACGTACCTCGCTACTTACCGCATTTACCTTATCTAACTACAGTGAATTTGGCTTGATTGTATGCGCTGTTGCAGCTTCAACAGGTATTATTACCCCTGAATGGTTAGCCGTTATGGCTATTGCGGTATCTATTACCTTTGTTATCGCCTCACCCCTTAACAAACGCTCTAATGAATTATATGTAAAAGTAGAAAGTTGGTTAGTAAAGTTTGAAAGCAAAACACGCCTAGCCGAAGAATTACCAGTAAACCTTAATGATACAAAAATTGTTATTTTTGGCATGGGTCGTATTGGCACCGGTGCTTATGAAACTATCAATATGACTCACCCCAATTTAGTAGCGGGTATTGATATAAAACCCGAAGTTGTCGATAAACATATAAGTAGAGGCCGTAAAGTACTGATTGCAGACGCTACCGACCCTGATTTTTGGCAACGTGTAAACCACTCTCACGTTGAAATGGTCATGTTAGCAATGCCAAAACACATGCAGAACATTTTTGCATTAGAGCAGCTTCAAGCGTCAGGTTACACAGGGCAAGTTACTGCAATTGCAAACTACCCAGATCAACAAAAAGAGCTTGAAAGTATGGGGGTGCACTCAACGTATAACTTTTACTTAGAAGCCGGTAGTGGTTTTGCTGAACATGTAAAACAAGAATTGTTTGGTGAAAAATAGTATTTAATATGTGTAAAGGCACAAAAACAATTCTTTTTCATTAGTAAATAAATAAAAAGCAATTGTATTTACATTCCTTTACAAGTGCATGCACCACGTCTGCAAAAAACAGGTAAACTGTCTTCGTTGGTTAAATATAACCCATGTTAAATACAACCTAGTTAGACTCCAGCTAACAAAAGTTGTGTCGGGCTTTTTACACCAACAAAAATTCTTAAATCAGAGGGCCTACTCCCTCACTCAATAGGCTGTTTCTTGCCCGTCACAGCCTATTTTATTACTCTAAAATACCTTACACTAACCCCATTGATACACCAAAAAGCAAACCTATGGATCCAGAACAATTAAAAATTGCCATAAACACTAAAATGCCATTTGGAAAATATTCAGGTCGTCCATTATTATTACTTCCCGAACCTTACTTAGTTTGGTTTAAACAGCAAGGTTTTCCAGATTCAAAACTAGGCAGTCAGTTAGCTATGATGTACGAGGTTAAGCTAAATGGCTTAGAGCAAATGCTTATGCCATTGCTAGAAAAAAAATAAAATTTTACGAAACTATTTTATAAATTGGCGGTCTATTTAATTGCTACTTGTTGATTTTGGTTTTAACCACAAAAAAAGCGCCTTTTGGCGCTTTTTTTATTTTTTAGTTTTGCTCTATGGGTAAGCTAATAATGAATTTTGCTCCACCTAAAGACGAATGTTCAACACGATAACTTCCCTGATGCCAAGCAATAATTTTAGCAACAATCGCTAACCCAAGGCCAAATCCACCTGTTTTTTTGCCTCTACTTTTATCAAGCCGCGTAAAGGGCTTAAATACGTTTTCTCGCTCTATTTCAGCAACGCCCCTGCCATCATCTTCAATTACAAACTGTACCTCGTTATGCTGAGTAACAAGCGATATTTTAACTTGGCTATTAGCGTATTTAATTGCATTGCCAATTAAATTTTGAAAAGCGCGCGCCATAAAATGCGGATCACATTGGTAAATCAGGCTACTTGGTAATGCTTCATCCAAACTAATTTTCTTATCAAAATTAAGCTTTTCAACGCTAACTTTTATTAACTCAACCAAATCAGTTGGGTATGGTTGTAGGCTAGGTTGTTGAGAGTCTAGTTTTGCGTAATCAAGCATCTCAGAAACTAAACTTTCAAGCTCATTAATATCGCTGTTCATATTAGCAATATAAACTTCACTTTTTTCATCTGATAAACGTTCATCTAGCATTACTGTTGCAAACTTTAAGCGAGCTAAGGGGGTTCTAAATTCATGAGAAACCGACGAAGTCAGCTCTTGTTGAGCGTTTAATAAAAAACTGATGCGTTGTTGCATTAAACTGAGTGTTTCAGTAATTGGTAAAAAAAACGACTTGGAAGTATCAGAGAGTTGAAAGTCTTGAGCACCTTCAACGGCTTTACATGCATTACGCAATTTAGAGAAGTCACGCCAAAGAAGAAAGCTCCATAAGCCTACAGGAATCCCCACAATAGTGAGCAATAATACGTATGGCCATACAGAGGTCGTTACGGGGGTATCTAATCCTATTGGCCCTACCTGCAAAAGCTCATTGTCATTGAGGGTAATATACCAAACAACTCGCTGTTGTTTGTCATATAAATATAGATAGTGCTGACTATTTAACTGAGCCAGTTGTTCTTGAGGTAGTGCTAAATCAGCACGACTAATAACAAGGCTTTTGTAGTGCTCCTTTAATTTTGCTAATCCATTGGGTGTTTGTGAAAGCAGCCAAAGCGACTGCCCAAATTCGTCATCAAGAAAAACGTGCTGTTGCGATTCATCATATGGCCATAATTGCTCTATAACACCGCTAACAACAAACAATGAAACCACAATATAAATATATAAACTTGCAAACAGCTTTCCCATTAATGCCTATTAACCTTGTATTTAAAGATCCCACGCATCGGAAACAAATAAGTAGCCTTGACCCCATACTGTTTTTATACGAAATGGCTTGTCGCTATTATCACCCAGCTTTTTACGGATACGCGACACTCGAACATCAACGGTGCGATCGAGCCCGTCATATTGGCGACCAATCATATGTTGATGTACATGCTCTCTACTAAGCACTTGGCCAGCGTTTGAGGCTAATAACCAAAGTAACTCAAACTCATGCGACGTTAACACTATCTCTTTGTCAGATAATTGCACTATACGGCTGGTCTTATCAATGATTAAATCACCAAACTGTAATTCTTCACTCGTTTTTGTCACTGTTTGACCACGGCGTAATAGCGCATTGACTCTTGCGAGTAACACACGTGGCTCAGCTGGTTTAATAACATAATCATCTGCGCCAAGTTCTAAACCCAATACTTGGTCAAAATCTTCGCTTTTAGCGGTTAACATTAAAATTGGTAAAGAAAACTTATCACGCACTTGACGACACACGCTAAATCCATCTTTGCCCGGCAACATAACATCTAAGATCATTAAATCGGCGTGATTATTTTCTAAATAACCAAACACCTCATCACCACGTTCTAAAACTGCGACTTCTAATCCATTATGTTCAAGGTAATCTTTTGTGAGTTGCTGTAAACCAAGATCATCTTCAACAAGTAGAATTTTTGGCATTGATTGCTCCTAAATTAAAAAAAGCTCCATGGTGAACGAAGCCGACGCCTACTTTTTTGTACATGAGTACTTTGTACTTCAACCTGTGCTTTAGCTATTAACACGCCAGATTCCGAATTGATTAAGGAGTATATGGTTTCGACCTGAACACGCGCTTTATAATTAAACTCTCCTGCGCGCTGCTGTTGCCAGCAATGTATCTTTTTACTCTGTTCATATATGCAAACATCCCCCACCACATCGCCCTGCCATTCAAACTTTAAATCAAGATCGCAAAAGTCCTGTACCTGAGAAATGACACATACTTTGGGTGACACAGTAAACGACGCAGCTTGCGCATTACTGAGGGGGATAAGTAGTGGCGCTAAAAATAAAATGACCATTAGATGTTTCATATTAAAAAGTGCGTTCGAATCCTATAAATGCAGTCATTGAATAGTCACGCTCTAAAAGCGGACTATCATTAATAGCCGAGTAGTCATAATAAGCTAAATGGAAACGAACAGAATATTCATCTCTTAAGGGTAATCGCCCATCAATTTTTGCATAAGGTTGCCAACTGCTGGCAACCTCAACATGGCCCAATAAAGTTTCGCCGTCTTTAAGGCCATAATAATAGGTATTTAGTTCCGCAGATTTATAATTTAAACCAAACGATGGTTTAATATTTACGGGCCCAAGTTGGGTATGGTATTGCCACTGTAATGCACCGCGAACACCGTTATAAACATTTGTCACATCATGCAGTAGTTGAACAGAAAACACATGGTGATCACTCACATAATGATAAGCAACCCCTGTGTCTAAGGCTAGGTGGCGTTTATGTAGGTCATTTAAATTAACATTTTTTACTGATGAGGCCTCTGCAGCCTGCAAATAAAAAGGGCTATCTGCACTGCTGCTTTGCAGCGTAAGCACATTACTTGGATGCCAATCTATAAAAAAACGAGACTCAGTATTAAGCTCGCTAACAACGTTAAACTGGTGTTTAGAAGTTTGAAGTAAAGAATAGCCTAAACGGCCATTATCAAAAAACCAATCTTCAGCATAAAACGCTATTTGAGGAATAACGACTAAAGGAACATTATCACCACCACGCAAAGGATTAGTGATCACACCGACCCCTGCGTTAATACTAAAAATTAGCTGATGAGATTGAACATGCTGCTCTGAGAACTCTTGATCCGAATACGTATTTGGCTTGGCACTTAATGTAAAACAAGTGAGCAAAAAATTTAAACAAAGAATGGTAAATAGA
The DNA here is from genome assembly GCF_023161925.1 of Pseudoalteromonas sp. 2CM32C. Classification (NCBI taxonomy): domain Bacteria; kingdom Pseudomonadati; phylum Pseudomonadota; class Gammaproteobacteria; order Alteromonadales; family Pseudoalteromonadaceae; genus Pseudoalteromonas; species Pseudoalteromonas sp. 2CM32C. The sequence continues at coordinate 264,281 of NZ_JALNTI010000003.1, read as the reverse complement.
GAGAAATTAAACCGCATCAGCGTAAATCAGAGCATAAAATTATTCATTTACGGATAGTAACAAGGTTACCTAAAACTATCTGTAGCTGATTACAATCATTCACACTTTTTATACACAAAGTAAAAGTTTAAACCCCTTATAAAAATTAGATATCAGGGGCTATTTCTACTCGGTTGCGTCCATGTGTCTTAGCAATATAAAGTGCTCTATCGGCACGCTCAACCAGCACTGAGCTTTTTGTAAACGGTCGTAGCATAGCTAAACCAAAGCTGGCTGATATTGCACGTTTGTTGTTTACATCTTGTTTTTTACGAATAGCTAATTTCGCAATTTCTTGCCTTATACACTCAGCAAAAGCAACTAAATCATTTATGGTGTCAAAATAAGCAGTAATACAAAACTCTTCTCCGCCATAGCGATACACTTTTGCTTTGTCAGTTAAATTTTCTTTTACTTTTTTTGCCACCAGTTTAATAACTTCATCGCCTTTTTGGTGGCCAAAGTCATCGTTAAATCGTTTAAAGTGATCAATATCAAACATAATCAGTGCAGCAAGGGAGCTTTCTGTCGTTTGCTCTGAGTACTCACGGCAAAAGTCATTAATATCAGAGTCAAATTTACCTCTGTTATAAAAACCTGTTAATGGGTCTGTGTCGGCAGCTTCTTTAGAAAGATTAAGCGCTTCTTTTAAGTCTTTAATTTCATTATATGCAACCGATAGCTTTGTTTGAAATTCGCGAGCAGAGTCTTGCATTGCAATAGACTCATCAGTCAAACGCTCAACACAACCAAGAATATCGTTAAAAGAGTTGGTATCTATCAGGCTGTTTATTTCGTTCTGCGAGTCAATCAGTGAAGTACTGAAACTTTTAGAATGACCAAGTGTGATACTTATATCTTGCTGGATATTTTCAACCGTATTATGAAATTTATCCGACATTTCCTGAAAAAGAGCTAAATCTTCATCACTAAGATGCTTATCAAATATTTCTTTTGCTTTACTTTGAGTGCATGTTTGGTGCTCTGAAATAACTTGATCTAATTCAATGTTTAAAGACGGTTTATTACCCTGAAAATAGCAATACCAAATAGCATAATTAATAGGTGTTACCGGCATACGGTACTTCACCATCATGGGTACTGCTTTTTTTAAATACTGAGCGGAATGAGAAAGTGATACAGCATTATTCATAAAGAACTCTCAAGCGTCATTTTTATTATTAGCATTCAATGTTAAGTAATAGTAAACCTTTACGCAAGCCATAATAATACTATTTTATGAACTTATTTAACGGTAAAAAAATCTAAATCGCTTTTGCGTCTAAAGTTTGTGCAATATTCCACAAAGCACTAATAGCGGGGTCGTTGAGCTCTTTCCTTAAAACTGCTAAGCCAATGTCAAAGCCTTCAGGGGCTTGCATTTTTGGTGTGAGTATCTGTACTTTATCTTTTAGTGGGCTGTTATCTAATACTATTTTAGGAACCATTGCTACACCAAATCCTAGGCTAACCATAGAGACCATTGCCTCATGCCCCGCCACTTGTGCATAAATTTTTCCGTGAATATTGTTTTTTCGCCACCACATTTCTAGGCGCTGCCTAGAAAAGCCTTGTTCAGGCACAATAAACTCTAATTCAGACCAATCAAGCTCTGTATTGTTTGATGTTAATTTTTCAGTAATCGTACATTGAACTTTTGGACCAATAAGCACTAATGGTGAATGGCCTATATCTACAAAAGCAATTTGCGCGGGTAATTTTCCAGGTTTAGCTGCTATTGCCATTGATTCATGACCATCGAGCACACGGTTTATAGCTAGTGCAGGGTCGCCCGTATTTAAGGTTATTTCTATATACTGATGCTGCGCTCTGAGTTGCTCTAAAATTTGATGCAAAAAACTATAAGACGCGGTAACAGAGCAATAAATACTGACTTTTCCATAAATATGTTGCTGTGGCTCTTTCACATTAGCTTTAAATCGTTGCCAGTTAGCAAGGGTAGCAGTGGCGTAATCAATAAAAGACTCTCCCTCTTTTGTTAATTTTACACTGCGGTTATCGCGCATAAATAGCGCAACGCCCACCTCTTCTTCTAGGTGTTTAATATTACGACTTAATGTAGGCGCACTCACATGGCAAAGCTCACTTGCTCTAGCAAAGTGCAGTGTTTTAGCCAACGCTAAAAAATATTTTAAATGCTTATGATCCATAGCAACACCAGTATTTCATATTTTGAAATACTTTAATTCAAATATATCATTTTACGCAAGTAACATTTTTAAATATGGTGTTTACAAGCGCAAAATACAGCGCATCTAACAAACATATTTATAGGACACTAACAATGGCGAATTACTTTAATACCTTACCTTTACGCGAACAATTAGCGCAATTAGCGCAATGTGAATTTATGGACGCAAGCGAATTTACAGACGGTGTTAACGCACTTAAAGGTAAAAAACTAGTTATTGTAGGCTGTGGCGCACAAGGTTTAAACCAAGGCCTTAACCTACGCGATTCAGGTTTAGACGTGTCTTATACGTTACGCGATTCAGCTATTGCTGAGCGCCGCCAATCATTTTTAAACGCATCTGAAAACGGCTTTACTGTAGGTACTTACCAAGAGCTAATTCCAACAGCTGACGTAGTACTTAATTTAACGCCAGATAAACAACACACATCAGTCGTTAACGCCATCATGCCGTTAATGAAGCAAGGTTCTACACTTGCTTACTCACATGGCTTTAATATTGTTGAAGAAGGCATGCAGGTTCGCGAAGATATCACTGTAATCATGGTTGCACCTAAATGCCCAGGTTCTGAAGTACGTGAAGAGTACAAACGTGGCTTTGGTGTACCAACACTTATTGCCGTTCACCCAGAAAACGACCCACAAGGTCATGGCCTAGCACAAGCTAAAGCCTACGCTGCTGGCACAGGTGGTGACCGCGCAGGTGTGCTTAAATCGTCATTCATTGCTGAAGTTAAATCAGACCTTATGGGTGAGCAAACTATTTTATGCGGCATGTTACAAACGGGTTCTATTTTATGTTTTGACAAAATGATTGAAAAAGGAATTGATGCAGGTTACGCATCTAAACTAATTCAATTTGGTTGGGAAGTGATCACAGAAGCTCTTAAATACGGCGGCGTAACAAACATGCTTGACCGTTTATCTAACCCAGCAAAAGTGAAAGCATTTGAACTTAGTGAAGAGCTAAAAGTTATTATGCGTCCACTTTATAATAAGCACCAAGACGACATCATCGACGGTACATTTTCACGTGTAATGATGGAAGATTGGGCAAACGATGATGCTAACCTTCTTAAATGGCGCGCAGAAACAGCTGAAACTAATTTTGAAAAAACACCCGCTGGTGATGTAGAAATTTCAGAACAAGAATTCTTCGACAACGGTATTTTGATGGTCGCTATGGTTAAAGCAGGTGTTGAACTTGCATTCGAAACTATGACAGCGGCTGGCATTATTGAAGAGTCTGCATACTACGAGTCGCTTCACGAAACACCACTGATTGCTAATACCATTGCACGTAAAAAGTTATTTGAAATGAATCGTACTATTTCAGACACTGCTGAATATGGGTGTTACTTATATAACCATGCTTGCTTACCATTACTTGCTGACTTTATGAAAAATATCGACACCGATGTAATTGGTAAAGGCTTAGGTGAGCAAAGTAACCAAGTAGATAACAAAGCGTTAATTGAAATTAATACAGCGCTGCGTGAGCACCCGGTTGAAATAGTAGGCGCTAAATTACGTGACTACATGTCAGCAATGAAAAAAATTGTTTAACGTTATCCTTTAAGTTTCGCTTGTTAGAAACCAAGCTCACATGCTTTGCGTGTGGGCTTTTTTATGCCTTATAGTTTAGTTAAAAAGAGGCTATTTTTTTGTTCATTCGCATTATTTAACTCTAAATAAATTGTGTGCTAACATCATATTCTACTTCGTTGTAAAAAATTATTATAAAATGATACAAAACCTTTCCATTACTCAAAAAATCACAGCTCTTGGCAGTGGCATCGCTATTTTTGTTGCAGCACTGATTGGCATTACATCGTTATACAGTTCTGAAGATATAATAGAACAACGCATGATTGAGTCAGAGCTACCAGGTAAGCTGCAAACAATTAGTAACCACATTGGTGGTGAAATAAACATGCTAATTGGTGCCGCAGAGCAACTCTCATCAAACGAATTTATTTTACAATGGGCAGAAACCAATAATAACGATGCATTGCTTTTAAAAGAGCTTAACCGCTTGGTAGAACAATACGACTTAGCGACTGCATCGTGGGCTAACCGAAACACCGCACAATACTGGAATCAAGAGGGCTTTTTACGCGTACTAAAAAACGATGAAGCCGATGGGTGGTTTTTTGCTTTCAAAGAATCAAGAAAACCATACTCTATCAGTATTTACCAAGAGTCAGTGAACGACGTAAAAATGTTCATTAACCACCAACAAGTAAATGGTAAAGGTTTAGCAGGACTTGCAAAAAGTATTACTGACATGCAAAAGCTACTGCAACAATTTAAAATTGAGCAAACAGGGTTTGTATTTATTGCTGATAAAAGCGGCCTTATTCAATTGCACAAAGATTCAAATAAAGTAGCAAAAGCAAATGTTGATTCGGTGTATGGAGCGAATATCAGTAATGAAATATTAAGCTCAAACGGATTTAGGTTAAAAGAAATCGACCTCGATGGCCAAGCCACCCTTGTAGCAGCAACCCCAATAGAAAACACCGACTTATTTATTGTGGCTCAAGTACCAAAAAGTGAAGTATTTGCAAGTGTAAGCACACTTCAGTGGCAAATATTTACATTTACTTTAATCATTGCCTTAATTGCTAGCCTAATTAGTTACTTATTAGCGCGTTCGTTGTCTTCGCCGTTATTTAAAATGGGCGAATTATTCTCTCGTTTAGGCTCTGGCGACGCAAACTTAGCATACAGGTTACCCGAATCAAGCCAAGCAGAGCTTAATAACTTAAGCGCGGGCTTTAACCAGTTTATTAGTAAAATTGAAGTAGCCATTGGCCAAGTTGCCACAGAAAGCCACGATATAAAGCGCAGTTCTGACCATGTGTTTGAACAAGCTAAACGTAATTCTCAGGCTATAGACAGCCAAAAAGAACAAACTATTTCTGTAGCCGCAGCCATTAACCAAATGGGTGCAACTGTGCAAGAGATTGCTCAAAGCGCAGCTAACGCCGCCAAGCTTACCGATAGCAGTCGCGAAAACACAATGCAAAGCCACAATCAGGTAATGCAAAGCCAAGCAACTATCTCTGCGCTTGCAAGCGACATTGACGGCATAACAGAGCAAGTGTCACTACTCTCTAAAAAGACGGTTGATATTGCCAGTATTATTGATGCGATTCGCAGTATTTCAGAACAAACAAACCTATTGGCGTTAAATGCGGCAATCGAGTCTGCACGTGCTGGTGAGCATGGTAGAGGGTTTGCTGTTGTTGCCGATGAGGTAAGAGCGCTGGCAAACCGCACTTCACAATCAACCAACGAAATTCAATCAATGATTGAAGAGCTGACCCAAATATCAGATGACGTAGTAAAAGATATTAGCCAGTCAAAAGATAAAGCACAGCAAAGTGTTGGGGCAATGCAAAACTCCGTTGAGTTGCTTGATGTGATTAGCGAAACATCTAATCAAATAAATGACATGGCAACTCTAATTGCAACGGCTACCGAACAGCAAAGTAATGTAGTCGCCGATGTAGGGCGTAACATTGAACAAATTAGCGAAATTAGCGACAACGCCATGAGTGAGCAGATGAATACTGAGCAAGCTATTCGTGACCTAGCAAGCAGCGCTCAAACATTAGATGCCTTAGTGGCAACCTTTGAAAAGCACCGTTAAAACCTCTGAACTATACCAATTCGCTTAATCAATGATCCCAATGGGTTGATATCAACGCGAATTGGTATTAAACACCTCCTCTAAACAAAATTGCGACTACAATTAGTTTGGAGGTGGTTATGCAAACCAATCAATTTAAGTTTTTGATCATATTTGTAGGGCTGTTTACGCTGAGCGCATGCAGTTCAACACCGCTTGTCGCACCACCAGTTAAACTGCTCCAAATAAATTCGTTTGAGTCACATACTCTAGAATCACCAGAAGAAATATTTACTCTTAGCGACAGCCTCAAGCAGCAGCTCAAAAGCCATTTAAAAAGTAAGCAATCTACCCAAACGCTAGCACACAATATATTGAGCTTTTTACTTAAAAATGGTGATGATTCGCTTTCATATCAATCGGGGGCAACCCTCACCGCATCACAAACCTTTAAAAACTTAAATGCAAATTGCTTATCGCTCTCTATTTTAGCGTATAGCCTTGCTGACTATTTAGGTATAAAAGCGCGGTTTAATAAAGTTCATATCCCAGAATATTGGGCTCTTAACAATGGATTTAACTTACTGACAGGCCACATTAACTTAAGTATTGATACAGCCATTGAACCTTCTAACCAGTCGGTATTTATTTACCAAGGCAAAAAACGCTTAATAATAGACTTTGACCCTAATAGCCGCCAGGCTCGCTTTAAAACAACACCTATTAGCAAAAACACTATCACAGCCATGTTTTATAACAATAAAGGGGCTATTGCACTTGTTAATAAGCAGTACGACTTAGCTTATAACTACTTTAGCCACGCAGTTAAAGCCGACCCTAATTTCAGTGCTGGGTGGGGGAATTTAGGCGTATTGTTTAGACAATTAAACTACTTAACTGAAGCTGAAAAAGCCTACACCCACGCAATATTGCTTAATCAAAACAACAATACTGCACAAGGTAACTTGGCTGTTTTGTATCAGCTAACAGGCCGGTCGAAGTTAGGCACTGACATCTTAAAAAAATTACACATCAAGCGTCAAAACAACCCTTATTACCATGTATCCCTTGGTAATACAGAGTTTGAGCAATCTAATTTTGCACTTGCATTAGCACATTATAAAAAAGCCTATAGCCTTGCACCTTCATTACACGAAAGCCACTTTGGCCAAGCTAGAGTGTACTTTAAATGGGGAAACACCCAAAAAGCGATATATCATCTTGAACAGGCAGGCAAAAAAGCTGACTTTTTACATGACAAAAAACGTTATGAGAGTAAATTAAACGTATTACATTCATTAACAGCAAAGTTATGACCATTAAATACTTTTTATGCTTAATTTTAATATGTGTGTGCGCTAATAGTTATGGGAATGCCCTTCACACTCAGCTTATTGATGATTTAAACCATTTAGCAAGCAATCCGCTCATGGGCCGAAAAACAGCAACAGAAGGTGCAGCAAACACGCGAGCATACCTACATAGTAGGCTTTCTAAGTTTAACCTAAATGTAAGTGAGCAAACGTTTACTTATAAGTCAGGCATTTTTGAGCATACACAAGGCATTAATATTATTGCAGTGCCCACCAAATCAACACAACGTCAAAAAATAATTATTACAGCCCATTACGATCACCTTGGTAAGCGAGGTGGAAAATATTATTTTGGGGCAAACGATAATGCAACAGGCGTTGCTGCCCTGCTTTACTTGGCGTCTTCGTTACAAAATACAGAGTTCCCTTACGAATTGGTATTTGCATTAACTGACGCAGAAGAAAATGGCTTACATGGCAGTAAACACTTTGCACAAACGCTTAACTCAAATAACGTTTTAATGAATATAAATTTAGATATGCTTGGGGTGAAAAAACATAAATCCCGCGTGTATGCATTAACATCCTACTCATTAAAACAAAAACTTAAGCCCGTATTCACCGCCTTAAATAACACTAAAATAACAATCAAACCTGTCTATTCGTCAAAACAAATGAATCGGCTAATTAAATCACAAAATATTGATTGGCATAAGGCAAGCGATCATTATTCATTTGCGCAAAACAACATACCGTATGTTTACTTTGGAATGGGTCACGACCCTCACCACCACACAACTAAAGACACCGTACAGCACATTGATATACCTAAGTATGTAAGTACCGTACTCGCAATAGAGGGCTTTATTAAACAGTTAGCGCACCATCATTATGATGATTTAAACGCTGAAACATAAGCCTCTTTTTTTGCTCTTGGTAACTTTTTTATTTTACACTCAAGCTTACTCGCTTCGCTTTTACTCCCAACTTCCTGCTGATGAATAAGTATAAGAGGCCCTTTACCTTTTAAATTTTTCGCCCCTTTACCAGCTTGATGCGTTGCAAAGCGCTTATCTACATTAGTAGTAATGCCGGTATACCAGTGCCCAAACCGTGTTTGCACTATGTACAAGTGCCATAAAGTGCCTGAAGTATGTGTTTTTGGCTCTAGGGTTTGTAAACTTTTTTCATTATTGGTGGTCAAAATATTACCTTAATACCCTTAACTCAAAACAATTGCTTAAAAGGGTTTTACCTTCAGTGACTAATCGGTATCATGCAGATTATAAAAAATAAGGATCACAACAAACAATGCAGTCGTTAAAAACTTTTTCTCTTTGGCTTATCGTCGCTTTAACACTTAGCTCTGCAGCAGGTTGCTCTAGCTGGGTATACAGAATAAACATCCCTCAAGGTAACTTTTTAGAGCAATCGGATGTTGAAAAGCTTCGTGTAAACATGACTCGAGACCAAGTTATTTATGTATTAGGCCGTCCTATTGCCACAGATGCTTTTGATAACAACACATGGCGTTATGTTTACAGCTTCAATAAAGGCCGTGAAAACGAGCAACATAAAGAGCTAGTGATTAACTTTGAAAATGAAAAACTTGTTTCGCTTTCAGGTGACTACGATCAGCCAGAAAATTTTAACACCCCTTTAGAACAATAATATTGTCGCTAAAGTAAAAAGGTAAGCTTTGCTTACCTTTTTTTATACCTAAATTATCGCTCGAGTGGGCGACCGCCCGTTATTTTATTGGCTCGGCCTTCTTCTTTTGCCTTTTCAGCGCGTTTTCTTCGTGCATCTTTAGGGTCTGCAATTAATGGACGGTATATTTCAATACGATCCCCATCTTTTAATTCGTAGTTTGCCTTAACCGTTCTATTCCATACACCTAATGTAAGTGCATTTGCGTCTATTTCAGGGCACTTTTCAATAATACCCGACTGAATAACCGCTTGTTCGGCCGTGCAGCCCGGCTGCACCTCAATCGATAAACAGGTTGCAGTAGTAGGTAAAGCAAACACAACTTCAATGTTAATCATATTCGCGCTCCGTATACTTCTTTAGCTCGCGAAGTAAAGGCACTTACCATATTTTTTGCAACATCATTAAAAATTTTACCAAACGCGAGCTCAATAATTTTGCTCGAAAATTCAAATTCAAGCTCTAAATAAACTTTGCATGCATGGGCATCTAATGCTTGAAAATGCCAACGCCCTTTAAGCGTTTTAAATGGACCATCAACCAGTTTTAATAACACGGTTTGTTCGTCTATAAAGGTGTTTTCGGTGGTAAACCACTTTTTTATACCCGCCTTAGATATTTCTATACTCGCGGTCATGTTATTATGCTGCTGCGAAACAATTTTTGAATCAGAACAATTTGGTAAAAACTGAGAATAAGCTTCTACATCATTAACTAGATCAAACATTTCTTTAGTGCTGTACATAACCAGCGCACTTTTTTCTATTTGTGGCATACTCACTCCCAAATGTGTGGGCGAATTTTAGCAAGCTTTGTTCGTTTCCCCAAACTTTCATGACGCATAAATTAGATCTAATTTTTTAAAATCATTACTAAAAATCGATGTAAAACATCTCACATTACGTATATTATAGGGCACTATGGCTAAGAAAAATTCATCAAAATCGACAAGCAATACCATCGCGCTAAACAAAAAAGCGCGACATGAGTATTTTTTACACGATAAGTTTGAAGCAGGTGTCGAACTACAAGGCTGGGAAGTAAAAAGTATCCGAGCTGGTAAAGTAAATATCTCTGAAACTTATATACACCTTAAAAACGGCGAAGCATTTTTACTTGGTAGTCAAATTCAACCATTAAATAGTGCCTCTACTCACGTTATTTGCGACCCTATGCGTTACCGAAAACTTTTACTAAGCAGACGAGAACTTGACCGCTTAGTGGGAGCAACTGAACGTGACGGCTATTCATTAGTGGCTACAGCCATGTATTGGAAAAAATGTTGGGTGAAACTTGAGTTTCATTTAGCAAAAGGTAAAAAAATGCATGACAAACGCGAAGACGGTAAAAATAAAGACTGGTCGCGCGAAAAAGAGCGCTTAATGAAGCACAAAGTTTAAATAAAACGCCTAACTCAGTTAGGCTTTTTTTTATAAAAAAACCTAGCACCATTTGTTTTATTAATGCACAACAAGACCATTATTCAGCCTAAATATACCTATAAATAATTTATTACAATTTTATTGTGAATCAATTAATTTAATTATTACTCTCAATGAGGTTGTATTTTTTATTTCTAAAATAAAGCATATGCGCCTATTTAAACCTGCTTCAGCGCATAACATCTGCTTTAAAATCATCCAAAATCACACTAAAACCCATACTAAAATCACATTTCAGTCTAATTGCTAACACTTAAGTTACATGATATTAATGTCGTCGCTTGTTATATCAATCCGCTTAAATATGGGATTTATTTAACAATTTAAAAGGATTGGTATTGAGCAACTAAACTTATTACATATCAACAAGGATTTAAGGATGAAGCAATCAATTGCATTTACGCCAAGTATTATTATTGGCGCAACACTTTCATTATCAGCGGGCTTTACAACAACAACTTACGCCGCTGAAGAAGCAAAAAAAGTAGAACGCATTGAAGTTACAGGCTCGCGTATTAAACGCTCTGACATTGAAGGCCCATCACCGGTGCAATCAATCAGTAAAGCCGATATTGAAAACATGGGTTACGATAACCTTCAACAACTACTCGAAAGAATGCCTGTTGCAGGCAGTGGTACTTTTTCTACACGTGGTAACAACCAAGATTCGACGGCAAATGGAGCTGCCGCTGTAAGCTTGCGAGGCTTAGGTGCCGACGCAACACTTGTACTGATTAACGGGCGCAGAGTCTCAATTAGTGCGTTTGCAGAAGGAATAACTAATTCATTTGTCGATATAAACAGCATTCCAGTATCGGCTATTGAACGAATCGATATTTTAAAAGACGGAGCATCTGCAATTTATGGCTCTGATGCTGTAGCCGGTGTTGTTAACGTTATTTTGAAAAAAGATATAGATGGCGTAGAAGTAAACTTAGGGTACGGCGGCACTGACGGCCCTAACTATGAAGAAACGACAGCAAGTGTTGTTTGGGGTACCACTAGCGAAAAAAGCAGTGCGTCAGTAATCATTGATTACTTTAAAAACACATCGCTTTCATCAGATGAAATGGGCCGCTTGGGTACCGCAAACCAATCACCTTATGGCGGTGAAGATTTCCGTTCATCTCGTGGCTTCCCTGGCTACTTTTACGTTGATGGTGTAAAAACAATTGACCCAGATTGCCCAGCAGAAAACGCAACTGCAAGCGGAAGCTGTTTATTTGATTATGGCCCGTTTGGCTACATAGCCCCAGCCGCTGAGCGTATTGGTGCAATATCGCAATTTGAATATCGTTTTGACAATGGCATTACGGGCTTTTTAGAAATGGCCGTTCAGCACAATACGTCGGTTGCAGCGGGTGCACCAACCCCACTTGACGAAGATGCAGGCTTAACGGTACCAGCAAATCATCCTAATAACCCATTTGGGCAAGACATCGAAATTGGCCGCTACCGAACTGTAGACGCGGGTGCCCGCCAATGGGATATTGAATCAGACACAATGCGAATTGTAGCTGGCTTAAAAGGCGAAATTAACGACTGGAGCTGGGAAACAGCAGTACAAAAAGGTCGCAGTAAATCAATGCAAACCGGCGACCGCTCGCAAGGTTGGGTTCGTACAGATTTTTTACAACAAGAAATTGATGCAGGTAATTACAACCCATTCGGCGGTACATACAACGATCCGGCAGTTGTAGACAGAATTACCACCAGCCTGGTTCGTCGTGGCGAATCGCATATGACTTCATTTGACGCAAACATTACTGGTGAAGCATTTAGCTTTGGCGACGATGTTGTGATGATGGCCGCAGGTATCGAATACCGTGAAGAGGACGTCAGCGATATCCCAGATGATCAATTCCAACGTGGTTTAATATTTGGTACTGAATCTGTATCTGCATCAGCAAACAGAGACCAGTACGCCGCGTATGTTGAGTTTTCAATTCCACTTGCAGAAACCCTAGAGCTACAACTGGCTGGTCGTTACGATGACTACAGCGACTTTGGCACCACTACCAATCCAAAGGTTGCACTTCGCTGGGCACCAACCGATGAAATTACGGTTCGTGGTTCATGGGCGCAAGGCTTTAGAGCCCCTTCTCTTGCACAAGTTGGTTTAGGTCCATCTCAAGAAAGTCAGTTTTTTGTAGACACGTATCGCTGTCAAGCAACAGGGAAAGACTGTAGCGCACTTGATTACAACATTGAGTTTGCAGGTAACCCCGACCTACAACCAGAAGAATCTGAATCTTGGAACGTTGGCTTTATTTGGGCACCAACAGCCGAATTTGGTCTGAGCGTGGACGTGTGGAGCATCACACAAGATAACAAAATTGACGAGCAAGAATTTGGCCCTATTTACGCCTCTGAATGTAATAACCAAAACAGCACCGTATGTGTTCGTTTATCACCAAATGGTGGCGATGCGTTAGGTACTATTCAAAAAATATTTAGCACCTTTGAAAACGTATCATCGCAAGAAGTGTCGGGCGTTGATATTTCAACAAACTACAATCACTCGCTTGACGATTTAGGCTTATTAAAATTCAATTTAGAATGGGCATACCAAGATAAATTTGAAAAAGATGGCCGCGATTATACCGGTGAATATGGGTACCCAGAGCACCGCTTTATCTTCTCAACTAACTGGGAAATGGGCGCGTTTAACACTAACTTAAACATTAGTTATGTTGGTGAGTTTGAAGATACACCAGATATCGACTTCGATGGTAACTTAGATTTCGATACTAATACATCACGTATGGTTGACTCGCAAACACTGGTTGACTTACAAACGTCTTACCGTGTTTCTGACTCTGCTAAAGTATCGTTAGGTATTAATAACTTATTTGATGAAGAGCCACCATTTGCAATTGGTGACGGTGATTCTGATTTATACGGCTACGCCTCGGGTGTTCATAACCCACGCGGCCGTTATATCTATACTAAAGTAAGCTTTTCTTTCTAAACGCTACACAAACAAAAAAACCGCCAACTGGCGGTTTTTTTATTTAAACAAAAGGGCTAAATTATAGCTCGCCTTCGTTTTCAGAAAGGAACTTAGCAACACCTTCAGGGCTTGCATCCATACCTTTTTTACCTTCAGTCCAACCAGCAGGACAAACTTCACCGTTCTCACTGTGGAACGCTAGTGCATCAACCATACGGATCATTTCGTCAATGTTACGACCTAGTGGTAAATCGTTAACTACTTGATGACGTACGTTACCTTCTTCGTCGATTAAGAACGAACCACGAAATGCAACACCCGCTTCAGGATGTTCAACGTCGTATGCTTTACAAATTTCGTGTTTAACGTCTGCAACTAGTGCGTATTGTACTTTACCAATACCGCCGTCAGCTACAGGCGTGTTACGCCATGCATTATGAGAAAACTGAGAATCGATAGAAACACCAATTACTTCAACGCCACGCTTTTTAAACTCTTCAAAACGCTTATCAAATGCAATAAGTTCAGAAGGACATACAAACGTGAAATCTAATGGGTAAAAGAAGATTACAGCTTTTTTACCTTTAATTGTTTCGTGTAGATTGTAGCTATCTACAATTTCACCATTACCTAAAACTGCTGCAGCGGTAAAGTCTGGTGCCTGGCGGCCTACTAATACACCCATTTTATTCTCCAAATATTTTGAGTTTGTTTTCAATTGCTTTCGCAATGCTGGTACATATATGGGCGCTAAAAGTTAAAAACCAATAGCACCTACACATAATTGTTTTGTATATTAGATATAAAGTTTTAAAAAAGATAATCGTATTTACCGATGCGGGCAATCGAAAATACCGAACAGAAAATTAAAACACCGCAAATACAAAAAAACCTGCAAATGCAGGTTTTTTTTAAAATGTTTAGTCCATTATATCCGACGGCATATCGCCACGAATTTTTTGCCAAATTTCACCCGTTTGATGACCATATTTACGCATCATCGAAATTGCACCATCGTGCTCATTATTTTGCGCTAATACAGTTAAATCTTTATAAAACTGGCGGGCAAGCTCGCGGGTACCCGGATCTGAAAAGTAATGACAACCGATTTTAGAATAGAACCCTCTAAAACCGTTTAAAATTAAAACATAAATTCGGTTATTACCTGCAACGGCCAATTCGTGATGCACTTTATAGTCATAATCAGCAAATGCTTGTGCTGTATCTTCAAGTTCGTGACTTAATGATAAAATTTCAATGACACGTTCAGGGTTAAGCTTAATCGCAGCACGGGTATAAATAGCACTTATATTTGTTCGTGCAGACAATAGCTGATCTGTCAGCTCAGGCATTTTATCTTCATCTAAACGTGCTAACGTTTCTAATATGTTTAAGCCCGACGTTTCCCAAAAGTTATTAACCTTTGTTGGTTTGCCGTGCTGAATAGTTAGCCAGCCGTCTCGCGCTAAACGCTGTAACACTTCGCGTAATGTGGTTCTTGTTACGCCAATTAACTCAGAGAGCTCTCTCTCAGCTGGTAGAATTGAACCTGGAGGGAAATCGCCATTCCAAATAGACTCAACTATGTATTCTTCAGCAAATCCTGCTGGGCTTTTCGCTTTAAAAATTCTCATCCAATTCCCACTCGAATTAATCTACAACGTTTCGCTTACGCGAATAACTGACTGATTGTACCAGACGAAACTCAACTAACAAGTAAAGTAAGATATATTGTTAAATTGAACATACACATCAAGGTAAAGTTACTGAACGGCAAGAGCGACTGGCCATTTAAAAGGAACAAAAATCGCTTTTCATAAACAAATTCATTGAAAATACCATATTACAATTAGGCTAAACATAGGGGAAATGTTGCAAGTAACGAGAATTAATTTAGTGGCTGAACTAACAGCCAATTGTAGACATTGAAGATTTTAAATGTCTGAAGTCAAGATCTGACCCCCTCACTTTTAAAATATGTAAATACACTAGCATAAAAATTTACCTATTTAATTATCAGATGACGATTACGAACATAACGCCTGATTAATAGGTAAAACAGTTTGGCAGTTTTATTGCGTCGTTTGCAACTAAAAATGACAGGCTAGTTTTATCCTTTTCAATCACTTGTTATGTTCCAGTTTATCTCTAATTTCTTGTTTAACTTTGGGGTTCTTAAGTATTTTCTTGTAACCTTCTAGCATTGAGTCAATTTTGGTAATCGGTACATGTTCGGAGTCAGGCTTTGAATAAAACTTCATTGCGGCTTGAAATCTCGTCATTGATATTTTCATAATCGAAGAGATTAATTCAACGTCATCGTGTATTTTGCCAACGTCGAAGCAGCCTTTGAGCCTTGTTTTATCTTTGCCATCAGTTCCTCTATATTCGTTAACGCTGGTTGTCCAAGCTGACCATTCAATGTCTTTATCTGGAAAGTTTTTATTCAAGTTTTCAAATAGAGAGGGGGCAAACACGTTCTCTAATACAAACTCACCCGTATCTTTGTCGATACGACTCACCTCATAGGACAGGCATGAAGTTAACGGAGTTGATTCTTGCGCTTCTACAAAGCAGCTAATAATAAATATCGCGATGTAGATGACTCGCAAACTTCCTCCTTGTAACGCCCCGTTAAGGGGAAATTTATTAGTTGGCTAAAATAACGAACGAAGTGAGAAAAGCCAACTGTAAATTTTCCCGCTTAAACGACTTGTTATAAGGCTTACTCAACTGATACCTTTGATTTGTATTCGTTGCACTTCTCTGTAAGACACTGCTCTAACAAATATATGTTATCTTCAATTAACTTATCAATAAACGATGAAGCCTCATTTGCTTTGTTCTCAGAAATAAGCTTCTTAATTTCTCTAAGATTTTTAACATCGCGCGCTATGTTAGAAGTAAGAGTGTCTTGTATTAAAGCTGTTGAGACTTTATCAGCATGATCATTTACTGCTGTAGCAAACAAATACCAACCATACATACCAGAAATAACGATTAAGGCCACGATTAATAAAACCTTGAAGTGCTTAGTCATACTTATAGCCTTACAACGCCGCAATAAGCGGCTAACAGAGCTTGGCTAAAATTAGTGAGGTACGAACCAAGCCAAGCTTTTTTAGTCCGCACTTGATTGCTTTGTTAGGTTACTAAAACACCAAAATGGTTATGTCACCAGCTATTTTAGGGACTGTTACAAGCTCTACCAACTTACTGTTTGTTTGCTGTTTTGCTATGGAAAAATTAACTTTAGTCCAAGAATGCTCACCAAGTTCAACTTTATATTGAGCTCCTGCTTGAATGGTTGTTATAAATGAAGCTTCTGCTGAATTTCCACCTTCGCGATAACAAACATTCAATGTGTGCTGGCCAGCTTCTACGATTATTTTTCGATTAACATCTGTAAGCGGAATAGATTCTCCATTAACTTTACATATATGGATTTTCTCGTGACCTTTTCCAAAAATAACCGCCTCACTATCTTCGCCGACAAATGTAGCTGTGTTGTCAGATATCGCTGGCTCTTTGTATAAAATAATTGGTGTAGATGGTGTGGTTTTACAGCCAGCAATTGTTACCGCCAATAAAACAGAAATAAGAACTTTTTTCACAGACTCTCCTTGTAACCTAACGCCCCAATAAGGGGCTGATAATGCTTGGCTAAACTGTGTAGCGTAGCGTAGCGGAACCGAGCCAAGCTTTAGCAGTCCCGCACTTAATTGGCTTGTTATAAATACTATTCGCCAACTTGCTCGGAAACACCTTTAAACACTATGGTTACACCCTTGAAATATGAATTAATCCATAAACCTAAGATGCCAATTAACCACATAAAGCAAGTGAATAATAACCCCATAAACAAACCAAGCGGTAATGAAACTAACAACCCTGATATGCCAGTATAATACTGTTCATTAAAAGCGACTGTTTCAAAGCCAAAAAGTGAAAATATCCCCATAAGAACACAGAAAGCCATTAAGCCGTAACCAATACTTTGAAATAAAAGTTTAAACAGTGATTTTTTAGAAATATTTTTTGCAGAGATTTCCATTTACTCTAATCCTTGAAGTATTTATAACGCCGCAAATAAACGGCTAAAAATAGTTGGCTATAATTTGTGAGGTACGAACAAAGCCAACTATTTTTTGTCCGCACTTTTTAATTTGCCTTGTTATATGCCGTTTGCAGACATAGCCTCTGCACCTTCTTTTACTTGTTCATTTGATAAAAACACACCACTTTGCGGTTCGAATGTAGCGGAGTTTTTTTGATATCCGAGAAGATAAGCAGAATTTAAAGCCACAACCATTTCATTCATGTCACCGCCCCATCGAAATGTTACCACTACTGGCTCTATAAAAGCTGAGGAATCGAATGCAGGAAAGTAATCTGAGAACTCTGATAAAGGCGACATATATGTTTCCACCCCAGAGTCTTCGCCTTTCAGTTTGACAGAGAGAAACCCAGTATGCTTTTTTAAATCTACATTTTCTAAATATTGAACAGGAGTGTTTAACTGTTCTGATAATTCGTTTAGTGAGTTCGTATTTGGAACATCACTAAGAGATAAGATTACGTACATAGTCATCGACATTGATAGGTCCCTCTCAAGTTAACCAAGGCATATAACGCCCACATTAAGGGGCTTTTTAATAGTTTGCTAAAATTGTGTAGCGCAGCGGAACCGAGCAAACTGTAAAAAGTCCCGCTTTAATTGCTTGTTAGGTATACTCTTCACCGAAACTTTCGTAACACTTTGGAAAGTAACCCCAAACTCTGATTGTTGACTCGGTTGTTTCGAACTCAAAGCCAATTTTGCGCACCAAAGTTAATACAGTTTCAGTTAGTTCTATATCAATCCACTCAACGTTAAGTAATGGAAATGGTAAGTGATAATACCATTCGCTATCCCAGCCCGATATGTAGCCATTAACTACCTTAGTTCGGTAGCAAGGTGGATTAGGGAGTTCTCGCATTTCTGAGATGAGTTCATTCCATTTTGTGTTATTGGCAGCACCAACTAATTGCTTTTCAGCAATGATCCTTTTAGCTACTTTCACGTCCTTTTCATCGGACACTGCATCAGCCATTGGCAGAAGACTCATGTGTATACCTAACGCCCGCAGCACGGGCTTGTTTGGAGCGCAGCGAAAAACTTGTCCCAGTGCCTGCGTTTGTTAGGCGAATTACCAAACATACGCTATTTTACCAATGATATTGCTCTCAGGCACAAATCCCCAGTAACGACTATCTAGACTATTATCTCTATTGTCACCTAATACGAAATAGTGCTTATCTGGCACTAACCATTCATCTGTTTGAGTACCAACTTGATAAAAGTAACGTTCGGATAAATCTTTCTGATTACTGTTCAATTTAATAACGTATGAATCATTATCTAGCGACTCTTTATAATACTCATGCTCCGAACCAGCTCCCGAGTCAGTGAATTTGTATTCTTTCGCTACCTCTGTAAATCCAGGACAATTTGCCGATTCATCCATGCAAGAAGGTTTAATAAAGATACTTTTGTCACGGTATATAACAGTATCCCCAGGCAGTCCTATAACCCTTTTGACAAAATCAATTTGAGGATTCTGTGGATATTGGAACACAACCACATCACCTCTTTTAAATGTTTTAGATGGTGCTTTTTTGACTATTTGTAACCCAAAATATCTATAGTTTCCAAATCCACTTTTACTCACTATAACTTGATCACCAGGATTTAAAGTGGGACTCATTGACCTTGCCGGGATAGAAAATGGCTCATAAATAAAAGCTCTGACTAAAGATAAGAACGCAAAAAACATGACAAAACATACTAACGTAGGCAACCAACCAGCGTACCACTTCTTGCGCTGACCTTTGTCGTACCCCCGACAAATAAGATAAGCATGAATAGGACAAATGATTAAAAACAACCAAGTAAAATAAATATTATGATGCCACGACTCGGTATCATCAATAGCCTGCAGCTTGGTATCGATTAATGTAACAAATATAATCAAAATTAAGTAAAACCAAAACAACTTGGCTTTGTTAACATACAAAAATGTGAAAGGCTGTATTACCAAACCGTAAAAAATACTTAGCCAAGCTTTGGGCTTCCATGAATCTTCCAATTTATCTCCTATTCGCCTAACGCTCCAATATGGGGCGCACAAAAGCATGGCTATACTTAGCGACGAAGGAGCGCAAGCCATGCGTTTTGCGTCCTTGCCATAATTGGCTTGTTATATTTCTAATAAATATACCTTGGCCAAACAACACTATAAATAGCTAAACCGTACATAAAAAACAAAGCAGCTCTGTAAGAATAACCTCTAATATTACTAACTTCTTTAGACTCGAATTTTACGAGACCAAAACCAATCCCGATTGCTCTAGTACAACCAACCAATGCTCCCAAGCCGAGAGTATAAGGAAGGTAAAGTTCCAATCCGTGCATACCAGCAAACATAATTGAAGCAATGCCTACCAACATACCAACGTAAGGCCAAATTATTAATTCTGCGAATAGTTTGTCCGATTTACTCAAATGCATAGAGAAATATAACGCCCTAATAACAGGCAAAAAATTGTTTGCTAAAATGTTGAGGGACGAAAACAGCAAACTGTTTTTTGTCCTTGTTTATTAGCTTGTTAGCTTGTTAGCTTACGATTCTGCCCCATAAACGTTTAGCGATAATGCTTTGTCTTGGACTGTTTGAAATACTAACCAGCTTTCAAACTGTTGAAACATATCGGGCACTTGATAATCCCAATCCCATAATTCAATACAAGCTTCATTTAAAATAGATGTATTAACATTTTGTAAATTGAATTCACAATAAACCCATTCACTGTAACTACACTCACCGTCATCTACTAAATAATGTAATGAAAAATAAAATATCGGAGAGGTACTTAAAGTTATCTCAGACATAATTCCAAGATTAGTTACAGATTGAGGTTTATTTTCATTAAAATTGATAAAGAAACTTTTAAATACAGTCCAAACTTCTAAAACAGAATTAGCGGCATTGGCTTCAATTTTATTTTTTAAAACTTCTACAGGTTCAACGTAAATACTCAAAACTATCCTTAGTAAGCTAACGCCTCGTTAAGAGGCAAATAATATGTTGGCTAAAATAAGCGACGCAGGAGCAAAAGCCAACTGTTATTTGTCCTGCTTTAACGACTTGTTAGCTGTACTTTTATACCCCGCCTTAAGTTCATTTATTTCTTTTGGGCAGTATTTAAAAGCTACTTTATACAGCTCTCTAAATTCTTTTTGTTCATTAATATTTGTACCAAGTTCGAGAGTTATGTTCTCAATAACACTAGTCATTAATGATAGCTATTTAGAAATAGTATGTTCAGGGTTTGCTATTTCACTTTCAGGAATATTCCTCAAACATTCCATTGCCTTTAACACAGGGTTTACGCTTTCGCCTTCTGTGTTTGCATTATTGCCATACCCAAAAAAAGAAATGCTAGAAAGAAAAAACAATATCCATATTTTCATCGAAACTCCTAGTACAGCTAACGCCCTAATAATGGGCAAAAAATTGTTGGCTAAAATGTTGAGGAACGAAAACAGCCAACTGTTTTTTGTCCTTATTAATTAGCTTGTTATGTGTTTTTACTCTGTTCTTGTTTGATGATTTTAAGCAGTAAATCAATTCTGCGGTTTGTCTTTTTACTTTCAGCGGTAACCATGCCTTGAACAAAAGATGAGGCAATGAAAATAACGCACATTATTTGAAATAACTCACTCTCGATTGTAAAGAAACTATTTGCAAGTAGAAGCAAGCCAAATGGCGCAATAATAGAAAGAAAATCTTTAAGCCCCCAATCATTTGAACCAAGCTTATCAAATTCTTCTTTATATTTTTGAAGCTCAGAAATACGTTCTAACTCTATTTTAGCTTCTACCATTTTTACGTCACCATTATCCATTGAAAACACCATACTCCTGAAACACATAACGCCTCGTTAAGAGGCAATAAAATTGTTGGCTAAAATTAGCGACGAAGGAGCAAAAGCCAACTGTTTTTTGTCCTTTTAAACGACTTGTTATGCGCCATTACTCTACTTACTATTTTGTTTTAATAAATCTGTGATTAAACTTTCAGATACGGTATTTTGTATAGGTGCTGAACCTTTATCATATATTGATGTTTCACCTTTTTTTAAGGTGAAGTTTCGCTCAGTATTAGATAGCGACACAAGCATTGAGGAAGCTGACTCAAAGTTACCCGAACTAAGAGAAATAGCCAAGGCATCTCTTTTAGACTCATGGTTTGTTATTTCGTTACTTAAATAAAGTATATTATTAGTGGTGGATTTATATAAATTTAAGAAGAATATTGATATGCCTTGAACTAATAAGACAAGAAATAAACGAGATGTATAATAAAAGGTTTCTTGAATTGTCGAGGCATTCTCAGGTGCCGCAGCATTAAACAAAACGTAAATCAATGTGCCTATTGCTACAACCGTAGCACCAATACCATAGCTTAAATTAACAGCGGCTTTGCTTTTTAAGTCATTTGCATAACTAGATAGCCTTGAGACTGTTTTATTTAAGCTCGAAATCGATAAATCTGACAATACACTCGAATGGATGGTCTTGCCATATTTCTGTTCGATTTTACTTAACAAAGATTCATTTAAGTGTGATTCAACGGTCGCTGAAATGCTGCTTACAATTTCTTTTCGCTCACTTTCAGATAGTGTACTTTCTAACTTTCCTTTCTCTAAAGACGAATCGATTGACTTTAATAAAGCTACAATCTCTATATTATCTCTATTAATTTCCGGATTACTGGAGTTGCTTTCATAAAGCTTAGATTGTTCTCGCATTTTTCTTGGATTGAAACCAACCATATAGAGAAAAGCAAAAAACACTGTAGATAATACAACAAAAAAACCACCCCAAATTTTTATATTTCTATTAAGGTCTTCGTGTCTTTCATAACCTACCTTAAATTGAGAGCTATTAACAAACTCTACAAAAAACTCCGATATTGATAGAAATAGTTGACCAATAACCAACAGTACAATACCGAAAATAAATATCAATTTGTGAGAAGTAGATCTACTTCTCTGCATATCTTGTCTATGCTCCAACTCTTTAATTACTTTTGCTCTATCTTCCATGCTAAATATATCTCTTGACTAAATTTGTACACCAAAACTTTGCATTGGCGCATAACATGTTTATAGCGAGCTAATCGCGCGAATTTCTACTACAGCGTAGCTCGTTTTCTTATTGGTTTATTTTTAACAAACTTGCCAACTAATTGCCAGTGTTATTAAAATTCATACATGCGCGTTTTCTTCTCAGTATAAAACGAGCGACTGGGTCGTTTTCTTGACTATGCGAGCGACTGAGCTATAACTGTATATACATACAGTGTCAATTCGATGGATTGAAAATGAAAACTCGTTCTGCGTATTTAAATTACATTGCGGACTATATGCTCACTCGACAGTATTCACTAAGAACTATTAATGCTTATTTGAGTTGGATCACAAACTTTATTCACTTTCACAACAAACGCCACCCAAGCTCAATGGGAAATTCAGAAGTCGAAGCGTTTTTGGACCATATTGTATTAAAACGTAACATGTCAGCTAAAACACAAAGTGCAGCTTTAAATGCGCTAGCTTTTTTATATAAACATATTGTCAAAAATGAACTTTCGTTAAACTTGAACTTTGCTCGAAGTAAACGACAACCCAAATTACCTGTTGTAATGACACCCGATGAGGTCAAACAATTGATGATTCATCTATCTAAGCGATATTACTTAATCGTGGGGTTGATGTATGGTAGCGGCCTGCGAGTGATGGAAGCTGTGCAACTGCGAGTAAAAGACATTGATTTTGATTATAAATGTATTCAAATTTGGAACGGGAAAGGCAATAAGCATCGTATTGTTACACTTGCAACTGAGTTACTCCCGTTACTTAGAAATCAAATAATGCAAGTTTAAGAATATTTGCAATTAGATTTACAAAACGAACAATACGCAGGCGTATGGATGCCAAACGCTTTAGCTCGTAAGTATCCGTCAGCTAACAAATCACTCGCGTGGCAATATTTATTTCCTTCCTATAAATTAAGTAGTGATCCAGAAACTGGCGAGATACGGCGTCATCACTTCCATCCTACATGTGTTAGAAAAGCGGTTAAAAAGGCATTAAAGCAAACCAATATTACAAAGATTGTGACGCCTCATACCTTTCGTCATTCTTTTGCAACACACTTGTTACAAGGTGGAGCAGATATAAGAACGGTGCAAGCTCAGTTAGGTCATACAGATGTTAAAACCACACAGATTTACACTCATGTTTTACAGCAAGGGGCAAACGGTGTTGTTAGCCCATTAAGCAAAATTTTCTAGCGTAAAACCCGCCATGAAGCAAACAAATGGACAAAACACATATTTTCCAGTAGTAAGAATGTAAATCCATCAAAACCACAATATGCATAAAAACATATCACCGAGTATTTCAATATAGCCTTTTAGAGTGCAGGGACATTTTTTGCAGGGTAACAATAAAACTTTTTATATACCTCTTTTTGTTGCCGCGTACTTTTTCGTGCGTCATAATCTAACGCCTTATTTATTAGCGGACTTTTTATGAACTGGCTTGCGCAATTATCTACTCAACGAACACCTTGGCTTTTATTCACTGCGATTGTTTTTATGCTAGAAGTAACCGCATTGTTTTTTCAATATAAAATGGGGTTAGCGCCTTGCATTATGTGTATTTATCAACGAACCGCGGTATTAGGATTACTTGGCGCGGGTATTGTTGGGTCAATTAATCCACAAAGTAAAATAATGCGTATAGTTGCTTACATTGCTTGGGGAGTATCGAGCATTTGGGGGTATTTAATTGCCCGTGAGCACATAGATATGCAAACGACAACAGATCCGTTTGCGTTTAGCTGCGAGTTTGAGCCTAACTTTCCATCGTTTATGCCGCTGCATGAATGGATACCGAGCTTTTTTGAAGCCACTGGCGATTGCGGTAACATAGATTGGGAGTTTTTATCGCTCAGTATGCCGGCTTGGATGGAAATTATTTTTGGGCTATTTGCTCTAACATTTTTTATTGTATTAGGTAGTCGCTTAATACTAAAAAGAACGGTTTAATAATTATGTTTACCTTTTTTTCTAGTCAACTTAAACAGTTGCAACATTTAAAAATACGCGAGAGACAGCTTGTTATAGCACGGTCTTTATCAATGCTGTCACCTACCGACCGTGTATTACTGCGTATTATAAAGATATTGCTATTAAGCCCGTTATTTTTAATATTTACACTTTTTGAAGGTTGGATAATCATTCCCTTTTTAATACTCGGTGGGCTTTTTTATCCGTTATTAACCGCTCCGGTCGATATAAATTTTGCCAGAAAAAACTTAAACGAAGCACTACAACAACATGAAAAGGGCGCTTAGCGCCCTTTTGCTAAAGTTTAACTTTTCCTTCTAACTTACCCATTACTTTTTTGCCAATCCCCTTCACTTTGGCTAAGTCCTCAAGGCTTGTAAATGAACCATTTTCATCTCGGTAATTTACTATTGCTTGTGCTTTCTTTTTACCAATTCCAGGAAGTTTAGCCAACATTTTTGCATCTGCATCATTAATACTTACCGCTTCGATGGGAGACATAGATTTGCTCACTTCAGGTAATTGCGCGTAAGAGGTAGTAATGGGTAGGATACTTAGCAAACTTGCTATAAGTAAAAGTTTAAATATTTTCATTTATTCGTCCTTATTGTCCATTTTAGAACATATTTATTTTAATTATTAGGGAAGACCATAAATGACAAACGCGAGGCTAGCCACTTTGGAAGTACCTAAATGCATTATCACTTTTATCCGAAATCCTTAAAATGCAGCTGGTACAACCAAGTGATATATTAAATAAAGTTAAGTTACCGTTTTTTGTCAAATTTAAGACACTTAAAAATTACAACTCTGCGCTTGCATATTGACTTGCAAACCTTTACTGTATATAAAAACAGTAATCTTATGGTTTTTTATAAACCACAGTGCCAAGCAAGTTTGCAGGAGAAATCATGGCTGTTGTTGTTAAATATGTTGTAGAACGAAACGGAGTCGAGCGTATGACGTTTACTACTAAGAAAGAAGCTGATGCCTATGACAAAATGCTAGACATAGCAGAATCACTTGAGCTGATGCTAGAAAAAGTAGACGTGCCATTGAGTGAGCAACAAATAGAATCGCTTGCGTTAGAAATAGCAAAAAGTAAAGACGACTTTATGTCGGTACTTAAAGGTGCCAAAGAGCCTACTACTAAAGCGGCAAGTAAAAATAAAAAATCAGATAACGTTGCATCTATTGACGATAACAACGCTAAACAAGCAAGCTAAACATTTTGCAAATAAAAAGGGAGCAACTTAGTTGCTCCCTTTTTTATAGCTTTTATAAAAACGAATATTAATTAAAGCTCTTTTTCAACTTCATCAAATAACGTTGTTATATCTGAGTTAGGCTCATTGGTTGCTAAACTTACAACTACAATAGCAATACTTGCAAGTATAAAGCCTGGGACAATTTCGTACATTACGCTACTTAAACTTTCACCGTTGATTGTGAATGGGCCGTAAATCCATAGTAAAACAGTAACTGCACCCACAACCATACCTGAAAGCGCACCCGCAAAGTTCATTCGTTTCCAGTAAAGGCTAAACAATACAAGCGGGCCAAATGCAGCACCAAAGCCAGCCCATGCATTACTCACTAAGTCTAAAATAGAGCTGTCTCTATCGTATGCGAGGTAAATAGCAAGTATTGCAACAATAGACACACTAATGCGCCCTACTAGTACAAGCTCTGCGTCACTGGCTTCTTTACGTAAAAATGTTTTGTAAAAATCTTCAGTTAGTGAGCTTGAGCTTACTAATAGCTGAGATGAAATTGTACTCATTATTGCAGCTAATATTGCTGCAAGTAAAAAGCCAGCAATAAGTGGATGAAACAACAGCTCTGACAGGATCAAGAATATAGTTTCAGGATCATCCACAACTATATTATTTTCATAAGTGTATGCTGCACCAAAAATACCCGTACCTACTGCACCAATTGCAGCAACAATCATCCAAGACATACCAATACGACGTGCTGTTGGCATATCTTTAACACTGCGCACCGACATAAAGCGAACAATGATATGTGGTTGACCAAAGTAACCCAAGCCCCACGCCATTGCTGAAATAATACCTAGCGCAGACCCTGCGCCTATCCAACTTAGCATGTCTGGATTAACACTGTTTAGGGTTGACTGCAGTGGTTGTTCTAATAAAGAGTAAGCTACAGCGGGTACTAAAATAAGTGCAATAAACATAATACAGCCTTGCACGAAGTCAGTTAAGCTAACCGCTAAAAAGCCGCCAAAGAGTGTATACAAAACAACAACACCCGTTGTGATGTATAGCCCCATTTCGTAGCTTAAGCCAAATGAGCTCTCAAATAGTTTACCACCGGCAACAACACCTGAAGAGGTATATAGTGTAAAGAACACAATAATTACAACAGCCGACACAACACGGAGTAAATTTGATTTATCGTTAAATCGGTTAGAAAAGTAATCAGGGATGGTAATAGAGTCATTCGCTTTTTCAGTGTAAACCCTTAAACGCGGCGCGACTAAAAAGTAGTTTAACCATGCACCGGCAATTAAACCAAATGCAATCCATGTGCTACTTAAGCCAGTAACAAACATGGCGCCAGGTAACCCCATTAAAATCCAGCCACTCATATCTGAAGCACCCGCTGAGAGTGCTGCAACACTTGGCGACAAGTTTCTACCACCCAGCATATAACCAGAAACATCACTTGTTGACTGCTTATAGGCATATAAACCAATACCTAACATAACAACAAAATATAGTGACAATGAAATGATCATTCCTGTTTCCAAATTCGCCTCCATAAAACAATTAAAAGTAGCAGGCTTTTGATCCGAATATTGACTCTTAAAATTTTATAATAAAGTCACTATTAGGATAAAAGCATTCCTTCGGACTATATCATGCTTGTAACAAAAATCTCTATTTGTTGTATTTTCTTAGTTTAAAAATAATCATGTTGAAAACAATTGCTAAAAAAACTTTTTTACACGCAAAAAAATAGCCAAACGCTTTTATTTAATAATGATATTTTATTATTTAGTAAAATATACAGCATGCTATTTTGTATGTTTTCTAATATATTATTACAATAGCGACTGACTCGACTGACACGGATTTTTTTATGTATTTTTATGCTGCGCGCCAACCTATTTTAAATCGTGATAAAGAGCTTATTGGTTATGAGCTTTTATTTCGTGATGGCGTAGATAATGTATTTCCCAATATAGATGGTGACGAAGCAACTACACGCTTAATTGAAGGCAGTCAGTTTAACTTTGGTTTAGAAGACTTAACCGATAACAAACCCGCTTATATTAACTTTACACTAGAAACCTTACTTAAGGGTTACCCTACCCTGTTAGGTAAAGACACCATTGTTGTAGAAATACTTGAAACAATTCAACCGGGTAAACGTTTACTTGCGATTGTTAAAAACCTCAAAGACAAAGGCTACACCATCGCGCTCGATGATTACATTCACCAGCCGGTGTGGCGCCACTTTTATCCGTTTATCGATATTATTAAAATCGACTTTTTAACGTGTGATTTAGCAACAATAAAAACCATTATAAAAGAGCTAAAGGCGCACCCTCATATAAAGCTTTTAGCTGAAAAAGTAGAAACCTACGAAGCATATAGCTTAGCGTTAGAGCTTGGCTTTGATTATTTTCAAGGGTTTTTCTTTTCAAAACCAGAAATGGTACAAAGTAAAGCGTTACCACCATCAGAAATGGCACTTGCAGAATTACTTTACCAAACGTCAAGCGTAGAGATGGACCTAAAAAAAATCACCGATGTATTTGAGCGCGACGTAAACCTATCTTACAAACTGCTCAGATACTCAAACTCAGCAGCCTTTACACGACGAGCTGAAATAAGCACAATAAAACAAGCACTTATTGTTTTAGGTGCTCAAGAGATCAAAAAACTTCTCTCTTTGTTATTTGCTGCACAAGTATCGGCTGATAAACCGGTAGAGTTAATTAGGCTATCACTTACACGCGCTCGCTTTTGTGAGCTGTTAGCTATTTCACATGGCCAAATGAAAGACACCGGCATGGCATTTTTAACCGGTATGATGTCGTTAATGGATGCCATTTTAGATGAAAGTATGCAAAGTGTGATGCAAAAGCTTCCTTTATCTAACGATATTAAGGCAGCTTTGTTAGATAACGAGGGGTTATTAGCGCAATACTTAAACCTTGTTAAACATTACGAAAAGGCTGATTGGTCACAAGCAAACGACATTTCAACAGCACTTAATATTGCCGATAAAGTACCTGATGCGTATCACGAGGCACTTAGTTGGGTGAACGAGCAAATGAGCTTGATGGTTAATACCTAATACTTGCTAAGCAATATTATAAAAAACGCCAGCATTAAGCTGGCGTTTTTATTTTGATTTGGCTTATAAACTTTCTAAAAAGTCTTCATCAAAGTCGGCAGGCTCTTCTTTAATTGGCGGGTTGCCATCGTAAAGTTCGAATAACTGACGCTGAAAATAAATATCTTTTACAAATAAATACGGGTCAAGTGAGTCATTTAAAAGTCCTTCTTGCGCCATTAATGAAGCACGCGCTTCTACCGCTTTTAACGCAAATACTAGCACCGTTTGTGGCGTAGTTAAGGCAATTTCAGGCAGAACAAAGTTGTCTACTACGTCACCGGTTAAGTTTCTTGCTGTAGTAGGCCCCATTGCAGGTAGCATTAAGTATGCACCATCACCAATGCCCCACACACCCATTGTTTGGCCAAAATCTTCATCTACTCGATTTAAACCAAGCGAGCTAGCTACATCAAAAATACCAAAAATGCCCACGGTAGAATTCACTAAAAAGCGCGCAAGGCTTACACTTGCGTTACCCGGTTTACCCTGTAGCCCAGCATTTACCATATCAACCGGTGCAGTTAGGTTATCCGTAAAGTGAACAATGCTTTGACGCACAGGCACAGGAGTCACGGCAACATAACCAACCGCTGCTGGGCGAAGTATGTAAGCGTCTAAAACATCCATATTAAAGTCATACAACGGACGGTTAATACTTTGCAGTGGATCTCTTTCATCAACTTTGCTTTCTGGTACTTGCGCACAACCGGCCAGTATCAAAAAGCTTAAAAAAGCTAAACTTTGTCTTAACATTTTTCGTCCTTAAGGTATTAATGTATCTATTTTAAGTTGGTATTCACTTACACTTTCACGCTTTAATGAGCCAGAATGCCCTTCTAATTCACCTGAACTTGGCATAACAGAGTCATCAAGCGAAATACGCGCCGATATAATAATATCTTCTGCGCTAGATAAGTTCATACCTTCAACCATGGCAGTGCTATCGTTTAACTCAACTGTAACAGGGAATGAATATGAAGTGAGTTTTACAGCAGCAATCGGCATTGGCGAACCATTTGCCGCTTTTGCAAATACAAATAAAGTCCCCTTTTCAGGCAGTTTATTTATAAGCTCACTGGCAACATTAACGGTAACAGCAATGCTGTTGGCTTTAGTTACTGGCATTACCGAGCCTTCGCTTTGCATTTGCAGTTCAATATCTGCAATACGCTGAGATATTAAACCATAGCGAGAATCATTTTTTTCCATACTGGCTAGCAATACTTCAAAGGCGGCTTTAGCTTGAGGCCAGTCTTTTCGCTCGTAAGCAATGAGCGCTAATAACGAAATAGCATCTAAGTTTGTCGGTTCTGCGTTTAACACTTTAGACAACATACCCGCTGCACGCGTCATATTCGCTTCGCTGCCTTCAAGTAGCAAAATTTGGCTGTAACTTATTAACACCTGTTTATTATCAGGGTTCATGCGCAGTGCTTTATCAAATGATTGCTGAGCCATATCAAATTCATTCAGTGACATGGCAACACGACCAAGTAACATCCATGCCATTTCATCATCGCCTGAACGGCTTAACTTGGTGCGTAACGCCAGTGCAAATGCTTGTAGCTCGTTTTGAGTAAGCTGCTCGCCTTTTTGCATCACAGCGCGCTCACCGTATTCGGTCAGGTTATCCATGGCATCGTGCCATGCTGAAATTTGCTGTTGACTACCCGTTAAACTATAAAAAATACCGCTTAGTGCAATAACAAATGCGCCCCCTGTCAGGGCAAAAATACGGTTGTTACCTTTGCTAATTAATGACTTTTCTGGAGAAAGCTCATTAAGCAAACGGCGTTTTAGTTCAACTATCGATTCAGAATAGTTAGCATCATCTATACGTTGATTATCTAAATCGGTTTTTAAATCAACCAAACGTTGTTCGTAAATACTTATAAGCTCGGCATTTGCGTTGTGAGTAATTGTTTTAACACGCTCTTTTTGTAAAAAAGGCAGCATAACAAACGCCAGTGCAATCAGTGTGAGTAAAGCAAAACACGCCCACATTAAAATCATTTAACTTTGCTCCTGACGTTTATTTTGTTCAATTAGCTTATTTAAAAGTACTTCATCTTGGTTGCTCCAAGTCTGCTTTACAGACGCTTTACGCTGACGAATTACAATAAAACCAAACCCAACAATAACAATTAATACCGGCAATACCCAAAGTACTAGTGTTGCAGGGGTCACAGGTGGGTCGTAATGAACAAAGTAACCATAGCGGTCAATCATGTAGTCAATAACTTCATCTTTTGTGTTGCCTTCTTTAACTAGCTCTACCACTCTTTCGCGTAGGTCTTTGGCAACAATAGCGTCTGAATCAGCAATGTTTTGATTTTGACACTTAGGGCAACGAAGTTCTTTTGTAAGCTCTTCAAAACGAACCGCTTGCTCGTCGGTATCAAATACGTAGCGATCAGTTTGCGCTAATGCACTCGTAGTCAGTAAAAGGCTGAGTGAAAACAATAGCCACTTCATTATTTTAGCTCCTGCATCATAGGTGCAAATTTAGAACGCCATACTCGCGGATTAATATCACCAGTATGGTGTAGCAAAATAGTGCCGTTTTTATCGATTAAAAATGTTTCTGGCGCGCCCGACACACCCAAATCTAACGACAGCGTTCGATGTAAATCCAAAATATTAAACTGATAAGGGTTACCCGCACGCTTAAGCATATCTTGTACTTCAGTACGTAGTGCTTGCATGTCAAACGGACCATCAAAGTCGGCGTCGTAACCTTGCACATAATACAAGCCGATAATTTTAACGCCTTGCTCTCGCAGCTTTGTTAAGTAGCCCAGCTCAGCTAAACAGGTTGGGCACCAAGTGCCCCATACATTTAGTAAATATACCTCGCCTTTTAACGCTTCGTTGGTCCATTGCTTGTTGTCTTGCATTAAATCAGGAAGCGTAAAAGCAGGCATTTCATGGCCTATTCGCCCAGTTTGTATTTCGCGTGGGTTTGCAAATAAACCTTGGTATAAAAACACACATACAAAAGCAAATACTAAAAGAGGCGCTATGGCTAACAATTTACGGTTCATAACACACTCTCCGCTGCTGCTTTTCGAGCTGTTTTTGCGGATGTACGGTAACGTTTATCAAACAAAATCATGAACCCTGCAAGTGAAATTAATACACCACCAATCCATAACCAACGCACAAACGGCTTGTGGTATATGCGCAGAGACCAAGCCCCTTGGCTTAATTGCTCACCGAGAGCAAGGTATAAATCACGTGTAAAGCCAGCATCAATGGCGGCTTCTGTCATAAATTGCATGCCAATATCGTATTTACGTTTTTCAGCGTACAAACGAGTGACTACATCATCGTTTTTTAGCACCGTAACAACACCAGCATGGCCACTATAATTAGGTCCACGAATTGTTTTAACACCTTCAAAGCGGTAGTTGTATTGATTAAGCTGCACTATATCGCCCTGCTTCATCGATACATCACGCTCAACAGAGTACGCAGAGGTTAACGCAACGCCTGCAATAACAAATGCCATACCAATGTGGCCTAGCACCATTGCCCAATAACTAACACCTAAGCGTTTTAACCCTTCTTTTAATGTGCCATGCACTGCAGCTTTAGTGTAAATGTCAATCAAGGTTGAAACGGCAACCCACACACCCAGCGTTGTTGCTAATAGCGTAAGTGGTGTCACTTCGTCGTAAGCTGAGAACAACCATACACAAGTAATCGCCACACTGGCCAAAATACCCACAACAATTTTATTTTGTAAAAACGCCCATTTGTTTTGCTTCCAGCGTAAAAAAGGACCAATGCCCATTAAAATAGCAAATGGCACAAGTAGTATTGCAAACATTTTATTAAAGAACGGTTCACCTATAGAAATACTGCCTAAGCCCATTTCTTTGTGCACCATAGGCAATAAAGTACCCAATAGTACAATTAAGGTCGCCACAACTAAAAAGATATTGTTTAGCCATAATGCCACTTCGCGCGATACAAACTTGTAGCGTCCTTCGCTATGAACTTGCGATACGCGTAATGCATAAAGCGCTAAACCACCGCCAACAACTATTCCTAAAAAGGCGAGTATAAACAGGCCTCTGTCGGGGTCAGTTGCAAACGCATGAACTGATACAATAATACCTGAACGCACAATAAACGTTCCCAGCAAGCTTAACGAAAATGCTGCAATTGCCAGTAATACGGTCCACGATTTAAAAATGCCGCGCTTTTCTGTCACGCTTAGCGAATGAAGTAAAGCGGTTGCAACAAGCCAAGGCATAAGCGACGCGTTTTCTACTGGATCCCAAAACCACCAGCCACCCCAGCCAAGCTCTGCATAAGCCCACCAACTGCCAATAGTAATACCTAAACTTAAAAAGCCCCACGCGGTCATTGTCCACGGACGTGACCATTTAGCCCACGTGTTATCAAGCTTACCTGTTAAAAGTGCTGCAATAGCAAACGAAAAAGCAACCGATAGCCCAACATAACCCATGTAAAGTAATGGCGGGTGAATGATCATACCGGGGTCTTGTAAAAGCGGATTCAAATCTCGCCCTTCTACCGGAAAATAAGGAAGTAAACGTTCAAATGGGCTTGATAATAGTAAGGTATACATCATGAAACCAACACCTAAAAAACCAAGCACGCCTAAAACACGGGCACGTAGAACCCAAGGTAATGACTTTGAGCGAGCAGCAACAACAGCAGTCCAACCTGCTTGCATCACTAACCAAAGCAATATTGCTCCTTCATGGCCGCCCCAAGTCGATGTTATTTTGTAATACCATGGCAGTGTGCTACTCGAATGATACGCCACATAAGATACGGTAAAGTCGTCAGTTAAACTTGCGTAAATAAGTGCAGCAAACGAAATTAATACAAACGCAAACTGACCAATAGCTAAAGAGGGGGCAGCACGCATTAAGCGAAGATTACCTGTATGCGCGCCCCAAAGTGGAAAAATACATAATAAAACGCTCAGCACCATGGCAAGCGTTAAAGAAAAATAACCAATTTCTGGGATCATAGCTAATCACCACTATCTAAGTTGTATTTTGGTTTTTCATGCTTAATACCTTTAACCGCTTCAGCAACTTCTGCAGGCATGTATTCTTCATCATGCTTGGCCAGTACTTCAAACGCTTCAATGACATTAGGCTCAATTAAAACACCTTGCGCAACAATACCCTGCCCCTCACGAAACAGATCAGGCAATATCCCCTGATATTTCACAGTCACTAATGGACCTGTATCAATTAATTTAAAACTCACTTCTAAGCTTTGCTCGTTTCTTTCAACAGATCCTGGGACTACCATGCCGCCAATACGAAGCTTTTGACCAATAAAAGGTTTTTCTTTGTTTGGGCCTTTGCCATCAATCAATTCGCTTGGGGTATAAAATAGGTTTATGTTTTCTTGTAAAGCATAAAGCACTAAGCCTATGGCAGAACCCAAACCAAATAAAATAGCAACAATCACTAATAAGCGTTTTTTACGTCTCGGGTTCATGATGCTTGCTCCTGCTTGGCTTGTTTTATACGCTCTTCACGAACAATTTGTTGCTCTACTGAAGCCATAATATGCTTAGTATCTCTTAAAGAGCTCACTAAAATACCCAGTAAAATAAGTGCGCATGTGCCAAATGAAAGCCATACATAAAACCCATAGCCCCCCATTGCAATAAAATCAGAAAAAGAGTCAAACTGCATAATTACCCCCTATTAAGCAACTGGCGCACCCATGGGCGATGCTTTTCACGTTGCAAAATTTCATTTTTAAGACGAATTAAAGTGACTGTGCCAACAAACGCTGCAAAGGCTAAAATATTTACCATTAATGGCCAAAACATGCTTGGGTCAACCGCATTGGTATTAAATTTAGTGATGCTTGCTCCCTGATGGAGGGTGTTCCACCACTCAACCGAAAAGTGAATGATTGGTAAATTGATCACCCCTACAATCGCTAAGATAGATGCAGCGCGGCCCGCTGACTTTTTATCTTCAAAAGCGTGGTATAACGAAATTACGCCCAAATATAAAAATAATAAAATAAGCTCCGATGTGAGTCGTGCATCCCACACCCACCAAGCGCCCCACATAGGTTTACCCCAAGCAGCCCCGGTTATAAGTGCTATTGCAGTCATACATGCGCCAACAGGTGCAATTGCTATAACGGCAAGTTCTGCGTTTCTGAGTTGCCATACAAGCGCAACAATGGCAGCAATGGCCATAGAGGAATATGCCCCCATTGATAAAATGGCAGAAGGAACGTGAATAAAAATGATACGGTAGCTGTCTTTTTGTTGGTAATCGGCAGGTGCAAAACCAAGCCCCCACACCCAACCAACGAGCATACTAACAACCGTAACTACGGCAAAATAAGGCAGTAACGTATTGCATAACTGGTATGCACGCTCTGCTTTAGCATAGGGATGTAACCACTTCCACATTAACTTATACTCACTTTTAAAGCTGACGATATGGCGATTGGTGCGCTAATAATAGCGATGACTAACATAGCACCAAGGATGGCAAGTTGCCCGCTATAATCCAGCGACATAACACTGGTGTCGATAGCCGACGTTGCAAAAATTAGAACAGGAATATACAAAGGCAGTACGAGTAAACTCATCAAAATACCCCCTTTTTGTAGCCCAACAGTAAGCCCAGCACCTATTGCACCAATAAAACTTAATAACGGTGTACCCAATAATAACGTTAAAACAGTGGCCACCAGCGCATTACTATCTAAATTAAGTAATAACGCGAATAACGGTGTCATTAATACAAGGGGCAACCCCGTCACAACCCAATGTGCAGCCACTTTTGCAAGCACTGTAAGTGACAATGGGTACGATGAGGCAATTAACTGTTCGAGAGATCCATCATTAAAGTCATCTCTAAACAGTTTATCTAAGCCCAACATGGTAGAGAGTAAAGCTGCAACCCAAATGATACCGGCCGCCATTCTAGCAAGTAGACCGGGCTCAGGACCTATTGCTAACGGAAACAAAGAAATAACAATTAAAAAAAACAATATTGGGTTTACAATTTCAGCTCGCTGGCGAAAAGCAAGCTTTATATCTTTAGTAAAAACCGCACTGAATAGTAACCAATAAGAGTGTTGACGAGTCATCAGTGGCGGTACTCCAATGTGATTGTTTGTAAATCACTAAAGTGAGTAGTTAGGTCTTGGTGGGTGGTTAATAATATGGCGCCATTATTATTTAGATGTTGAGTAAATCGCTGCTGCAAAAACGCAACACCGCTTTTATCGAGCGCAGTAAATGGCTCGTCTAACACCCATAAATTTGCGTCGCTTAGCCAAAGTCTAACTAATGCAACTCGTCGTTGCTGGCCTGCCGACAGCATTCTAACAGGCACATCTTCAAGACCGACCAAGCCTAGTTTTGCTAAAATTGGGTAAAGGTCAGGCTCATTTGAATAACCGTTGATCCGTAACCAAAAGCGTACATTTTCAACAGCGCTCAACTGAATGTTAACACCCGTTTTATGGCCTATAAAAAGTAAGTCGTGGGCGAACTCTTCATAGTATTTATTTATTGAGCGTTCTTGATACAAAACCTCGCCTTCATCAGGCGCAGAAAAGCCAGCGATGATACGCAATAACGATGTTTTACCAGCCCCATTAGGACCCGCTAATTGCATGATTTGACCGCTTTTAAGGCTAAAATTAAGGTCCGCAAACAAACAACGTTCTTGCTTGATGCAGGAGACGGACTTAATGTGTAACAAGATGACGATTCTCTCTGCCAAAAATTAGGCGTTAGTCTACCATAATGATAGGGTAATACGAATATTGCTTTAAAATCGATTCACTTAAAATAGAGAAAACTTGATTTAAAATAATGAATACGCCAACGCAAATAACATTATCCAATTCATTGGTTATCAATTCATCAACTAATAACCAAACCAATGAGTTACCACAAATACCAAGTGAAGTACTTGCGGCTAAAAACATTCAATTTTCAAAAGACTCTATCACGCTAGAAGTGCTGGTTAATAAGCAATGGCAAACGCTCAGACTAGGCACAAGCAATGCCCCTCAATCTTTAGATAAAATTGCTAGCGCGCGCATACAACTTAGCGCAGACGGAAAGCAGCTATCTATTTTGCCAAATGTAGCAACAATTAAACTTAACCAGCCTGCCCAATTACAACGCTTATTAAATTTTATTAGTACCGGTGCAGAGGTTGAAAGCAAGCCACTTTCAGTTCAGCTTGCTTTAGCGCCTGCACCAAAGCTAATTATTGATAAGCTCAATGCTAGTGTTGCCATAAATAAAGAGGTTGCTCAGCTACTCAGCACAGAGCAACCTTTAAAACTAGCCATAAGTACCAACAGTAAAGGCGCACAAATTGATGTTATTAACCGCTTTGCTGATACCGTTCACACCCAACCGTTAAGCCAAACAAAGCTGGTTAAAATGCTAGCAAGCTTGTTACCCAATGCACAACTACAGGCAACGCCTAAATTAGCCATTTTAACGCATCCGCAAAAATCAGGCTCTTTCACCACGCAAGTATCAAACACGCAGCTTGCTGAACTGCCTAACTCGCCTGTGAAAGTGACTGTTGCAAATCAAGCCGATAAGCTTGTAATAACAACACAAGCTCAAAGCGTAAAAGTTATGCTGAGTAACTCCTTCACTAAACCTTTTAATGAATTACTTACTGCGCAACACGCTAATTTACAAACCGCGCCAGCGCAGTTCAATAACACCACGAAAGTAAGTCCGCTGGTGAGTAGCCATAGCCCTATAAAGTCTTGGCTGCAAACTAGTTTTAGTGATTTAAAAACACGAATAAATGATGCAGTAAATTATTTTGAAAACAAATCGTTTGCAAACGAAAACAAAACTCAAATCGCACCATCACTCACCTTACAAAAACAGTTTATCGCCCCGTCCTCACTAACAAGTAGAATTAATTTAATTGAAAATGCAGGTATACAAGTTGCTAATAGTGCGCAAAAGCCAAGTACTGAACTTGTTAATATTTTACCTAAGCATTTCTCTCAATTACCCCCTATTGTGCAGTTAACACAGCTAATAAAAGCAAATGTTGCTGTTTGGCAGCCTCCTGGTGGCAAAGTTATCAGTAGTCATTTGCATATACCCAATGCTAATACAACAAATACACCAGAAAATAAGCAGCCACCAATCGAAAAAGTCTCAGCCCACAGTAAAACAGAGGTAGGTACACAATCAGGTGCACTGTTAAGCACTCAAATAAAGGCAGAACCCGCAACCAAAAATACAGAGCAAGTATTAAAAACCCAAACAGTGCAAGTTCAATCCACCTTGAGTAACGACCTACAAAAACAAACTACAATTAAAGAGCTGAATTCTCTTCCTGTTACAAAAGCGGGGCTTAGCCATACTCAACAAGCTAATGCAGATAATAAACTGGCCACAACACTCCCTACCCTAAAAGCCACTAGCCCAGCAATCCAACAAACACATGCTGTAGCCTCTATACCAGCAAGTAACACCTTATTTAATGCAGTATTTAGTAACACAACGACTATTGCATCACCAAGCCAAATGCTGCAACCTATTGAAGCTAAAATATTAACGCCGCTTTTAAAGCTGCCACCAACGCATGATTCAACTCACACACTCACTGAAGAAAAAATTTCATTGAGCAGTCAAATAGCCGATATTCAAGTTAAAGCGACTAAGCAAACACCTGACCTCAATGCGCTGGTTAATCAAGCTTTTAATCGTATGGTATCAAGCAGCAACGTTAGCCCGACTGCCGTGCAAAGAGAGATATTAGCGACACTGCAACCTCACAGCCTCACGCATGACACCCTGCAAAGTAGCTTTACCAAAGGGCTTGAGCAGCTAGCGGTTAGTATTTTGGCGGCGCCTATTATTAACCAGTCTGTAACCCCAATTACCTTTGACTCAAAAACAGGCATTGATGCATTACTACAGGTGCTTATGCCTACGTTTAAAGCTGGCAAAGCAAGTTCAAAAATACTAGAGCAACTTCAGCAATCACAAGTGCAAGCACTTGCTGGAGAGCTTACTCAGGTTAAAAACACGCTCACACAGGTAAGTGTTTCAACACCAAGTCAGCAACCCGAAAGTAACCCGCTGGCACAGTTTTTACTTCCGATGAAATTACCGCCAGAAGCAGCCCAAACAGAAATAACACTAGGGCAATATAAAAAACCATCGGCCGATAAGCTAGAGCCTAAAAATGTCTGGTTTGTTAGATTAAATTTTGATTATGCTGATCTCGGTCAACTACAAATTACCGCCGAGCTAATGGACAAATCGCTCGATTGCCAATTATTAGCATCAAGCCAAGAAGTGAGTGCCATTGCCCACCCTCACCTTGATAACCTGCGCTCAAAACTGGCTAAACACGGCTTACAAGTTGCTGAACTAAACCTAAAACGAGGGGAGGCAACCCATGCTGCTTTTTATAAATCCCATGCAATTATTAATATTAAGGTGTAGCTATGAGTGATTCCCCTAAGAGCAAGTCGGCAATTGGCCTTTTATACGAAGCAGGAAGCACGCCTTCAGTGAGTGTTAAGGGGTTTGGGGAGTTGGCGGAAGAAATAATCGCTGCAGCAAAACAAAAAGGGATCATGATCCACGAAGATCCCGATTTAGCTAAAACCTTATCGCACCTCGAATTAGGTGAAGAGATTCCAAAAGAGCTTTATTTTGTGATTGCAGAACTGATTGCGTTTTCGTATGTATTACGTGGGCAGTTCCCACCAGGGTGGCAGGACTTTCAAGGTAAGCTAAATATAAAAGCTTAAAATTGAAAAAGGCGCAAAGCACTTTTTTCATTTACTTTGGTAAATTAGTCATTTTTTTCTGCTCAAGCATTTCTTTCCAGTGCATTACTTCGCTGGGTAAAATAGGAGTTTTACCTTCAAAGCCAGCCACTTCAAGCATCTCTTCAATACTTATAACACCTTTTTTGCTTTTAAATACGCCACGTACGTACGCAATCGCATGCAAACCACGATCAGAATGAAATTTCTGCTCGATGTAAAAATACTTATGATCCCAGCCCACTAACTTAGTGCTAATAGTGTATTTTTGCATGGGCTTAATATCACGAATGTAAGTAATAGCTGTTGCATTAACAATAGGAAACCAACGTCGTTTCATTATTTGTTTTAGCAAACCTACTCGCTCAGTCATCCACGTACGCGACAAGTCCATCATGGCTAAATAGCGCGAATTAGTTAAATGTAAATTAATATCACAATCAGTAGGAAGTGCTTTGTAATCAATATCTACCGTATCGAGTAAATCTTGATAGTGTTTATTACGCTTAATTTTAAAAAATAATAATAGGAGTCGAATATATAAGTTCACAACAAAGGTCTTACCAGCAAAATTTTACTGAGTGTATCACAAGCACTTGCTAAGACGTATGTTCTCCCTTACTCTTTATCACTCATATATATAAAAATAAAATGCTTATGAAACCTCTACTACATATAATTACGTTTATTGGATTACTCGTACCAAGCTATTCAGCGCTAGCTGATTTTTCATTACCCGGCAAAGGCACTATTACCTACTCAACGGGTATACAAAAAGAATTTGACTTTGGTTTTGCTTGGCAACAAAAAGCTGAACAGTTTAAAATTGGCGCTAAAAGCTACAATATGCAAAGTATTCCAAGTTCATACTCAGTAGCAATTACACTATCAAAAGATGAAAGCCAGGTATGGGTTCAAGAGTTTAACAATGGTTTTATTGAAGGGTTTAATTGGCAAATTGGTGAGCATACTGTCTCACTAAAAAAACAAAAGTTTAGCGACCGAGTAAAAGGCGACTATGTAATTGAGCTTAACAACCGTAGTTACTTTTTTACGCGCAACAATGCCAGTATTGTTATTAACTTTAATGAAGACGGTATAGAAACGATTGCTATTGATGGTGTTACAAAAAACATGGGGACTAAAAGCTAGTCCCCCTGTTTTAATTTTAGAGTAATCTAAACCTTAACGGTTTTTCTGTTTATACCGTAGTCACGCAACTTATTTGCCACTGCGGTATGACTAAGCCCTAAACGTTTAGCAAGTTGCCTTGAGCTTGGATAAGCAGGGTAAAGTTTACGCAGCAACGTTGCCTCAAAACGCTTCACAGCTTGATCAAGCGAGCCTTCAAAGTCTGACTCCAAATACCCTAATTCATGCGTAAACGTAGGTAGTTGTAAATGCTCTAAACGTAACTCGCTATCATCTAACAATGAGACTGCGCGGTAAATAGCATTTTCAAGTTGGCGAACATTACCAGGCCACGGATATTCTTGTAAAAAACTCAAACACTCTTGTGATAATAACGGAATAGCATGGCCATTTTGCTGGGCATATTTTTGGATAAAATGCTCTGCCAGAGGACCCACATCGGCTTTGCGATCTCGTAATGGAGCAATTTCGAGAGTTAATACATTAATTCGGTAGTATAGGTCCTCTCTAAACACACCTTCTTGAACCATTGCGGGCAAGTCTTTTTGAGTAGCGGCTACAATACGAACATTAACCTTTACTTCGTTCTCATCGCCTACTTTTCTAAACGTTCCGTCTTGTAAAAAGCGCAAAAGTTTAGTTTGTAGCTGGGTCGACATTTCACCCACTTCATCTAAAAATACGGTACCGCCATCGGCTTGCTCGAGTACACCACGTTTAGGCGCTGCATTTTCTTCGTAGCCTGCATAACCAAAAAGTTCAGACTCCGCTACATCATCAGGTAACGACGCGCACGAAAGCGCAATAAACGGCTTAACAGAACGGTTTGACGCATAATGACACGCTCGCGCAAGTAGCTCTTTACCTGTGCCTGTTTCACCCGTAATGAGTATGGGTGCTTCTAACTGTGCCATTTTTCGTGCTTCACGCACAACACGGCGCATAGCAGTACTAAAGTTATGAATGGTGGCAAAGCTTTCTTGTCCGTAGCGTCTAAATGCACTAACTTGCTGACCTAAACGGCTTTGCGACTTAATGTTAATAACCGCACCAGCTAAAACATCGCCTTCACTGCCTTGTGGCACGGCAATTGGTAAAATATCTGCAATAAAGTCTTCGCCAGCTACTTCAACCCGAGTGGTTTGGCCTAACACTTCCTTGCCCTCTAACCAACGCGTAAAGTTAAAGCCCTTTAGTAGGTTATTTATGTTAGCGCCAATAACCTCTTTTTCACTTAACTGCAGGTCTTTACACGCAGCATCGTTGCATAAACGAACCCAGCCCTTAGCATCAATAGAAATAACACCATCAGGTAATGCACGTAACAAGGTATTTAATTCGTTATGCTCTCGCTCAGAAGGGAGAAATGCGGTAGTGCGAACATCATGCACACCATCAATCAGACGGATAGAAGGCATGATTTTTTGAAACTGCTCAAACTCTATTTCTGGAAAGCTCACATACATACGGCAATTGACAGAATCGACCTCAATACCTTTTAAATCAACACTGTAGTTAACTAAAATATTAAGGATTTCTTGGGCTATACCGATCCTATCAGCACAGTGAATATCTAGACGCATACATCCTCAAAGCAGGAAAAACTAAATTAGCCGAATAATACGCTAAGTCGCTTTGATAAGGTAGCTTATTGTAAACATTTTTGGACAAGTCTGCGTTTAAATTAACACATAAGAATAACAACATAAACACGCTACACAGCAGAGCTAGCCTGCTGCGTAGCTAAATTACTTTTAACCTTGAGGGTAAGCAGACCATTCTTCGCCATCAAGTTGTATGTAAGGTCGTTTATTAACATACATCATGATTGTGCCGGCATTTTCAGCAACTTTTGGTGCTTTTGGCAAGTTTTCAACTAAATTGGCAATGCTGTTATTACCCCCAAAAACATTTGTCTCAAGTGTTTTTGCAACAATTTCAGATAAGGCAAAGTAACTAGTCGATTCGTTAATCATAATTTGCGAATAACTTTTAACGTCTGGGCCAATAAATTTTATAGCAGCTGGTACAGATACAATAGTAGGGCTTGGTATTTCACGAAGGCCAGCAAACTGTACCTTGTCACCTTTTAATGCTGCACCATGTTCGGGTACTACCATTAACATGACATTACGGCCGCGCTTTTCAAGGTTTTGAATAAAACGCTTAATATCAGATAATAAATTAGCGTGCCTGATTGGGTAACTTTCAAGGCTATTCATGCGTTTTTTATTGGCAAGCTGGTTACCATCGTGAAGGCTTGTTGTGTTGTAATACATTGCACACGGCTCACAATCTTGCGCTTCATTTTTAAGCCAACTATCTAGCACCGCACCGTCAGAATAAATAGGACTGTCATCAAAGCCGTATTGCGCTACTGGAAGTGAATCAATATTAAGTGGTTTATCGTTTAGGCCACCAAAGCGATTAACCAAACCTTTAAAGTCATCGAAGTGGCCATCGTGGTTCATCACAACCCTGCTTTGATACCCTAATTTTTCTAAATTTTTAAATAGATAACATTGCTCTGGTGCATCACTAAATAAAGCTGTTTGGCTTGTTTGCCCACAACTTGCGCGTAAAAGCCTTATAGCTGCAGGCCCACTGTAAGATGTTGCTGAGTTAAAATCTGAAAACACCACATCAAAATCATTAAACATGTCTTCAACACTAACGCCAATAGCGTTCAAGTCATCAATCGCCATTGAACAAATATTTAAAACGATGACATCGAACAGTTCGCCATTAACTTGCGAAGGAAAATGGCTAATTAAATGGCTTTGTTGTTGATAAAAGTCTGACAATTTTTGATCAGGTGTTTGGCTTTCGCGCGTAATGACTTGTGCTTGATTAGTAGGCTCATTTCTAATTGTTGTATTTGTAGAGTAGGCATTTACTACTGTGCCTGATTGTTCACCCTCTCCTTGCCATCCTATCAAAAGGAGCCCAACAATTGTTATTGTTGTAAAACGTAACCACTGAGATGTATACCAAAAACACACGGTAATAACGAATAATGCCAATAGCATATCTACACTGATGACACGTGCTAAAAGTTCAAAAAAATAGCCAAAACTGAAATCTTGAACATTACCAGCTTGCTTTGTCAGCCT
This sequence comes from Pseudoalteromonas sp. 2CM32C, assembly GCF_023161925.1. Taxonomy (NCBI): domain Bacteria; kingdom Pseudomonadati; phylum Pseudomonadota; class Gammaproteobacteria; order Alteromonadales; family Pseudoalteromonadaceae; genus Pseudoalteromonas; species Pseudoalteromonas sp. 2CM32C. The sequence continues at coordinate 220,347 of NZ_JALNTI010000003.1, read as the reverse complement.
ATTTATTGGGGGCAACCAAGAGTCTTGGTAAAGTATGACAATCGCAAAAATACCACCAAGTACATGTTTTAACTTTTCAATAATCGCTTTTTTAAATTTGATTGCTAAAAGTGCTGCAAGGGCTGCATTGGTTAATACATTAAAATCAATTGCGCCGTAATAAAACAAGGAAAATTTAGCTAAGAAATAAAGATTCCACACTCCTAAACCTGATAATTTCACTGCTCATCCTTCTTTTTTTTATTCGGTGTATAAGGTTCAAGTACTTCGTGTTTAAAAGTAAGCTTGTAATAATATGTTTTTACTCTGGCCAATATTTGAGTTGCCGACATACAAAGCACAATACCGACTATAATTGCCAAAATAACGGTAATAAAAAGCTGATTAATACTCATTGGTTAAGCCTTTAATCTCATTACAAATGACACAGCATCGGGGCGCGCATCATTTGTAAACTCGGGTGTGTCTAATGACTCAGTAATCCCTTTTGACACACCGGGTTCAAACTTATAGCTATCATTCTCTGTTAACTGTTTAGAATAATCAGTAACCTGTTTACCGCTATAAAGCCGCCTTAATTGCTTACATTCTTGCTGTATATGAAAATGATCTGAAATAACATTTTGCTGCACAAAAAAGTCACTCGTTTGTAGCTTGAATAAATGCTTAATTGCATTATTTACGTCGTTCTCTCTACACGCATGCAAGTACAAATACACGGTATTATCTGCAAGGCTAAATACATCCCCTTCACGCTTAATATGAAACAAGTGTAAAGGGTGAATGGGCTCTATGCGGGGTAATAACTCAAGCTTAACCAACACGCCGCTAACACCCAGATTAACAGCCGAGTCACTATGAACCTCTACTTGGCGCGTAAATTCATCAAAAGGTAAATAGCCTTTAGAAAACGTATTTTCAGTATATTTCAGAACGTGCTCGACAGATGGCGGTAACGGTCTAGAAAATTGAAACCCTTGAATAGATTGAATTTGAGATAATAATCGCGAAGGTTCAGAAAAGCTATACAAAATAAGGTTAACGCCTAAAGTTAAAAATAAACATTCATCTTGATGGCGAATAACGCCATCAACATTTTGTACTACCAATTTCAACCAACGACCGCAGCTTTTCCTCAGTTCAAAGCACTGTTTACCAAGCAGTGCTAAATCTGTGTAACGCGTAACAGCAAACACCAATGTTGCCGCTTTTAATTTGGGGCCTTTGTCAAACAGCTCATTATTGTCTTTTGCGGTATAATAATGCGTAGGCAATTTTGTACCGATTGGCACCGCGCTTTGCACTAACCAGACATCGTCCTCATCTGGAAAATGCGAGCCATTGAATACTTTTAGATCGTTTACAGTTCCCTCTTGTACCAAAAACTTATTATCTTCAAGCGACAGTTGAAACTGCATATCAGCAAATACACCCGTAGTGTGGTGCCAGTAATCGTACTCTAACACGCGGGTAGCGGAATCATTATCTACAAAAATTAATCCATCAAAAGATTTATTAAGCTGCCTTATTAAAAATCGATAGTGTGTTACTTCTGGACCAGATAACAAAAATAATAAGGTAACCCCTGTTTTTTTTGCAAACTCACTGTAATCGTTCATTATTGTTTTTGTGCTAGCTTCGGTTGCTGCACTAAGTAGCTCTGTGTTGAAGTGAATAAACACTAGCGCATTTTTTAATTTTTTATACGCGCCTATCTCTTTAATTATACCTTTGTTTATTCGCTCTATTGAGTAATGCTGTGTCTCAGATGAGAGAGAAAATGGATGAACTTTACTGCGTTTGTACGCAGTATTAATTGCTGCAGAAAATGACGACTCAAAGAAAGATTCAACGTCTTGAGAAACAATGTAAATATCGTTTGCGCAATTTTGGTTAATTGCATGTAGAGCAAATTCAACTACAAAATTATCTAAAGGGGCTAAAACAGCATAACTTGAAGCCGATTTTAACTCTTTTGCAGCCGGCTCTAAACCCGTTATGTTAAAGTTATGCACTTAAAAAGCCCTCAAAAAAAATACTTTTTTACTAGTTTTGCCTGCTATTCTATATATAATAGCCAAATATTGTCCACTTTTAATAAAAATAAATATTACGCTTACAAAGGTTGTAATGAATAATTTAGCTACAAAAAGCTCACAAATACTCACATCAAGTGACATAGAAAACCTAGCTCGCCGTTTTGGTGGGAAAAGTGACGACTATATAGAAATTATGAATACACAAAAAAATCAAAAAACAATTAACAAGTATGCGCTATTGAAAGAAATTGATGACGCGATAAAAACATCTAAAGAAAAAAAATAAAAAAGGTAAACTCCATTGCAAAGGATTTTTATTAAAGGTATCAAAGGCGGCATAGGTAGCACATCAGTTGTTGCAAATTTAGCGTGCGTTTTGAAAAAATCTGATGTTGATGTGGTTGCCATAGACCTAGATGCTAAAAGTGACCTTGGTTTGCACTTTGGCCTTAAGTGGACAGCCACAAAAGGTTGGAGCAACGAGAGTACTTTTGACGATGCGTTATTGCATTTTCGCAAAGACAGCGATGGCGTTCTTTTTTTACCCCATGGCGATAACGAAGCAACGTTAGATGAAATTATAGCCACAATTAACAATTGTAAAAAGCTGGATTATAAAGAATCTGCTTGGATAATATTCGACTGCCCTTCACACATTAATATTTCTCACTACCCGTTACAAGAAAACGATATTGTTATTGAGCTAGTCACTTGCGATGCAATTTGTCATAGCCTCATATACAAGCGCCTGCAAACCCTTAAGTCAGTAGAGTCAAGTTGGAAACACTTTTTTGTCGTTAATCGTTACAACGCAGCCTCAGTGTTAGAATTTGATCTATTTTCTCTTTGGCAATCTACATTGCCATTTATGGCGCCGTTTTTTATTAACAGCGATGAAGTTATTAAAGAGGCCACAGCTAATCGTAATGTAGCCCTTAATTGCGCTCCATACAGTGTAGCGAACGATGACTTTGAAACACTTGCCGGTTGGCTTGTAAGTAAGGCGGCTAACTGACGATGAGCTTTACTCTTTTTTATAAAAGGCCTATACACAGTACATTGTATATTCTTTTGAGTATATTATTCACTGATAAGCTTGTGCGCTATATTTTATTTAAATTTCATAGTTACTTTAATCAGCACAAAGTAAATGTAATTGAAGCCTTTTTAATGCCCTTCATAACTTTGTTCGGTTCATTATTTGTGAATATAAAAAAGAACAAAGAAAACTTTGAGTTAGCGTTATATAACTATTATCCACACTTAAGGTTGCCATACAGAACTTATATCTATTCTAATATTATACGCTTTGTTATTCAGAGCATATTTCTGCTTTTTGCTGTTCATAAACCCAAAAAAAAATCAGTGTCTATAAAAAAGCATGCTGTAAATTACTTTTATAATGGAGTCAGTTATAGCCTAAGGCAACTTCGTTGGTACGACCTTAAATTAGGCCGATTAATAAGGCGCCTTTTTTCCAAAAACAACAAACCTAAAAAAAGTGCTTTTAAAACAATGGCCGACGCTCGTATTTGGCAGAACAAACTAATTAAATACATCGTTGTTGCACTGATATTATTCTTGCTTGCCATATTTGTTACCATTCCCTTTAGCCTTGAAGCGCAAGCAGTGTTTATTAGCTTTATTTTACTGGTTGCTTACGCGCTCAAACGCGTTAAAGGCCATATGGCCACGATTGTAATGATTACCTTATCTGTCACTACATCTTCGCGGTACTTGTGGTGGCGATACACTGAAACACTTAATTGGGATGACCCTTTAGCACTTACATTAGGTGCAGGCTTGTTACTAGCAGAAACATACGCATGGATGGTACTTATTTTAGGTTTTTTTCAAACTATTAACCCACTTGAAAGAAAACCTGTCATGTTGCCAAAAAATACTGACTTATGGCCAACGGTAGATATTTACATTCCTACTTACAACGAGCCTTTAAGTGTTGTAAGGCCGACTACCCTTGCCGCATTAAGCATAGATTGGCCAGCAGATAAACTAAAAGTCTATATTTTAGATGATGGTAAACGCCCTGAGTTTGGTGAATTTGCTAAACAAGTGGGTGCAGGTTATTTAACAAGACCAGATAATAACCATGCAAAAGCCGGTAACATGAATAGTGCTATGCGCTACACAGATGGTGATTATATTGCCATTTTTGATTGCGACCACGTACCTGCTCGTTCATTTTTGCAAATGACTATGGGACAGTTTTTAAAAGACAGTAAAGTGTGTTTAGTACAAACACCACATCATTTTTTCTCCGCAGACCCATTTGAGAGAAACTTAAATAACCACAGTCAAATTCCAAATGAAAACATGTTGTTTTACGGGCTTATTCAAGACGGAAACGATATGTGGGATGCTACGTTCTTTTGTGGTTCGTGTGCGGTACTCAAAAGAGAAGCGCTTGATGAAATAGGTGGCTTTGCTTTTGAAACCGTCACCGAAGATGCCCATACTGCACTGCGAATGCAACGCGCAGGTTATAAAACTGCCTATATAAATATTCCTCAAGCTGCTGGCCTTGCCACTGATAGCTTATCGGCTCATATTGGCCAGCGAATACGTTGGGCACGGGGCATGGCGCAAATATTTAGGCTCGATAACCCGCTGTTAGGCAAAGGCTTGAACATCCCTCAGCGACTTTGCTACTTAAACGCTATGCTGCATTTTCTATCAGGTATTCCGCGCATTGTATTTTTAACCGCGCCCCTAGCACTCATATACTTTAATGCATACATTATTTACGCGCCATTTTTAGCTATTTTTATCTACGTTGTACCTACACTTATTCAAATAAAAGCAACTAACTCACGAATACAAGGTAAGTATCGCTATTCGTTCTGGGGCGAAGTTTACGAATCTGTGCTTGCTTGGTACATATTAAAGCCAACAACAGTTGCTTTGTTTAATCCAAACAAAGGTAAATTTAACGTTACCGAAAAAGGTGGATTAAACGATAAAGAGCATTATGACTGGGGTATTTCTAAGCCATATTTGGTTTTACTCGCTATTAATTTAGTCGGTATGTTAGTCGGTATTTTGCGCCTGTTTTTTGGCGACCCTACGCAAGTTGGTGTACTGCTGATTAGTATGGGGTGGGCGCTTTATAATATTATCATTTTGGGTGCTGCGGTTGCCGTGGCAGCAGAAGCACGCCAAGTTAGGCATTCACACCGCATTAAAGCGAACTTCCCAGCGGGAGTTCGTTTAGCAAATGGCCACACGTTAAAAGTAAGAATTACAGATTACTCCGATAACGGCGTAGGAATAGAAACCGACCATGCACATGCTTGTCGTGTAAACGATAAAATAGAATTATTAATGAGCCGCGGTAATAAGCAATTTTCGTTTACTACCCATGTTTGTAATACTCGGGGTAATCAAATTGGCTTAACCATTAAAGATTTATCTCTTGAAAAACAGCGCGCGTTTATACAATGTACATTTTCACGAGCTGATGCGTGGCTTGACTGGCAAAATAACTTTAGACATGACCGCCCATCTTACAGTTTTAAAGAAGTGCAAAAAACAAGCCTCAGAGGGTTTAGTAACTTGCTCTTCCACGCACCAAGAGTGCTTCAACCTATCATTCAGTTTATGACTAATTTAGTTGTATACGTAAACTCATTTACTCCAAAAAGACCAATAGTGCATAATAATTATGATTAAAAAGTTGCTTAATATATCCCTAACATTGTCGCTTATTTGTTGCGCTTATTTTGCGCATGCAATTGAGCCATTACAAAATAAATCAATGTTCATTAATGGATACCCTGAGAGCGCTCAGGTGTCGAGTTTACGCTTAGAGTTTGAAGCGTTAGGCTTTACAGGCTTTAGGCTCAACGGGGTAAATAATAACTCCCGCGTTGACTTTACAAACCGAATAGATAAATTGAGCACCAATTTAAAGCTTAACTTTTCGTATACTAACTCGCCTTCATTAATCGCGAATGTTTCGCACTTAAAAGTATACTTTAATGATAATTTAGTCACTGTTTTACCTATTAACGAACAACTTAGTATTGTAAAGAACACAGTGCAGCATAGCCTCGATCTTAACGCTAAATACATTCAAGATTACAACCAAGTACGCTTTGAGTTAGTTGGTTATTATGACCTTCGTTGTCAAGATTATTTCAGCCGCACCATTTGGACTGAAATTAATAGATCAAGCAACATTATGCTCGACCAAAAGCAGCTTGCTATTGATAGTCGTTTAGAATACCTTCCTGAGCCGTTTTTTGATGAAAAGGATTACAACAAGCTTAACCTTCCATTTGTATTTGCTAAAACACCCAATACCCAAGCTATTGAGGCAGCAGCAACGCTATCGAGTTGGTTTGGAGCCCAAGCTGATTGGCGTGGATTTAATTTTCCCGTAACGTTAAATAAATCGCCTGATCAACACAGTGTGGTTTTTATTACTAATGATTCAAAACCTGATTTTTTGAAAGATTACCCAGATGTTGAAAAACCAACAATTGAAATCATTTCAAACCCATTTAATCGTTATTATAAAATGTTACTCATATTGGGCCGTGATGAAGCTGATTTAAAAACAGCGGTGACTGGCCTTGCATTTGGCCACAAAGTAATGACAGGAAGAAGCGCAAGTATTGAAGCCATAAATCAGTTGCCACTTCGAAAAGCGTATGATGCACCACGCTGGCTTAGAAGCGATCGTCCAGTGCATTTTGACGAGCTTATTGACTACCCTACACAACTACAGGCGCAAGGTCTTAATAATGGTCCTGTAAAACTAAACATTCGCTTTGCACCTGATCTATTCACGTGGCGTGAAAGAGGAATACCTATTACTCTTCAGTACCGTAGCACGCCAGAATCAGAAGCCATCGACTCTCGTTTAAATATGCTAATAAACCAAGAATTTATAAGTGGTTTTTTACTCGATAAAAACAACGATTTATTACAAACAACACAAGCGTTGTTGCCACTAGTTGCCAATACCGACACCACACAAAGCACTGAAGGCTTTTCTGTAAATGGCATTAATTTAGCTAACAGAAATGAGCTTAACTTTGACTTTAGGTTTGGTGTACTCAAAAAAGGCGAATGTGCTGTTGCACCTCCTGGCGGTGAGTTTGGTGTTATTGATGGCGATTCAAGCATTGACGTAAGTGAATTTGATCACTATATCGCATTACCAGATCTGAACGTATTTGCTAATAGTGGCTTTCCTTTTACCAAATATGCTGATTTACAACAAACACTTGTGCTTATTGATGAGAACCCAACAACAAATGCTTTAACCGTTTTATTTAACTTAACGGGTCACTTTGGCGCGATCACCGGTTACCCAACCCATAGAATGAGTGTTGCTCATTTAAATGAGGACGCTGATTTAGATGATAAAGATATACTCGTTATAGCTAAACCTAACAGTATTGCTAATGACTTAGATGAAGATGCACAAACAAATGTTTTGCTTAACAATAATCAGCGCGCAATTAAACAAGCAATTTATAATGGTGCATACGACGAACAAACGACCAATAAAGTAGAGGTTAGTATTAAAAGTAGTGGCGATATGGCTGTTATAACAGGGTTTCAATCACCGTTTGACTCAGACCGCTCTATCGTCTCGTTGAGTGCTACGACGCAAAATGCATTTACTATACTTGACGATGTTCTAATGAGCTCAGAAAAATTAGCTCAAGTAAAAGGTAGTGCAGCCATTATCAACTCACAGGGTATTAAAACCATTCAAGTAGATGAGCAATACTTTGTAGGCCATATCCCAGTCCATACATTAGTGTGGTTTCACTTATCTGATCATCCATTTATTTTGGCATTACTGTCTATTTTAACGCTATTGCTGATCTCATTTATCTTATGGCGATTATTACAAGCACTAACTTACAAGCGTTTAGCTGAAGGAGACGAATAATGAAATCACTCGTTAATATGTTTTTTACTGTGATGGCACTATTTGCTTTCAATGCCAACGCACAAGTTGAACAGTGCGAACCTTGGCAGTCGTGGCAAGTGTTTAAAAATCATTTTATAAGCCAAGACGGCCGCGTTATTGACTTGGGCAGTGATCAAAGTATCACAACCTCTGAAGGCCAATCATATGCACTATTTTTTGCGCTTATTGCCAACGATAAAGCCGCTTTTGATTCTGTTTTAAATTGGACCCAAGAGCATTTATCAGAGGGCGATTTAAGTACGCGTTTACCAGCATGGAAATGGGGACTAGATAAAAACCGCGTAGGGGGGATTTTAGATTCAAACCCGGCGTCAGATTCAGACCTATGGATTGCCTACAGTTTATCGCAAGCGGCAATTTTATGGGATGAACGCCGCTATAGTATTTTAGCCGCAGTGCTTGCTCAACGTATAATCAGAGAAGAAACCGCCTACATAACGGGCCTTGGCCTTTCTTTACTACCCGCACCTGCCGGTTTTGAGTTTGACAATGAGCGCTATAAGCTAAATCCTAGCTACTCGCCGTTATTTATTTACCAGCAATTTAAAAAGCTTTATCCACATTCACCGTGGCACCAACTGCACGAAGGATCAGCTAAGTTAATTTTAGATACCGCACAGCAAGGCGTTAGCCCTGATTGGGTTATGTTTGATTCAAACCGCGGTTTTTACTACGACAGAAAAAATACAGATTTAGGTAGTTATAATGCAATTCGTGTTTACCTTTGGGCAAGTATGATGGCAAAAGATGCACCCTACAAACAAGAGCTTGTTGCTCAGTTTACACCGTTTGTGGACACCATTGAAGAGCGTAGCCATGTCCCTTTAAATACGTATGCTCAATCAGGTAAATCTGAAAAAAGAGGGCCTTTGGGCTTTAACGCTGCCCTGTTGCCTTTGTTAGCAGAGCAAGGTAATGATGAGCTAGTAATGGCCATTCAGCAAAAGCTAATGATTGATAAGTCTTTTACGCAAACACGTTATTACGACAGTGTATTGCATTTATTTGGTGAAAGTGCTGTAAACAAGCGCTTTAAAATAACGGCTGATGGAACGCTACAACCGACTTGGAGCACTGAATGTCGTTAAGGTTGGCCTTAGCTTGTACATTGGCACTAAGCACTAATTTAAATGCCGCAACAATAAATGATATTGATACACAATCGGTTGATTGGTTATTAAACCAAATTAGTATTGGTGAAGCACAACAAAACAAAAGACTTGTTGAAGATAGCCTGCAAAAATTGGTTGCAATTGCCCCTACGCGAATAGAAACGCAATGTGCGCTTGCACATTACGACTTTACGAATGGCAATACAGACCAGGCAAACTTGTTATTAAGTAAGCTTGATAACCAACTAACACAACAAACACCTTGCGTAAAAAAACTCAAGGTTATGTCTCGTATTCAAGGTAAAGACAAGGCAGTAATTCAAGAAGCAAAGCTCCTTGCTCGTGCCGGCAGATATGAACAAGCACGTCAAATTTACAATAAAATATTTAATGATGTTTATCCTACTTTAAACTTTGAGCTTGAGCATTTAAGCTGGTATGCACAAGACAGCGCTCAATGGCAAGGGGTTAAAAATGGTTACAAGCAATTATTAAAACGCTATGACAACCTAGGCACTATAGAAGTTGCTTATGCCAGACATTTGCTAAGACGTAACCCACGCGATAAAGCAGCTATGCGTATTTTAGGTAAGTATGGATCGACATCGGGTTTTAGTGATGAAGTTGAAGGTATTTGGCTCTCTGCACTAAAAAATATGCCAATAAACAGTAATACTGACAAGCAATTTCAGCAATACTTTATACTTTACCCGTTTAGTAACAAGGGAGAGTTACAGTATCAAGATTTTAAAAAGCAATTAAAAGCACGCCAAAAATTATTAGCCGACCCGGCTTATCAGCTTTGGTTAAAAGGCAATAAGCTACTCGAACAAGAAAGGTTAAATGCAGCAGAACCTCTTCTATTAAAAGCATTAAAAGGCCGCCCTACTGACGGCGAAATAATGAACAGCTTAGGCATGCTTTACCTACAGCTAGGTGAGCATGGTAAAGCCTATAACTATTTTACACGTGCACAAAAATACACTGCCGACTTTGCAGAGCGAAATACCCTTAAAAGCATGGCTAAAACAGCTAAGTTTTGGCTGTATATTCGCCAAGCAAGAGACGCTATAGACAGCAGTGAATTTAGAGTTGCCAAATTAAAACTCGATTTAGCCGCCGCATTAGAAGAAGAACCTAATACTGTATTGGCGAATCGTGGCACCTTACAATTTACCCAAGGGCTATATTCACAAGCTGCGCTTACCTACCAAGTGGTGCTTAAAAGCGAGCCGTTAAACGAAGGCGCCCTATTTGGCTTACTTGAAATTGCAAAGCTTGAACAAAGTGAAAAAACGCTCACCTCTTTCTTTAATCGACTTTCATTTTCACAAAAAGAAATATTAAGAGCGTCATATTTAAGCTCATTAAGTAGCGTGTATAGAACTAAGGCAACAAAGCTAACTGAAGCTGGTGAATTAGAAGAGGCTGAAAAAATATTAAAAGAGGCTATTCAAGCAACACCAGAAGAGCCTTGGTTATATTACGACTTAGCGTTTATATATCAACAAAAAGGACTCACCGACAAAGCCCGCTCATTGTTTAATAATGTATTGTGGCAATTTCCGCTAAATTCACAGCTTAGGTATAGCCATGCACTGTTTTTGCGTGCTTTAGACGATTACCAAGGTGCGCTTGCTACGCTTCAGTATATTCCATTTAAATCTCGCGATGCTGACATTGTATCTCTTGAACAACAGTTACAACTTAATGAGTCTTTAGCACAAAGCGAACGTTTTATTAATTCTCAAAATAAAGCGGCTGCTATTTATCACTTAAGTGCGTTAGAAGCACAAAATTTAACGCCACCAATGAAAGCGGAGCTAGCACGAAGCTGGTTTAGCATAGAAGAACAAAACCACGCTTTAAAACTCATGCGTGACGCATTAGCTGAAGACCCCTCATTATCAGCCTATTGGCATATGTTGTATGGAGAATGGCTTTTAGCACAGGGTAATAAAGCTCAGACTACGGATTGGTTTAATCGTTATCGGCTTCCTGAAAATGCCTCTGAGAGTGAAATAGATCAGTTTGTGCAATTACAAAATGCCTATTATTCTGAGTATTTTAGTGGCAGTGATCTTATTGCGAAGCTAAATCAGCTTGATCAAAAATACCCAAGTTCATCAGCAACAACAACTGCGCTAATAAATGCAAACTTAGCACTTGATCAAAACCAATCAGCGATTATTTTATACGAACAAAAACTAAAAAATAATCAGTTAATTGAACCTCAAGCTTTAATGGCAATATCCAAAGCCTATAGAGCACTTGGGGATGATTTCCAAGCAAAAGAGGTCACACAGCTCGCCATTGAACAAAGTACAACGCAAGAAAGTTATTTTCAGCGTCAAATTATGGAATCGTTAAACGATTTTAATTACGCAGGTGATGCCCTTTACTTAGCCGAGCAACTTATTCAAAAAGCACCTAATGATTTAGAGCTTCGTTATTTAGGCGCGCAAGTTGCTGCTAATTTTAATGAAACAGAGCAAGCACAAACGTGGTACGCACAAACGCTTTCACCTAATCGTCAACTAAATGAAAAAGAACTCTACGCATCACTTTCGCGCATTAATGAAAACGACGAGTGGTATATAAACGGTGCCAAACGAGAACTACTCAGCCAACAAAACAAAAACCAAGCCTACATTGCTGTTGGTGTAAATTTTAGCGGACAAGTAAGTACTGAAAGTGAGGCTACATTAGGCGCTGGTTTAGTCCCTATTGAAGCGTACTTTCCGCTTTGGCAAGGGCAAGGCTTTGTAAAAATAGATCCTACAAGTATTAGCGCTCAAACAACACGATTTGACGAGCAATTTGCTGGCAGTCGATACGGACAAGGCGCTTTGTGTATATTTACCTGTGGTATTGACGAAGTAAGTCCTGAGCAAGGTGGCGTTGATATTGGTATTGGTTGGCAAAACGAAAACTGGCGCGTAGATATTGGCACAACACCACTGGGCTTTTTAATCGAAGACATTGTATGGGGTGTTAATTACTCTGACGACTTTGGTGACTTTGGTTATAGCTTTGAATTAGAAAAACGACCAGTAACCAGCTCAGTACTCGCCTATGCAGGCCTTGAAGACGTTAATACCGGTAAAATTTGGGGGGGGGTTCGCTCAACCGGTTTAACCGCTAATGTTTCTCATGATTTAGGCGGCGATTGGGGGTTTTGGTCTAGTGCTGACTTTACATTATATAAAGGTCAAAACGTAAAAGATAACCAGCGCTACCGCTTGATGGGCGGTACCTATTATCGTGTAATAAGTAATCAAGACCGCGAATTTACAGTGGGTGCAAGTTTATTGCATTGGACGTATAAATTTAATTTAAGTGAAGAAACCTGGGGCCACGGCGGCTACTACAGCCCACAGAACTATATTGGGTTATCGGTTCCTTTGACCTACGATGCACGATGGGGTGATGACTTTGTATACCGCGTAAAAACAGGCGTGTCGTATTCGCAAACTAAAACGCAAGCCATCGACTTTTTCCCTAATGATCCTGACCTTCAAGCTGAAGCCTTTGTTCGCCAACTTGAAACCGGTGTAGACCCTGCCTTTGATTCAGATACCAGTGCGGGCGTATCGTACAACTTAGAAGGCAGCTTTGAATACAGAATAACCCCACATTGGTTCTTTGGTGGTTATTTAGCTATTGATCGTTCTGACTTTTACGAACCTAATTTTGGCCAACTGTATATCCGTTACTACTTCAATCCTGTCTACGGGACACTCGAATTTCCGGGTACACCTATTATCCCTTATGCTGAGTTCTAACTTAGCATAAGGTGATACACCGCTCAGTACTTCCCCTCGCCTTGAGGTGTATGTATACTTGAGCGCAATTGTAGCTAGGATAAGGGTGTGTCTCTTACCTTGTGGTGTTATACCCATACAGCAAATCATTATCTTAGATACAAATAATATACTGGTGGTCGAGCACTTTAACCTTATAAATAGGCTAACTTAGCTAAAGCAAAAAATTATAAGGCCACCACAACAATTCTTTAAGTTAGGAAGTAAATATGAGTTCAGCTCCAGATAGTGGCTGGTTTGGCCACCCTAAAGGACTTTCGACATTGTTCTTCACTGAAATGTGGGAACGAATGAGTTATTACGGTATGCGAGCTATGCTCGTATTATTCATGACAGCAAGCTTACAACAAGAAGGCCTTGGCTTTACGGTTGCATCAGCGGCTGCTATTTATGGTTTATACACAGGTGCAGTATACTTTTTAGGCTTACCTGGCGGTTGGTTAGCGGATAGGTTATTTGGCGGCCAAAAAGCGGTTTGGTACGGTGGTATTATCATTATGTGTGGCCACATTATTTTGGCCGTTCCACATGAATATTCATTTTTTATTGGTTTAATTTTTGTTGCAACAGGTACGGGCTTACTCAAGCCAAATATCAGCGCAATGGTAGGCCAGTTATACAGCGATGCTGATGAGCGTCGTGATGGCGGTTACGCTATTTATTACATGGGTATTAACATGGGTTCTTTAATAGGTTACTACGTATGTGGTTACTTTATGGAGAACGTAGGTTGGCACTGGGCATTTGGTGCAGCAGCTGTTGGTATGGCCATTGGTTTAGTACAATACAAAATTACCCTTAATAACTTACCAGAGCACAGCGCTTTACCTGCTAATCCGTTAAGCGCTAAAGGCACTTCACGTACATGGGGTGCTATCGCATTATTTGTGGCTGTTGTTGCGGGCGTTACCATAGCCGCTATGACGGGTGCTATCATTATAAACCCTTCGGTTGTAGCCGGTTATACAGCTGTTGCATTTACTATTATATTCTTTGTGTACTTTGGCCTTATTTATTTTAAAGGTAAATTAACAGGCGAAGAAAAACAAAGAATGTGGGCACTATTTTTAGTGTGTGTTGCCTCTGCATGTTTTTGGTCTGGTTTTGAGCAAGCAGGTTCTTCATTAAACCTATTTGCCCGCGATTACACCGACCGACTTATAGGTACTTTTGAAATTCCAACTACATGGTTTCAATCTTTAAATTCACTATTTATTATTGTTTTATCGCCATTTTTTGCTGCGCTTTGGATAAACCTATCTAAAAAAATGATATCGCCTACTTACAGCGTAAAATGTGCATTTGGCCTGATCATCATGGCCTCAGGCTTTTTAGTCATGTTTATGGCAGCACATTATGCAGCAGAAGGCTTAAAAGTAGCGCCTTACTGGTTGGTTACTACGTACTTTTTACACACAGTGGGTGAGCTTTGTTTAAGCCCTGTTGCATTAAGTGCAGTAAGCAAGTTATCGCCGCGTCGCTATACGGGTCAAATGATGGGTGTGTTTGTTTTAACTTACTCTATTGGTAATATTATCGCAGGTTTACTTGCTGGTAACTTTGATCCAAATAACGTTCAAGAAATCCCTACCCTATACTTACAAATTGCATTATTTAGCATTGGTGTAGGTATTGTTTTAGTGCTTATGAGCTTTAAAGCGAAAATATGGGAAAAACAAGGATTAGAGACCTAATTCGGTTAATCCTTTTGTACTAATAATTATTTACTGCATATTCCAAATGTAGTAACAAATAAAAAATGCCCCCATAATTGCTATGGGGGCATTTTTATACAGCTATGCTCCCATACTTTTAACTGATATTATGCATTAATAAATTGTTAAATTAGACACCCGAGGACTGCTGTATATGTTATTGGACAAGTTATTAAAAATAGCTGCAATACCATTTTTGCTCTTTATGTTAAGTGCATGCGGTGGTGCGAGTGATGCAGTAACGGTTAATCCAAATGATCCTGTTGAACCCGAGCCAACCCTACTTTCTTTAACTGCTGCTAACGGCTTAAACTCAACGTTAGATAACGGGGGTTTTGAATTAATTATCCCTGCAAATATAGCTTCATCAAATAGCGAAATCACTTACGAAAAAACGACGCTAGATGATGCCAACGCACAGTTAAACATTATCTCTGATTTACACACCCTTATACCCGACCCTGACATTTCATTTTCAGAGTCCTTTACTATTAGAATAAAAATACCTGAAGACTATGTACTCGGTGGGCAATTATTCATAGCCAGACAGTTAGGCCTAAATAGGTGGGAAACGATTACTAACTCAACCGTAAGCGATGATTATGTCAGTGCACAAGTGAATCAAGTCGGCACTTATGCAATTCAAATGCAGCGTAAAGAAGCATTCGCCGATATTGGTCCAACATGTGAAGCGAGCGCAACAACACAATCGGTACGCTTTGTTCATGTAGCAGACTTACATGCTCGTTTTGGGTATCAGGAACAATACTTTAGCCGTATTAAAGCCTATTACAATCAAGTCGCCAACCAAACACCACATACCCTATTTACCAATGGTGGTGACGATTATGAAAAAGGCACGGTAGCAGAGCAACTTTCACAAGGTACAGCAACCGAAGAAGCCATTAAAGCGATGCAGTTTGATATCCGTGTTGTGGGAAACCACGACTATGCATGGGGGCCAGAAAAGCTACTGAGCTATTCGCAAGATGATAAAGCGATTGTGCTTGCAAGTAACACTCGCTATGAAGGGGAGCAACTTCAAGATTTTGCCGCTGTGAGCTTTGCAAAAGTGCAAGTGGGCTGTGTTACCTTAGGTGTATTTGGCATGACGTCGGTGCCATGGAATGAATTAGATGAGCCACAGCAAGACGATCCAATCCCAGATTTTATAAAACAATTTAAAATGAGCTGGGAGTGGCAACAAGTCGCACAAAGCATTGTAAACCAATACCGTGATGATGTTGATTACATGGTAATGCTAAGCCATCTAGGAGTAGGCCTAGACACAGATATGGCAACTGACGTTGCAGGTATTGATTTAGTATTAGGGGGCCATACCCATGGCGGCGAAAGCTTTGATACACTAGAAAATGGCGCCATTGTTATTCAACCTGACTTTTATGCAAAAGGGATAACCGACTTAACACTTGAGTTTAATTTAGCTGATAAAACATCACCTGTTGTGAACTATCAAACGATTGCCACTGAAACTATTACTGAACGTGATGAACCAACAAAGCAAGCCATAGATGAAATTATGGGCCGTTACGCGCCTGATGCACAAACCGAAATAGCTATTTCAGAAAACTACCCTAGTGCAATTGAGTTAGCTGAAATAACAGCATTAGCCGCGCAACACGAAAGTTCAATCACAGCTGCACTTTTAAACCCCGAACTGGTTCAAAAACGTTGGACACCCGGCACGCTCACACAAGAAGATTTTCACGAAGCATTTTATGTAGAAAGACAGCCTTCAAATACACCCGGTTTTAATGCAATATATAAAGTGACAGTAACAGGTACAGACTTAACATCTATGTATGCAAGCCAACCGGACTGGTTTTTACTGACACCCGAAAACATTCAAGCAACCAGCAATTATGATGTCGCTTTATTTAAAGGCGCAGCGCTTAACCCTGAATTATTTTTTAATGGTGTTACATTTTCAAACGTAGAACCCATTGCCGAAGCATGGTGGTTACTAGATCAGTACGCCCGATTTAGAACAAGCCAGTGCTTATACCTAGATACCAACAATCAACTGTTTTCATGTACAAACGAAGAAAACATAACGGTATGGAATTTTGATAATACAGCAAGCCCACTTACAGCAGATTTTGGACCTTCAGTACTCAGTTACTTCGATCCTGAAGAAAAAGACTGGGGCCCAGAAGAAACTCAATATAAAACCACTACCGAACTCGGCATTAGTGATTTGAGTGATGGGCCGTCAGGTGTAATGGCATTTTCAAGGCATGCACCAACCGAAGGCCTACATATTAACTTAAACACACCCGCTAACGGCGATTATGCCGCTGATGGCATGGTTTCAGACTACACACTTGTAATGGATTTATACTGGCCAGCAGAAGGCCAAGATATTTACCGTGCGGTTGTTCAAGCGGATACCGTTAACTACTTAACCGACGATGCCGACATATTTATTGACCCAAGTGGTGGTTATGGTAAATCAACCAGCGACAGCGGCTATTTTGGCAATACACAATCCGACTCTTGGCATCGTGTCGCTTTAGTATTTTATACTGCACCTACCAATGGCGTATTTGAAGTGTACATAGATGGCGAACTAGTGGGTGTAAAGGAAGATGGAGAAATAAACAACCGCTGGGCACTCAAAGACGCAGTGCTGCTGTTTAATGATGACAACTTTGAAACCGAGCCAGGCTACTTAAATGCCATGCTTTATGCCGGCCGTGCAATGAGCCGCGACGAAATAAAAAGCTTAGGTAATGCGCAGCAAAAACTCACTTACGAGCAAGCAACACGCGTACTTAATCAAACCATTGAACGCCATTACCAAGCTGCGCCTGAAATAAAACCAAACGTGTGGTTACAACAGCGTAGCAAGTTTTTTGGTGAACACGTCAAAAATGTAAACAATTAATTACACTTAACCCTATTTCATACCACTTCAAAAAAGAGAGTTTAGCTACTTAAACTCTCTTTTTTATTACTATAATTCATAAACTTAATCAAAAAACAGTCACTAAAACTGTTTACTTTTACAGCGTAAAAATTTTCTACTGTATTGACTCAAAACAACTTGGACACAAACGTCCTATAAAATTTACACACCACTCAATTACTAAATACCTGGCTGCTCTTCCCCTAAATCTAATTCTGGTTAATTATCTTGCCATTAACACAACAACAAATAATCACAGTGCTTACATTGTGGGAGTAATTAAAATGAGTGAAGTAACTAACTATTTAGGTTTAGTCGGTATTGAATTTACTGAATACGCCACGCCTGATGCAGATTACATGGACAAAGTATTTACTGACTTTGGCTTTTCAAAGCTTAAAAAGTTTAAAGGCAAAGACATTGTTTATTACAATCAAAACGACATTCACTTTTTACTGAACAACGAGCGTGAAGGTTTTTCAGCCGAATTTGCTAAAAGCCATGGCCCTGCAATTTGTTCAATGGGTTGGCGTGTTGAAGATGCTCAAAAAGCATTTGAAACTGCAGTAGAGCGCGGTGCAAAACCTGCAACCGATTCTACACACAAAAACCTTCCTTACCCTGCAATTTACGGTATTGGCGATAGCCTAATTTACTTTATTGACCAATTTGGCGATAAAGGCACCATTTATGAAAGTGACTTTGAAGATTTAGCAACGCAAACGGTTGTTGAAGACAAAGGCTTTAAGCGCATCGACCACCTAACTAATAATGTTTATAAAGGCACAATGAAAACATGGGCAAACTTTTATAAAGATGTGTTTGGTTTTACAGAAGTACGTTACTTTGACATCAAAGGTCAAAAAACGGCGCTAATTTCATATGCGCTTAAATCTCCATGTGGCACCTTCTCAATTCCAATCAATGAAGGTAAAGGCAACGACAACAACCAAATTGACGAATACTTAGGTGAATACAATGGCCCAGGCGTTCAACATTTAGCATTTTTAACTGACGATTTAGTTAGCTCGCTAGACAAACTAGATAAATCAACTATTGCAACGCTTGATATTATTCCTGAATACTACGACACCATTTTCGACCGTGTGCCGTGGGTAAAAGAAGACAAAGACAAAATTCGCGAACACCAAATACTGGTTGATAGCCAAAGCGAAAATTGTTACCTACTACAAATTTTCTCTAAAAACTTATTTGGCCCAATTTTTATAGAGATGATTCAACGCGTTGATGATGGCGGTTTTGGTGAAGGTAATTTCCAAGCGTTATTTGAATCAATTGAACGCGATCAAGAGCGCCGCGGCGTTTTATAATCTTTTTGAGTAAATTAAAAGCAGCGACCTTCGCTGCTTTTTGTCGTTTTAATATTTAAAATGTATGGCTTAAAGTGCAAGTATGCTTAAATAAATACTCCATTGTTGCCATACAGTTAAACCAAAGGAAATGTAATGAGCCTAATTAACGAAACCCATGATATTAATTTAACAAGCTGGGTAGAGTCAGCGAATGTTGCCAATTGCGACTTCCCTATTCAAAACTTGCCATTTGCCGAGTTTCGTCGCAAAGGCACTAACGAAGTATTTCGTGGCGGTGTTGCGATAGGTGATCAGGTTATCGACCTTGCAAAACTAAATGAGCTAAATGTATTTACAGGCGACGCTAAAATAGCACTCGATGCAGCGAGCGAGTCAACGCTAAATACATTTATGGGTTTAGGGCAGCAATATTGGTCAGCACTTCGTTTAGCCCTTTCAAAAGCATTACGCGAAGGCGCTGAATGTCAAAAAGATATTGCGAGCGTATTAATATCGCAAGCTGATATTGAATTTTCATTACCATGTCGTATTGGTGACTACACCGACTTTTATACCTCTATTTATCATGCTACGGCAGTAGGTAGTTTATTTCGCCCTGATAACCCACTATTACCTAACTATAAATGGGTACCGATTGGTTACCATGGCCGCTCTTCATCTATTGATGTGTCTGGGCAAACATTTCACCGTCCTAAAGGACAAACTAAAGCACCCGATGCAGACGCTCCCTCGTTTGGTCCATGTAAACGCCTTGATTACGAGCTAGAGCTTGGCATTTACTTAGGTAAAGGAAATGCGCTAGGCGATGCAATTGCAATCGAAAATGCAGAAAACCATGTATTTGGTTTTTGTGTATTTAACGACTGGTCTGCCCGCGACTTACAAGCTTGGGAATACCAACCATTAGGGCCTTTTTTAGCGAAAAACTTTGCATCAACAGTGTCTCCTTGGATTGTTACAACAGAAGCACTCGCACCGTACAGAACAAGTTGGACCCGTGATGAAAACGATCCTCAACCTATGGAATATCTAGAATCTGCCGCTAATCGCGAGCAAGGTGCGTTTGATATTCAAATGGATGTAAAAATTCAAACCGAAAAAATGCGTAGCGAAGGGCACTCTCCTACCCGCGTATCTACCTCTAGCTTTAAGCACTCTTACTGGACTGTAGCTCAAATGGTAACTCACCACACAGTTAACGGGTGTAACTTTATGCCAGGTGATATGCTGGGTTCGGGTACGCAATCTGGCCCAACACATGAAGAAGCGGGTTCTTTACTTGAACTTTCTCGTGGCGGTAAAGAAAAAATAACGCTAAGCAATGGCGAACAACGCAGCTTTTTAGAAGATGGCGATAACGTTATTATGCGCGGCTGGTGTGAAAAAGAAGGCTTTGCGCGTATTGGTTTTGGTTCAGTTGAAAGCACGGTTTTAGCCGCAAAATAATCTCAATCAAACATACTTAAATGAAAGGGCTGCTTTTAAAAGCAGCCCTTTTTTATTAATTTTTGAACAGTTACAATTTTTTTCTGGCTTTTTAAGCTCAGATTGATACATTATTCCGGTTAGTAGCCAGTGTTTATATGCCATGTCAGTATTTATAAAGTCTTACAAAAAACTTTTTCCAGCTCGCCAACTCCTTATTCGTCAAAATGGCGAGGTTAAGCATGTTGTTTTAGCGCCTTGGTTACAACTTTTTGCAATAGTGCTTATTTTAGCAACACTTGTATGGGTGAGCATTTCTAGCTTTCGTGTATATACACAAACTAACCATATCTCTGACATAGAAAAAAATCAGCTTAACAAACAAGTACTATGGGAACAAAAAGTTAGCGAGCAACAACGTCTTCACGAACAGCAACTCAAACAGCTAGTAACTCTTGAACAAAAACAAGCGCTACTTCAAAGCATGATCGAATCTTTACCTGCTTCAATCAGTCAAGACGTTATTCAGTTAGGTGAAGAGCTTGAGTCACCTATTAACGAAAATAAAAACGAATTTCATGAACCTTTAGTAGATGAAAACCCGAATGCTAAGCAAGTTAATTTAGGTAAGCCTATTAGTTTTGAAACACGTTTGGCACATTTAAATGAGCAATACGAACAAAGCTTTAATTATCTAGACAAAAAAATAAACGAACGACATAACGCTATTTTAGCCATGCTTAAAGGCGCAGGCCTTGATGCCGCTTTGGAAGAACACCTAGCAATTAACTCTTTGCATATTGCTCAAGGTGGCCCGTTTGATGTATTCGATGAAACAAATATACCCGGTCATTTTTTGGCTATAGTTGATAAGTTAGTCGCGTTAAATAATCTAGAAAATTTATTAACTGAATTACCTAACACCCTGCCCTTACCCGCTGCAAAATATTATATTTCAAGTAGCTTTGGCTTACGCAAAGACCCAATGAATAATCGCCGAGCATTTCACAAAGGCGTAGACTTAGCGGGTTGGCACAAAACCGAAATTTTTGCTCCGGCCGACGCTGTGGTTCTTCGTGCAGGGCGTAATGGCGGATATGGTAACTTTATTGAACTTGAACACAAAAATGGCTTAGTAACTCGCTTTGGCCATTTAAATAAAATAAAAGTGAAAAAAGGCCAGCACATTGCCAAGCACGATGTAATTGGTTTAATGGGGAGCACTGGTAGAAGTACTAGCACTCATTTACACTACGAAGTATTGGTTAATGGCGAACAAGTCAATCCTCTAAAAATAACAAAGGCGCTTTCTCGTGTTCGGTAGAAAAAAATCAACAAGTACTAACCTAAGAAAGGTTAATCATACCCCCTCTATTATTTCTGAAGATGTGCGCCTTACTGGCACTTTAATAAGCCAAGGTGAGGTTCAACTTGATGGTCGCATAGATGGCGACATAAAAGCCGAGCAATTAGTTATAGGCTCCTCCGGTGTAGTTGAAGGAATTGTTGAAGCAGTAGGCATTGTTGTTAAAGGCACTGTTATTGGTTCTATCAATGCAAGCGAAGTAAAAATACAAAGTGGTGCTCACGTCCATGGCGACGTATTTCATGATTCATTGAGTATAGATGCTGGCGCTATAATTGAAGGCAACTTAAAGCAACGCACTGAAAAAGAGACAGTAGAGTTAACTGCTGAACCAACTGAAAAAGAAGTTAAAACACTGATTGAAGAAGATGACAGCGGCTTGTCGTTTGTAAATAAACAAGCCACAGATAAAAGCGAGCGGTAGGCTATTTTTTCTCAGTAATATACATTGTAATATCTGCAGTGAACACGAGTTCGTTGCGGGTATTATAAAGCTTTACTGGTACTACTAAATCTTCTTTATCAATCCACTGGCGTGGCAAATCAATTTCAGCAATAGCCGTAACGTCTGTATCAACCTTTGCCAAATATTGTACGGTCATTCCCTTGGGTATCCAACGATGGGTTTTTACCGGTACAGTCGCGTCAACCATCACCCCTGCACATAACTCAGCCAAATTACACTGCGCAATTGCATGAATGGTTCCAATGTGGTTATGAACACTACGACGATTTTTAACAACAGCACTACAGTGCCCTTCTCGCAGATCTAATACGTAGGGCTTCATTGAGCCAAAGTAAGGTGCTTTAAAACAAACAGCTTTAGTAAAAAGCCAATTGCCAAAGGGTAAGTTTTTAAATTTATGCCACGTTTTAACTAGTGGTGATTGATTTGCCATTTTTATTATCCAGTTACAGTTACTTTATTAACGCTAACACATCAGACCAGTTTAAAAAAGCCGTTTTAATTACTGCTTTTATTATGTGTTTAACAAAAAATACGAATGACGACGTATGCATAGGCCAAAAGCCCTTTCTTTTTTACGAGTGCCCCCCTAAAATACGCGAAAAAGGAGACTCAATGCATACACAGCCCGCAAAACCTAATCTAACTTTATTACTTATCTTAGCGTTGCTCGTTATTTTTTGCCCTATGGCTATTGATATTTATCTGCCCGCTTTTCCTACCATAGCAGAGCAATTTTTGGTGACTGAGCAACAAGTGCAGCAAACTGTTGCCATTTTTATGTTAACCGTTGGACTAGGTCAGTTAATTGCAGGGCCATTAGCAGATAGATTTGGCCGAAAGCCTGTCGCATTAGTGGGTATTAGCTTATATGCAGGCTCTGCGTTACTTGCTTACTGTGCCCCTTCGTTTGAAGTATTACTTTCTGCTCGAGCATTACAAGGGTTAGGTGCATGCGCCACATTTGTTGTCGCTTTCGCTATTGTAAGAGACAAATTTGGTAGCGAACGTAGCGGCCAAATTATTACTTACTTAAATGGCATTGTGTGCTTTATTCCTGCTTTAGCGCCCATTTTAGGTGCTTGGTTAACTGTTAAGTTTGGCTGGGAAATGAACTTCTTATTTTTAACTGGGTTTGCATTGGTAGGCTTTATTGTTACGTTTTTCTTTTTTAGAGAAACACGACCAGCCGATAGCGTTTATCAGGGGCATATTCTCGATTTAAGACGCTTTATACCTATTATTTCAACGCCACTATTTTTATTTAATAGCTTGCTTTGCATGGTTACTATGTCGGTTATTTTAGTGTTTGTCACCCTCGCACCTGGCTGGATAATTACTGAGCTTGGCGGAAGCGTAGCTAATTTTACATTTTGGTTTTCACTTAATGCCGTTTTAAGCATTATTGCCAGTTTTATTATGCCACTGTACATCAAACGCCACCCCAAACGTGCTTTAAAAATAGGGTTACTGCTATTGGTTGGCTCGGGGTTACTTATGTTCCTGTTTAGCCAATATAAATCAGCTTTGGCGTTAATGATCCCCATGTTTGTGGCTGCATTTGGTTTTGCGCTCACTCTTGGCTCTGCAGCAGGAAGAGCATTAAGCTTGTTCCCTAAACAAGCGGGCACAGCTTCAGCGTTGCTTGGTGCAATGCAAATGAGTGGGGCAAGTTTGCTGGTATTTATTACTCAATTTTTACAGTTGCAGACCCCTATATTAATTGGCGTCCACTTTTTATTATTGGTCCCTTTTAGCTATTTATTGTTTCGCAAAGCGCAGTTTTCATAACCCCCCCCAACAAAAATACATCATTAATGGGTAAGTAATTTTTATTTACCCCTTTCACTGCACATTAATCACCCAATCAGAATTATTTCATTTTTATTAACAATTCACTATTGCAATCTAGGTACAACTGCTCTATCGTTGAATTAAGTTAACACATGGTTAACAAGATAATTCTAGGATGTAAAAATGAAAAAAAATAAACTTGCCTTAGCATTAATTTTATCTGGTCTATGTACTGCAGGTAATGCAAGTGCACAAAACGATCGTTTCATAATTCAAGTCGATAACAACAAAAAAGGTGTGGTAAAAGCACTTACTAAAAAACTCGGTGGTGATATAAAAGTTGACGGTAATGGGTTTATTGCCGCTAAATTTACTGGTCACGATTTAACAAGCTTAAAAGGTTTACTAAATAACCCTCACATAAAACTTATTGAAGAAGACCAAAAACGTGTTCCTTTATCATTATTCAATGATGACGCCGGCAATGCAATGCAACAACAAATTACACCGTATGCTGTTTATCAATCTCAAGCTGATCAGGTAACATTTGACGCGAATGCGGGTATGAAAGTATGTGTTATTGACTCCGGTTTAGACAGCACAAACCCTGATTTCATTTGGGGAAATATCACTGGCGATAATGACAGCGGCACAGGTAACTGGTTCGATAATGGCGGACCACACGGGACTCATGTGGCGGGTACTATAGGTGCTGCAGATAACAACTTAGGTGTTGTAGGCATGGCACCAGGCGTTGCTATGCACATAATAAAAGTGTTTAACGAATCTGGCTGGGGTTATTCATCAGACTTAGCACAAGCTGCTAACTTATGTTCTCAGGCAGGTGCAAATATCATCAGCATGAGTTTAGGTGGTGGTGGCTCAAATAGTACTGAGTCAAACGCTTTTGCTAATTTCACTAACGCTGGAGGCCTTGTAGTTGCAGCGGCAGGTAACGATGGCAATAACGTTCGTTCATATCCAGCTGGTTATCCATCAGTTATGATGGTAGGCGCAAATGATGCAGATAATCAAATTGCTGACTTTTCACAATTTCCAAGCTGCTCATCAGGTAAAGGTAGACGTGTTACAACTGACGAAACAGTATGTGTTGAAGTGACTGCTGGTGGTGTAGATACGCTTTCAACATACCCTGCTGGCATGGCATCCGCAGCAAATATGTCTGCTGACGGCACACCCTACGCTTCATCCGCAATGGAAAATACTGGTCAAGCATCAGCATCTGCGTACTTTATGGGAACTGCACAAAATATTGATAATGGTGCTGCTGGGAAAGTATGTTTAATAGACCGTGGTGTCGTTTCTTTTTATGACAAAGTAGCAAACTGTGAAAACTCAGGTGGAATAGGCGCTGTTATCATTAACAACGAAGCTGGTATGCTTTACGCAACACTAGGCGATACAAACAATACAACAATTCCGGCTGTGGGTGCCGCATTTGAAGATCGCACTGCACTGCTTGGCAGCACAACGATTACAATAGATATTGGCGCATCAGATTATGGATTCATGAGTGGTACATCAATGGCAACGCCTGCAGTGTCGGGTATTGCAGCTCTTGTATGGTCAAATCATACTGACTGTACGGGTACAGAGATTCGTGATGCTCTAAAAGCAACTGCACAAGATCAAGGCGCAACAGGGCGTGATGATTACTTTGGACACGGTATTGTAAAAGCAGCCGATGCTGATGCCTATTTAACTGCGAATGGTTGTGCAGGTAGTGGTAATGGGGGCGGCGGTACCGACCCAGAGCCTGTAGGTGACATAACGCTTTCTGCTTCAGGTTATAAATCAAAAGGCACCAAGTATGTTGACCTTAATTGGGCTGACGCAGCAACAAGCCAAGTTGATGTTTACCGCAACGGAAGCAAGGTGACAAGTACAGCTAATACTAATAGCTTCACTGATAGAATATCTACCAAAGGTGGCGGCACATATACCTATCAAGTATGTGAAGCTCAAAGCACAAGCGCTTGCTCTAACAACTCAACCGTTACTTTTTAATAAAACGTAACTTAAAAAAGCGGGCAACAGCCCGCTTTTTATTTACCTAGTTGCTTGATAAACTCACTCATATTTAACAATCAATTCTAATAATGATTAATCCCGATTTTCTCTTCTCTTTTTTAATTGCTAGTTTTTTAATGGCGGTTGCCCCAGGCCCTTCGAATGCATTTTTAATGGCACAAACATTTGCAAATGGCCGTACGGCGGGTATGCAAAGTGCACTTGGTTTTGCATTAGGTGGTGTTGTGCATACTTTTTTTGCCGTAATAGGCTTAAGTGCTATTTTAAAAGCATCACCCGCTGCCTATAGTGCTGTTCAATATGCTGGTGCAGCTTATTTGTGTTATTTGGGCTTTATGATGATAAAAAGCACGCTAAAAAACACAGCTACTGCCACACAAACACAAAGTGAAGATAAGCCACACGTAAGCACCGCTAAAAAATCTAATGTGATGTTTCAAGCCATGATGACCGAGGTACTTAACCCTAAGGTCGCTTTATTTTTTATTGCTTTTATTCCACAGTTTGTAGACCCGAGCTTATCATCAGCCACTTTTCAGCTCGCATTTTTTGGCCTGCTATACCCTATTTTTGCTTTTCCAATAGACTGCACGTATATTTATTTTGGCGACAAAATCGCACAGTTTTTTAGGCAGCATCCAAACAGTCAACTTTGGATTGATAGAGTAACGGGAATGATATTTATTGCTCTCGCTATTAATCTACTATTATAACTTTCCTAAATTTTGCTAACAGTTGATGTAACTATGAGCATTTAGGCACAAATAAAAAGAATTAATATGGAACAAAAAACGCAATCTCTCCCTGCAAAGAAAAATATTGCCCTTGTTGCTCACGATGGCAAAAAAGCCGCGCTAAAGCTGTGGTGCGACAAACATAAAAACACACTGAGCAAGCACACCTTATACGGCACAGGTACAACGGGGCATTTAATTCAAAAAAGTACAGGGCTTGATGTTGTTCAGCTTTTAAGTGGCCCAATGGGTGGCGACCAGCAATTGGGCGCAAAAATAGCAGAGCATGAAATTCATGTTTTAATATTTTTTTGGGACCCTTTAGCTTCTCAGCCTCATGACCCTGATGTAAAAGCATTACTGCGCTTAGCGGCAGTGTGGAATATTCCTGTAGCGTGTAACGAGGTAAGTGCTGATATGCTGTTAAGCTCTCCTTTAATGGAAAACGAGCTTGAGCGTACCTTGCCAGATTACGAAAAATACCTCGCAACCCGACAAATAAGTCTTTAAGCCTTTTAAGTTACTTGTAAAGCATGCTGGCCCATTTCGTCAGGCCAGCAGTTACACTACCAAAATGGTCACCATTGACCATATTAATATTACCTAAGTGCTCGCTAAGTGCTGCTTTGATTAGTGGAGACTGCGCACTGCCCCCCGTTAAATAAATAACGTCTGGTGTTGTTTGTGCATCGTTTATTGCTTGTTTTGCCAAAGTGACTATTTGGCTAATACTACTTTCTACAGCTAACGATAAATCATGAACAGATAAGTTTTTACTAAGTTCAGTATCTAAAAAGCGCAAGTCACAGTTAAAGTCAGGTGTTGACGAAAGGGCTATTTTTGCGGCTTCACCTTGTTGAACAAGTTGATGCCCTTGCTTATTTTGTTGTAAGTGAATTAAGCGTTTATAAAGGTCTGGTGCACTTACATCTCGCAACTGTGAATTAAGTTCACGCGCCTGACTTTCACTGTAAAATTGGCTTTGCAAATTAACATCGTTAATTTTACATGCCTGCCAAAACGGCTGATTTGGCAAAGGCAATCCCGACTTAAATGTACTGCCGAGCCCTAATAAGGGCATTAACCCATGAAAGCTCAATGCAATATCTAAATCGTTTCCGCCAACACGTTTACCGCTGTGAGCTAAAAAGTCGTTATCGCGCTGACTATTTCCTCTAAAACTTGGACCCATTTGCACAAACGAACAATCACTGGTCCCCCCACCAATATCTATAACCAACACTTTCTGATCGTGTGTTAAATCACTTTCGTAATCGATACCTGCTGCTAGCGGTTCGTATAAAAAATTAACGTCTTTAAAGCCTGCACGTTTTGCAGCTCGCTCTAAAATACCCACAGCTTGCTGGTTCGACTGTTCACCGCCCACCGCCTGAAAGTTTACAGGCCGGCCAATAACAGTTTGAGTAAGTACTTTTTCTAAAGACTGCTCTGCGCGTTGTTTTATTTTTAAAATCATTGCTGTTGCAATGTCTTCAAAAAAGTTAATTTGGCCTTGCTTTAAACCGGTTGCACCAAAAAACGATTTGGGTGACTTAACAAAGTATCCTTCTTCAGGAAATTGAACGTATTCACTAATTGCTTCACGGCCAATAAATAAGGTCTCATCTGAAGGTTGTAAATCAAGGTCGGATTTAATTCGAGGCAATGAGTTTAAAAGGGCTTGGCGCTGAGATTTAAAATCTTGTTCATGCGCGTTTCCTTTCAAATGCTTAGCAACAAAATCAACCACCAAAGCACTGTGATGCGTATAAAGTGTAGAAGGTAAGTAATGCTTGCCTTGCTCTAAAGGCACTAACTGAACATTATTATTGTTCATTACACCCATAGCACAATTTGAACTACCGTAATCAAAACCTACAAACATATACCACCACACATTACCAAAAAGGCCGCGCAATTTAGCATATTTAAGATCACTTTTAAATTGCTATATGCTTTCTCGCACTCTTAAAAAGCTAGCAAAGCGAGGAAGGCCATTTTTAGTCAACCCATGAAAACGATAGGTAACGGTGCTACCAATGGCCGGTGGGTTTTGACGTTGTGCATCGCTAAATCCTGTACCAATTGAAAATAGCTGCCCAGAGGCTGACTTAACGCGCAGCGCACCCAGCATCCCCGTGTATTTCCCTTTACCCGGCAAATGAGCAATGACAACCGCCTCAGCATCAAGGTAAGGCTTTAACTTTAACAAAGCCCCACTTCGTCCACTTTTGTGTTTTGCATCAGCTAAGTGCAACATAACGCCTTCAGCACCCTGCGCAGTTATGTTATTAAAATAGTCAGAAAGCTGTTTGTTATTTTTAAATCGACGCTGTTTAACAGCTTGGATATGAGGCTGATTAATATGTGTAACAAGTTGGGAATAATTTTTATAACGCTCGCTAAAAGCTAAGGTTTTATCTGGCATATCAAATATCTTGTAAGTGACGGCTTGCCAGTCTTTGTTATTTGGGATTTTAGTTCTTACTATACCGCTTAATGCAGCAAAGTGTTCTCGTTTAGTCCAAAGCTCGCCATCTAACCACGTATTAGGCAGGGATGCAGTAAACCAATGTGGTGCATTAATTATATTCCCTTTGCGAGTAACAAACTGTGTGCCCGTCCATATGGCTCTTACACCGTCAAATTTTTCGCTGACTAAATACGCACTAATATCATTGTGCTTTTCTTCATCATACACTTTGGCTAATAATGCAGAAGGCTGAGAAGTATAAGCCGGGCAGCTAAACAAAATAACCGTAATAAATAACATCCATTTTATAGCAATCATTAGCGCATCCAAGCTAGGTAATAGTGACTTACACTATAGTTGAGATTGCACCCATTGCCAAAACTCATCAAGGTTACCCATGCAATAGGTCGCTTTGCTAAAGTCATGATCTTTGGTGTGGCTATTAGCAATAGCAACCACCCTTAAACTTGCATTATTTGCGGCGCTTACGCCTGTAAATGTATCTTCTACGGCTATCGCATTTTCTGACTTTACGTTTATTTGCTTTAAAGCGAGTAAATACGGGTCGCCTGCAGGCTTAGGGCTAATTACATCGTCTTTAGTAACAAGAGTATCAAACAGCTCATAAAACCCTAACCCTTTTAGAATTGGCATAGCTTCGCTTGTTGCACTTCCGGTGACAAGCGCCATTTTTAAGCCACTATTTTTAACCGCTTTTAGCGTTTGTTCTACATATGGCATAAGCGGTGGTAAGTTCGTTTTGACGTATTCACCAAATAATCGATATTTTTCAGCAGCTAAAAACTCAGCACTGACTGATAAATTATTCTCACTTTTAATTTCAATTGCCGCTTCTAGTGTAGGACGCCCTGAAAACCGCTGACAAAATTCATCATCTAAATAACTTACCTCAAATGGCGCTAACAATGTGCTCCAACATACAAAATGCATCGCTTCTGAATCGACTAGCGTGCCATCCATATCAAATAAAACGGCCTGTAAGCTCATGATCTCTCCTTAAATTAAAGTGCTAAAAAAAGGTGCTAGAGCACCTTTTTTGTTTTTTCATTATTACTGCGTTAAACCCGCCGGCGGCTCACCAAAAGCTTCTTCACCGGTTTCAATATCAACTAACTCATAGCCACGGGCTTTACGAACCACCTTAAGTACAGGTTTTTCAAAAGCAGTTTTTAAGCGCTCCGAGTCATCTTTTAATTCATCAAGCGTTGTACCAAACGGTGCTGCGCCTGTTTCTGACCAGTTAGTTACTTTACCATTTAGGTTATATTCTACTTCGTGTATTTGATATTGCGCTGCTTCATCTTTTGTTGCTTCACAAAAAATCACACGGTAATTCCAAAATCCAGCCATTATATTTCTCTATCAATAAACCAATTATGCGCTACTTTAACAGCTCTAAAAGGGATCACAAAATAAAAAGCCTGCACAAGGCAGGCTTTTAAATGTAAATTTCTAATCTATTAATTAGAAAAATTTAACTTTAAATTCAGCACCAACATAACGCTCTTCATTAACAATACCCGTGTTATTGTTAAAGTCGATAGCGCCTATTGCTTGTTGCTCATCAAATAAGTTACGAACAAAACCAGCAACTTCATATTCGTAGTCACCTTCTGCCCATCTGTAACCTGCACGAAGACCAACTTCAGTTAAAGGCTTGCCTTCAAACTCTACAGATTCATATAAGAACATGTTAATTTTGCTGCGGTAAGAAATATCACCGTTTGCAAAGAAATCACCATCTTCAAGCTCTTTAGTGTAACGAAGCGTAAAGTTAGAGATCCACTCTGGTGCATGCGGTAAGCTGTTACCGTCTAAAATTGCACGATCTTCAGGCCCAAAGGCACCTGCAACTTGGAAAGTTGGATCTGTCACTGTACATTGGCCACACACAGCTACCGCTAAGTCATTATCTTTAAGCTCAGTTTTGTTATAGCTTAAGTTAAATGTTGCATTTAGCTCGTCGCTTAATACCCACTCAGTGTCTAACTCAAAACCGTAGCCTGTCGTTTTGTCTGCATTAATTAAGCGGTTAAAGTTTGCACCACCACCTACAGCAGTCAATTGCTGATCGCTCATTGTGTAGTAGAACACAGTTGCATTTACACGACCTTGTCCGTCTAGCACGTCTGATTTAATACCTGTTTCGAATGAAGTCACTGTTTCAGAATCAGCGGTTGTTACTTCATCACCAAACAAAATACGACCTTGCAAGCTTGGTGCACGGAATGTGTTAGCTACACGGCTGTACCAGTTTACGTCTTCGTTTACTTTGTAGTTAGCAGATAAATCCCAGCTCACGTGGCTATCGCTAACATCTTGCTCGATAAATAAAGCACCACCGCCAATAGGGCTTAGTGTACGATCTGCAGAGAAGTCTTTTTCATCATCAGAGTAACGAAGGCCCGCTGTTATTTTTAAATCATCAGATACAACATAATCAACAGAGCCAAATACTGCCCAAGCAGTTGTATCTTGTTGCTGTTTAACATACCCATTTAAAGCGCCGGCCGGTGATGAAAACGTGTCATAGCTAAAGTTTTCAATTGTTAGCTCTTCGTCAAAGTAAAAAACACCTACTTGATAGTTTAAGTCGCCATCAAAGTTACTTGATAAACGAAGCTCTTGAGTAATTTGATCTTGCTCAGGAATACCATCAGCACTTTCTGAAGGGAAAGGAATAAAGCCAGGCCCCATGTAATCAGGAAGGAATACAGCACCGTAACCACCGTCAATATCACCACGAGAGTATATTTCAGCGCTTTCCCATGCAGAGATAGACGTTACAGTGTGGTTTTCAAGATCCCATTCAAGTCTTAGGCTCATACCTTCAGATTCTACTTGTTGAGTAGAACGAGCACCGGCATCTTGGTATACAACATCGTGCTCGTAGTTATCGACTAATTCGTTAGAACCAGACTCAATAACATTTGCACGGAACGCGATAGGTGAACCATCTAAATCACGTGTGTGATAGTTTAATAAAGCAGAAAAATCATCGCCTTCGTATAAAAACTGAATACGTGCTGCTTTTTCAGTATAACCGCCCTGTTGATCTTTAGCTTCAAAACCAGGTGCTTGGTTATCAATGTAATCATCTTTATCTTGCCATAATAATGAAACGCGAGCAGATAAACGATCTGTTAACGCACCACCTACAGCACCTTCAGTATCTACAGCGCCACGGCTACCGTATGAAACCGCACCGTAACCGTCAAACTCTTGGCTAGGTTTAACTGAGTCAAATTTAACAAGGCCTGCAGGCGTATTACGGCCAAATAAAGTACCTTGCGGACCACGTAACACTTCTACGCGTTCAACATCAAATACAGGAAAGCCTTTTAAAATCGCATTTTCTTGAACAACTTCATCAACAACTAACGATACAGGTTGAGACGCATTTAAATCGAAATCTGTGTTACCTAAACCACGTACGTAAAAACGTGGGAAAGAACGGCCAAATGAAGATTCGATAGACAAGCTTGGAATTTTTGCGTTCATAAAACGAATATCCATGCCTGCCGAGCTGTATGCATCAAGGTTATCACCTTGCAGTGCAGATACAGCTACAGGAACCTCTTGAGCATTTTCTACACGTTTACGCGCAGTAACTTGAATAACTTCTAATTGGTTATTTTTTTTAGCCGTTTCTTCTTCAGCAGCAAATGAAGAAACAGAAGTGCCAGCAGCAGATAATAGTGCGGCATTAATGATTGTCGCTATTGCAGATTTTTTAATTGCTTTCATGTCGGGTTTTAACCTTTTGTATGCACTCTTGTTCAACGGTTTTTTGTGTTGCGCAATGTATTCATTGCGGGCTCGTACAATTTTTCGCGACTTGGCTATATGCGCGCGGACCTCATTATCGAGAGTACAAAAACGAAATAATAAGGCTGAACGAACGTAAGAGATTATACCACTGTGTAATAAATTTACTGCATAAAACTTTTCAATTTCTGAAACTTTTTTGCAACATTTAACCACAAGATAGCGACTTTTTATTACTTTTTAGATGTAAAAACCCAAATATAAGGACATATGTCCTTATCAATAAAACTACAAATAAAGTAGCAGTTTTAACGTTTTAACTAAAAAACCTAACTTAGGAACAGTTTTTGCTAAGGTGAAAAACCGCACTAGCCGGTTTTTTCCTCAATGCTTTATCACGTTCGTTTTAAGGCTATTTCTCCATCTATGTGAATGTCTCGTTGAGGGAACGCAATCACTACATTATTTTGCTCAAATACATCGTACAGACTAAAGCGAATATCACTGCGCACGGTTCTAAGCATGGTTTCAGATTCAGCACATACCCAAAAAACAGCGTTAAAAACTAATGAGCTATCGGCAAAGTCGTCAAATAGCACTGCCGATTTTGGTGTTTTTAAAATCGCTTTATGCTCATCAAGCACCTGTTGGATGAGCTTTTTAACTAAAACTACATCCGATCCATAAGCAACACCTACGCTTACCGACGAGCGTGCATTCCCATCAATTAACGTCCAGTTTGTTACGGTGTTTTCTAATAATTGGCTGTTGGGGATCAACATATGTACGCCATCATTTCGACGAATCCGCGTTGAACGTGTATTAATAGTTTCGACGACACCCTTGGCACTGCCTACTTCTAAAAAGTCACCTATTCGAATAGGACGCTCCCACATTAATATCCAACCGCTTATAAAGTTATTAATTATATTTTGCGCACCAAACCCCACACCTATTGCAATAGCACCCGATACAAATGCAAAAGCCGTCAATGGAATATTTAATACTTCTAGCGAGGTAAAAACTAATATGGCGATACTTAAAATAAAATAAATACGCGTAAATAAATGAACAGCATCTTGGCTTATTTTCTTGGCGAGTAAAGTTCTTTTTATTAACTTACCAATGTGTGTCACCACAAACCACATTGCAAATAAAATAAGTGGCACCTGAATTATTTTTGCCACTGTGAGTTGTATATCGTTGTAACTAAATACAACAAAAGAAAGGATTTCGTTTATTTGTTCTAAATTCATTTATTTTCCAATCAGGGGGTCTTTAATATTATTATAGAGTGAATGTGTTTTAATTAACTAACATTAGCACGCCACAATGCAATTTAACTGACTTTAAAAATTGCACTTTGTTACTTTGCAGTACTTGTGCCACCAAAAAACAAACAACACAAGCTACTTTTACCTACCTAAACATCTATTTTTAGCTAATTTGCGTTTAAATCCTGCTTAATCTCGATAAACTTTATTGTATATAAATCAAAATTTGGTAAGTTAAGTGGGTTTTTCGACTCGAAAAGCCTATCCCGGCTAATCTTTCTATGGAGTTATTATGCGTAAAACCCTAATCGCCACTACAATTGCTAGTGCATTATTACTATCTGCCTGTTCAGAAAATAAATCAGAAACACAAACAATGGCAAAAGAAAGCGCAGCACAAGTGCAAGACGTAAACGCAAGCAATGTGTTATTCAAACCAAGTCCTTTACAATACATGGCACCTGAGTTTGATAAATTTGGTACTAAAGATTACGAAGCTGTCTTCGACGCGGGTATTGCAGAGCATACAGCTCAAATTCAAGCAATTGCTAATAACCCAGAGCCAGCAACATTTAAAAACACATTAGTTGAAATGGAACTATCTGGTGAGTTATTGAACCGTGTATCAACGGCATTTTATAACTTATCGGGCTTAATTTCAGATGACGAATACCAGCGCATTAGTAAAAAAATGGCGCCAGTATTATCGGCTCACTCTGATGACATTTATTTAAACGGTGCTTTATTTGAGCGCGTTCAAACAATCTACGATAACCAAGCAACACTAAGCGCTGAAGATCAACGCCTTGTTGACTTTTACTACAAGCAGTTTGTAAAAGCCGGTGCTAAATTAAGTGACGAAGAAAAAGCAAAAATGCGCGAAATTAACGCACAACTTGCTAACTTATCTACTGCGTTTTCGCAAAACGTTTTAAAATCGTTTAAAGAAGACGTGATTGTTGTTACTGACAAGTCTAAACTTGCAGGCCTTTCTGAAGGTGAAATTGCAGGCCTAGCAGCTGCAGCTAAAAAAGCAGGCAAAGAAGGCTACATGATCACGCTTGTGAACACCACGCAACAGCCTATTTTATCAAGCCTTGAAAACCGCGAGTTACGTGAGCAAATTTTTACTGCGTCAGCAAACCGTGCAGCACAAACAAATGGCCCTATCATCATTGAAGAAACAAACTTACGTGCACAAAAAGCAGAGCTTTTAGGCTACAAAGATTGGGCTTCGTATGTAATGACCTCGCGTATGGCGCAAACAACTGAAAATGTATACGGCATTTTAGATGACCTTGCCCCTAAAGCAGTTGAAAAAGCGAAAATTGAAGCAGCAGCTATTCAAAAAGTAATTAATGATTCGGGCGAAAGCTTCGAACTTAAACCTTGGGATTGGGCATTTTACGCTGAAAAAGTACGTGCTGAAAAATACGACCTAGACCCTGCGTTAGTTAAACCTTACTTTGAAATGAGCTCAGTAATTAACGATGGTTTATTCTTTGCGATGAATAAACTATACGGTATTACGTTCAAAGAACGTCAAGACTTACCGGTTTACCACGAAGATGTAACCGTTTATGAAGTATTTAACGCTGACGGCAGTGCAATTGGTTTATTTTACATGGACCCATACGCACGTGAAGGCAAGCGTGGCGGCGCATGGATGAGTGCATACGTAAGCCAAAGCGGCTTAAAAGGCACTAAACCTGTTATTTACAACGCGCAAAATATTCCAAAGCCTGCTGAAGGCGAGCCAACGCTTATGACCTTTGACGAAGTGTCGACTATGTTCCATGAATTTGGTCATGCGGCTCACGGTTTATTCTCAGATGTTAAATACCCAAGTCTTGCAGGCACTGCAACAGCGCGTGACTTTGTTGAGTTTCCATCTCAAGCACATGAAGATTGGATGATTGAGCCTAGCGTACTTGCTAATTACGCTAAGCACTACAAAACAGGTGAGCCAATTCCACAAGCATTACTTGATAAAGTATTAGCATCGCAAAAATTCAACCAAGGTTTTGGTACGACTGAATATTTAGCGGCTGCTTTACTGGATATGGAATGGCACTCATTTGGTTCAGATAAGAAAATCAGTGATGTTCAAGAGTTTGAAAACGCAGCGCTAAAAGCTCATGGTATTGATTACTACCCTGTACCACCGCGTTATAAATCAAACTACTTTAGCCATACCTTTGCCGGCGGTTACTCTGCGGGTTACTACGCATACCTTTGGACTGAAGTATTTGCAGCCGATGCATTTGCACACATGGAAAACAACGGTGGTTTAACACGTGAAAACGGCGATAACTTCCGTAAAGAAATCCTATCAAAAGGTAATAGCCGTGACTTAATGCAAAGCTACATTGAGTTTAGAGGTCAAAAACCAACAACCGACGCACTACTTAAGCGCCGTGGTTTAGTAGAATAATAACTTAACTTATTATTTTTAATATAAAAGCCCGCTTGCGGGCTTTTATTGTTTATACCTTAATTTATAACAGATAAACTTAGCCAATTAGTTATTACACAATGATGGTTATGGGCTATTTATTTGCAGTGACCCTGCTTTGGGCATTTTCGTTTAGTTTAATTGGCGTATATTTAGCTGGGCACGTTGATGCATGGTTTAGCGTATTAATCCGTGTTGCGCTAGCTACATTGGTATTTTTACCGTTTATCAAACGCCTTCCTCCCGCCACCGCAATCAAACTTATGTTAATAGGCGCTGTGCAACTTGGGGTTATGTACAGTTTTTACTACCACTCATTTTTGTTTTTAAGCGTCCCTGAAGTATTGCTTTTTACTGTTATGACGCCGCTCTATATTACTTTATTAAACGATACCCTTAACAAACAGTTTAATCCGCAATTTTTTATTGTTGCCTTAATTGCCGTGCTGGGTGCAGTAGCAATTCGTTATGAAAATCTCGACAATGACTTTTGGCTAGGACTGTTGCTTGTGCAAGGAGCCAATTTAAGTTTTGCAACTGGGCAAGTTACTTACAAACGGTTAATGCAAGGCAAGCAGCTTGACGACAAGGCGGCATTTAGCTGGTTTTTTATTGGCGCCCTTATTGTTGCAGGCTTATGTTACGCATTATTTGGTAACTCGAGTAAGCTGCCAAGCACAAATACACAATGGGGGATTTTAATTTATTTAGGGATAGTGGCCTCAGGCTTGGGTTATTTTTTATGGAATAAAGGCGCAACGCTTGTCAATGTTGGGGCGTTGGCGGTCATGAATAACTTGCTCATCCCTGCCGGTATTATTGTTAATATTGTTATTTGGAATAGAGATGCCGATATTTTTAGGCTAAGTATTGGTGCAGCAATAATGCTTTTAGCGTTAGTGGTTAATCAGATAATGACGAAAAAATAAGTTCACTTTTCTGTCGTTTAATTGTCATTAAGAGTTACTAAGGTAGTGCAACTTTTATTTTTTAAGGATAAACAATGAAGCGTATTACCTTATCTGCCAGTTGCCTTCTAATTGTTGCACTTACCGGTTGTGACGATGAAGTTAAAGTAGTCGAAAAAGACGTTTTAGTAACTAACACTGAAGTTGAAATTGTAGAAGTACCCACGCCAGTCGTTGTAGAAGTTGCCCAAGGTAGCAATGTTCAACTTGGCACACGCCCTGATTATTTAATTAACGACATGGCGCCAAGCGAGTTAAAAACACAATTAGCATCATGCCAAGATGGCCCATTTTATAAGACAGACTTTTCAATTGGGCATCGCGGTGCGCCAATGCAATACCCTGAACATACTAAAGAATCTTATATTGCAGCAGCGCGAATGGGCGCAGGTATTGTAGAGTGCGATGTAACGTTTACAAACGATAAAGAACTAGTGTGTCGCCACTCACAATGTGACTTACATACTACCACTAACATTTTAGCTATCCCAGAACTTGCCGCCAAATGCAGTGTGCCATTTACCCCAGCCGATCCAAATACCGGGACTCCCGCTTCAGCAAAGTGCTGTACAAGCGATATTAGCCTGAGCGAATTTTTAACCCTTGAAGGAAAAATGGATGGTGCGAACCCTAAAGCCAGCACAGTGGCAGAATACCTTGACGGCACCCCAAATTGGCGTACCGATTTATACTCAAAAACAGGAACGCTATTAACCCACAAGCAAAGTGTTGAGTTATTTAAAGAGTTGGGTGTAAAAATGACCCCAGAGCTTAAGTCGCCTCAAGTTAGCATGCCTTTTGATGGTATGAGCCAAGAACAATACGCACAAAAAATGCTTGATGAATACACGCAATTAGATGTCCCCGCAAATCAGGTATACCCACAATCGTTTAATTTAGACGATGTTAAATATTGGATTAACACCAACCCTGAATTTGCAGATCAAAGTGTTTATTTAGATGGTCGCGATAGTGAAGCTGGTTTTGACCCGAGCAATCCAGCAACATGGCAACCAAGCATGGCTGAACTGGTTGCTGACGACGTTAAAATACTTGCGCCTCCCATTTGGATGATGCTTACCATCGATAACGATAACAATATTGTTCCTTCACAATACGCAATTGAAGCAAAAGCGGCAGGTTTGAAGCTCATAGCATGGAGCCTTGAGCGCTCAGGGCCGCTAAATGAAGGGGGTGGTTATTATTATCAGTCAATTGCTGATGTAATCAATAACGATGGCGATATGATGACTGTAGTTGATGTGTTAGCAAAACAAGTGGGTGTAATGGGTATATTTTCTGATTGGCCAGCCACGGTAAGCTACTACGCAAGCTGTAATAAAATGCCAGCCAGCATTTAAAAACGCATTTCAGCGGTCGTTTATTCTGCTGCGCTCAGTTACCATAAAGAAATTACCAAACCTTTTTAACTGAGCGCTTTTATGATCATCCAACAACATAATACCGACTTACCAACGCCAACAGGCCTAATGCGAACCACAGTGTATCGTCCACAAGCCGATGGTCAGTTTCCTGCCATTATTTTTTATTCTGAGATTTTTCAGCAAACGGCTCCTATTGCTCGAAGTGCTGCACTTTTAGCAAGCCATGGTTTTGTTGTACTCGTGCCTGAGGTATTTCATGAGTTAAATCCTATCGGGACTGTACTTGCTTACGATGATGCAGGTAAAGACAAAGGCAATGCGGATAAGTGGAAAAAATCGCTTGAGCATCACGATAGCGACACACAAACATTAATCGATTTTGTAAAATCGCAGCGGTATTGCTCAGGTTCAGTGGGGGCGATGGGCGTATGTATTGGCGGACATTTAGCTTATAGAGCTGCACTTAATCCCCAAATTAAAGCAGCGTTTTGCTTATACGCAACGGATATTCACAGCAATACATTACCAGCTCAAGAAGGAAACAATTCATTTGAGCGCATGGCCGATATACAAGGTGAAATACATTTTATTTGGGGTAAACAAGACCCTCATGTACCACAAGAAGGCCGCAGTAAAATTTATCAGCAATGTGTAACGACAGGCATTAACTACCAGTGGCAAGAAGTTAACGCGCAACATGCCTTTATGCGTGATGAAGGTGAGCGATACGACGGTGCATTGGCAATCGCAATGTACCAACAAGCCGTGACGCTATTTAATCGCACTTTATAAACACTTAAAAAACGTCTTACTAAGTACTTTTCAGCATACCCAGCGCGGTATGCTGCTTTACAAAGTACGCTTTTAAATAATCAATAAATAACCTAAGTTTTTTAGAGCCTGTAGCACCTGGCGGAAACACCCCGTAAAGCTCAATATCTTTAGTTTTGTAATCGTCTAATATGATCTCTAGTAGCCCAGCTTGCACCTTTGGCCAGGCATCATATAAGGGAATACGGCCAAGACCATGCCCTGCCTCTACAAATGCCGTGCGTGCTGCCGCATTATTTGTGCTTAAACCACCTTGCATTGTAATGTCGTGCTTTTTGCCATCTTTTTGAAGCGTTAAAGTTTTACTCCCCAGCTGATACACAACCCATTTATGCGCTCTTAACTCAGCTGGCGTTTTAGGTTTACCAAAATAGTTAAAGTAATCTGAAGAGCCACAAATACAGGTACTCATTGTGGTCAGTTTTGTCGCTTGTAAGTTTGAGTCACTTAACGCAACACCTCGAATGGCAATATCAAAACCATTTTTTATTATATCTACTACGTCGTCGGTTAGCTGTAGGTCGATTTCAATTTTTGGATATTGGCGCTTAAACGTATTTATAGCGGGTACAATTAATTGCATCCCTACATTAACGGGGCAACTCACTTTAAGTAAACCTTGCGGCTCGCTTTTTATATTCTCTATCTGTTGATTAGCGGCATTGGCTTGCTCAGTAATAACGCGACAACGCTCGTAGTACGCTATACCGGCCTCTGTAAGTGTCATTGTGCGAGTAGAGCGGTTTAAAAGTGTAACTTCAAGCTGGGTTTCTAATTTTTTTAAGTGATAGCTTGCCACAGCGCGTGTTAAACCTAATTGCTTAGCGGCGGCTGTTAAACTTCCCTGCTCTACAATTTGCGCAAACACCACCATACTTTTTAATTGCTCGAACGACACTTTCATGGCTTTTCCACCTAGTTAAAATTCAACCCATTAATTGTATCAATTATTAAACCAATAAAGTCAAATTTATCATCGTTGTTTAAAGTAATTTAAATGCATATAGTAATGATACGAGTTTGGTGAATACCAAATACTAATTAACTCAATTATCGAAGGAATATAGTTATGGCTAAAAAAATACTTATGGTACTTACTTCACATGCGGATCTTGGTAACACAGGTGAAAAAACCGGTTTTTGGGTTGAAGAATTTGCAGCACCTTACTATGCATTTGTCGATGCTGGCGCTGAAGTGACACTTGCGTCTCCTGCTGGTGGCCAACCGCCAATTGACCCTACAAGCACACTTGCTGATTTTCAAACCGATGCAACTAAACGTTACGATGCAGACAGCGCAGCACAAGCGCTAATGGCCAACACACATGCACTAAGCGAAGTAAACTCAAGCGATTACGACGCAGTATTTTACCCAGGCGGCCACGGCCCATTATGGGATTTAGTAGATAACACCGATTCTGTATCACTAATTGAAAGTTTTGTTAAAGAAGAAAAACCAGTTGCGGGCGTTTGCCATGCAAGTGCTGTGTTTTTAAATGTTAAAGATGCAGACGGCAACGCATTGGTAGCAGGTAAAAAAGTAACTGGCTTTACTAATAGCGAAGAAGAAGCCGTACAACTGACCGACGTAGTTCCTTTTTTAGTGGAAGACGAGCTAATCAAAAAAGGTGGCGACTACCAAAAAACTGAAGATTGGGGTGTACTTGCCCTAGAAGACGGTTTGCTAATAACGGGTCAAAACCCTGCAAGCTCAGAGCTTGCTGCTAAAAAACTATTAACTAAATTGGGTTAATAGCATTTAAATACTAAAGGCCAACGCGGCCTTAATTAAGCACAGCATTTGAGCTGTGCTTTTTATTTGCTTTTCATTACCAAATACAATTCCTATACTGGCAACTGTTTAAGGTCAATTAGGGAAATTTATGACAACCAAGCCTTCGTCTCTGTCATTACTAACAACGACTCGCTTTGCTATATTTAGCATTGTCGCTGCTTGCTTTGTACTTCAAGTTATTAATAGCCTTCCTGGTATAAACCTTAATGGTTTAGGTATTTACCCGCGCAGCATACAAGGATTAATAGGCATACTTTGCGCTCCCTTTTTACACGGTAGCTGGTGGCACTTTGCCAGTAACATGCTGCCTTTTGCAGTGCTCAGCTGGCTCATTTGTCAATACAGTGTTAAACGGTTCTACTCTGTATTTATTTTCACCGCACTTTTGGGCGGGTTATTAGTTTGGGCATTTGGCCGTAGTAGCCTTCATGTTGGTTTGAGCGGCGTAATATACGGGTTGTGGGGTTTTATTCTCTGCTATGGCGTGGTCAGGCGTTCGCTAAAATCAATCATAATCGCTATCGTTGTTGCCATACTTTATAGCGGATTTATTTGGGGCGTATTGCCGCAACGCTTTCATATTTCGTTTGAAAGCCACTTATTCGGAACCCTAAGCGGGTTGTTTTTGGGTTATAAATTAGCAAAAGCAGATAGACAAAAAGGTTTGTAAAAAACTATTTTAAGTGAATCAATCTAACAGTGAGGTTATTTATGAGCGATACAAACGATTACACACCAGCTAAAGTGTGGACGTGGGAAAGTGAAAGTGGCGGTAAGTTTGCCAGTATTAATAGACCCATAGCTGGGGCAACTCATGACAAAACCTTGCCTATTGGCGAGCATTCATTTCAACTGTACTCGCTGGCAACGCCTAATGGCCAAAAAGCCGCTATTATGCTTGAAGAACTTTTAGAGCTTGGCCTTAATGATGCGCAATACGATGCTTATCTAATTAATATTGGCGAGGGAGATCAGTTTGGTTCTGACTTTGTTGATATTAATCCAAACTCAAAAATTCCTGCGTTACTCGATCACTCAACAACACCGCCAACTCGTGTATTTGAGTCTGGCTCTATTTTGCAATATTTAGGTGAAAAATTTAACGCACTTATACCCAAAAGCCTTGTAGCAAAAACCGAGTGCCGTAACTGGTTATTTTGGCAAATGGGATCAGCTCCCTACTTAGGTGGTGGTTTTGGCCACTTTTATAGCTATGCGCCAAGTAAAATGCAATACCCCATTGACCGCTTTACTATGGAAACCAAACGCCAACTCGATGTACTTAATCAGCATTTGAGCAGTAACGATTATATGGCAGGTGATGAATATTCTATTGCCGACATTGCCATTTGGCCTTGGTATGGCTCACTGGTTTTAGGCGACTTATACGATGCTGCTGAGTTTTTAGACGTTGCCTCTTATACGCATGTTGTTAGATGGGCCAAACAAATTTCTGAGCGTCCAGCGGTTAAAAGAGGTCGTCGAGTTAATCGCACATGGGGGCCCGAGGAAGAACAGTTAGCCGAACGACATAGCGCAGACGACTTTAAATAAAGTGCTAGAATGTATCAAAAAAGCCAGCTTAAATGCTGGTTTTTTATGTCCGCTATAAATATGGCGCTACTAAAATGATCACATTAACCTGCCTGAAAGTAGAATATTTAAACATATCAACCTAGTATAAATTTACTTACCTAAAA
Organism: Pseudoalteromonas sp. 2CM32C; assembly: GCF_023161925.1. Lineage (NCBI taxonomy): Bacteria > Pseudomonadati > Pseudomonadota > Gammaproteobacteria > Alteromonadales > Pseudoalteromonadaceae > Pseudoalteromonas > Pseudoalteromonas sp. 2CM32C. Next base: position 176,916 of record NZ_JALNTI010000003.1, on the reverse strand, counting down.
GCAGTGTAAAGCCGTGGTCAAACTAACAAAAGAGCAAATTTATAAGCGCCTTAACAATGAAGAAGATGCTAAAGCTTGCAAAGAAATTGATGAGTCTGCATGTAAAGAGGTGCCCGGTAACTTCATTATTTTATTACTGAGTCAGCTGTTTAGTAAGTTTGCAGACGCACTACTCAACCCCAAAGTTACGCTTCCCTGGTTAATGCATAGCTTAAACGTACCTGGCAGCTTTATAGCGTGGCTTGTGCCAATAAGGGAGTCTGGCTCTTTACTTCCGCAGTTGGCCATTGCCGATGTGATCCGCAAATTATCTGTTCGTAAATGGGTGTGGGTAATTGGCGCTATTGCGCAATCGATATGTATATTAGCCATGGTAGGCGTTGCTTTTGTATTAGAGGGAAAACAAGCAGGCTTCGCTATTTTAGGTTTGTTAATATTATTTAGTTTAGCACGAGGCTTTAATTCAGTAGCAGCAAAAGATGTACTGGGTAAAGTAATTCCAAAAAAACAGCGAGGCAATATTAGCGGCTTAGCGGCAAGTATTGCAGGTTTGGCAACCCTAACCTTTGGACTACTGATGTGGTTTTTTTCACAGCAGAAGGAACAAAACACGGTATTAATTGCCTTGGTATTGGGCGCAATAATGTGGATTGTGGCGGCCTTTTTTTATAGCCGCATAAATGAATACAAAGGGGCCACCGACGGTGGGAAAAACGGATTACTGCATGCATTTACAAAACTTAAACTCCTTTACCAAGATAAGCAATTTGCCCACTTTGTTGTCACACGTGCTTTTTTATTGTGCTCAGCTTTAAGCGCGCCATTTTATATTATTTTAGCGAGTCGCCAATCGTTTGAGTTTTCGTTACTTGCAACATTTATTGCTGTATCGGGGTTAGCCAGTTTAGTGTCCGCGCCAATTTGGGGGCGATTAAGCGACCTATCAAGCCAACGAGTTTTAGTGCTTAGTGCCATGCTTGTAACTTTTAATGGCTTAACGGTATTTGTTATTGCAACCTGGTTTAACCATTTGTTGAGTGCTTGGTGGTTGCTGCCTACACTTTACTTTTTACTCTCTGTTGCTCACCAAGGTGTACGCCTTGGCCGCAAAACGTACTTAGTCGATATGGCACAAGGAAACAAGCGCACCGACTATGTTGCAGTAAGTAACACGGTTATTGGCGTGCTTTTACTCATGTTAGGCAGCCTTGGATTACTTGAAAGCTTCTTATCTACCGCTGAACTTATTTTGCTCTACAGCCTGCTTGGGTTTTGTGGCGCCATTAGTGCATTATTTTTACCTAAAATAGAGTAATTCTAACCATACCAACTTGCACAAATACCTAAAACAACTTAGTTGATTAAACTGCACTGTGGACAATAAACCTATCTTTAGCAAATATGTTCAGCGCTTAGGTTAATTAAGCTAACTAGCATAAACATTTTATTACAATTACTTACACCCTAACGTTAGTTTTTGCCGTAAGCTGAAAAGAGTTAAATATTCGCCTACTTAAAACTATACAAAGGGATTTACCATGTTAAAACCGTTTAGTGCATTACTTATATTGCTTGCGCCTAGTACTTTATTAGCGCAAACCATGTCGATTAAAACCACTGAAGGGTTAGTAACAACCGACTCGACAACGTTATTTGCTTTTAACAAAGAGCTTAAACAGCTAGAACGCATTGATTTACTATCAGCACAAAACTCTCAGCTCGCTCTGCCTGACAATGCAATTGGTTTTGACGTGGCAACACTTGCGAATACAAGCGATAAGCAAGCGCTTGTGGTAGCTAGCGATGGCATTTACAAAGCGGATAAAGAAAAACCTTCACTTTTATTTGCATATACATCAGTAATAAACCAGTTAGAAGTAACAGAGTTTGAAAAAATAAACTTTATCATTGATGCCAACAAAGATGGCCTGAGTGATATTTTGCTCCCAGACTTAAACCAAACAACCCTTTATATTCAAACTAACAACGGCCAATTTACCCCTCATACTTTTGAAAAAAAGACGCAGTTTACTGGTGATTTTTCAAAAGATGGTCTCACCCTTGAGGTTGATATTAATAACCAACCTACAATTACGGATTTTAATCACGACGGCCTAAATGACTTAGTGTTTTTAAATAAACAAGGCGCCGATGTGCTTTACGCAAATACTAATGGTTACAACAAAGCCATGGCTGACGTTAATTTTAATATTGAGTTGGGCGAGCTTAGTAACGGTGAAAAACGCAAAATAAAGCAGCTTCTTGATATAAACAACGATGGCTATTTAGACTTTATTACCAAGCAATATAAACCAGTGGAAGGTATGGATTCGCTCGATATTGACATAGCGCATAACCTTTATTTAGGTAATAAAACAGGGTTTAGTCAAACACCTATTAAATTGTTAAATACCAGCGGCCCTAGTCAGCTTGTATTTGAAACAGACTTTAATAACGATGGCTTAATAGACCTGCAAACAATGGACTTAGACATTGGCCTTGGCACTATTGCCTCTATGGCTATGGGCGGTGGTAAAACTGACGTAGATGTAGAGATGAATATTTATAAGCAACAAACCGATGGCTCATTTGCTAGTAAATCAAGTATAGAAATTGACCTTGAGATGGAAATAAATATGAGCAATGGCGATGCAACCCCACCTTTATACATAGGCGATATAAACGGGGATGACAAAACTGATGCGGTATATAAATACAGCAAAAAAACGCTCTATGTTTACTACGGCGAAGAGAACAATTTGCTGAACAAAAAGCGTAAAAAAATAAAGTTAACCCTACCTAAAAAAAGTAAAGATATTTTGTTAGTTGACATTAACCAAGACGGTAAAAAAGACTTTGTATTTAAATTTACCGAAGAAGATGGCACCAGTAAAATTAAAACCCGCTTAAACTAACCACCTACACAAAAAGCCCAGTATTACTGGGCTTTTTGTGTCAGCTTTTACACATATTTACGCTTTAATACTGAGTAACGAATCAGATTCAGACAAGCCAAACTTTTCTTGAACAGCCGATAGTATAGCGTCTTTATCTTCATCGTTTATTTGGCTTGAATACTGCTCGAGTAATTCATCAAGGTAACTTACTACATCTTCTGTATTAACTTGCTCTAGTGAATTTTGTGGCGGTGGAGGCGGTCTTTGCCCTTCAGGTCGGCCAGCATCACCAATACTTTTAGCATCAAATTCAAGCTCGCTCATCAATTCTGCCAGCTCTTTAGTCGGTGAAATACCCTGCTCTTCAAACGCAACTTGAATGCTCTTTGCATCTTCAGAGGTTAAGTTTTCGGGATCAAATTGCGCTAGCGTTTCTTTTACAAAATCACTTTGTTCTGATGTTAGCGATACAGCTTGGCTTTTTTGCTGCGGCATAAAATTAGTAGCGTTATTGTTTATTGAATTGATCATGTTAGTTTCCTTTCAACGTTCACGACGAGGTGGTTTATGTTCACTTAATTCTTGCTCGCTGATTTCCCCATTACCGTCAGCATCAATTTCATCAAAAATAGTCTGTGCGTCACCGTGAGGTGGCTTTTTAGTATTAAATTCATCAAAACTAATTGCACCATTGCCATCGGTGTCGAGAGTTGAAAAGTCTGGCTTAGGCGGTTTGTTATTACTTCCTTTTGCAGCAATATTGGCCGAAAAAACAATGCTAAGTAATACAATCATTGCCGTTGATGTTAAATGCTTCATAGTAATAACCTTATATTTAGGGCGTGTTGATACCGTAAACTTACACCTTAAAAACGCAAAAAATGTGCAAACAATAAGGAAGTATTAAATAATTTAAAAAATTGATGTGTTCTAGGGCGTTCTGGTTGCTCAATTTACAATCAGCAGATAAGCTAACGCAAGCATGTGTAAATGCGCGTAATACTGCCCTTAATTCTTAAAGCTGATATACTGCTTGAGTATATAAAACAACTAATTACAGAGCACTTTCTTAAATAATGATTAATAACCAACTCCACTTAGCAGGCAAGCTGTGAAAACACCAAAACGCTTACAACCCCTTATCGATGACGGTTTAATTGATGAAGTACTTAGCCGACTAATGAGCGGTAAAGAAGCCGATGTATTTGTAGTTCGCTGTGGTGAACACATTCGGTGTGCAAAGGTTTATAAAGATGCTGTTAAACGCAGTTTTAAAAAAGCCGCACAATACCAAGAAGGCCGAAAAGTTCGCGGTGGTCGCCAAGCTCGCGCAATGGGAAAACGCTCAAGTTACGGGCGCCAGTTAGAAGAAGAGATTTGGCAAAATGCTGAGGTTGATGCTCTTTCTCGTTTAGCTAGAGCCGGTGTGCGTGTACCCGATACATATTTTTGTGTTGATGGTGTTTTACTCATGGAGCTTGTGTCTGACAGCGAAGGCGATGTTGCGCCGCAGCTAGGCCATGTAAGTATGAGTAAAGAGGAAGCTATCAAACAACATACACTGATGATGCATTACATTATGCTTATGCTGTGCGCGGGTATTATTCATGGAGACTTATCAGAGTTTAACGTGCTTGTTGACGATAAAGGCCCTGTGATTATTGATTTACCGCAAGCTGTAAATGCGTCTGCTAACAATAGCGCTGAAGCCATGTTTGCTCGTGACGTAAACAACATGCGTCGTTACTATAGTGAGTTTGCACCTGAGTTGTTAAATACCCAATACGCTAAAGAAATGTGGGCACTATTTGAAGAGGCAAAACTTACACCTAATTCTATACTCACCGGTGAATTTGAAGATGACAGCGAAGAAGCTGACGTTGATTCAGTACTAGACGAGATACAAGCTGCAGCCGATGAAGAGCAAGAGCGACTAGCGCGCATTAACTTTTCAGACGAAGAATAAAACGCCAACGTTTATGTTAATCGCTTTGCTCCCTTATTGCGGGTGTACAAAGCGATAACCTACCCCATAAACAGATTGAATCACACTCTCTGTTTTAGTTAATTCATCCAGCTTTTTACGCAATTTTTTTATGTGGCTGTCAATCGTTCTATGACTCACAATACGCTGATCGGTGTACATGGTATCCATTAAGCTATCTCGTGAATAAATTCTACTTGGGTTATTAAACAAAGGTTTAAACAACTGAAACTCAAAGTTAGTTAGCTCAATGTCGTTATCTTGGTATTTTACTTTATAGGTGGTTTCATCTAATTGCATTACCGATGTTTGTACTGCTGAAACGTTGAGACGCCTTAAAATAGCTTTTACCCGCGCAACCAACTCTGCGTAACTAAACGGCTTACAAATATAATCATCTGCGCCTAACTCAAGCCCTAGCAAGCGATCTATCTCTTCTACTTTGGCCGATACCATAATAATAGGCACATTGGAAGAACGCCTAATCGCTTTACATAATTCGATTCCGCTTTGACCTGGTAACATTACGTCTAGCAAAATAAGGCTTGGCCTATTAATTTCAAGCCATGGAAGTACGTCATTCCCATGGTGTATTTGATGAGTATTAAAATGATGATTCATTAAAAAATCACTCATTAAATTAGACAACTTTTCTTCATCTTCAACTATTAAAATGTGTTCACTCATTGGCACCTCTATTCGTAACGTAAATTCAAACCACTTAATAAAGTAGGCAATTTAAAGGTTAGGTTTAAACATTGTTAAATGGTTGGCAGGCGTATAATAATAGCTAAACCACCTAGGTCCGCTTTTTCTGCGACTATCTCACCATTATGGCCTTCAACTATATGTTTACAGATTGATAAACCAAGGCCTGAGCCACCTTCTTGGCGGTTACGCGCACCATCAACTCGATACAGGTATTCAAACAAATGCGCTAAATGTGAAGACTCTACCCCAACTCCGTTATCCTCAATACTCAGCTCAATAAATGACTGCCCTTTTTTACTTATGTTTTTAGCAGTTATTGAAATAGTCGTGCACTGAGCATAATGAACTGCATTCATTAAAATATTATCAAACAACTGCAGTAGCCGTGTTTTATCAGCCTCAACATTGGCGTATTGAGCACTATTTAATAGATAAAGTTTGATTGTATGCTGCTCAAATATAACCTGATATTTTTGCTCGATTGTATTTAACAGTATTGTTAAATCGGTTGGCTGCATGGTGTAGTGCATCCCCCCTAATTCGGCACTATTTAGCATATGTAAATCATCTATTAGGCGCTTTAAATGCATCGCCTCATCATTAGCTGAACTAATATTTTTGGCGTTAGGCTCACGTACGCCAAGTAACATTGCTTCAAGTTCACCCAGCAAAATACTCATTGGTGTTCTTAATTCGTGAGAAATATTAGCTAACCAGCGTTTACGTACTTGCTCATCTTTAGCTAGTGTAAAGGCCAGTGTATTAAAATCTTCACTTAATTGGCCTAATTCGTCTTTTCTATCAAGAGTCAGCTTAGTAGTGAAGTGCCCTTGCGTAAGCTGATGCATCCCGGTTGCTATTTTTTTCACCGGGCTTACTAAATGCCGTGATAGTAAAAAAGTTAACAGCAACGTAAATAAAGCAGCAGCTATAGCAATAAACCATAAGTAGTCTGTTTGCTGTTCTAAAAAATCAAGCTCGTAGCCATCAACTAAATTATCTCTTTTTGAAACAGCTAAATAACCAATGACTATATTGTTAACAGTAATTGGCGTATTGATATAGGTGAGTTCATCGAGATAACGCCCTCTTATCGGTTGCTTATTTTTATTAAGTAACGCGTAATGAGCAATATCGTTTGGTCTGGGAGGGCCTTTCATATCAAAGCGACCGCGTTCAGGTGGTGGTGGCCTCATTGACCGGCCTCTAGGACTTGGGCGCTCTGCAAATTCAGAAAATTGGCTGCTTTGTAACTCGGCTTCAACAAGGCGTCTAAAACTTTTATTGTCACGAATGACTTCGTCCCACGAGGCACTGCTTTCATATTGCTTTGCGAGCTTTGTAACAAGCGGCTCAAGTGCTTTTATTTCTTTTGCATTCACATAATCAATAACACCTTGGCCTATGCTCCATTGTATAAGCACCACCAGCCCCGCAATAATGCTAAAGGTAAAGCTAAACAAAATTAAAAATAGTTTATTGTGAATTTTCATGGGGAAGCGTTCACCTTAAAATTAAACCGCCACTTATAACTTGGCCATATTTAAATAAGTTTAACAACTAAACGTGCAAACAATGTGCACCTACTTAAAAAAATTGTACAAAAAAGGCGACCTAAGTCGCCTTTGTATTGTTTAGTTTTTTAAATGCTTATCAAAAAAATCTAAAAAAGCCTGCAGCGTTTTAACGCGATGTGCTTGATGCGATAAATAATGATCGCCATCTTCTAACTCAATATAAGTAACGTCTTTATTTTCATCGTCTAATTCATCTTCCATTTCCCGGCTATGGTAAACAGGCACTACACTGTCATCGCTGCCATGAACTAATAATATAGGTCGGTTAATCTGCTTTGCATACGTTACAGGAGAGTTAGCTTCTAGCATATCGTCGTCTGTACCAAACTGCTTTCTGACTATTTCTTTATTGGTAAAGTAACGCGCTTTAAAAACAAGGTGTTCTAAATCACTTACGCCTGCAAAACTGGCAGCACATTTAAATGTTTCAGGGTGCTTAACAACCGCCATTAACGCTGCATAACCACCATAACTTGCGCCACCAATACAAATTTTTTCAGGTTGTGCAATACCTTGTTCAATAAGCCAATTGGCGCCATCTTGTAAATCGTCTTGCATGGCTAAACCAAAACCCTGAATAGATTGCATTAAAAACTCATAACCATATCCGCTTGAACCTCTAAAGTTTGGCTGTAGTACAGCGTAACCATGATAAGCCAATAATGCAGTCCAATAATCAAAGTTAGCGTAATCTCGCGCCATTGGACCACCATGCGGGAATATTATAGTGGGTAATTTATCGCCTTTTTTATAACCTACAGGCAACGTTAAATAACCTTCAATGGTTAATCCATCTCGCGCTTTATAACTAATGCGTTCTTTACCGCCGTATACTGTTTCATCAATTTTCGGATAAGCATGAGCAAGTAAAGACAATTCATTTTTAGTTCTATCGCCAAGAAGGTACATGCCAGAGGTGCTGTCTGAGGTAAAGTAAACAATATACTTTTGTTGGTCTTCGGTGGTGCTTACAATGTCAAGATCGTACTCATCTTTAGCGAGCGATGCACGTAACGAACGGTACAATTTATCTAAATCTGCATCCCAGTAGTTTACCCCGTCCTCTAAATGAGAATCAGTAAAGCCTGCAACCTCACCTGTTTTGCTAGAATAAAAAATAGAACCATCAAAGTCGTATTTATCATTACTGTAAATTAACTCGCGCTCTTTAGTAGTTAGGTTAAGTCTAAACAATGCATCTCGCCCGTTGTGCAAAGCCGAGATATATAAAAGGTTAGGGTTTTTATCAAACCCTAATATAGAAATACTTTGCTCACTAAATACTTCGTAATCAAATAACGTGTCCCAGTCTCCGGTCTCAGCGTTAAGTAATTCATAAGTAAATTGAGTATCGTCCATTATTTTAGCGATTCGCACATTGCCTTGTCTGTCGGAAAACCACGCTGTAACATTATTACGAGGCCTTTGTATTTGCGTTCTGCGCAATGTGGTTAGGTCTAACTCGTATACCGCAGGAGTATTAGCTATTTTAAAGTCACCCTGCACTAAAATTTTATTTTTTTGCTTAGGTAAAAAACTAACAATTTTATCGGCAAACTGTGGCTGTCTCTCGCCACGAGCGGCATTTCCCCTCATAGCCAACTTAATGCCTTTATCGTTAGTTAAGTTATAAGCATACATAAGAGTTGAAGTATATTTAGCACCACCAAATTGGTACTTTATATGGCGTGCACCTAGCAACAGAACATCATCATTCGCCCAGCTATACCAGTCAAAAAATACAGTTTGGTTGTCAGACTGTAAAATAGGGGTAATAACACCTGTTTTAAAGTTTTTTACCATTAGAATTAAAGTGCCTTTGCTGTTTCTTACAAAGGCAAGGTTTTCACCATTAGGCGAAAGCTTTACTTGGCTAAAGTCTTTTAAGCCCGCAAAGGCTTCTATCGGCAATTTTTTATCTTGTTCGGCGAGAGTATTAAAGCTAATAAGAGTGATCAATGCAGCAGCAATAAGTTTACGCATCAAAAGTCCTTTTATTTTTATGTTTTTAAATCAGGTCCGTATTCTATAACTGAGGGCGCTTAAGAACAAATTTATCTTTTGTCGTACTAAAGTAATCGCCACCCATTTTCCCTACAGCCTCTAATCGAGCAGGATCAATATAACCGTTTACTAATATTTCATCATCAACACATATACCAACAATATCCAATAATATCATTTTTCCGCCACCGGCTTTTTCTGAAACCGTAATTACATCACGCAAGGTACATTCATAGCGAACTTTAGAAGCCTCTACACTTGGCGGACTCACTAATAAACTTGGCGTCTGTTGTATATTTACTTCATCAAACTCGCTCACGTTATTGGGGTAATTGGCACAGCTTTGGTTCATTTGTTCAACTAAGCTATGGCTAACAATATTGACCACGCACTCTTTAGTCGCCAGTAAATTAGTTAACGTGTCTTTGTTAGCGTGATCACGCGGATTTACCTGAGTAACACTTAATACAGGGGGATTACAGCTTGCTACGGTAAAAAATGAGTACGGAGCAATGTTCGCAATCCCTTTTTCGCTTAACGTGCTGATCCATGCAATGGGGCGCGGGCTTATACCGCCCACTAAATATGAATATACATTGTGATCAGCATTGCTAGTTAAATCTAAAAACATGTTTTTCCTTTTTATTATTAAAACTAAATCGCAATTTAAAACCTTTACGTACTAATAACTTTAACTTTTTTATTTTAGTGCGTTTTTTGTAGCAAACAGTACCCGTTAATAAAAATGCAAACGAAATAAAACATCAAATAACGTGAACATCAATATACTAATTTAAGCTAAGAGTCGTAAATTAAATGCGTGAAAAAATAAATATAGTGTGGTTTAAACGCGATTTACGCTTAAGCGATCATCAGCCATTAAAAAGTGCGTTTGATACTGGCCTACCTACCTTACTAATGTACAACTTTGAACCACTTCTGCTGGAGGATGCTCATTATAATGAACGACACTGGCGCTTTGTGTACCAGTCTATTGTTGATTTAAACTCTCAATTAGCGCGCTTTAATGCAAAGGTGTATACATTTAATGAAAACATGCAAACTCTGTTTCAAAAGCTTAATGAGCAGTTTGAAATATCACATATTTTTAGCCACCAAGAAATAGGGCTAAATAATACCTTTGAACGCGATTTAGCAATTAAAGCTTGGTGCCACCATAACCATATTAACTGGCAAGAATCGCCAACAGGCGCTGTTATTCGTGGTAAAAAAAACCGTGACAATTGGAACGAACGCTGGCAAAAAACAATGCAGGCTCCGCTTGCTATACCCAATTGGAAGAATGTTAATTCCGTCAAACTTAAAAATTATAAAAATCCAGAATTACCTGAAACCTACACTCAAGATGATGACAATTTTCAGCAGGGCGGCCCGCTTCATGCAAGAGAAGTTATGCAAAGTTTTTTTACTCAACGCGGTAAAGGCTATCAAAAAGGAATATCTAGCCCTAGCTTGAGCCGCACCCATTGCTCTAGACTATCGCCATATTTAGCATGGGGAAATATAAGCCTTAGGCAAGTTTATCAAACTGCGATAGACGCTTATCATTCAAACCATCCCGATAAAAAAGGTTGGAAGCGCCCGCTTGCTGCTTTTGTATCTCGCTTGCATTGGCATTGCCACTTTATGCAAAAATTTGAAAGCGAATGCACTATGGAGTTTAAAGCATTAAACCCGGGCTATCATTCATTTCCGTATCGTACCGATAAACATGTAAAGCGTGACATTGAGCGCTGGGCGCAGGGGCAAACAGGCGTGCCTATAATAGATGCATGCATGCGCTGTTTAAAGGCCACCGGTTATATTAACTTTAGAATGCGCGCTATGTTGGTGAGCTTTGTAACACACCATTTAAATATAAGCTGGCAGCAAGCAAGCTTTCCATTAGCTAATTATTTTTTAGACTTTGAACCAGGTATTCATTATCCGCAAATTCAAATGCAGGCATCGGTTACGGGTATTAATACCATTCGCCATTACAACCCGATAAAGCAATCTGAAGATCAGGACCCAACAGGCGCCTTTATAAAAAAGTGGTGCCCTGAACTTGAAAAGCTCCCTATTGAATATTTACACGAGCCGTGGGAGCAAACACCAATGGAAGCGCTTTTTAACGATTTTAAACTGGGTGAAGATTACCCCGAGCCTATGCTTGATTTAACACTCGCCTCAAAAGACGCCCGCGAGCGATTATGGCAATACCGAGATCGTCCTGAAGTTAAACGTGCCATAGGAAAAATACTTAGAAAGCATGTTGCAATCACACCAAACACAAGCAAAGTAAAAAATAAAAACACCGCTAAAAATAACACTCAGGTTAAGTAACTATGGCGCATAAAAAACTAAACCTACCGCAAAAAATTTGCCCTATCTGTAATAAACCGTTTGCGTGGCGTAAAAAATGGCAACGAGATTGGGACAATGTCATTTATTGCTCAGATCGGTGTAAACGAAATAAAAAGTGATTGCAATTTACTGGCGTCTATTTTGCAACATCATCTGAAATTAATGTTTTTTCGGTTTTATTTAAGCTTTTTGTAAATAACGCTTACCTAATCTGAAAAACTTACATTTAAACAAGGAGAAGATGATGACGATTAAAAAAACGGCAAACTCAATCTGGTCTGGCGATATTAAAACAGGCAAAGGCAGTATTTCAACGCAAAGTGGTGCACTTGATAAACAGCCGTACGGCTTTAATACCCGTTTTGAAGATGAGCCAGGCTCAAACCCTGAGGAGCTAGTAGGTGCCGCACACAGTGCCTGTTTTAGCATGGCGCTGTCGCTTGCATTAGGTGATGCTGGTTTTACAGCAGATAAAATTGATACCAAAGCAACGGTAAGCCTTGATGAAGTAGACGATGGCTTTGCAGTGACGCATATAGCACTTGAAGTAAAAGCACGTATTAGTGACATAGCTAATGAGCAGTTTCAGGCCTTATGTGAGCAAACTAAAAAAGGCTGCCCTATCTCAAAGCTGCTCAATACCGAAATGTCGCTTAATGCAACACTCGATAGCGCCTCATAACCGACTCATAGTTATTTTCAATAATATGCAACTTAAGCCAAGTAAGTTTTTCACTTGGCTTTGCATTCATTAGCCAACCCTTTTTGAGTTGTTTAAATCTAGTAAATCGTTAAGTAGTGCAATCCCCATACCCAACGCAGGCCATATTACCCATAAATAATTTGGCGAGGTAATTAAATTAATGACTGTTAACAATGCTAATACAGCTAAATAACGCTTTAGATTTTCAAAAAATGTTGATGTATTCATATTTACTCTCCTCTTTGTGTATAGGGTTATTTTTAAGCATAAACAAAACAAATACAGCTGTTTAAAGTCACTCAATATTATAACAAGTGTCATTAATTAGGGCTTACTTATTAGTTACTTATTACTAGTTAAAGTATAAAAACCCATACTTTAACTTGTTTGTGTTAAGATCCATCTTAAACTAACCTTAAATACTTATATTAAAAAGGCCGAACTAAATGAATGAAAAATCAACAAATTGCACAAAAGTTACCTGCAGTAACTGTGAAGATGCAAACACACTTGAGTTTGATTTTTCAATGGCGTTTCAACCGATCATAAATTGCCAAAGCAACAATATTTTTGGCTACGAGGCATTAGTGAGGGGACTAAACGGCGAATCTGCTTATTCTATTATTTCTAAGGTAAACGAAAGTAACCGCTATGCGTTTGACCAGCTTTGCCGCATTAAAGCAATTGAACTTGCTGCCAAACTAGGCATTACCTCAATGCTAAGCATTAACTTTTTACCCAACGCTATTTATAAGCCTGAGCGCTGCATACGTACTACATTAGAGGCGGCTAAAAAGTATAATTTTCCTATTAAAAACATCATGTTTGAATTTACCGAGGTAGAAAAAGTAGAAGATACTGCACATATAAAGCGTGTAGTTGATTATTACCAATCATTAGGCTTTAAAACCGCCACAGACGACTTTGGTGCAGGTTACTCTGGCTTAAATCTACTTGCTGACTTTCAAACAGATATCATTAAGCTAGATATGGCACTTATACGAGATATAAACAGCGATAAAAAACGCCAATTAATAGTAACCCACTGCCTAAATATGTTTAAAGATTTAAATATTACAGCACTGGCTGAAGGTATAGAAACAGTAGAAGAATACGTGTGGCTTAAACACGCGGGGGTTGAGCTCATGCAGGGGTATTTATTTGCAAAGCCTGGCTTTGAGTGCTTACCCAATGTGAACCTTGATTTGTAAAGTAGAGAATAATCGCACACCTTAAATTTATACAAAGCTTGATTAATGCCGCTCATTGTAAAGCGGCATTAATCTATTAAGTCTAACCTACTGCTTACCTGACCATGCCTGCACTAATTGGGTTAATTGCTGTTTTATATCATTACTAGCAATTGCCTGACCTAGGGTTTCAGTTAACACTTTAATTTCGTCCTGATTACTATTTTGTGCAATAACCTCACCTAACTGCTGCCCAAACATCGTAATTGTTTGATTAACATTGTTAGCATTGAGTGTTTTATTGAGTTCGCTTAAATGAGAATGTGCGCTACTTTTCTCAATGACACTAACTAGCTCTGCAACACTGCTTTTATCTGGCGCTTGGTGTAATAAGCTTTGAAGTGTTTCATTAAGTACATTAAAGCCCTGAGAGCTATCTAAATTGGCCAAACCTTCGCCAACCGTGCCAATTGATGCATTGTAATCATAACTTAAGTTACTTTTACTAAGCTTACTTGCAATGCCCTCTAACGCCTCATGCAAATATCCTATTTGCTCAACCGCCATCATTACCGGGCTACCTGCACCATCAAGTTTATTTAACCTAACAAAGTCACCTTTAATTTGCTCATAGCGCGCTTGTTCTTGCGCTGTGGCGGTACCTCGCAGTTCACCTAACTTAAGTAGATTCTCTTCAGAACCTTTACTGAGTGTTTGAGCCTCACCTCGGTAATGATCGCAAATTAAGTTTTCGAGCTCTTCGTCATTCATAGCTGCAACAACTTTTTCAGCCATTTTATTCATATTACGGTAGCTACCTTGTAACTTGAACGGCGGCTCTGTACGGTAGTTGTTATCTTGCGCAGCTGAAGCAATATATTGCGCATTTACTTTTAATACGGTGTCTCTAATAGTGATCAGTTTATTAATTACCGCTTTAATTTCGTTGGCCTCAGCTTGTGAATAACCATACTCAAGCTCATTTAGTGGTATATCTTCACCTTGGCAAATACGCACAAATTTGTATAAATCGTCCATATTTCTGTTTGCCAGCGGTGCAAGCACGGAGTTAGATGTAAGGGCATTTTCTATAAAGCTCATTGCAAACTCTTGCTCGCACCCTGCTAACGTATCACCTAAGTTATAAATATCGGCACGGTTAGCAAGCATATCCGGTATTTTAAAGCTCTCACCCGATTCGGTATAAGGGTTACCCGCCATAACCACAGCAAACTTTTTACCGCGTAAATCATACGTTTTACTTTTGCCATTCCACACGCCATCAATTCGGCGCGAGCCATCACATAGCGAAATAAACTTTTGTAAAAATTCAGGGTTTGTATGCTGAATATCATCTAAATAAAGCATTACGTTATTGCCCATTTCAAAGCTTTGATTGATTTTAGCAATCTCTTTTTCGGCAGTTGCGTTAATGGCTTGAGATGGGTCAAGTGATACTTGGTCGTGCCCTATTGACGGGCAATTTACTTTTACAAATGTTAAGCCTAGGCGGTTAGCCACGTATTCAACTAGCGTAGTTTTACCATAACCAGGCGGCGATATAAGTAATAGCATCCCCATTAAATCGGTGCGTTTGTTTTTACCCGCTGAGCCAATTTGTTTTGCTAAGTTATCGCCAATAATTGGAAAGTACACTTTATTAATAAGCTGGTTTCGCACAAATGAACTCAAAGGCCGCGCTTTAAATTCATCTAATTGTAAGCGCTCTTTTTGCTCAGCTAAAATTTCACTGCGTAGAGAATGGTATTGCTCAAAGGCAGGGACTTGTTCAGTAATATACTCTCGCGTGCGTGCATAAAACGACGCATAATCAACTTGAAGTGTTTGCTCACTTATTTGCTTATGCTGCCCCATTAATCCACTAACAGTGTAATCGGCATTTACATCTAAAACGCTATATTTGAAAGAAGTAGAGGCTGTTAAATGAAGGTAATTCGCAGCTTCAGCTTGAACTTCAGCGCTAATATTACTGTGTTGTAAACAATAGGCATTTAGCCAACTTAAATAAAGTAGACCGCGCTCATCTGTGCTGTTTAGAGTGGTATTAGCTTGGGTCAGCTCTTTGCTAAACCCCTTACTATTTGCATCACTATTAAACTGCTCGGCGAGGTTTTTAGCTTGCTGAGATACTATAAATAGAGGTTCATCTGCACTTTTTTGCTGCGCCAATTGCTTAATTAAATATGCTGCGCTGAGCTCACTTGATAAATTACTAAAGTGCACAAGCATACGAGGTATCGTATTTAAAAACTCGCTGATATATTCACTCAGTTGAGATGTTAAAGCGCTAATAAAGTTAATTGCACCAAAGTGCGTTTCCATCAACAATGCATTTTTTGCTTGGTGATAAAAAGTAGCCAACTGTTCTGCTGACAATTGTGCGCTGTAAAGCTGCGCAACTACCCTACAACTCACTGGGTAAATGAGTGAATCGAGGGTGCTTTTTTGATTAAGTAAAGACTCTATTATTGCGCTTGCGTCATGATCGTGAATGCCCTTTTCGTAACCTTCTTGGTAACGGGGCTCTGCAAATTTTTGCACTACATTTAAAAGCGTACCGTTGTCTTTAGCTTGCTGTAATTGTGTAAATGTAAGTGTATGCTCACTATTTTCGCAGGCTAATAAAATTTGCGCAGCTAAATATTCACCACGATAAATAGTGCTGTTTTCAGACACGAGCGCTTGCTGCCACAAGTGACGGCTTTGCGCTAATGTTTCAACACTTTTTGCGTCGGTAATCGGCTCAAAGTAATCGGTCCCTGTTAAATGCAGCATTAGCTGCTCATCGCGAGGCAGTAACGTTAAATCAAGTAATTGCTTATTAACACTAAATGCGTGTTTACCTATACTTACCGTATTACCGCCATCGGTAAATATATCTTGTTTATCACGTAATGAGCGAATGCCCTGATCTTTGCTTGCTTTTAGTTTTGACTGAATATCATCGGCACGTATTTCGTCGCCAATATCTTTTAACTCTTGCGTAAGTGCTCGTAACTTACTGATCATCGGATCAGCTGCAAAGTAGGTGTTTAACGCATCTAACTCAGTGAAGCTTTGCGAACGTCGATTAACGCCTTGTAAAATACGCTCTGCGGCATTTGCTAAATTAAGCGCACGTCGCTGACGCGCATCAATTAAGCTTTGCTTATGTGCTTCAAAGCTTTCGTAAACGTCGTCTCGCTTGGCTATTATTTCGCTGAGGTATTCATCAAAATCGCTAAATTGCGACTCGAGCTCTTCTAGCTGTATTAGCAAACGCGATAATTGATCGTCACACGCCTCAGGGGTTTTTGCATTATTTAATGCATTAGTAATACTTTGTGAAAATAGTTTAAAACGAGCGGCAAACTCAGCTTTAGCCTCAACACTGCCTAAGCTTTTTTGACGTATTTCTATGCCTGCTTTTGCCCTATTAACTAACGCATATACACCGCTAATATCTTCTAAAATTTGAGTGCGAATACGGCTATCGTCTATGTCTAAATCAAGCATTGTGTGGTTGAGTAAATCAAGCTCTACACTTTGTTTATCAAGCTCGGCAACATAGGTTTTAAGTTCGGTTACGCTTTCACTCTTAGCGCTTAGCTCTTCGAGTTCTTTTAATTTTTTATGATACGGCTCAAGTGCTGTTGATTGCTGTAAAAAAGCAGCAGTAGCTTGGCTTACGCCGCTCAAATGCTCATCTACATCAGCTTGTAACTGGTTAAGTGCATCTGTGTCTATATACTTAATATCTTCAAGGCTGATTATTTGCCCTTTTAGTACTTTTAACGCGTCTATTGCCGTAACAAATTCAGACACTGCTTTAAAGCTATCGGGGCGGACCTCTCGTGTTACTTCTGTGTACTGTTTAGTTATATCTGCAAGTGCTTGCTTAGCTTTGTTCTGTATTTCAGTTACTTTTTCAAATTCATCAAGTACTTGTTCTGCTGTCTCAAAAATACTGTGCAAGCTTTGCGCTATGTCAGCAAACTCACTTTCGTTGAGCCAATGGTAGCGATCAAATATATTTCGGCTCAGCGAAATCATATCTTCGTAGTGAAACAAACTTGGGCTTTGTTCGTTAATCGCTTTGCATACGCTATATAAATCTGAAATACCGCGTACTAAATCGGGGTTACCAATTTTTCCAAAAAAACTCGTTAAAGCAGGTGCATTGGCGGCAAACTCAGCTGATACAAATGGGCTTTGCCATATTTGGATTGGGTGTACGCGTTCAGCTTGTTCGTTATCGGCTTTGAAGGTTAACGCTATGCCATCGTTGTAAATACCATAACCGTGACAGTAGATTGGGTTTTGTAAGTTTTTATCAATAATGTTGTAGGCAAATAAAGCATAGCGTCCTTCGCTTGGCTCATAAAATACATACAATACATCTTCGCCATTGGGCGATTTAACTTGGCGATGAAATTCTAAATCATCAATTTGTTCTTCAAATGAGCGAGCCTGTCCCGACTGCAAATAGTAACCACCGGGGAAAATAATACCATGGTCCTCAGGCAGCGTAACACATGCGCTACCAATGGCATCTTGGCGCATGACCTGCAAAGTGCGGCTGTTAAAAATAAAATAGCGCCACTGCTTTTCTCGGTATGGCAAAATTTTAAGTAAAATCAAGTCACCCACTTGCGCGTATTCAACCTCGCTATCAGCAAGCGATTGGTTTTTATCTTCAACAGGTTCTTGATGAATGCCTTCGCCGGTTTCGGTGCTGTTTTCTATTTTTATGGTGAGTGTGCCACCAATGGTTTCAACAAACACGGTATCGGCAATATTTATATGACCGTGACGCCCTTCAACATGGTCACTGCGGTCTGTTTCTTGCCATTCAAAATCATAATCGTGTGCGTGCTTTATATCGCGTTCACCGCGATTATCAATATAATGAATAGTGTTATCTGGGTGTATCTCCCATCTAAACACTCGCACGTCAGAGAGCTTTTCACCAATCTGAAACAGCGCAAATAACTTACCGTTTTGCTGATATAGGTGCTGCAGCTTAGTTTGCTTGTAGTAAGTATAAAGCTCTTCAAAATCTCTAATAAAACGGGTATCGGTTAAAAATAAGGTTTTTTCTGGGTAGGGTTCAATCTCAAAGTGGTCCTCTTGCTGAACCAATTTGTGCACACTAAATACATCATCAATTGAGGTTTCTTTTTTCAGACCCAAAAACACGTTGTAAGCAAAAATAACTTTGTCGCCCACAATAACAATATCGCGTGGCGTACAGTTTTGCTCAGTTCGCGCACGCACGCGCCCTTTAACCTGAAGCTCTGTACTACCAAACTCGTTAATGCGCGAGGCATTAACTTTATCTGTTTGCGTTTTTAGTGTTACGCCAAAATTATTTAAACGACGCTTGATTAAATCGTACGATCCCTGCTCTAAAGCATGTTGTGTTGAGTCCGTCATTAAACCTTTCCTGCAGTATTACTTTTGTATGTGTGATCAAAAAAGCCGTAAATTATAAATTACGGCTATAGATTGAGAGGGAGTTAGTCTTGCGGGTCGAGTTTTATTTTCTCGTCAAGGCCGCTGCCCATATTGCTCCCTAGCATACTTAGTAATTGGCTTTTTTCAGCCGCTGTGGTGTTACTCAATTGCTTTAATAATTTACTCATATTAAGGTTTTTCATGGTTTCAGCTGAACCGTTAGCGCCCGCTAATACTCCTTTCAAATCCTCAATTAAATTGCGATCGCCATTTAAGTGATCTTTAAATACAGTTTGTACTGTTTTGCTTTCATCTACTAAACCATCTATTGATTTACCTAAGCTAATAGCACTCATAAACTGGTTAAAGAACTGGCCATCGCCGCCCATAATATTAATATCGGCATCGCCTAGTGCTTTGCTCATCACTTGAGCTTGATGCTCTGCTATATCTTTGCCTGCCTCAATTTTAGCCAGCACTAGCTCTTTTTGCTGGTTTAGTTGTAGTGTAAAGCTTTCGTAGTCACGGGCATCTTGGTCCATCGCATTAAGCGCTTGTAGTTTTTCTTCAAGACCTTTGGCCTCAGCAAGCATCTTACGCTCAAGGTTAATGGCTTCAACTTCACCTTGCTTCTCATTCGCATCAGCCATGGCTGTTTGTACTTGCGCTTGAGATAGCCCTATTTCACGGTTACCTTGTGCTTCTGCTTCTAATTTTTGACGAAGTACCTTGGCATCTACTTCACCCTGCATTGCGTTTGCTTGTGCTTTAGCTGTTATAACGTCAGCTTCAGCTAAGCCCTGCGCTGCGGTTTCAACTTGTTGTGCTTGAGCAAGTATCTTTTTAGACTCTGCTTGCTGGTTAGCAATGCGCAGTTCTGCATTGGCCATTGTTTCAAGTTCACGAGCTTTAAATTCAGCAGCTTGATCTTGCGCTTTTGCAGCTTCAATATCTTTAACTAGTGCTTCTTCTGCCTCCGCTTTTGCACGGATAATAATGGCGTCTTTTTCACGCTCTGCACCGGCTATAACCTGTACATCTTTAATACGCTCTTGCTCTTCAGCTACCGACTTTTCGACTATTACGCGATCGCGCACTACATCTGCAATTTCTTTGCGTTCAACTTCAAGTGCTTTTTCTTTGTTAATACGTAAAATTTCAGTTTCTCTTTCTCGTTCAATCACTTCTATTTCACGAGAGCGTAAAACTTTTTCTTCTTCAATACCCAGTACTCGCAGTCGGTTTTGCTCTGCAATATCAAGCTCACGTTGCTTGTTTTGCTCGCTAATTCCAATTGACTCTTCAGATTGAATTCGAGCCTGTTCTGATTTTAAACGCTCTTCGTGGCGTACTTTTTCAGCTTCGGCGTGTTCACGCGCTTTAACGGTTTCAATTTCACGAACTTGACGCGACATTGCATCTTGTTTTTGGCGTTCTATTTCAAGTGATTTTTCAGTGGCTTCTTGGTTTTGTATTTCTACTTTTGCGCGCTCATCACATTTTAATTGATTGGTTAATACATTTTGCGCTGCTGTCATTTCGGTAATACGGCGAATTCCTTCTGCATCAAGAATATTTTGTGAATCAAGCTTTTCAATCGACGTTTGCTCTAGGTAATCAATGGCAACATCTTCAAGCGTATAGCCAGATAAGTCTTGCCCTATCACCTCTTTAATGTTGTCTCTAAATTCGTTTCGGTGAGTAAATAACTCAACAAAATCCATTCGCTTACCAACCGTTTTAAGTGCCTCTGAAAACTTAGCTTCAAATAATTCTTGCAGCGTTTCATGCTCTGATGCACGTGCACAACCTACTTGCTTTGCTACACGTAAAATATCGTCTTTGTTTTCATTAACACGAATATAAAACGTAATGGCGATATCGGCACGTATATTGTCTCTACAAATCAAGCCGCCTTTGTCTTTACGTTCAAGTACCATGCGCTTTGTTGAAATATCCATCACTTCCATTTTATGGATAACAGGGTAAACAATGCCACCGGTAGTGGTAACGTCTGGCTCACTTTTCATTTTATTTATAATGAGAGCTTGGCCTTGTTCCACTTTGCGATAAAACTTGCCAACAATTAACAAAATAGCAAAAATGACCGCTATCGCTATACCTACAAACGTTAATATAGGTAGTAAGTTATCTAAAAATTCCATGTTATGTCCTAACGTAATTATCGATTTATTATGTGTTATTTACAGTAAAAAACGGCGTTGTGTTACCAAGGTTTGGCAGTAACAATATAACAATGCTGCTTTTTTATATGCTCAAGTAATATTACCGTATCACCTGCGCTGAAGGGGTATTCGTCATGCGATCTAATTTCAATGAGTTGCTCAGTGCCTTGAAAATTAACTCTGCCTTGACCAAACGTTGGCGTCACCTTTCCAGTAACAACGGTGCATTCAAGAGCCAATAAGTCGCTACTGCGAGAGGTTTCTACACTTGAGAAAAAGCGTTGTAATGGTTTTGAAATAATAACTGCAATTGGTAAAGCAATAATCGCGCTTACTACCAGCATTACAAAGCCAAACACATAAAATAAAACACCATCACCAAGTAGGTAAGCAAAAAACTTATGTGCATAGATACTAATTAGCCAGCTAAGCATAACCACTAAACTAATTGATACCGTAATAGGAATACTGCCAAAACCAAAGTTTGGCGCTGAATGGGCGCTATTTGAATTAGATGAACTGGGCTCTATGTCTAAATCAGATTCAAACATATCAATGTCAGCAAAGCCTAATAAAGTGATCACCCAAAAAAGGATTACAACCAAAAGCAGGGCCGTGAAAATTATGGTAGGAAACGTAAGTGCTAAATTCAAAAAGTCCATATTACTGCTATCCATCTGTATTAATACATTTACACAGTATGATTTTTACCATTTTGAAGAGAGTTTGTTAAGTTTTTTATAATAATTAGCCAGTGGTTTATAAAGAATTGTAAATAGCTCACCTCTATTTTAATTACCTCATTATAACCCCACTATTTGTAGGTATTTTTCAACGGTCAATTTAGCTCACTTACTTCTAGATTGAAGTGTTCTATCTGCACGTATGACTTTTTAACGATAGCTACTATTTCACTGCAAGTTACACCGATAATAATAACTACGATCAATACAATATTCGCTTCGTGGCCCAATTTTAATAGATATAAAAAAGCCGCTTTGCGAGTTAAGCAAGGCGGCTTTCATATTAAAACACTGATGACTTACATATTACCTAGCTCAATCATCATTGCGGTATACATGCGTAAATTAAGCTCTAATTGCTCAAGTGTAATAAATTCATGCTCAGAGTGGCCTGTATAACGTTTTCCTGGCATTGAAGGTCCAAACGAGACTGCATTATCAAATAGTTTTGCGTTAGTGCCTCCACCAATTGATACAAAATCGGCTTTTTCGTCGCCGGTAAAGTGCTTAAATATATCAAGTAGCTTTTGCGCATGCGGCGCATTGTCTAACAGCATAGGATTACCTATCACTGTATCTATACTCTCGAGTGTAACGTTATTGTTAGCTTGCCATTGATTAACGGCTGTCTCTATTTGTTGCTTTAATACATCTTCACTTTTACCAACAGGGCGACGAGCATTAACAGCTAACGTTAGTTTATTCCCGCTGCGCTCAATGACGGTTGGGGCTACGGTCATTGGGCCCATAAAGTCATGTTTATAGGCAATATCGCCAAACTGCTTACCGTGAAGATCTAACCCTATCAGTTGATTTACAAATTTAATAAGCTGTCCATCGCTGTTGTTTTCAAGCGCTATTCCATCAAATAGCTCGGCTAAATGTGCAATGGCGTTCACGCCAGATTCGGGCTCAGAAGAATGGGCAGACATGCCCTTTACATTAATGGCAATGGCGTTATTTTTTTTACTAAAGTTAAATTCAACTTGATTTAGTTGCTTGGCTCTTGTTTTTAGTTGGTTAACTAGCGCATTGTTTGCATTATGCAGTACTAAACTTGCATCTTCTGGTATTTGGCTTTTGAAAGCACCACCAGCAAGGTCGCTTACATACACTGCTTTTTGATCTGATATGGCATTAAATGTAGGAGAAATTAAGCTCCAACCTTTTTCAGCAACCACTACCGGGTATGATGCATCAATGGTTACTGCATACTTTGGTTGCTCGTATGTTTTCATGAACTCAGTAAGTGGGCCCCAATCAGACTCCTCAGCCAGATAAATCATCAGCTCAATGCGGTTATTGAGCTCAATACCTTTATCTTTAATCGCTTTCATGGCGTAAAGCGCAGTAGCGATAGCGCCTTTGTCATCTTCGGTACCACGGCCTACTAATTTACCCGGCTCTGAGGTATCAATAATAAAGGGGTTTTGCTTCCACTTACTCGCATTAGCTGGCTGCACATCACCGTGTGTTACCACTGTTACCTTGTCTGTTTGTTTACCCATGCCAATAAGCACGGTGTAACCAAGGTCTTGGTAGTCGAACCCAAGCTCTGCAGCTTTCATTTTTAATACCGATTTAAAGTTAATAAAATTTGGGTTTTGTGGTGCGGGTATTGAATCTCTATTTACTGTAGGAAAAGCAACTAAGTTAGTTAGCGTGTGTACTTGCGCATTTTGGTAGGTATTTACAGCGTAATCGGCAACATTATCAATATTTTTATGTAACTGTGCGTGCGCGCTAAACGCGAACAAGAGAGCACTGGCTAAAGCTAACTTTTTCAAAACTTATTCCATTTAATTAATAACTAAGGGCTTTAATTATAGCGCCCACACAGCATTACAAATAGCGCTTTGCGGTAATTTAACAAACTATTAAGTGTAAATATTTATATGGCAGCTTTAATATGGATAGCGGTATAATAAGCGGCTTAAAATAATTGGGGTAAATCAGTGTGAATCGTCGTAAAAAAATAGTCACAAAGTTTCAAAAGAAAGACAAACGCGCTAACGCTAAATTACATAAAAGTAATAAGCCCGCGTATATATCAAAAGCTGATCGTGAGAAGCTAGAACAACAAGCAGAACAATCAACCCAAATTGAACAAAACCAAGAGCAGCCGTAACCTGCTCTTAGTTGTAAATTATATAATCACCTTAAAATGCGACACTCATCCCTATATTAAACGAACGCCCCTGCCCTGCGAGCTGCTCAAAACCAGTGCTTTCGCCTTTTTTAAGCTGCGCAATGCTCACCCCACCAAGCGGTAGTTGATAGTACTCGTCAAATAAATTACTCACTTGTGCACTTAACGTTAAGTCGCCCCATGACGCTTTTGAACCTAAATTTACAATGTTATAGCTATCGGTTTGGTTTTCTAATCGGTTGTTATCGACGCGTGTTTTAGCATCATTCCATTGCCACGACAGCGTATTTTCAAAGCGGCCGAGTTGATGGTTAATTGCAAGCTTAGTATGCAGTGGTTTTATTTGATAAAGCGGCTGGTTGGTATCATCTCGCTTTGCACGTGTATTAGTAATATTGGCATTTAATTGCCAATTACCGAGTGCTTTAGATTGATGAATATTAGCGGCTAAATCTAACTTAACCCCATACAATACGGCATCCGTATTAGTAAATTTAAGTATGTTACGTGCTGTGTTTTCTAAGCCAAATCGATTGAAAGACCTGACGAGGTCCGCATCAATGTAGTCAGATGTATTGGTATACCAAATGTTAGCACTTACTTGCCAGTCGTCGTTTTGAGCCGATTTAATATAAGTAGAGCTTATTGTATGCGCGGTTTCTACTTCTAAATTTTGGTTGCCTATATAGCCATTGCCATCACCGTACCAACCAATCATGGTGGTTGCCATATTGCTCACACCCCAGCTGTATCGCTCATACAAATTAGGTGCTCTGTTTTTGCGAGCAAGACCAAGCTGTAGCTCGTCAGTATGAGTAAGCTGATAATTAAGTAATACACTAATATCAACCACCGTGTCTGATTTATCGTGCTCTTTGCTATTAAAAGCAGCAGCGGCACTTGCGTTACTAGGCTGCATTGGCATGGCGCTCATAGTCATCATTGCCATACCTTCGTTATATGGCTGAACATCGTCAGCACGAGTATTTACATGCTCAACACGTATACCTGAATTTAACCACAACTGAGTATTTATTTGGCTCTCAAATTCTGCAAATGCTGCAATACGCTTACGCTGACCATTATTTATATTAATGTAATCGTTAGGGCCCATCATGGCGGAACCTTCAACAGCAGACCACCAATCATCAATTCGGTAATCATAAAATGCTTGCCCAAGTAATAAGCTGCTATTGCTATCAAGGTTTAAACGCCATTTAATTTGAGAGCTTACATCGCGCGCATCGGTATTCATTGGCATCATACCTGTTTTTTCAGGGCTAAAAAAACCCATTTCGTGTTTAACATCATGCCAATTAAGTTGGGCTTCCAACTCACTGTTTTCCAATACACGCTTGTACTGAGCAGTAGCGCCATAACTTGTATTATCAGTCATATCCATATACTGATTAGCAAAGCCCTGATAAGGTATTTTTTGATGTGTAAGCTTAATAACAAACTGTTGTTTTTCGTCTCGTATTGCTGCAGATAGCATGTGATTTTGCACGCGATACAAGGTATCTAATACCAAGTCTCCATTTCCGTCGTCGTAACTTTTGGCATCACTAAACGCACCTTGGTAATTAAAACTCAGGGTATTGCTCGCAATACGTGCTCCTACCCCCACTTTCCGCGCATTGTTTACGCTGTTGTATTGAGCCGATACATAACCCGAATGCCACCCTAGGCCACTACTTTCGCTATACTGTGGTGAAATAGTATTTACGCTTATCACCCCTGCAATATTATCGCCACCGGCACTTACCGCTGATATACCCGCAATAACATGATAAGCCGTAATTTGATTAGCAGAAACATACGAAAGCGGAGGGTTCATATGATTAGCACATGCCGCTGTAACATCAGCCCCATCGACTAATACTTTTACTCTATCGCCCATCAAGCCATTTAAAATAGGCAAGTTAGACACCCCACCTGCAGCAGAAAAATCCACACCTAAATCATTTAGTAATGATTCTGCAGAACCAATTGCAAGATGTTTATTTTGCGAATGTCCATGAACCTCAATAACTTCTAAAGAGGTGTCGTCTGCAAAGACTGCTGAAGAAAATATGCTGCCTATAAAAAAAGCCAAAGGCGTTAATAAATATGTGTTTGGAGTGTTGCTTAAATCTGCCATTTTATAATTATGCCACTGTAATAGTTGGACTAATTATAATTCTTGAGGCTAGAATAAAAGCGCGACAAATTGTCGCACTTTGCTCATTTTATTTTAAATATGCCTGCGTTATTCATCATCAAAAATATCTTCTATTTTTAATTCAAATAACCGCGCGGCTTTAAACGCCAGCGGTAAACTGGGATCAAACTTACCTTTTTCAATTGCATTAATGGTTTGGCGCGATACATCTAATAATTCAGCTAGTTTAGCCTGTGTTAGATTTTGCTCAGCTCTGAGTACTTTTAAGCGGTTTTTCATTCGTCGCCCTCATCACAGCTGTAGCATTTGTTAAGTATGTAGGTGCTAATTAAATACACTGAGCCCATTAAAAACATCAAGTCAGGTATGTCAGCCCGTACGCTAATAATGCCACTTAATTGTAAGTTACTATATGCAAGCCCACCGACCACAACCGCCCCAAGCGTAAAACCCATTGCACTTAAATGTATTTTTTGCTGTAACTCATCAAGCCCCTGTAAGTTGCGTTTATTAGCTATGATCATTGCAATGCCCACAACAACATTTACGACAATAAAAAAGCCACTCATTGCGTTATTATGATCCCAAATTAAAACCGGACCAAACGAGCAAATGGCTAGCGATAGTAACCAAATAAGCGTCCACTTAGCTAAATTAGTCGTGTTTATTTTTTGACGCTGCTTTAACGTTAATTGTGTTTGCATTTTTTAACTCTCTCAAAAAGTAAAGTGTACTTTACTATACTTGTACAAAAACAACCGCAAGTCAAATAAGCTTTACATAAAGATTGGCTTTATTGACATTACAATGTGTTACAAATCTCCAGTAAAATGTATCCAGCAGCACTTCTAAAAAGATAAAAATAACAATAGAATTACGTTATTAAATATTAAGTAACAAGTAGCCATGATATTTAATAAATACTCTAAAAAATTAAGGATATAAAATGTTAATTACAAGGCTTATAGTTTTATGCTTATTGTTATTAAGCTTTAACTCATATAGTAAAAATACGTTAGAAGATTTCTTTGATAAAAGCGGATACGTTCAAGTTAAAATTTCACCTAGTGGGAAATATTATTCACTCACTTACAGAGAAGATACCGAAGTAAAGCTGGTCATCCTTGAAAGAGAATCAGGAAAAACAACGGCCGCATTTGCATTTGGTGAAAATCAAAAAATACGTAATGTTACCTGGTTAAATGACGAAAGATTTATGATGTCAGTAGCTAAAACAGTTGGCTTTTTAGATACCAAAGGCGGACGCCCATATTATGTTGTTGCTAATTACGATGGTTCAAAAAGACGTGAAATTCTATTCTCAAACACGTCAGTTTTAGAAGTCATTAGCACCCTTCCAAATGATAAAGAAAACATTCTAGTCGCCAAAGGTCACTTTAATGATGACTTTGCCGTTAATGTTCATAAATTAAATATTTATAACGGAAAAATGGATTATGTAGGCGGCCAACCCAAAGACGATGTCTTTGGTATAACTACCGATATTTCGGGTAACCCTAGATTGGCATTTCATTATGAAGAAGATGAAGAGCAAGAGCTTGGCAAAGGCGATTTAAGTGTTTATTTTAAGAAAAAAGTGAACAGCGATTGGCAGTCTTTAAATCTTGCTAAACTAAGCTATGAAAAAGGAGATGCGCTAGGTTTTTTAGGTATGAACCTAGAGGGTAACGAGGCCTTCTTAATGAGTGACTCGGGCAGAAAAACTACTGCTATTTACAGCCTTAACTTTGAAAATGAAGAACTTACCCTTTTAGCGGCAAATGACAGTGTTAATATTACAACGCCAATATTTGGCCCTAACAGAGATGTTATAGGGGCTACGTTTGACCCTGATTACCCTCAATATCAATACTTTGATGCAAAGGGTGAAAATGCGATATTTAAAGAGCTAAGTGATACTTTTAAAAATTACCGATTACAATTTACAAGCCACTCTAAAGAAAAAGGTCTCTCTGTCTTTTCTGTAGAAGCAGACAATTCGCCAACTACTTTTTACTTGTACGATACTAAAAATAAAAAAGCTACTTTTATTGCCTCAAGTGCTCCTCAGATAGATAAAAAAAGCCTCTCTATGACTGAACCTTTTAAAATAAAAGCAAGAGATGGCGTTGAATTAAACGGCTATTTAACCATACCAAAAGGAGCTGCTGATAAAAACTTACCTGCAATTGTTTACTTGCATGGCGGCCCACATGGACCTAGAGATTTCTGGCAATACAACCCTGAAACTCAGTACATGGCTTCATTAGGTTACGCTGTGCTTCAAGTAAACTTTAGAGGCTCTGGTGGCTATGGCAGCGAGTTTGAGGAAAGTGGTTATAAAAAATGGGGACGCGAAATGCAAGACGACGTTACCGATGCCACTTACTGGGCTATTAATGAAGGGATAATAGATAAAGATAAAATATGTATCTATGGTGGTAGCTACGGTGGTTACACTACGTTAATGGGCGTTATTAGAGAGCCAGACCTTTATAAGTGTGCAATTGGTTATGTGGGTGTATATTCAATTCCAGAAATGAAAGAAAGCGGCGATATCCCCACCAGAGAGTCAGGTCGAAAGTATTTAGACATGGTTCATGGTACCGACATGGAAGATATGCAAGCTCGCTCTCCTTCATTTAATGTTGATAAAATTAAAGCCAAGCTGTTTATTGCCCATGGCGAGGACGATGTAAGGGTTCCTATGGAACAATATGAAGCATTAACATCAGCGCTTGATAAAATAGGCTATCCATATGAGTCAATGGTTAGAGATGAAGGACATGGATTTCATCAACCTAAAAACATCACTGATTTCTACACAAAAATGGCTGAGTTTTTTGCAGAAAGCCTAAAATAATACGCTAATAAAATTGTGCCAGCATAAACGCTGGCACTTATATCCGCACCACTAAAAAAACAATTTTACGTAGCTTCCACTGTTTTTTAATTGCATCCAACAGCTATGCCCACAAACATTAAATAATATAAATCGTATTTATTTAACTCTATCTAATGACTTAGCCTACCGCTTCACTTAAACTAAATGCCTCAAGTTTTTCTATATTCATTTCATAATTTTTTACATTTATAACCCATAGTGCTTTTTTGTTCTGGCGTTACTTTTTTATATTTAAACATCAAATTCAAAGGGGGTTTATGAAACCTGATGTCACATCTATACCCAACCAGCTAAATAAAACGGCTATTTTAATTGTGCTGGCGTTAGGCACCTTTATTTTAGGTTTATCTGAATTTTCGATGATGCCAATGTTGCCCCTTATAAGCGAAACATTTGGTACTACACCTTCTCAAAGTGGTTATGCTATAAGCGCGTATGCTAT
Organism: Pseudoalteromonas sp. 2CM32C; assembly: GCF_023161925.1. Classification (NCBI taxonomy): domain Bacteria; kingdom Pseudomonadati; phylum Pseudomonadota; class Gammaproteobacteria; order Alteromonadales; family Pseudoalteromonadaceae; genus Pseudoalteromonas; species Pseudoalteromonas sp. 2CM32C. The sequence goes on along the minus strand of NZ_JALNTI010000003.1, from coordinate 147,440 downwards.
AGGCGTAGTGGTTGGTGCACCTGTGTTAATGCTTTCAACGGCTAATATGCGAAAACGAAAAGCACTGCTGATTTTTTTAAGTTTAATGTGTGTATCTAATGGGCTTAGTGCATTGGCTACGTCGTTAGAGCAGTTAATTATATTTAGGTTTTTGAGTGGATTGCCTCATGGCGCTTATTTTGGTGCTGCCATTTTGCTTGCATCTGATATTGCGCCACAAGGTAAACGAGCCAGCTTTATGTCAAAAGTATTTATGGGATTAACCATTGCAACTATTGTTGGTGTGCCCGTTGTAACATTGGTAGGCCAAAATTTAAGTTGGCGTTACTGTTTAGCTGGTGCTGCAGCGATTGCTTTTGTTGCATTTATTTTAGTTTATAAAGTCGTGCCCAACATAGACAACGCTAAACCCTCTAACTTATTAAACGAGTTTGGTGTGCTCAAAAACAAGCTCGTATGGTCAATTCTAGGCATTGTTATTATTGGCTTTGGTGGTGTTTTTTGTATTTATACCTACATTGCTGACACCATTTTAGATGTAACAAATACAGCGCCTTATACTATCTCGGTGGCAATGGTAATGTTTGGCATTGGCTGTACACTGGGTAATTACGTTTTAGGAAAAGCTGCAGATAAGTCGGCAATAAAAACGACAGGCTTTGCGCTAGTATGCACCATTATTTTTGCATTTGCTTATGTTACGGCAAGTTATAATATTTGGGTGCTTTATGCGGTTATTTTTTTCATCGGTTGTAGTGTCGGTTTAGCGACATTAATTCAAAGCCTACTCATGGATGTAGCACCTGAGGGTCACGCGATGATAGGCGCATTAGTTCAATGTGCATTTAATACAGCAAACGCAATTGGCCCGTGGGTAGGTGGAATCGCTATTGCCAAAGGGGCTGCGCCAAATCAAACTGGCTATGTCGCTGCGGCATTATTTTTAGGTGGCTTAGGAATGTGGTTGCTGAGCTATCTACAACTTAATAAGTCACCCGATTTAAACACAGTTAATTAATCACAACACAAAAAGAGCGACTGATAAGCCGCTCTTTTACTTTCATATCAATAAATTTTTACGAATCTAACGACGCCATATCAATGACAAAACGATAACGTACATCTGAATTTTCCATACGTTCGTATGCGGTGTTAATTTCGTCAATGTTAATCATTTCACACTCAGGCAATACATTGTTTTCACCACAAAAATCGAGCATTTGCTGAGTTTCTGCTATACCCCCTATAAGTGAACCTGCAACCTGACGTCGTCCCATTAATAATGGCACTGTATTTAACTCTTCAACAGGCCCCACTTGACCAACAATAATTAATGCTCCATCTATGTCTAATAGCGGTGTATAAATTGATAGGTCGTGCTTAACAGGCACTGTATCAATGATCACATCAAATGCTGACTGTGACTCTTTCATTTCGTCATCATTTGTTGAAACCAAGTAATGCTGGGCACCAAGTTTAACAGCATCCTCTTTTTTAGATTCGCTTCGGCCAACAACAGTTACCTCAGCCCCCATTGCTACGGCATTTTTTACCGCCATATGACCTAAGCCACCCAGGCCTACAACTGCAACTCGGCTGCCTTTTTTAACGCCCCATTTATGTAGTGGGGAATACGTAGTAATACCTGCACATAACAACGGTGCTACGCGTGAGAGATCTAAACTTTTTGGTATTGAAAGTACAAACTCTTCACGAACTACAACATGCTTAGAGTACCCGCCTTGGGTCATTTCACCGGTTTCTCTGTCTTTACCGGCATAAGTGCCAACCATGCCCTCACGGCAAAATTGCTCTTCATTATTGTCGCACTGATCACAGCTTTTACATGAATCAACCATACAGCCTACGCCAACGGTGTCACCTTGTTTGTATTTTTTAACATCGCTACCAACCGACTTAACTCTGCCAACAATTTCATGGCCTGGAACGAGTGGGTATTTTACACCGCCCCAATCATTTCTGACGGCGTGTAAATCTGAATGGCACACTCCGCAGTATAAAATTTCAATTTCTACATCGTTATTTCGTAAATCGCGGCGTTCAAACTCAAACTCTGTAAGCTCAGACCCTTGGCTTTTTGCTGCATATCCTACTGTTTTCATCATAACTCCATAGTTGTTTAAAAATTTAAAACGCATTGAGTATGTACTTTGAGGAGTGAATACAAACTGAAAAGCAGCCACAAAAAAGCCCAAATATTATTTGGGCTCAATCACATACTACTATTTAAAGCAGTGCTACTTAGTAAGCTCTGCGTTAATTTCGTCAATTAAAGTATTAATGCGATCGGCATTTTTACCTAAATCGCTGCGACCAACACGTGATTTACTCCTTATATCAACAAAGCGCTCAGTACCTTCATCAACAATACGAACAACAACATCATCTTTAAAACCAAACCACGTTGTGGTGTCTGTTGCTTCTATTAAACCAAGTGATTTATTAGCGCTTACCAATTCCCAGCCTAAATTTTTAATTGCTTGCTCAGTTGCTGCAATTAAATCACTTTGCGACTGCGCAAAGTTAAGGGTTGTTAGTTCTGGGTAAGCTTTACGTTGTTGTACCGCGGTTTCTTCCCCTGCATATTCAACTGGGTTTGGTGCGTCAGCGCGAAGTGGTGCAATAGCAACAAATTTAGGCGGGTTAACCAAGTCGGTCGAAATATCATGAATTGGCGGCACACTTTTAGCTTTATTCATCATGTTAAGCGGCATAGCAATAGCAACCACAGAAAATACTACAGCAACGATAGCACTACCAAATGAAGCGGTTTTACGCATAAATATTAACTGTACTAGCAGTAAAACAAGTGCTGCACCACCCACATACACGCCGTATCTAAAGCCTGTAAAAGCAAGGCCTAAATCAACCACGCCAAACTTGTATAAAGGGCCAGGTAATACAACCAGTAAAAAGGCGATTAAACTCACCAAGCTGACTAAAATCTTCATTATTGTGCTCCATTTTGTGTGTAATTGTTATTTTGTAAACAGCACTTATACTGCACGTGCTTGATTTTGGTTTACCATTAGCAACTAATTACATAAAAAAGTCCAATGTTGTGCGATCAAAGTTAGTAAGATTAGGAAAAATATCGCTCAATTCAGATGATGGAACGCCAAACCATTGCGCCAATGAGGCAAAGTATTGCTCATTTGCCACGCTTGGGATGAGCCTGCCACTGCCAACGTCTTGCGGGCCGTCTAAATGCTGCGTTAAAAATTCACCATAGATATCACCTCCTTTAACCGCTCCTCCCATTACTAGTTGATTGCCAGCCCAACCATGATCGGTGCCATCACCATTTGAGGTCAGCGTTCTACCAAAGTCCGACATCGTAAAGGTCGTTACTTTGTCTGCCATATTTAGCTCTTGCATTGCGCTATTAAATTCGCTCAAGCTTTGCGCTAATGAATTTAACAAAAGCGGGTGGGTTTCTAATTGGTTGTCGTGGGTGTCAAACCCGCCCATTGAAACAAAAAACACTTGGCGCTGTGTTGCTAAAGTAGACTGCACACTAATTGCTTTTGCCACTGCGGCCAATTGCTGAGAAACACTAGAATCGCTGAATGGTGTTATCAGCTCTGGGGCTGTCTCTAACGCATTGTTCATAGTTTGAGTATTGTTAATAGCCGAATTAAAGCTTTTTGCATAAGCATCACTAAGCGGATGATGAGTATTGCCCATTATACGACTCATAATGTTAGTTACGTGGTCTGTGCGTGGTTGATAACCGCCAAATGCATTTATACGACTAATCCCACTTTTATTTAGTGTAAACGCTTTTGTTTGGCTGCCTGTTTGCCACAGATTCGTTCCATCTAACGACACATTGGCAGCAAACTGATCCTGCTGATTTAAGCGCTCTAACAAACGTGCTCCCCAACCACTGTTCAGCGACTGTTTTTCACGGCCATACATCCAAGATGCTTGCTGATCATTATGAGAAAATAAGTGCTTAGGTAATGCCACTGCATTATTTTTGTAATCGTTATAACTTGTTGGCGCAAGCAAGGTACCCACCCCACCAACAAACGCTAAATTAGATTCATTAAAAACACGTTGAATAGGCGACAATGATGGGTGCAACCCTACACCACCTGCAAATTGGGTTGCAGTATTTAAAGTAATTGGCGATGCAACAGCTAAATTTTGTCGGCTTTGTTCGTACAAGCTACGCTGCTCACCTTCAAGGGGTACCAACATGTTGAGTGAATCGTTACCGCCGTATAAAAAAATGCATACTAGTGCTTTGTAGTCGCCTAGTTCAACTGCATTAACAGAGCCTGTAAGCGCTTGTAGTTGCAAACTAGTCAGTGCGGCTGCCGATACACCGCCTTTTAAACATAACGACAAAAATTGCCTTCTATTAATGCTCATTATGTCTCTCCTAATACTGCAAATTAAATTCAGGTGAAATAGCAATCATATAAAGTAAATACGATACCCGTTCGCGATATTGATCGTCATCAAAATAAGCATCTAAATCTAATAATGCTTGGCGTGTGTCGCTACTCATAGAGCCTGCAAAATACAGTACGTTGTATTGATCGAGTAAGTAGTTAACCCCATTGCTTTGCAAGGTATTCATATCGTTAATGATGTAAACATAAATACCGCTTGGATTTAAATCGGTGTGCGCCTCGGCAGTACTCCACACCAAATCGGCAAAGTGCTCGTTCATGGTGCCTATAATCGTTGCATCGCCGGCTATTTGTAGCTCAGGAGCCACTAATGAATTTGTTCGCAACTGAGCAGGCTGGTAGTCAGGTCTAAAAAAGTTAAACACCGAACTCGACTGCATAGGCCCTTGCCCATATCGGTCAACTAAATTCCATGTTTTGTAATAACCTTCGGGTGACCTTGCGTTTAGGTTTCGCCAAAATTGGACTGTTTTAAGAAGCGGTTCTTTTATTTTACCTTGGTAGCTCAATACACTGCCATAATGACGAGCTTCATCATCTAAATATATAGCTTTTACTACTGCTGCTAGATCACCTCGAACGCCTTCGCCATTATCATTAAACACACTGGCAATTCGCTCTACATATTGCGGTGTAGGGTTTGATGTAATTAGTCGTTGTATTAACTGCTTACTGATAAAAGGCGCTACATTTTGATGGTTAAATAAATTATCAATCGCTAGTTGTAACGACTCTTGCGCACTATACCCTTGGGGAATAATGTCGCCGTTTAATAACGTTTTTTGCTTTTGTGAATGGTACTCTTCAAATGCTTGCATAGGCGCAACATAATCACGACTTTTGCGCTTAAATGTTTCACTGCCTGCAAATGTCCACCCTGTAAATACACGAGCAAACCCTTCTATTTCTGCTTGGCCATACGTTGCAATAGTATTACCGTTAGCGTCTAATTTAGCGGTACCGTCTTGGTTTAGCTCATCAAGCCCGATAGTAAATAACTGCATAACCTCACGGGCATAGTTTTCATCGGGGCGAATATTAAGTGCATCATCAGCCTTTTCGTTACCCAAATGACTAAGGTAAGTGCCCATGATTGGCGATAAAGTTACCGCCTCAAGTAAATCATGAAAATTACCAAATGCATGAGTAAGCAATAAATCATAATATGTCACCATGCCCTCAGGCTGAGAGCGTAAATCGTTATTGAGATCAGACACTACAAGTATTTCACTCAGCGCAAAGGCCACGCGCTGGCGGAGTTGATCGTCGCTTTGCATTACGGCTTTCCACCACGCGTCTATTCGGCTTATATACCTAAAATCTTCATCATCATTAGTAAACACCATATAGTCACGATGATAGTTAATGGGCAATGCCAGTTGGGCATCAAGCCATTGCAGCTCACTTTGGCCTTGCGCGTTTTGTATTTCTACAAGCGTTGGCCCCATGCTTCCTTGATGCAACAACCGAGCTGCAGAAAATGCATTCATGCTATTGCGGGCAAAAAAATTGACCGTTTTAACGGTAGTGGCCCCTTCGTTATCGGTCGCGGTAACATTAAACGCATACTCTGAAGGCGTGTAAGTTAGTGCATCAGCCAATTTAACGCTAACTGAGCTTGCGTTTACTGGCTCACTTAACACCGTAGGCCCCGAAGTTTGTTGCCAAATTACACTTGCGATGCTGCCGTCAGCATCGCTGGCTGTTGCTTTTAGCTCAATAGTTTGGCTTTTTGTGATATCACTGGGTAAGCCCGACAGGGTTAAAGAAGGAAGCTTGTTACCATTAACGGTTGGGGTATCATCTGAGCCAGAACCACCGCAGGCACTAAGAAAAAAGACTGAGCTTACTATCAAAACTAATTTATAATGCATGTTAAATCGCCATGATATTTTGGTTTAAGTAAGCAATTGCCTACTTAGTTTAATGCATTAATTGAAACACAAAATTTACATTTTTTCCTTTTATTTTTTGTAATCGAAACTTGACTAACGTTCAAAATTGCACAAACTACGGGGGTTAAACAGCCAGAGACTCACACATGAAAACAGAAATTAGTTATCGTTTTGAATCATCGCAAGTGGCCAACCGTTTTTTACATGAGTTAAAAAACTGGCCAGTGAACGATGTTAAAACACGTCTTTTTAATGGAGGTGATAGCGTAAAAGTAAGCTATGATTACGACGAAACAGGCTTCGATTATACCATTGCCGAGCTTGATGATTTAGCCGAGCAACATGGAGGAAAAGAAGTTTAGCGCAACGTAATATGTATTAAACTTTTAGCATTAATAGTAACAATTCGCGATGGTGGTTTAATTATATTGATTTAATTAAGGCTCTATCTCTTCCGGTGTTTTTTGCCTCGTACAGCATAACGTCTGCATCTTTAATTAATGATTTGGCTGTGATGCTTTCATTATCCATAGCCTTTGCCGTTGCAAAAGCACAGCCTACACTTATAGTTAAAACATCACTTACTTTAGAGCCTTTGTGAGGTAGTTTAAGCGCATTTACATTTTTTCGTAATTGTTGAGATATTAGTTCAAATTGCTCAAACGAAAGCTGGTTAAACAGCAGTATAAATTCCTCACCTCCATAGCGTGCTGCTATACCATTATTTGATTGGGCGGTTTCTTTTAAAACACGACATAGTGCTTGTAAGGCACAATCTCCTTCTTGATGACCATAAAAGTCGTTGTACAACTTAAAGTAATCAACATCAATTAGCATTAATCCCAACGTTGTTTTTTGATTGTGGGCATCATGCCACTGTAATGTGTAAATTTCTTCAAAGGCACGTCGGTTATAAATTTGCGTTAACTCGTCTATTTTACTTATTTTTTCAAGTTGTTCGTTTTGTTTTTTGACCTCTTTTATTAAGGAATTAAAACCATTTATAAGTACACGCATTTCTAAAAACTGATTTTTAAAATGAAGCGGTTGAAGGTCATTTTTAAGTAACATTAAATTGATTGCCGATGCACCATTAATTAATGGTGTAATAAAAAAACGATTAACAACAAAAAAACCTATTAAAGAGGCTACAAAAAACATTATTAAAATAATAATTAAATACAAGTCAAATAACACAGGCAACCTTTGATGGTGATGCTCAATATTCATTGTCAATAAGGGGTTACCATTTATGTCTAGCAATATTCTTTGTCGCTCAGTGGCTATTCCCTCATTTTGGATTCCACCATTTAAAACAAGTAAATTTTGTGTTGCGCTATCGTCATTTATTATTGAGTAGCTAAGTTTTACTTGTGCTACTTCTGCCATCATAGCAACTTGTGATTTCCTTACTTTTTTAATAAAAACAATACTACCAACAGGCTCTCCTGTTTTATTTGTTCGTTGTATTGCGTGCGATGCAAACATAACAGGGCCATGCTCTGTTCTTAAAAAACCGAAGCGTTCTGACGTATTTTTTTTATAAGGTAGGATAGTACGGTTAGGTAAATGAGTATTTAGATCAAATTCTGGCAGCTCAAAGGATTGCTCCTGAATGTAATCAAAAGTATGCCCATAAACTTGTTTAAAGTTCATGTCGTAAATAAATACACCATCTATTTTGAGTGATTTAAAGGTATCGTCCACATAATTTGACTCAATATAGTCTTTATCAAAGCTCGTCATGTAATCGTAAGAGTCATCCCACACCGCATAATCGTAATTTATGGTTTTTAAGAAAACAAACTCTCTGTTTAAAGCAATTTCTAGGCTCAATAGCTCTCTATTTTGGTAGTCTTTAATGTTTTCATTTATAGTTGGTAACGTAAAAAAGTATCGATAGCTAACCAATAAACTAGTTACAAAGCACATTAAGATTAAGGTACCTATTATTACAAAAAATCTTAATGTCATTATTAGTCCCCAGGGTGTGAAGTAGCTTAATTCATTTTATAAATAGCGCTAATCTATAGTTTTTTAAGTGTGCTTGGGTTTATTCTGCGCCAATATAATTAGTTTAACGATGATTCCGGCATTAATGTTATTGGCATAGTACAGCGCATTAGCGTACCTTCGCCAAGCTCACTTTCTACCTCAATTGAACCATTATGCTCTTTTAGCACGTTATAAACGATGGCCATTCCCATCCCCGTTCCCTTCCCTACTGGTTTTGTTGTATAGAAAGGTTCAAAAATATGGCTTTTAGTTTGCTCGTCCATTCCACAGCCATTATCTGCAATTTCAATATAAATATTTTTTTCGTCTGAAAATAACTTGATGACTATTTTACCTTGCTTGCCATCAACTAAATCACACGCATACTTTGCATTTAGCAATATATTTACAAACACTTGGTTAATTGCCGATAAATTACAATAACTCAATGGCAGCTCTTCATAATCACATTCCACCTGACAACTTTTTAGCTGATTGGCGAGTAACTTAATGGCACCATTTAATGACTCAGTAATATCAGCCATAGCCAATAAGTTATTTTTCGGTCTGGCAAAGTTAAGCAAATTATTTACTATGGCAGCGATACGTTGAAGTCCCTCATGAGTGTCGCCGAGCAGTTCATCTAAATCTTCTAAAATAAAATCTATATTCGTTTCTTGGTCGAGCTTAACCAATTGTGCTTCAAGCTCTGAAGCCGAGATAGACTTATCTATAAACTGCTTAGATATCTGCATTAATGAATGAAGTGTTGGTTTAAAGTACTTGATGCTTTCTACATTACTCATTACATAAGCAAGCGGGTTATTTATTTCATGTGCTACGCCTGCCGATAACGTACCGAGTGTTGCCATTTTATCGGTTTGCATTATGGTTACCTGCTGGCTTTTTAGCATGCTCAGCTTTTCTTTTAACTCTTGATTAGCGCAAAATAACTTACGTGTTTTATCTTCAAGTAAAACTTCTAACTGATCTCTTGCCGCTTTTTCACGCAAATACGCTTTTTTGTAGTTATAGTCGTCTTCAGCCATTTAAAGCCTCATACTTCACTTCAATAACGCACTTGTCGCAGCCGTCGTGCATACATTCAACATGGTTTAAAGAAACATCAATACCGTAGTGCGAAGCCGCACCATAAATAAGCCCTTCTGCGCACATACATAACTGCCTTTTAGAACGGTAATGCATTAAAATAAATCCATCTTCAATCAGTTTAGACTCTATTTCTGGTAGGTTTGGTTCATGGTATAGCTTAGCGACTTCAACATGAATGACCTTATCAATCCCCATTATTAACTCTGCAAAACTATTAAAGCCTTTCGCAACCGTTGGGTGGCTTCTGTTTAAGTGGCCAAACAAATACTCACCAAATGCTTTTAATACTTCGGGCATAGTCATCGATAGGGCTGTCGCTACATCCTGGGCTAAACCAATTATCTCTTCATCTGGGTAACTTTGTGCAGAAATATACACACGGCCATCAGGGGCGTTTTTTTCAAGTAACTCATCCCATGCCGCCATACCGCACTTTTCAATAACCAGTGCCTCTAAGCCTCTAAAAATTATGCCTTTCATGTTTTATCCTTATTTATTACTTAACCACCATTGCTCTATGTCGGGAAATAGCGCTAAGTCATCTATAAAATCAAACTCTTCAAGATTAAAGTTCAACGCATTATTGCAAAACATATGTTCAACAATTATGTGAATCACGGTTAATGATATGCTTTTTTTTGAGGGTAATTCATCAATCAATTGCGCGTCGACTATTTTTTGGTCAAACCCCCAAAGCGCTAGTAAATAAGCACTTAACACAAACTTAGGTACAACTTCGTTATCTAAGTCGCCATGAGGATCACTCGTTATAATTAACTCACCTATAACACTTAATAACCCTACAGCACATGCGAGTAATTGAGTTTGACGATCTTGCTTTATATATTTTGCTAACGATTGCGATAACTCTGCTTTTTTATAACCTTTGTCTATTAGGTGATTAATTGCTTTTTGTTTATTTTTACTAAGTAACTGATGAGATAACTCTGAAAAAACCACAATTGCTCTAAGGTTTATTAAGCCAATCCTCACAATCGCTTCTTTTACACTTGAGGTGCTACTATCAAACCCCATAAAAGCCGAATTAGCAATTTGTAAAACCTTACCAGCCAGTAAAGGATCGTGCCTAACATCTTTTTCTAAAATAGAAATATTAGGCTCGCTTTTATTGAGCTCATTGAGTAGGTTTTGCGTTACCTCACCTAAAAACGGAAGCTCAGAGAGTTGCCCTAAAATAACGCGATGCTCACTGCTAATAGGTAGTGTTTTTAAAACAACAGCACTATTTATTACGCTCTCTAAATGTGACTGAGCAAAAGGCTTAACTAGGTGAAAATGGATTACATTATTTAATTGTAGCTGGTAATTTCCACTCATATCACCTGTTAATAAACACCTAAGCGCAGATGGGCAGAGCTCTTTAGCTTGTTCTAAAACGTTTTTCCCCGTGGGAAGTTGCATCATCGAATCACAAAAAATAATATCAGGTAAGGCGTTGTTATTTATTTGCTGTTCAAATTGAGTAGCAACTTGAACTGTGCACACATGAGCACTGGGGCATAAACGGTTAAGCGTGCGTATTAACGCACGTAACAGCAGTTCGTCGTCATCAATAATAAGAATATTGATTTTTAAATCATGCATCTACTACACCTAAAGCTATAACGTACTAGTTTATAATTAAAGCGTAGTATATTTTTATCAATACCCCTACTTTCAAAGGCGCTAATTAATAAAAAGTAAATGCATGGTTTTATTCATGATATTTACGGATCATCGCCACTTTACCGTTTTCAACTTCTATTACTTCCATCATTACTGATGTGTACTCTATTGGCTGCTTACTTTGTGGGTGAATGCCTTTAGCGTGGTTTTTATAACGAATCGCAAAACCGCTATCGTTAAATATAAAAGTATTGAGTAGCTCACTTTCATAGTGGGTATGCGCGCCTAAGTAAAAGCTCATGCCTTTGCGCATTAGTTTTTTGCCATCGGCAGTGCGAGAGTCATTTACTTGATACGGTATGTGCTGACTGCCAACATCGTCCGTTAATAAGCTAAGGTAGGCTTCAAGCTCTTTTTCACTTGCGTTAGGCGCTTGCGTTGCGGTCATGGCGCTGTAGTAATGCTGTGCAAATTTGTTTAAGTCCAGTGCCTCTTCAGCATCAACCAAAAAGGTACTCACTAATAGCAAACCAAATGTAAATAGTCGTTTCATCACTTCTTCCTTGTAGTTAAAAGTATTGATTTATTTATAGGTACACTATATTCATATGCTCAAAAATAAAACAAATATTTTTAAGTTAATAAACCTACATTTTGCTTTTTACTCTATTGGTTGCCACGCTGTTGGCTGGATCGTCAGGCCAAAAATGTTTAGGGTAACGACCCTTCATTTCTTTTTGTACATCGCGATAACTACTAGCCCAAAAGTGCGCTAGATCTTGAGTAAGTTGTAAAGAACGCTTACCAGGCGAGAGTAATTCCATAAGCAGTGGCAGCTTGCCATTTGCAAGCATTGGCGTACTTGTTAAGCCATACACTTCTTGCATGCGCACGCTAAGTTTTGCGGGACCATCTAACTGGTAATTAATTTTTATATTTGAGCCACTCGGTACCGTTAACCTAAGCGGTAACAATGTTTTTAGGGCTGTTTGCTGTGTCCAGTCAAAACAATTTTGCAGTGCTTCAAAGTAGTTAAACTTTTTAAGCTGCTCCAGCGTTTTTATATCCTGTAAATATACGCCTAACCAATCATCAGCTGTTTCTATAAGTTGCTGCTCGCTTATTGCCGGGAACGTATCAGGCATAAACTGACTGGCTAAACTCATGCGAATTAATAATTGCTGCGCGTCGGGTTGTTCATTAAATAATGCAAAACCATGCTTAGTAAATAAATTAAGCCACGCTTTGGCACGCTCGGTTTTATCAAGCTTTTGCTTACTTGGTTGGCTTGTAAGCGTAATGGCGCCGAGCTTTACTTCGTCTTGATGAATAAAGCGCGCGGTTTTTTCATCAAATTCACAGCGGGTGAGCGAAGTAAATAAATGCGGTAAGTAATCTTTTAGCTCAAATGGGCTAAGTGCGGTGGCTGCAAAAATACGCGTGCCTTTATGGCCGCCCATACTTGCAATAGCAAGGTAGTCATCGTTATGCCAGTAATCGGTGTTTAAATCAGCGCCCGCACCATTGGCAAGTAAGTAGCCATTGCCGCGTTTTTTTGCAATGCGGTCGGGGTAAGCTAATGCCACCAGCAAACCTAAATACTCTGTGTTTAGCTCGCTGTTACTGTCGGTTGCTTTCAAGCGGCTTTGCCAGTATTTTAACTGCTGTTTAAATACTGGGTGTGGCCTTTGCTGTTGGCTATGTAGCGTTAAGCTTAGCTCGTTGGCGCTGTTTATTCTGCTCTCAAGCAGCGCCACTAAATAAAGTGCTAAACGGTAAATACCAGGGAGTTCTGCCTCAAGCGCCTGCGCTTTTAAAAGCATATGCGCTAAGCGAATATCCGCCCCAAAACCCAGCATGTTACTGCCCAATTTGGTTAGCTTGCCTTTGCTATCGATGGCTTCAAGCATAGTTAGTAAGCTCATTGCTTGTGTGCATTGCTGCGTTGTTGGCGTATCAAGCAAGGTGAGTTCGCTAATGTTTGCGCCCCACTGCTTTGCTTCAAGCATAAGTTGGCTTATGTCTGAGGTGAGTATTTCGGGGTTGTCGTGGCTATTACGTCGCTCAAAGGTTTGCTTTGAACCAAGCCTGTACACCACACCTGGCTCTATTCGCCCTGCACGCCCTGCTCGCTGCACGGCAGAGGAGCGCGATATACTTTGTGTTGTAAGCTCCGTTACGCCTGTTTTTAAGTTATAACTGGCCGCGCGGCGTTTACCGCTATCAATAACAATGCGAATGCCTTCAATGGTTAAGCTGGTTTCGGCTACATTAGTAGTAAGCACAACTTTGCGCATGCCCTCAGGCGCAGGAGCAATCGCCGCTTGCTGATTAGCTTTATCTTGTTCGCCAAATAATGTGGCAACTAAGCAATTACTTGGTAAATCATTAAGGGCCTGTTGTACGCGTGATATTTCAAATTGACCAGGTAAAAATACTAATGCACTGCCGCTTTGCTCGTTTAGTGCTTGTTTTATTAAAGAGGGAATAGCATCAAGCCATCGACTTTCATCTTTTATGGGTATATATACTTCGTCTATGGGGTAACTGCGCCCGCTTGATTGTATAACTGGGCAATCAAAAAATTGTGTATAGCGCTCGGTATCAAGGGTGGCCGACATAAGTAGTATGGTTAAATCGTCACGCAGTGCACTTTGGGTCTCTAAAGCAAAGGCCAGTGAGGTATCGGCTGCAATTGAGCGCTCATGAAATTCATCAAATATCAGTAAATCAATGTCGCTTAATTCAGGGTCGTTTTGTAGCATGCGGGTAAGCATACCCTCGGTGACTATTTCAAGGCGCGTATTACTGCTTACTTTACTCTCGCCGCGTACTCGCAAACCAACACTCTGGCCCACTTTTTCGTTTTGGCACTGTGCTAAGTAACTGGCAATATTACGTGCTGCTAAGCGGCGCGGCTCCAGCATTACAATACGTTTAAAATGGCCGTCGCGCATAAGCTGTAGCGGCAACCAGGTTGATTTACCTGCACCAGGCGGTGCTTGTAATAACGTTATAGGGTTACTTTGTAATGTAGTTAGAAGTTGTTGATATATGTTTTGAACCGGCAGCACTGCTATTTACCCAAAATTGCTTTGTATGCATTGTAACAAAAACCAAAAATAAACGCGCCGCTAAAGCTGTGTGGTTATAAAGGGCATCATAATCAGAAATAATTACAGACCGCTCTGTACATTTTTTAAGGACATGCGCGCTATATTAATTATTACTGCCTCAATAAAAACATAACACCATGATTATAAATACAAAATTTAAATTTAACTTATTGGTACACGCCTTGCTCCTTTTATAGTGAACGTTAAATAAATCTAAGTAAGGAGAAACTTATGAACAGCGATCGTATGAAAGGTAATTGGAACGAACTTAAAGGTAAGGCGCAACAAAAATGGGGCGATCTTACTGACGACGATTTAGACAAAATTGAAGGTAGCCGTAAGGAGCTAGTGGGTAAAATCCAGCAGCAATACGGTAAATCTAAAGAGGAAGCAGAGCGTGAAGTAGATGAGTTTGAAAAAACGCACTAATCGCTAACTTCTAAAAAGAACCGCCATTTGGCGGTTTTTTTGTTTAATAGCTAAAAAAGGGCGTTATTTACGCTTTTAATTGATTACCAATAGGCAGTTGCCTAATGCGCTTACCACAAGCGGCAAAAATAGCGTTACACAGAGCAGGGGCATAAACCGGTGTTGCGGGCTCTCCTACACCTGCTGGTGGTGCATCGCTTTGTATTATTTCTACTTCTACCTCTAAAGGTGAATCGCTCATACGCGGCACGCGGTAATCATGAAAGTTACTTTGCTGTACGCGGCCTTTATCAAAAGTAATACCATCGCTAATTGCAGTGGTAATACCGTAAATAGAGCCACCTTGCGTTTGGTTTTTAACGGTATCGGTGTTTACAACCGTACCCGCATCAATAGCCACCCACGATTTAATCACGTTTAAATTACCAGTATCCGATACCTCTACCTCAACCACTGTTGCCACATACGTTAAAAAGCTGCGGTGCGCTGCAATGCCTAACCCGCGCCCTTTTGGAAGCTCTCGGCCCCATTTACTTATCTCAGCTACTTTTTCAATAACATGGCGTAACTTACCAATATCTAAAGGGTAAACGTCTTTATCGGCGCCATAATTATCGTACGAGGCATTTTGCTCGGTTACATCTAAAATACGATCAGGGCCGATGGTTTCAAGTAAATAGTCTTTTTGGTCGCGCCCTGCTTTGTGCGCCGCTTCAGCAATAAATGACTGAATAGCAAAAGCATGAAAAATATTTGATACCGAGCGCATCCAGCCAACTCTTGTTTTAGCGGGTGCTTCGCCATTTTCTAACTTTAAGTTAGGTGAGTTTATAGGGTTATCGGTAAAGCCTAAACGCAGTTCAAAACCTGCAGGCGATGTTGCCCCTTCTTGAAAGGTCGACATAATTGGCGAAAACGCCGTGCGATGTAAGTAAGCTTCAATATTACCTTTTTCATCTAATGACGCTTCAATATGTTGAGCCGATACCGCATGATAAAAACTGTGCTGAATATCATCCTCTCGCGTCCATTGAACGCGAATAGGTTGTCCTACTTTCATTGAAATGTAAGCAGCTTCTGCCGAAAAATCAGGTTTTGATTTACGCCCAAACCCGCCACCTAACATGGTGACATGTACGTTAATTTTACTCTCGTCCATACCAAGTAGTGCGGCCACAGTTTTCATATCGGCTTGTGGGTTTTGTGTTGCAGCCCAAATATCAACGCGGTCTTTATTGTACATTGCAGTGGCACAAGGTGGCTCCATAGGTGCTTGAGTTAAGTGCGGCGCGTAATAGTCGGCAGCTAATTTATTGCTCGATTTAGCCAATACGCTGGTGGTATCGCCTTTTTCGCGCACATGCGCTTGCGGCTCATTCACTGTTTGCAGTAACGACTTTTTAAAGCTCTCTGAATTATAATCGCCATTTTTACCATCATCCCACACCACGTTTAGTGCTTTACGCGCCTGCCATGCAGCCCAGGTATTTTTAGCAACAATAGCAATACCGCCTTTTGGCTGAAATTGCGGCGCGCCTTTTGGTACAGGCATTTCAATAACATCAACTACGCCATTAATTGCTTTAGCGGTACTTGCATCAAACGATTTAACCACACCACCAACTACCGGCGGGCGCTCAATAATAGCCACCAGCGCTTTTGGCTCGCGTACATCGGCAGCAAATATGGCTTTACCGGTTACTAAATCGGTTAAATCTATGTGCGCCATACCGGTATTTATATAGCGCCATTCTTTACGTGTTTTGAGTGTTAACTTGTCTGGCTCTGGTGGGGTAATGCCAAGCGCGAGGTCAATTAAATCTTTATAAGCCAGCGTTTTACCCGAGCTGTGGGTAACCACGTGCTGATTAGCTGTACAGGTTTGCGGCTCAACTTTCCAATATTTAGCAGCTGCGTGCTGCATCATATAACGTACGCTTGCGCCCATTTCGCGCAAGCGCTGCATGTTGTATCGAATACTGCGCGAGCCATCGGTATTTTGATCCCCATATTTAGGGTCGCCCTTACCTTGAATAACCACTACTTTGTCCCACGCAGCTTCCATTTCGTCTGCCACAATTTGGGCAATGGCGGTACGAATTTGTTGGCCCATTTCAGAGCGATGACAGGTTATTTCAACCATGCCATCGGGGCGCAGCGCTATAAATAAGTTAGCGCGTTTTGCTTGATCAGAGGGTTGTTCTAACACGCCTGCAAACGCTTTTGGTGCACTGCCTACAAAATAAGTGCCTAATACTAATGCGCCTATTGCGCTGGTTTTTAAAAATTGGCGACGGTTTAGGTCAAAGTACGTATTGTCGTTTTTCATACCTCTTCCCCTTGTTCATTTGGGTCAAAATACTCAACGCCCGCAATGGTTTTAGCCGCCGACTTAATCGCTTTATGAATACGCGGATACGTACCACAACGGCAAATATTGCCCGACATATTACTCACTATTTCATCATCAGTTGGATTGGGGTTAGCTGCTAATAAGCTTGCCGCTTGCATTATTTGCCCGCACTGACAAAACCCACACTGCGGCACTTTATGCTCAACCCACGCTTTTTGTACAGGGTGGTCGCCTTGCTCGCTTAACCCTTCAATAGAGGTAATAGCACGCCCAGCCACAGCCGATACAGGTAATATGCACGAGCGCTGCGCTACGCCATCAATGTGTATGGTGCACGCACCACACTGCGCCATACCACAGCCAAATTTAGGCCCTGTTAAATTTAATTCATCTCGAAGATACCAAAGCACCGGCGTTGACGGATCGCCTGTAAACTCATGTTTATTACCATTTACGGTAAGCGTGATCATATTTAACTCCTTGGCAAAGCGCTTTAAAGAAATTCCTTATTGCGCGAGAACGGTTTGAATACTTGCTACTTTTTTAGCCTACCACTTAGGATTGGTTTATTGAAATTTTTATCGGTAAGTGGCTTTAATAAGCTTTGCCAAGTCACTAAACGCAAAAACCGTCCTATGGCGGTTTTATTAATAAGTAAAGCGCTGATTATTTAGTTAGTGCTAATTTAATCGCGGCATGCGCATGAATTTGCGTGGTATCGTAAAGTGGCACGGTTGTATGTTGCGGCTCTACCAATAAAGCAATTTCAGTACAGCCTAAAACAATGGCCTGTGCGCCTTTTTCAAACATACGCTCAATAATATTTATAAACTCAGTTCGGGCTTCATCATTAATAATACCTAGGCATAACTGATTGTAAATTATGTCGTGAACACGCTCTCGCTCATTAGGCTCGGGTATTAACACTTCAATGTTATGCTTATTGGTTAACCGCCCTTTGTAAAAGCTTTGCTCCATTGTAAATTGCGTGCCCAGCAACCCTACTCGCGTTATTTTATCGTGTTTTAACTGATCTGCGGTTGCGTCAGCGATATGTAAAATAGGAATACTAATATTACTGGCGATATGGTCAGCCACTTTGTGCATGGTGTTGGTACAAATAAGTAAAAAATTAGCACCAGCTGCCTCTACCGATTTAGCCGCCTCGGTAAGTAACTTAGCTGTTTGTTGCCAATCACCTTGATGCTGCAGCGTTTCAATTTCGGCAAAATCAACACTCACCATACAAATTTTGGCACTATGCAGCCCGCCCAATGAGTGTTTAACGCCTTCGTTTAAAGCCTTGTAATAGCTGGCTGTTGACTCCCAACTCATACCACCGAGCATGCCAATCGTTTTCATAAAATTGCCTTTTTAGTTTACTAAAAGAACTAAGCAGTCATCCTAAAATATCTTGATTAGCTGAGGGATTAAGCTATAGCTATTTTTTTATGCCTCGTTCGGTTTTACAAACGATTACAATAGCGGTAATAAAATTAAAGAAAATACCAAGAACAAACCAAAGTAAAGCACTTCGACCTGTAGATTTAGCCCACCAAGCACTGAAAAAAGCAAAAAAGAATACAGCCAATGCACTACGATTAAATTCCTCTTCTAACTTTTCTGTGTCGTAAGACAAGCTCGATAGCTCATTCTCTAACTCGTTGACCTTTTTAGTTAATAGCATAATTTTTTCACTTTGCTCATTTTGTGCAGTGACTGTTTCTATAGGCTGAGCGTATGCCAATAATGAGCTTGCAACCCATATCATAATGCAGAGTATAAATTTCATTTTATTCCTTTAAATTATTTAAACTTAAACAGGCAATTAACCAAATGACGTTAATTGAGGTTGAGATAAAAAACCAGTATTTAAAGCTTTTCTTTGTTTATTAAAGCTCTTTCTTTAACTGCAGATTGGCGAATAAAAAACATTATTACGCAGCCTGCAATATTCCCACCTATTAATAAATTGAGTATGGCTAAAGTAGTTATTTGATTAACTTTTCTCTTAGATACAGCCCATAAATGCCAAAAAGCATAACTACAAAGGCCAAGTACTGCCAAAACTAGCGCAAATGGATGTACACTCCCTTTTTTGAGAACAATAAATACCATTCCAGAAGCAAGAATTAGTGACAAAACGCAAAGTCCGACCAGAAAAAGCTTTACGAAAAAACCCAGAGTCGAAAAACTAAATTCATGTTTAGTTTTATTTAGTTGAATAGTTTCTTTAGTCATAATATCCCTTATTAATAAAGTATAAACAGCTTATCAAATACCATTTGAGGTTCCTTCAAAATGGTTTCCATTTCCTCAACCAATAATTTCACTTAATAAACTTATTGTAAACAAGTAATTACCTAAATTTGAAAAGATATTAGATAGTGCTACGTAATAAAAAACGAGCCTAATTTGGCTCGTTTTTCTTTTAATGATAGCTGACAGCTAAAAACTAACCGCTTCACTATTCAACCACTTCGCTATGATTCCGGCTCATACCCCAAGTTCGGCGATAGCCACCTTTCGACCTCTGCGAGTGTCATATTCGTTCGCTTGGCGTAGTCTTCTACCTGATCCTTTTGCACAGCGGCTACGGCGTAGTATTTTGCCTCTGGGTGTGAGAAATACCAGCCCGAAACAGCAGCCCCTGGCCACATAGCGTACGAACTAGTTAGCTGCATACCAATGCGTTTTTCAGTATCGAGTAACTGCCAAATTTTCTTTTTCTCAGTGTGCTCTGGGCACGCTGGGTAACCCGGCGCTGGGCGTATACCTTGGTAGTTTTCGCGAATTAGCTCATCGTTACCGAGGTTTTCATCGGGTGCATAACCCCAATACTCTTTACGCACTTGTTCGTGCAGGTATTCTGCAAACGCCTCGGCAAGCCTGTCGGCAACCGCTTTTACCATTATTTTATTGTAGTCGTCTTGCTGTGCGTCAAACGCATTGGCTAAATCGTCTTCTTCTAAACCGCCCGTTACTGCAAACGCACCAAAATAATCAGGTGTACCTTTTGGCGCAATGTAGTCAGCCAAACAATAGTTAGCAAAGTCGGTTTTTTCGGTTTGCTGGCGTAAATGGCACGAGGTGTTTAACAGCTCTTTGCGGGTTTCGTCGGTGTAAATTTCTATATCATCGCCCACGCGGTTTGCAGGGAATAAACCTATTACACCCAATGGCTGTAAACTGCCTGCTTTTTCAAGGTCGTCGAGCATGTCGTTAGCGTCTTTAAATAAGCTTTGTGCTTGTTCGCCAACGACTTCATCGGTCATTATGCGCGGGTATTTACCAGCGATTGACCACGTCATAAAGTATGGGGTCCAATCTATATACTTACGCAACGTGGCGATTGATACATTTTTAAACTCAGTCACGCCCAGCTTTTTAGGTACTGGTGGCGTGTAGTTATCCCAATCAAGCTGTGCTGCGTTATCGCGGGCACGCTGGATTGTAACCGGTTTTGAACGTGGTTTTTTACGCGCTTGTTGCTCGCGCACTTTTACGTACTCGGCTTTAGTTTTTTCTAAAAAGGCAGGTTTTAGCTCTTTAGATAACAAGCTCGATACCACACCCACTGCACGGCTGGCGTTATTTACGTACACTACGCCTTTGTCGTACTGTGGCTCAATTTTAACGGCAGTATGCGCTTTAGAGGTAGTTGCGCCGCCAATCATAAGTGGGAGTTCAAAGCCTCGGCGGGTCATTTCTTTGGCTACGTGTACCATTTCGTCAAGCGATGGGGTAATTAAACCCGAAAGGCCGATTATGTCGGCTTTTTCGTCAATGGCTGTTTGCAGTATTTTTTCGGCAGGTACCATTACACCTAAGTCAATTACTTCGTAGTTATTACATTGCAGTACTACACCTACAATGTTTTTACCTATGTCGTGCACGTCGCCTTTTACGGTGGCCATAACCACTTTACCGTTGGTGGCGCCTTCTTCTTTTTCGGCTTCTATAAATGGGTCTAGGTAGGCAACGGCGCGCTTCATAACGCGGGCCGATTTAACAACTTGTGGTAAAAACATTTTACCTGCGCCAAATAAATCCCCTACCACGTTCATGCCGTCCATGAGTGGCCCTTCAATTACGTGAATAGGTTTATCGGCGGCTGCGCGGCATTCTTCTGTGTCTTCATCTATAAAGGTGGTTATGCCTTTTACAAGAGCGTGTTCTAGGCGTTTTTCAACAGGCCATGTGCGCCATTCTAAATCTTCTACCCGCTCAGCTTGTGCCATACCTGAATATTTAGGTGCAAGCTCTACTAAACGCTCACCAGCACCGGGGTCGGTGTTAAGTATTACGTCTTCTACGGCTTTACGAAGTTCCTCGGGGATATCGTCGTAAACCGCAAGCTGACCTGCGTTTACAATACCCATATCCATGCCCGCTTTTATCGCGTGGTATAAAAACACCGAGTGAATGGCCTCGCGTACAGGGTTATT
Source organism: Pseudoalteromonas sp. 2CM32C (assembly GCF_023161925.1). Classification (NCBI taxonomy): domain Bacteria; kingdom Pseudomonadati; phylum Pseudomonadota; class Gammaproteobacteria; order Alteromonadales; family Pseudoalteromonadaceae; genus Pseudoalteromonas; species Pseudoalteromonas sp. 2CM32C. Next base: position 126,020 of record NZ_JALNTI010000003.1, on the reverse strand, counting down.
ACCCCTAAACGAAAACGATACATTAGACACCCCGCCCGACACTTTACAGTGTGGTAAGTTTTGCTTAATGCGGCGAGTGCCTTCAATAAATTCTACGGCGTAGTTGTCGTGCTCTTCTATACCGGTGGCCACGGCAAATATATTTGGGTCAAAAATAATGTCTTCTGGCGGGAAGCCAATTTCTTCGACTAATATTTTGTAACTGCGTGCACAGATTTCGTATTTGCGGTCTGCGGTGTCGGCTTGGCCGTCGGTATCAAACGCCATAACAACAGCGGCTGCGCCAAAACGTTTAATAATTTTAGCTTGGTGTTTAAACGGCTCCTCACCTTCTTTAAGCGATATTGAGTTAACAATAGCCTTGCCTTGAATACATTTAAGGCCTGCTTCTATTACTTCCCATTTAGAAGAGTCGACCATAATAGGCACTTTTGAGATATCAGGTTCTGAGGCAATTAAATTTAAAAACTTCACCATGGCCGCTTTTGAGTCCAGCATGGCTTCGTCCATGTTTATATCAATAACTTGGGCGCCGTTTTCTACTTGTTCGCGGGCAACATTCAGGGCGGTTTCGTAATCTTCTTCCATGATTAAGCGTTTAAACATGGCAGAGCCTGTTACGTTGGTACGCTCGCCGACATTGGTAAATACTGCAATTTGTTGGGTCATTGGCGGCTCCTTAATTTAAGTTACAGGCTTCAAGGCCTGATAAACGCATGCGAACATCAAGCTCTGGCAATGCGCGAGGTTTTACCCCTTCAAGCCCTTTAGCGAACGCACGAATATGCGCAGGCGTTGTACCACAGCAACCACCCACAATATTAATAAAGCCCGATTTGCCCCAATCTATAATCTCGGCAGCCATTTCAGGAGCCTGTAGGTCGTACTCACCAAATTCGTTAGGTAAACCGGCATTTGGGTGTACTGAGGTAAATGTTTCGCATACCCGCGAAAGCTCTTCTACGTATTGGCGCAGTAAATCTGGCCCAAGGGCACAGTTAAGGCCAATTGAAATAGGCTTAATATGGCGAATAGAATTATAAAATGCTTCGGTTGTTTGCCCCGAAAGCGTACGCCCTGAGGCATCGGTAATAGTGCCTGAGATCATTACAGGTAATGTGCGCCCTGCTTGCTCAAAGGCTTCTTCTACTGCGAATGAGGCGGCTTTTGCATTTAGGGTGTCGAATATGGTTTCAATAAGTATTAAATCAGCGCCGCCTTCCATTAATGCAAGGGTAGACTCTACATACGCAGTAACCAGCTTATCAAACGTTACGTTTCGGTAACCTGGGTCGTTTACATCTGGCGAGATAGAACAGGTTTTAGATGTTGGCCCTAAAACACCGGCTACATAACGTGGTTTTTCTGGATTTATAGCGGTGAACTCGTCACATATTGCGCGCGCGAGTTTGGCCGACTCAAGGTTTACTTCACGGCTTATGCTTGCCATGTCGTAATCTTCCATCGAAATGGTGGTTGAGTTAAAGGTATTGGTTTCAATAATATCTGCACCGGCAGTTAAAAAGCCGCGGTGTATATCGGCAATTAACTCGGGTTTGGTGAGGCTTAATAAATCGTTATTGCCTTTTATTAGCACGTGCCAATCTTTAAAACGCTCGCCTCGGTAGTCTTCTTCTTCAAGTTTATGAGTTTGGATCATAGTGCCCATAGCGCCGTCTAAAATTAAAATACGCTCTTTAAGCGCTTCACTTAGTTCGGCTTGTTTGTTGGCGGCTGTATTATTCGGCATAGTTGTTAGTCCTCACATCTTGGCTAACTAAATTAATATCATACGGTGTGGTTTGATACACGTAGTAATTTAACCAGTTCGAAAAAAGTAAAAAAGCATGGCTTTGCCACGTTTTTGACGGTTGCTTGCTTGCATCATCATCGGGAAAATAGTTTTCAGGTTTTGGCGCATCTGGGCTTTTTTGTAAATCACGCTCGTACTCCCCTTTTAGGGTGTCGGCATCGTATTCTGGGTGGCCTGTTATAAATACTTGGCTACCCGATTTGTTTTTTAATAAGTAAGCACCCACTCTTTCAGAGCCTGCTAATACAACGAGATCATCACACGCATTTATTTTTTTTATATCAATGTGCCCATAACGTGAGTGTGGTACTAAAAAGGTATCGTCAAAACCGCGAGTTAATGCCCCGTGTTTAAAATGGCATTGGTGAGTAAATACACCACACAGCTTATTGGGTTTTAAGTCGCGCTTTAAATTATAGCTATGGAATAGCGCTGCATGAGCCGCCCAACACGAAAACAATGTTGAGGTAACATGTTGCTCTGCCCAATCAATAATGACTTTTAGCTCTTCCCAGTAAGCAACATCTTCATACTCTAAGTGCGCAAGCGGTGCGCCTGTAACAATAAGCGCATCGTAGTTGTTATTTTTTACCTCTGAAAAATAGCGGTAAAAGGTATCTAGGTGTTCTTCTGAGTTATTACTGCTACGGTGAGTGTCTAGGCGCAGCAGCTCTACGTTTACTTGCAAAGGAGAATTTGCAAGTAAACGAATAAACTGTACTTCGGTTTCTACTTTATTAGGCATTAAGTTTAATATAGCCAAACGCATTGGGCGGATTTCTTGCGTTTTTGCACGGCTTTTTGGCATTACGAATACGTTTTCTTGGCGCAAACGTGCAATGGCTGGAAGCTCATCCTTTACGGTAATTGGCATATTTTTAACTCCTACTCATAAAAACTTGTGCTAATTATGAACTGAAAGCAAAAAATATCAACCTCTAGATGTATAGATGTCTAAATGAAATTTATTCATTATTACTTAAGTATGTGGCAAGCAATGAGTCACCCCCTTAAAAAGAGGCTTAACTCACTGCATTTAAAATAATGAACTAATTATTGCCCACTAATATTAAATTTTGCTGAGGGGGAATTAAATATTCAGCGCCGTTTTTGGTAATTACAGCCATTTCTTCAACAGAAATGGTTTTAAACTCGGTGTTGTCTAAAGGCCAACTAAAAAAGCCATCAAAAGCAAACACCATTCCTTCTTTAAGTTTACGATGAGCAGCAGGCCTTACTTGGGCACTGCGAGAGCCACCTAAATTGGGCCCGGTATCGTGTGCAACATACCCAACTGGATGGCCGGTACTCCATGGCACAGGTTCTGAGTTGTATTTATTCATTAATACGGTTTGAGCTTGATCTACGTCTATACCCTTTACGCCGGGTTTCATTGCATTAAATGCCGCAAAACCGCTATCTCGGGCATTAATCCAATATTGCTGAATGTTGGCTGGTGCAGAGGTTTCCCCTTCTTTAAGTACATAAGCAAAACGCTGAATGTCACTTACCCAGCGATTGTAGAGCTTTACGCCAAAATCAATTTGAATTACGTCGCCCGGCATAATGACTTTATTTGTAGAATGCGAATGCCCGCGATCGGGACCTGAATTTACGTTAGGATTTTGATCGGCAGCCCATGCATCGGTTACACCTTGTGCTTTCATTTTAGCTTTTAAAAATTTAGCTACCTCGGCATCGGTGGTTTTACCCGGAATAATAGTTTTATAAGCCTCTATTTGCCACGTTGCTGAAAGCATTGCGGCCTCTTTCATTATTTCAACTTCAGCAGGTAACTTAATTGAAAGCCATTGATAAACAACTTCTTCAGACGATACGAGCTTTGCTGTTTGCTTTGCGCCTAATAAGTTAGCTAATTGCTTGTATTGCGAGTGCGATAACCCATCTGCCTGTGCATTAAGATCAGAGACATTTATTGCTATACGCTCAAAAGGTTGTTTTTTTATAAACTCAGCCGCGTATTTTAACGCAGACACACTGCGTGGCACCGAGATCACTTTTTCATGTATGTTTAGCTCGTCGAGTGCTTTTGCTTCGCTTGAAGGTGAGTAGGCTACCGAATGAAACGCCCCTTTATTAAAATAAAATAAATATGCCGCTGGCGAACCTGCGTTTTCACAGCCAATATGGTCAGCCAATGGGTCGTTGTTATTTTCTCTACAAACAATAAGCCAAGCATCTACCTTAGCTGCTTTTAAAGCGTTTGGCAGGAGTTTATTTATTCTTTGTTTTCTTATTTCGGGCCAAGGAGAATCGACTGCGTTAGCTTTGGGGTTTGTGGTAAATAACGTAAGTAAAGCCAACATTGTTATTACTTTTTCTATAGTCATGGGTTTTTCTTATTTTTACTATGGTTTAAATACGTTAGCACACCCAAATAAAACTATACATTTAACGAGATAAAACGATAAAGATATATTCCCACCCGCCATTCGTTGACTGTTTCACCTCTCAACAACTACAATACAACATTAAAATTTTTATTATTATTTGAAGGCTTTCCTCCATGGTTTTACCTGATAAGTTTATTTTCTCGATGAGTCGAGTATCTAAAGTTGTGCCGCCTAAGCGTACAATTTTAAAAGATATTTCGTTGCACTTTTTTCCTGGCGCCAAAATTGGTGTGCTTGGTTTAAATGGTTCTGGTAAATCATCATTGCTACGTATTATGGCCGGTGTTGACCAAGACTTTGAAGGTGAGGCACGTCCTCAGCCTGGTACTAAAATTGGTTACTTACCACAAGAGCCAGTACTAGACGAAAGCAAAACAGTACGAGAAATAGTTGAAGAAGCTGTTGGCGAGGTAAAACACGCCCTTAATCGCCTTGATGAGGTGTACAATGAGTACGCAATGGAAGGTGCTGACTTTGACGCACTGGCTAAAGAACAAGGTGAATTAGAAGCAGTTATTCAAGCGCACGATGGCCATAATATCGATAACGTACTAGAGCGCGCTGCCGATGCACTTCGCTTACCTGAGTGGGATGCTAAAATTGAGCACCTTTCAGGTGGTGAACGCCGCCGTGTTGCTATTTGTCGTTTGTTACTCGAAAAACCAGACATGCTTATTCTTGATGAACCAACTAACCACTTGGATGCAGAGTCGGTTGCATGGTTAGAGCGCTTCTTACATGATTACGAAGGTACTGTTGTGGCAGTAACGCATGACCGTTACTTCCTTGATAATGTTGCTGGCTGGATATTAGAGCTTGACCGTGGTGAAGGTATTCCATGGGAAGGTAACTACTCTTCTTGGCTAGAACAAAAAGACGCGCGCTTACAGCAAGAACAAAAATCTGAAAAAGCACGTCAAAAATCAATTGCGCAAGAACTTGAATGGGTGCGTTCAAACCCTAAAGGTCGTCAGGCTAAGTCTAAAGCACGTATGGCGCAGTTTAGCGAGCTACAACAATCAGATTACCAAAAACGTAACGAAACAAACGAGCTATTTATTCCACCTGGCCCACGTTTAGGCGACCAAGTATTAGAAGTTACTAACTTACGTAAAAGCTTTGGCGACCGCGTATTAATAGACGACTTAAGCTTTACCATGCCTAAAGGCGCTATTGTGGGCATTATTGGTGCCAACGGCGCGGGTAAATCTACACTATTTAAAATGTTAAGTGGCGAAGAGCAGCCAGATAGCGGTAGTGTTAACGTTGGTGAAACCGTACAACTAGCAACGGTTGATCAGTTCCGCGACGATATGGACGAAAGCAAAACAGTTTTTCAAGAAATATCTGACGGACAAGACGTTTTAAAAATTGGTAACTTTGAATTCCCAAGCCGTGCTTACGTTAGCCGTTTTAACTTTAAAGGTAACGATCAGCAAAAGTTTGTAAAAGACTTATCGGGCGGTGAGCGTAACCGTTTACACCTTGCTAAATTATTAAAAGCCGGTGGTAACGTAGTGCTACTGGATGAGCCTACCAATGACTTGGACGTTGAAACATTACGTGCACTTGAGAATGCTATTTTAGAATTCCCAGGCTGTGTAATGTGTATATCGCATGATCGTTGGTTCCTTGACCGTATTGCCACACACATTTTAGATTACCGCGACGAAGGACAAATTAACTTTTTCGATGGTAACTATACTGAATATGAAGAGTGGCTCAAAAAGACCTACGGTGCAGAAGCTGCACAACCTAAGCGTATAAAATACAAAAAAATTGGTTAATTGCTAAATTAACTGAAATACCTTTAAAACCCTGCTTTACGCAGGGTTTTTTTATAACCGAAAAACATCCGTTAATTTCGTGCTAGCATCTATTTAATTACAGGCTATGATTAATAAAAAACAATAAGGCAAAGTTATGCAAGAACGTCGTCAATTTTCTCGTATTTTATTTTCAACCGATGCACACATAATTTTTCAAGAAAATGAGTACCCATGTACCCTGCTTGATATTTCATTGCACGGCGCGTTGATCAGTAAATGTGATGTGTTAAATGATCAAACAGAGAACGATGCAATACTGCGTTTTATTTTACCCGACAGCGAAATTGAAATAAAAATGGAGACAACGATTTGCCATATAGAAGCCAATCACATTGGTTTAAAGTGTAAGCATATTGATATTGATAGTATTACCTATCTAAAAAGACTCATTGAACTCAACTTAGCGGACGATGAATTACTTCACCGCGAATTAGCCATGCTTATTCACGACTCACAAAAATAGACACTTTGAGGGGAGTTGATTACCATAGGGAAAACTTTATAGCCTGTGTGAATATGACTCTAAACCCTCATTTACCATTAGTTTACCATCCAAACTACTCGTTTAGTTTTGATCCTAAGCACCGCTTTGCAATGAGTAAGTTTGCTAATCTATACACACACGTTAAAAAACTAGGCTTAATTGGTAATAACCTCACACAACCTGTTTTAGGCTCTCCCGAGCCTTTAGAGTTAGTGCATTGCGACAACTACATTCACGATTTATGGAACAATCGCTTAGACGATAAAGCCATGCGTCGTATAGGATTACCTTGGTCAGCTCAATTAATGGCGCGCACATTTACTGCCCCGCAGGGCACATTACAAACCGCTCGCTTAGCGCTAAAACACGGCATAGCCTGTCATCTAGCAGGAGGCACGCACCATGCGCACTTTGATTTTGGCTCAGGATATTGCATGGTGAACGACTTAGCCTTTACCACCCAGACCTTGATTAATAGCGGCGAAGTAACCAACGTGCTTATTTTTGATTTAGACGTACATCAAGGTGATGGCACCGCTGCTATGCTTGCGCATCAGCCCTATGCTTATACCTGTTCAATACACTGCGAAAAAAACTTCCCGTTTAGGAAATCGGCTAGCGATTTAGATATTGGCTTAGCAAATCATATGCAAAATGCCGAATACTTAGCCATTGTTGACGATACCTTAAGCTACTTACTTAAAGAACTGAACCCAAGCTTAGTACTGTACGATGCCGGTGTAGATATTTGGCAAAACGATGGCTTAGGTAAATTAGATATAAGTTGGGATGGGATAGCTAAACGCGATCATTTGGTTTTAAAACGCTGCCTTGAGCACAACATACCAGTGGCAACAGTTATTGGTGGTGGTTACGATAAAGATCATCTTCGCCTTGCACAGCGCCATGGCATTGTAGTTGAACAAGCAGCACGCTTTTAATATGAAATAAAAACTTAATATTGTCGTTCTTATTTGCTAACTAGAATAAAAAAGACACCACAATGAAACACATTTTTATAGTTATAACACTTACCATTTTTAGTTTTGCGGTATTTGCAGAGCAATCTATTCAAGACTCAAACCATCCTGAACTCCCCCCCTTAACATTAAACATGGCCGATGGTACAAGTATAAAAACACAAAACCTATTAGGCGAACCGTACATTCTGCACTTTTGGGCTACATGGTGCCCTTATTGCAAAAAGTTACAACCCGCCCTTCAAAAAATACACGACATGGGCTTAAACGTAATAGCTGTAAGTTTTAAAGAAGATGATAACGCCTTCCCCGCCAAAGCATTAACCAATAGAGGCTATACATTTAAAACCGCAATACAAGCAGATAAAATTGCGACACAACTAGGAGTACACGGCACACCCACTACGTTATTTATAAATGAAAAAGGGCATGTTGTTTGGGTGACCAATTCATCAAACCCAGATAATGCAAATATACATTTGAAAGCCCGCACTCTACTAAACTCAATTAAAGCTAAATAGCTTAATAATTAAGGGAGTTAATGCGTATTAAAATATGAGTTATATAAACTTTATACTACAATTTAAGCTCATAAATTAATTGGGGTTATTATGCGTTTACTATTTAGTTTATTATTGCTTTTGCTAAGTACTACAGCGTTTGCTGAAGAAGAAAAAGTAGAACTTCCACCATTAGATCCTAGCTATAATGCAGTTCACCCCATGGCACTTGTGAATAGAGGGTCTTCTATTTTTGCTATTAATCTTCCTTCTTATAGATCGCCACATGACTTGCAAGTTGTCTACGAAGTTAAAAATTCAAACGTTGCTTTTTTAAACTTTGCGAAAAATGCCGACATGATCACTATTAAGCCGCAAAAGTTTAATATTCAACATTTAATGCGCGGGGATGAAATAACAATTACAGCCGACATATACGAAGGTGATTACCGCCAAGGGGGCACTTTAATTTATGAAGCTAAACAACTTGAGCTTGATAAGCAACTGTACGCCAGAGAACTCAATGAGCTAAGCGAATCTTCGCAATGGCATGAGTACGATATGATTGAGCTAAATGGTACAGAGCGTATTTATGTACATAAAATTCAAAAAGCACCAAGCTTTAACCACCTAATTTTTGTGGACCTGGTTAATGCCTGTATGCAGAAAGTTCGCACATCAAAACGAGTTCCTCCTGAAAACGAACTTACTTATAAATTTATAAACTGCGGAACCTTAAAACCTCTTTTTTACGATGGCGAAAGTTTACTTAAATAAAATAATTATGCCTAGGTATGATTGATAGGTACGAAGTTAATAAGAAAAAATGAAAGAAAAGGTATTTAAAACTGTTACATATACTGTTGATTAGTAGCTATAGGGAACAAAACTTAGCTTTGGGGCAGCAAAATAAAAACGGCTTAAACTCAACATAATTGAATTTAAGCCGTTTACACACTAATAATATCTTCACACACAATATAAAGATTCTGGTTTTAACTGCGTGGCAATTGTAGGGAAATAAAAACAACCCAAGCTAAGTCACCACCGAACTTGAGTTGCCTTTCACACTGACAACATCTTCACACACAATATAAAGATTCTGGTTTTAGATTGCGTGGCAATTGTAGGGAAATAAAAACAACCCAAGCTAAGTCACCACCGAACTTGAGTTGCCTTTCACACTGACAACATCTTCACACACAATATAAAGATTCTGGTTCTAACTGCGTGGCAATTGTAGGGAAATAAAAACAACCCAAGCTAAGTCACCACCGAGCTTGAGTTGCCTTTCACACTGACAACATCTTCACACACAATATAAAGATTCTTTGTGTTAGTTATACACTAACGAATTCTGGCCATTGCCTATAAACACATTTTACTTTGCTAAAGCTACTGATTAAGCTCTTAGCCGTGTCTATGGGTTAACTTTAGAGTTATTACTCAAATTTCACAAGCGATAAAAATAAACCTGATAGATGAAAAAAACTAAACTATAGACCTTAGTCTAATAGCCATGCTTTAAGTAACGAAATATTTGCCTGTAAGGCACTCGGTAAATCTTTACTCTATTAGGCATAGAACAACTCAATGCCCCTGTATGAAACTAAGTAAACCATTATTCTTTAATGTTATTTATGGCAAAACCAGTCTGTTTCTTATTAAGTAAAATGAATTTTTAAGTTGAATGTGTATTCGTTCCCTGAACAGCAGGCACAAAAAAAGCGCTATAAAAGCGCTTTTTGTTCTAAAAAAATATTTAAATTATTTGGTTTTCTTTCCAAGCTTGCTCTTTAGCTAAGCGCTTTTTTCGCTTGTCACAAGGATCATCGCAATCACAGGCTTTATCGATGCCTACCGAGCCTAATCCACCGCAGCTGCTGGCCATCGATTTTCTTTGCACGATCATACCTACAGCCATTGCTGTAACAATTAAAATTAGTAAGCCAAAAGTAAGAAAAAAAAGTGACATTGCTTAGCCCCTATTGATCAGCAATAAATTAAGCCCAAACTATTTTTGAGCAGTTAATATTATATACCCAACCTCTATGGAAATAAACCAGCTTTGAATACTTACAAGTAGGGTTCAAATGCAGGGCTTGAATACGTGACTAAGCCATCAGGCGATTTAGCAATTAAATACACTGCTAAGTTATTAGCTTGTGCATAAGCTTGTGCTTTTTCCATACCCATAACTGTTAAAGCAGTTGCTAAGCCATCTGCGGTCATTGCACTTGGGTGTAATACTGTTACAGAAACTAAGTCGTGCTTAATTGGCATTCCTGTTACAGGGTCAATCAAATGGGTGTATGTTTCGCCATCCATTATATAAAAGATACGGTAATCCCCAGATGTAGCAATTCCCATAGTGCCTGGTAGTAAAATTCGGTGCACTTCACGCTTACCTGGCTCTGCATCTGGTTGTTCTATTGCAATTACCCAGCCTTGTCCATTTGGCTTTTCGCCAGACATACGCAGCTCACCGCCAATCTCAACCATGTAATTAGTAATGCTATGGCTTTCTAGTAATTGCGCCACTTTGTCTATGCCGTACCCTTTAGCAGTTGCAGAAAATGATAGTTCTAGTCCATCAACTGTTTTTGCTAAACCTTGTTCATTTAATACAAGCTTATCTACACCAATATTTGCAACCATTGCCTGAAGCTCATCATCAGTGGGTCGTTTGGTCGGCTTTTTATCAGGGCCAAATCCCCATAAATCAATCAATGGTCCCATTGTTACATCAAGTGTATTGGTAGACTCTCCTATACGAATGGATTCGCTTATAACGGCTCTGAAGTCTTCACTTATTGGCATAAATTGATTTGCTGGCAAACGATTAAATGTATTTATCTCCGAGTCTTTAATGTATGTAGACATAGACTGGTTTACATCGACTAATACAGCATCTATTTGTTCTTGTATTTGAAGAGCAGGCATTGCCTCTTGCTCGTCATAATATTTAATATGATAGGTAGTCCCCATGGTTTTACCTTCTAAATAGGTTTCCTTTGGGACCGATTCTGCGCATCCAGATAACAGTAAAGTCAGCGTAATAATAAATAAGGCGATTATGCCCTGGGGAGTATTTACTTTGTTCATAACAACCCTACTTAATAGGTTAAAAATTAATAAATAAAAATAAAAAAGCCTCGTAACACAGAGTGCTACGAGGCTGATATTTTAACCAAAACTAATCTGTTTTGATATGCGTGTTAGCCACCGAAATCATCTAATAAGATATTTTCGTCTTCAACACCTAAGTCTTTAAGCATATTGATAACTGCCGCGTTCATCATTGGAGGACCACACATGTAGAACTCACAATCTTCCGGCGCTTCGTGGTCTTTAAGATAGTTCTCAAATAACACGTTGTGGATAAAGCCAGTATAGCCTTCCCAGTTATCTTCAGGTTGTGGATCTGAAAGCGCTGTGTGCCAAACGAAGTTATCGTTTTCAGCAGCTAGGCCGTCAAAATCTTCAACGTAGAACATTTCACGCTTAGAACGCGCACCATACCAAAAACTCATTTTACGCTTAGAATTTAAACGTTTAAGTTGGTCAAAGATATGTGAACGCATCGGTGCCATACCTGCACCACCACCTACAAATACCATTTCAGCGTCAGTTTCTTTAGCGAAGAACTCACCAAATGGACCTGAAATAGTCACCTTGTCACCTTCTTTAAGTGACCAAATGTACGAAGACATTTTACCACAAGGTAAGCTTAGGTTTCTTGGCGGCGGCGTAGCGATACGCACGTTAAGCATGATGATGCCTTCTTCTTCTGGGTAGTTAGCCATAGAGTAAGCACGAATTGTTTCTTCGTCTACTTTTGACTCCAGGTCAAAGAAACCAAAATGATTCCAGTCGCCACGATACTCTTCAGGAACATCGAAATCTGCGTATTTAACATGGTGAGCTGGTGCTTCTATTTGGATGTAACCACCCGCACGGAAAGGCACTGATTCGCCATCTGGAATTTGTAGCTTAAGTTCTTTAATGAAAGTTGCTTTGTTATCGTTAGAGATAACTTCACAGTCCCATTTTTTAACACCGAAAATTGACTCTTCAAGTTCAATTTCCATGTCATTTTTAACATTTACCTGACACGCTAAACGACAACCTTCGCGGGCTTCACCTTTAGAGATGTGATCAAGTTCAGTTGGTAGAATATCGCCGCCACCTTCTTTAATGTGAACGCGACACTGACCACAAGAGCCACCGCCACCACATGCAGAAGATACGAAAATACCCGACTCAGATAGTGCACCTAATAGCTTACTACCTGCTGATGTTTTAATGGCTTTGTCTGCATCGCCATTAATACCGATGATGATATCACCGCTTGCAACTAGTTTAGACTTAGCACCAATGATGATTAAAACTAGTATTACAACGATAGCGATAAAAACACCAACGCCTAAGAAAATATCCATGATTGACCTCGCTATTATTACAGTGAAATACCAGAGAATGACATAAAGCCAAGACCCATCAAGCCAACAGTGATAAAGGTAATACCTAAACCACGTAAACCATCTGGTACGTCTGAATACTTCATTTTCTCACGGATACCTGCAAGTAATGTAATTGCAAGCGCCCAGCCCACACCAGCGCCAATACCATATACAACAGACTCGCCGAAGTTATAGTTACGCTCAACCATGAAGGCTACCGCACCAAAGATTGCACAGTTAACTGTGATCAATGGTAAGAAAATACCTAATGCGTTGTATAATGGTGGAAAGAACTTATCTAATGCCATTTCAAGAATTTGCACTAGTGCTGCAATAACACCAATGAAAGTTAAGAAACGTAAAAAGCTAAGATCAGCTTCTGGGTAACCAAGCCACTCAAGTGAACCTGGAGCTAATACCGCGTGGTAAACCAAGTTGTTAACTGGTACAGAAATACCAAGTACAACAATAACCGCTACGCCTAGGCCAATTGATGTAGTTACTTTTTTAGACACGGCTAAAAATGTACACATACCTAGGAAGAACGCTAAAGCTAAGTTTTCAATAAAAACGGCTTTTACAAATAAACTAATATAATGTTCCACTTATCGCCCCTTACGCTTTAGCTTCTACTTGGTCTTTCTTATAAGTACGAAGTACCCAAATGAATAAACCAATGATGAAGAATGCACTCGGTGGTAAGATCAATAGACCCATAGGTTGGTACCAACCACCATTTTGTACTAATGGAATAATATCAACACCGAATAGTGAACCCTTACCGAATAGCTCACGAATGAAACCAACAGTAAGAAGAACTACAGAGTAACCTAAGCCGTTACCAATACCATCAAGGAAAGACATTAATGGTGGTGACTTCATCGCGTATGCTTCAGCACGACCCATTACGATACAGTTAGTAATAATCAGACCAACGAATACAGAAAGCTCTTTTGCCGTAGCATAAGAGAAAGCCTGCAGTACTTGGTCAACAACAATTACTAATGACGCAATAATCGTCATTTGTACGATAATACGCACTGACGATGGGATGTGATTACGAATAGTCGAGATAAAAAGGCTTGAAAATGCGGTTACCAAGGTCAATGCGATTGACATGATTAATGCGTTTTTTAAGCTAGACGTTACAGCCAACGCAGAACAAATACCGAGTACTTGAAGTGCAATTGGGTTGTTAGCGAAAACTGGCCCAAACAGGACCGCCTTCATTTCTTTAGTATCAGCCATTATTTCAATGCTCCATTACGTACTTTAGCAAGGAAAGGGCCAAAGCCGTTTTCGCCAGTCCAAAAATCAACCGCGTGATCAACACCGTTAGATGTTAATGTAGCACCTGAAAGACCATCGATTTTATGCTCATCACCGCCCGCAGTTCCTTTAACGATCTGGATTGGTAATTCTTTACCTTCCCACGTTGCAGTCCACTGTGGGTTTTGAATTTCACCACCTAGACCAGGTGTTTCGTTGTGCTTATAAAAGATGATGTCTTTAATTGTTTCACCATCGCTTTCAAGCGAAATAAAACCGTACATCAAACCCCATAAACCATAACCCTGGATAGGAAGAATAATTGCATCTGTAGAGCCATCGTCTTTTTTAGAGATGTAAACAGGTGCACGCTTAGTGATACGTTGTATACCAGCGATGTCCTTAATTCCATTCTCTTTTAAAGATTTGCTCAGCTCTGCATCATATTTGCTTTTTTCAAAGTCAAAGTCTTCTACAGGGTCTGCAAAATCACCGCTTTGCATATCAATAAAGCGTGTTTCGATTTTAGCTTCAAACGTTTCAGCAACGTTATCAACTTTGCTAATACCCGCGGCTGCTAAAATATTGCTTTGAATATCTTTTGCTTTGTTTGCTTTTTGCAAAGGGCGAAGTTGCACTGACGTTAGCGATACAATTACTGCACACACCAAACATAATGAGACAACAACAGCTAGCGTTTTGCCAATTGATTCGTTATTACTAGACATTACGTGCCAACCTCCGCTTGATATTAGCTTGCACTACAAAGTGATCGAATAATGGTGCAAACAAGTTAGCAAACAAGATTGCCAGCATGATGCCTTCAGGGTATGCAGGGTTAACAACACGGATCATGATAACCATAAAGCCAATAAGCGCACCGTATGCTAATTTACCTTTATCAGTAAATGCAGCAGATACAGGGTCAGTAGCCATAAAGAACATACCAAATGCAAAGCCACCTAGCACCATGTGCCAGTACCAAGGCATAGCAAACATTGCATTAGTTTCTGAGCCAATTGTGTTTAGTATTGATGAAGTGATCACCATACCTAGGAATACACCTAGCACAATACGCCACGAAGCAATGCGAACGTAAATTAAGAATAAACCACCAATAAGTACAGCAAGCGTTGACGTTTCACCCATAGAACCTTGGATAAAGCCGTAGAACGCATTCCACCACATTTGCATGTTAGCGTAACCTAAGTCACCACCTAACGTACCTGCAAATGCTTGACCTAGCATAGTTGCACCAGAGAACGAGTCTACGGCAGTCCATACTGTGTCACCTGAAATTTGCGCTGGGTATGCGAAGAATAAGAACGCACGACCTGCTAGGGCAGGGTTTAAGAAGTTACGACCAGTACCACCAAATATTTCTTTTGCGATTACAACACCGAAAGTAATACCTAGTGCAACTTGCCATAAAGGAATTGTGGCAGGCAAAATTAGTGCAAATAGCACTGATGTTACGAAGAAACCTTCATTTACTTCATGCTTACGCACAGAAGCAAACAACACTTCCCAAAAACCACCAACAACAAACGTTGTTGCATAAATAGGTAGGAAGAAACACGCTCCGTAGAACATTTTTGCGCCCCAACCTGCATCGGCAGTCAAATCACCACCTAGTAGCTGGAACAAACCTACTTGCCAAATGTTAGCTAGCTCAAAACCATTACCAAGCGCCATAGCTGCTTGATGACCGATGTTGAACATACCAAAAAACATGGCAGGGAACGTCGCCATCCACACTAAAATCATCATACGTTTTAGGTCGATGTTATCGCGAACGTGAGTTGAACCTTTGTTTACATAACCTGGTGTGTAAAAAATAGTCGCGGCTGCTTCATACAGTGCGTACCATTTTTCGTGTTTTCCACCTGGTTCAAAATGCGGCTCGATATCTTCTAAGAAAGTTTTTAAACCCATTTTAGCCTTCCTTCTCGATCGTAGTTAAGCAATCGCGTAGGGCTGCGCCGTACTCGTATTTGCCAGGACAAACGAAGGTGCATAACGCTAAATCTTCTTCATCTAATTCAAGCGCACCTAATGAAATTGCACTGTCTAAATCACGAGACAATAAGTCACGTAATAATAGCGTTGGCAAAATATCAAGTGGCATAACACGCTCGTAGCTTCCAAGTGGAACCATGGCACGTTTTGAACCACCCGTAGACGTTGTCATTTTGAATAAACGACTCGGAGTAAGGTGAGACAAGAATGTACGCGTTACAGAGAATTTATCACTACCTGGTGCAATCCAGCCAAACAATTCCTTTTCGCGACCTTCAAGTAAAACAGATACTTGAACATGGTAACGACCTAAGAATGCATGAACACCAGACGACGTAGCACCTGCAAGTACAGAACCAGAAATAACACGGTTATCACCGTCTTCTAATTCCCCTGCCACTAAGTCATCTAATGAAGCACCTAATTGTGTTTTCACTAAACGTGGATTTTTAACGCGAGGACCTGCAAGAGAAACAACACGATCTGTGTAAATTTCACCAGTAAGGAATAGGTGACCATACGCAATAACGTCTTGGTAACCGATATGCCAAACTTGCTTGCTAGCAGATACAGGGTCAAGGTTGTGAATATGAGTGCCTACAAGGCCAGCCGGATGCACACCACCAAACTCATGTACTTCTACTTGAGCAATAGATGAGCTAGGGATTTGGCTGCCAGCTTGCTTACAAACAAATACTTTTCCATCGGTCAAACGCGATACAACAGCTAAGCCTGCTTCAAACGCTTGCGCATTTTCAGCAATAATCACTGCAGGGTCTGCAGCAAGAGGATTAGTGTCTATAGCGGTAACAAATATAGAGCTAGGATTTGCATCCACAGCCGCTACTTTGCTGAATGGGCGAGCACGTAGTGCTGTCCATTGACCTGACTGAATAAGTACTTCTTTAGCTTTTTCACGATCCAAGCTTGTAAGCTCAGATTCAGAGAAAGAGTCAAAGGTGATTTGCTCACTGCCGTTTACTTCAATAACAACAGATTGCAGCACACGTTTAGCACCACGATTTATTTCTTTTACAACACCAGAAGCTGGTGCGGTAAACAGGACGCCTGGGTTCTTTTTGTCTTCAAAAAGTACCTGGCCTTTTTTAACTTGGTCATCCATACGAATATGCATGGTTGGACGCATACCTATAAACTCTTCACCTAGCACGGCTACTCTTTTGACGGGTGAACCGTCGTGAATAACTTGCTGAGGTGCGCCATCTAATGGTAAATCCAGACCTTTTTTTATGTTGATCATACGCACTTGCACTACATTAACGGAAAGAAACTGAAAAATCGTACCAACCACGTCGCCATTTAAGCTACCCCAAGTTATTTCAATGTATAAAAGAAAAACTCGCTTTGGTCATTAAACAGGCAACGCGGTAAAAACTCTTCACATATTGCCTTAATTTTAACACCATTGTGGGTGACTATGCGAGTGTATTTATGAAAATTATACGACTGAAACGCTTATTTGGTTTTGTTAGCTAGATTTAATAAAATTTAAGTTAGACCAAAGTGGTAGCTTAAGCAAAGAATGAGGTTTTTTAATTGATAAAAGTCGCATGAAGCGACTTTTAAATTAGGGCATGTTGACTTTATAGGGTTAAAGCTTACTGAATCTTAAGGCGGTACCTGTTTAGCAATAATACTTATTTATGGGCAATAACCACACAACATCAGTTCTGTATTACCGAAATGCCAAACAGGATACTTAACATTTTACCAAAAAAGACAAACAAGCCCTGACTATTCACTTAATTGATTAATCAATCATATTTGCAATTGCTTGAACTGGCTCTACATCTTGGTCGTAATCAACTGACTCAATGCCAAAACCAAATAAGCGTAAAAACTCATTGTGGTAACCAACGTAATCTGTCAACTCGTCAATCGTGCTGGTATCTACTTTGTCCCATACTGCTTGGATACGTGCTTGAACATCGTCTTCAAGTTCTTTGTAGTTTTGAAATAAGTGTCCGCCATCATCAAAACGCGGCGTTTCACCGTACAGGTTTTCGGTAAATAAGCCATGAATTTGCTCAATGGTGCCTTCGTATGTTCCGTCCGCCTTCATTACCTTGAATAAAGCAGAAATATACAATGGCATAATTGGTATAGCAGAACTCGCTTGTGTTACAACAGCATTAAGTGATGAAACATACGCTTGACCATTTAACGCTTTAGTTGACTCTTTTATCGCAACCGTTGCACGGTCTAAGTCTTCTTTTGCTTTACCAATAGTCGCGTGCCCGTATATTGGCCACGTTAATTCTTTGCCTATGTATGTGTAAGCTGTGGTTTTAAAGTCATCTGCTAGCACGTCAGCGTCTTGAAGTGCATTAATCCACATTTCCCAATCTTCACCACCCATTACTTTAATGGTGTTGTCGATATCGTCTTGTGTTGCAGCCTCTACAGTAATTTCGTCAATTTCACGCTTTGACGTATTTAGATTTTTTGTTGTAACTGCATTGCCGATTGGCTTTAACGTTGATGAGTAAACTTCACCCGTGTTTGGGTCAGTACGACGAGGCGACGCTAAACTGTAAATGACCAGATCAACCTTGCCTAAATCTGCTTTAATTGTATCAATTGCTTTTTGTTTTATTTCGTTTGAGAAGGCATCACCGTTGATATTTTTAGACCATAAACCGGCTTCGTCTGCCGCATTTTGAAAAGCAGCCGTATTATACCAACCTGCTGACCCTGTTTTACGCTCGGTACCTTCTTTTTCAAAGAAAATACCCAATGTTTTAGCACCGCCACCAAATGCTGCCGTAATACGCGATGCCAAGCCGTAGCCTGTAGATGCACCAATAACTAACACATTTTTTGGCGCGCTTTTTAATGCACCTTGTTGTTTTACATAGTTAATTTGTTCTTGTACATGTTCACTACAGCCTACTGGGTGAGCGTTTGTACAAATGAATCCACGAATTTTTGGCTTAATGACCATTGATGATCCTATATCTTTTACTATAAAAATTAGCGCTAGTTTAAAGGCTAATACTTAAAACACTGATCTGATCAGTTAAATACGGTTGTAAATAACTGTCAAACCTCAATTAATCAATCTAATTTAGATCCGCCTAAACAGTTTGGCGATGCTGGCGCTTCGCTGTCATGTTCAGTGTATTCGTCAGGAGTGTAAGTATGAATAGCCAATGCATGTATATGGTTTGCAAGCTCTTCTTTTAAAATCTCATTAATTTGACGATGGCGCTGCAAAAGGCGTTTACCTAAAAACTCTTCGCTTACCACAATAACCTTAAAGTGCGAGTCAGTGCCTTTGCTGTGCATATGACTTTCGTTAATAACATTTAAATGCTTACACGCAATAGCATTGCTGATTTTTTCTTGGATTTGTTGCTGCATTGACATATAAAACCATTATTTATAGCTAATTTATGAACTTATCATAGCAAGCAGCCCTGCCCGTTGGCTAACTAAATTACGCAACTAGCCTTGTTTTATATGCCTAAAGGTTAAACTTATTCGCGGGTGCACTAAGCTGGTTTGCTTTAAAATAGCATGCTGAAAGTCTCGCTGGCTATTGCCACTCATGACCAAACAACTACCACTGTGTAATTTTAAATCCGTTATTTTATTACTGGTTTTGTCTTTTAGCTTTAATACCCGCTCTGCTCCAAGCGATATACACACTATAGTGGGCTGCTGGCCTAACTCAATTTCATCATCACTGTGCCACCCCATGGTGTCGTTGCCATCGCGATAATAGTTGACTAATAAAGAATTAAATGGCTGGTTTAAATGTGCCTCTAACCTTTTTCGCATTGCCATTAATGTACTAGGCCAAGGTTCAGTTATTAACTTACTGTTTGAATAGCCGTATTCAATTTTATGGTCGCCAATAAAGCATTGCAGGCGTGGGATTGGTCCAGTTTTAGAGTAAACCGTGACTTCTGGCTGCTGCCACTTAAGGTTTTTTTGCAGATAATAAAATAAATCGAGGCTTTTTTGTGCGCTAAGCGCCTTTGTTTGATAAGAAAAGCCATTAGGCAACTGTTGGGGGTTGGCGTTTTGCCGTTGCATGTTAGAATTTACCTACATTAGTTTACTGATACAAAAACCACTATGACGACGCAAGCCCAGCTAGGCGATAAAACTTTTACTCTTGAACGCTTCCCTTTGGATCAAAAAAACCGCAGTTTACAAGCGTGGGATTCGGGCGATGAGTACCTTATCAATTATGTTAACGAACATCATCCTGATTGTCGCTCATTGCTTATTTTAAATGACAGCTTTGGTGCTCTTGCCTGTAGTTTTAATCAATTAACGGTTTGTTCAGTTAATGACTCGTATATTAGCCACCAAGCTGCAGCATATAATTTACAAGAGAATAAGCTGTCTACTGTGCAATTTACGCAATTGGACAGCCTCTCGGCACTTCTAGAAGACGTAGATTTAGTGTTAATCAAAATACCACGTAATGTTGGCTTTTTGCAGTTTCAATTAAGTGAGTTAAGCGAAGTTCTTGCACCAGGCACACCTGTTATTGCAGCTGGTAAAACGAAAGATATTCACAACTCAACAATTAAGGCGTTTGAACAGTTTATTGGTGAAACTAAAACAAGCTTAGCGGTGAAAAAGTCACGCCTTATTTTAAGTAGCGCAAAAGGCGGCTATAAAGCTGCTGATTACCCTGTTTCATGGCAACTTGAAGGCACCGAGTTTACTATTACAAACCATGCAAATGTGTTTTCGCGTGATTCGTTAGATATTGGTGCGCGCTTCTTTTTTAACTACTTGCCGCAAACACCAAAAGCTAAACAAATTATTGATTTAGGCTGTGGTAATGGCGTAGTTGGTGTTATGACCTTAGCGCGCTGCCCTAAAGCCTCTGTAACGTTTGTTGATGAATCGTACATGGCGGTCGAGTCTGCACGACTTAACGTAGAGCAAAACATGGCAGAACGATTTGATGATTGCGAATTTATCGAAAACGATTGCTTAACCGGCTTTGAAAAAAACAGTGTAGATATGGTGCTATGTAATCCACCATTTCACCAAGCACAAGCGGTTACTGATCACATTGCTTGGCAAATGTTTAAACAAGCTAAAGACACGTTAAAAGAAGGTGGTGAGCTGCGTATTATTGGTAATCGTCATTTAGATTATCATGACAAGTTAAACCGTATGTTTGGTAACTGTAAGCTATTAGGTTCAAACAAAAAATTTGTGGTTTTAAGTTCAACTAAAAATAGTGGGGTGTTATAACAATGACAATAATAAACCGTATATTTGGCTGTACTGCATTTTGTATTTTAGCAGGCTGTGCAAACCAACCAAGCCAAGTCATACTTAACCCGGTTTACCAAAGTGGCCAAGTGAGCACTATAAATAGTAGCCTGAGCACGAGTGTTATTGATGTACGTGGCGATACTTCTACCCTAACTCTAGTTGAGTCAGACAAAACCAAAACATTTGCAAGCCAAGGTATTACAGAGTCGATTAAAAGTGCACTAGACAGTGCACTTAGTCGTAATGGCGCGAGCATTTCAAATTTAGCCACCACTCGATTTGAGCTAGATATAAATGCCTTACAAGCAGTGGTTACTGAAACCTTAGTAAGCCATAAAAGTGAAGCAAAAATTGAACTGAGTGTTCGCGTAATCCGTGCTACAAGTAATTTTACAAAAAAGTATAGCGGTAATGCAGCGCTAGAAGGCCCGCTTGGCCATGACAGAGCTAAAATAGAAGGTCAACTCAATAAGTTGACTGAACAAATGATAACCCGCATTGTGTCAGATCCTGAATTAATACAGTTTTTAGAAGGTTAACCATGAAACGACTTTTTACACTTTGTTTAGCTCTTTGTTTTAGTGCAGCAAGTTTAGCAGCCCAAGAGGGCAGATTTGTACAAAAAGACAATATGTTTCCACGTGTTGAAATAGTGACATCACTAGGCAGTATTATTGTTGAGCTAGACCGCTCTCGGGCCCCTATTACAGTTAATAACTTTTTGACTTATGTATCAGATAAAAGTTATCAGGGTAGTATTTTTCATCGTGTTGAGCGCGACGAAGAAAACGAACGCGATTTTGTTATACAAGGTGGTGGGTATGATAAAGACATGGAAGGCTTACATCAAAACGATCCTATTTTTAATGAAAGCGGGAATGGTCTAAAAAATGATATGTACAGTATTGCCATGGCATACCAAGACAGACAGCCGCATTCAGGTACTCGTCAGTTTTTCTTTAATATGGATAACAATGACCATTTAAATCCTGGAAGAGACTGGGGATTTGCGGTGTTTGGTACTGTAATGGATGGATACGAAACCCTTGATAAAATTATGGCTGTTAAAACAATTTACAACGAAAAAATTGGTTATGACTTTGTGCCAGAAACACCAGTGGTCATTTTAAATATTAAAATGATTGAGCCAACACCATTATAATTAATGAGGTGCGGTATAGCTGCACCCACTCGCCAATGAAGGCCCTATGAGCAACACTCTCTCTTTCAGCGAATACTTTTCGTATTTTAAAGATAAACGTTTAATTAATGTGTTTATTTTTGGTATTAGCAGTGGTTTTCCCTGGGTATTAATTGGCTCTGTAATGTCGGCATGGCTAAAGGATGAAGGCCTGAGCCGAAGCATGATAGGCTTATTTGGTATTGTATTTGGTGCCTACAGCATCAACTTTTTGTGGTCGCCCTTAATCGATCGTACAAAACTGCCTATTTTATATAAGTGGCTAGGCCAACGCCGTAGCTGGATATTGTTTTGCCAAAGCTTTATGTTTTTAGGCACATTACTTCTTGCTGGCCTTGACCTCAAAGCTAACTTGGCGATTGCTGCAGCACTGTGTTTATTAATTGCAATTGCATCTGCCACACAAGACATTGCGATAGACGCATTTAGAATAGATACCCTAAGCGAAAGTGAATCACACAAAGCAACAGCTGCCGCAGCCATGGCCACCTCAGGATGGTGGACAGGCTACGCGTTATTGGGTGCGATTCCATTTTATATGGCAGATATTCCTTCACTCGGTTGGCCACAAGTTTACTACTTTTTAGCTGCTGTAATATTGGTATTAATGGGAGGAGTGCTATTTGCTAAAGAGCCCGCCTCTAATAGAGAAGCCGTTCACGAAGAACTAGAACGTGTTTACATTGAAAAGCTTGCTACTATTAATCAAACACCTCTCAATAAAGTCGTTGCCTGGTTGGTTGTTACAGTAATTGACCCTTTTAGAACATTTTTTGCAAAGAACGGGGTTAAAACTGCACTCGCATTACTTGCTTTTATTTTCTTATTTAAAATTGGCGAAGCGTTTTTAGGACGAATGTCGATTGTTTTTTATAAAGAAATAGGCTTTAGCAATAGCGATATAGCTACTTTTTCAAAAGTTGGCACCGCAGTGCTCACCATTGCCTTTACCTTTGTAGGCAGCTTATTTAATCAAAAATATGGCATTGTGAAAGGGTTATTTGTTAGTGGTGTAGCCATGGCTGCATCTAATTTAGCTTTTTCTGCTATTGCATTAGTGGGCCCTAACTTAGGTTTATATGCTTTTGCTATAGTAATTGATGGCTTTACACAAGCATGGTCTCTCGTTGCTATGGTCGCGTTTATATCTATGCTATGTGACAGAGCGTTTAGTGCAACACATTATGCGTTGTTGGCGTCGCTGGGGAATTTAGGAAGAACATTACTTTCGAGTTACAGTGGGGTTGTAATTGATGATTGGCTAATGGGAAATTGGTCGTTATTTTTTGTATTAACCGCTTTAATGGTGCTCCCCTCTTTACTATTTTTGTATGCAATAAGACACAAATTGTATGAGCTTGAGAAAAACTACCATAGTAGCTATTAAGCTTAATGCATCCATGCATTAATATTTTGCTTAGCACATTTAATATGCCCCTGAATGAACTAAGCAACACACTATTAATCTACTTTAAGCAGGCTTAGTGCTTCATGTGGGTCAACTTCTAGCGCTGTACAATAACGAACAAACTCAACTACATCTAAACGGCGTTCTTGATTTTCAATTTTGCCGATAAACGAGTGAGGTGTTCCAAGCACCTGTGCAAGGCTTCTCATTGTATGGCCTTTTTCATGGCGTTTGCTTTTAAGCCATGTTGTTAACTTAGCGTTCTCTTCTGAAGAAACAGTTTTCCCCATCATTTTACATCTCCTACTAGACGATTAGACAACACCACAAAAGCAGCAGTCGTTACCATAGCTGTAGGCAAGTAAGCAGTAACTTATGTTTTAAATAGCAATCTATCGCTTCTCAAAGCACTGGTTGCTACTCACTCCCACCCACATAGCTAAAAACGACGCTTAAAATGTGGTAAAAGGTTTTTGTTATTAGAATGAAATTTTGCCCGTCTCATTCTTGGATACATTATATACTATTAACACTTTGGTTAAATAGTTAATTGCTCGCCTTAGTCAAAATCAACCCCAGTGAACATTTACAAACACTGAATATTTCAGCTAAGTTATCAAAAACATTAAAAATAATATTTTTATTATAAAAATATAAATAGGCATTTTTATAACAAATTTATTTCATGTTAATGTTATTCGTTTAATATTGGGCAATAATCAACACAAAAAAGGTTACATAATGTTCAGGCTTCTTTTTTTATTACCGATTATTTTATGTGCAGGGTGGTACTTATTCTTGCGCCATAATGGCGTGCCAATTAAGCAAGGTAAAAAAGGGTTTATGTATATTTTAGTACTATCTGCATTTGTACTGGGCTTTTTTGTATTGATGATGCAGATCACAGAGTATGCCCCCTCTAATTTATAGGCATAAAAAAAGCCGCTAATGCGGCTTTTTTTATTAGTCTGTGTTTACACACTAAAACTTGCACCACAACCACATGTGGTTGTTGCGTTCGGGTTAGATACAAAAAAGCGTGCACCTTCTAAGCCCTCAGTATAGTCAACTACACCGTCAACTAAATATTGAATACTCATAGGGTCAACCACTAGCGTTACGCCATTTTTTACAATTTCTAAATCGCCAGGATTTGCTTTTTCATCAAAAGTAAAACCGTACTGAAAGCCAGAACATCCACCACCCGTTACGTAAACACGCAGTTTTAGTTCTGGGTTTTCTTCTTCATCGATTAATTGTTTAACACGAACAGCTGCTGCATCGCTAAACTGAATTGGTAATTCTTCTGACATTTTAAAACCCTCAATATCGTAATGGCGTGATTATCTAATACCCGAGTGTTTTAATCAAGTATAGTCAATTAACGCTTTGCTCTAAGTTATACCCATAAATACATTAAAAATGACTGTATATCGCTTATATTGACTGAAAAAAACAGCACTTTAATATGCAACTAGTGGCATGTTAAACAAGTAATTATTTTAACTAAAAAAACTTCGTTTTATTATTTGCCATAAATAGCTAATTTAAGTTAATAATTTTATAAAATCACAAGGACTTAGTGGTTGGCTTTTGCTAAAATACAGCTGAAAAATGCACTGAGGAAAAAATGCATGTGGCTGGAGCAGCTCAGGCGTCGACTCGCACAACCTAAAACATCTGTACAATTATGCCTTTTAGGCGTAGTTGCTGGGTTAATTGCTGCATTTTTTATTATTTTATTCCGCTTAACAATTCTCTTTTTTCAAAGTTTATTTTTAGAAACCCCAGACGACTTTACAACCTTGCCAACTCTTGAACGTGTTTTAATGCCTTTAATTGCAGCATTTTTAATTGCGTCATTTGCCGCTTTTACTGGTTTCAAACATTATCGGTTAGGTATCCCATTCGTTATTCATCGTATTAAACGCCATTACGGGCAAATGCCTTTATACAATACACTCAACCAATTTGTTGGGGGGGCTTTGGCATTAATCAGTGGTTTTTCGGTTGGGCGAGAAGGCCCATCGGTACATATGGGAGCAACGGGCGCCAGTATTTTAGCCGATAAACTCCACTTACCCCACAATGCCATGCGTACATTAAGCGGCTGTGGTGTTGCTGCGGGTATTGCAGCATCCTTTAACACGCCTCTTGCCGCCGTTATTTTTGTTATGGAAGTCGTGTTAAGAGAATACAAAGTTCATATTTTTGTCCCTATTATGCTTGCTGCAGTAACAGGTGCACTTGCTACTCAGTTCGTATTTGGGGGAGGGTCAGAACTTGCACTCATAACAATTGCTCCTTTGAGTGGTTGGCACTATCCATATTTAATTTTATGCGGTATGGCACTGGGCGCTATTGCATACAGCTTTAATCAAAACTTAATGTTAATTATTAAAACATTTAAACCTTTAAGTATGTTTCCTCGTTTACTCATTGCAGGTTGTATCGCAAGTTTAATTGCTTATGCCGTTCCACAAGCAATGGGATCTGGCATGAGCGCGATAGCTATTGCGGTGGAGTCGCCAGATAATGTGCAATTACTCACCACTATTTTAATTGCTAAATTACTAGCAACTTTATTTGCTATAGGTTTGGGTATACCGGGAGGGTTAATTGGTCCTGTTATTGGGTTAGGTGTTTTAGTTGGGACTATGATGGCGTTTTTTGCTCAGTTTATTAGCCCTGGTACTGATATTGCCGGAACTTATGGTGTATTGGGCATGGCGGGGTTAATGGCCGCCACATTACATGCACCACTTGCAGCGTTAACAACAGTAATGGAGCTTACATCGTCGCCAGAAATAATTGTCCCAGCCATGCTTGTGATAACAACAGCTTATGTAACCGCATTACAAGTTTTTGGTAATCGCTCTATATTTTTGCAGCAACTTGATTTTCAGGGGCTTCCCTATCATGTTTCCCCTGCCACAGAGGCGCTACAAAAGGTGGGAATAATGGATGATATGGATGAAAACTTTAAATTGCTTTTTTCAAACGACAAAGAGCAAATAAAAAATACACTCGATGCCATGGACAGCCAAACGCCATTGATTGTGTTTGACGAAGAAAACGGGTATCGACTTGCAGAATACGATTTAAGCTTAATGTCTGATCAAGCAATCAACCTGAACTATGTAAACTTACAAGGTATTAGCAGTCAAGCAACGTTAGCTGATGCCTTTGATATACTAAAAGATAAGCGCAGTGGCGCTTTATATGTATACAACCTGTTAGATAATCAACAAATAATGGGGCTGTTACGTTGGGATCAAATTCATCATATTTTAACCATCCGTAACAGCTTACTATAAATAATAAGGGTTATTATGAGCGCATTACTGATTTATAAAACGCTGCATATATTTTTTATGATTGCATGGTTTGCAGGCATTTTTTACTTACCACGGTTATTTGTTTACCACGCAATGAGCCAAGAGCGTGCATGTAACTCTATGCTAAAAGTAATGGAACGCAGGCTCCTTTATTTTGTAACGCCATTTGCTATTTTAACGGCTGTTTTTGGTGTACTAACGATTGTGGAATATGGCCGTGAATGGTTTAAATACAGTATGTGGCTGCACTATAAACTAGTGCTAGTTATAATTTTATATTTATACCACGCGTACTGCTTTAAATTACTAGCCGACTTTAAACACGACAGAAATACTAAAACAGATCGTTTTTACCGAATTTTTAATGAATTACCTGTTATTGCATTACTTATTATAGTTGCACTGGCAGTAATTAAGCCGAGCCTTTGAGCTATTTGGTATAAAAAATACCGTATTAATTACACACGACTTAAAATCTAATATGCGCGATTGCGTGCCCCATATTATGGATTATCGCGCCCTTTTGAAAAACTAGGAATAACCCCATGTTAAGTTTCCAAGGTGAACATATTCTGTCTGTTAATCAGTTAGACAGAGACTGCATTGAACGTATTTTTGCAGTAGCAAAAAAGATGGAGCCTTATGCTAAAAAGCAAAAGCAAACAACGGTGCTTGAGGGCGCCATTTTAGCTAATTTGTTTTTTGAACCCAGCACACGTACGCGCGTTAGTTTTGGAACCGCGTTTAACCTGCTTGGTGGAGGCGTGCGTGAAACAACAGGCATGCAAAGTTCAGCTCTTGCTAAAGGTGAATCTTTATACGATACAGCGCGTGTTATTTCAGCTTATGCAGATGCGGTTGCTATGCGCCACCCAGACGCAGGCTCGGTTAGTGAATTTGCCGAAGGCTGTACCGTACCTGTAATTAATGGCGGTGACGGCCCAAATGAACACCCCACTCAAGCACTGCTAGATTTACTTACTATAGAACGTGAGTTACACCGCTTTGATCAAAACATTGATGGTATGCACATCGCTTTGGTTGGCGATTTAAAATACGGTCGTACTGTTCATTCGTTATCAAAACTATTGTGCCATTACAAAAACGTTAAATTTTCAATGGTGGCACCCGATGGCTTGCAAATGCCAACCAGTATTTTAGATGCAGTAGAAAATGCTGGCCATAAAATAGAACTAGTGAACAAAATGGAAGGTAACTTAGCGGCCGATATCGTGTATCAAACACGTATTCAAGAAGAACGCTTTCCATCTCAAGAAGAAGCAAATAAATACCGTGGCGGATTTAGAATTAGCCAGTCAATTTATAATGCACACTGTAAGCCTAATTCAGTGCTAATGCATCCGCTTCCTCGTGATAGTCGTACTGAAGCTAACGAGCTTGATAACGACTTAAACAGCAACGACAATTTAGCTATATTTCGCCAAGTACAAAACGGCGTATTAATTCGTATGGCATTGTTTGCTTTAACACTCGGCGTAGAAAACAAAGTTGAGCAATATGAAGTAGACGTGCCTTGGTTTAGCCGCAAACGCGACAGCTAACCCTTTTTTAAGTGACAATTTATAGGATTTTTCATGACAATTAGCCAAGACTTATTTGAACGCGCTCAAACCTCTATTCCTGGTGGCGTAAACTCACCAGTGCGCGCTTTTAATGGCGTAGGTGGCACACCATTATTTATCACAAAAGCAGAAGGTGCATTCACCTTTGATGCCGATGGTAATCGTTATATCGATTACGTAGGTTCGTGGGGCCCAATGATCATGGGCCACAATCACCCTGCTATAAAACAAGCGGTTCATGAAGCAGTTGAAAACGGCCTTAGCTATGGCGCGCCAACTGAAGCTGAAATTTTAATGGCTGAGAAAGTAAAAGCGCTTGTACCTTCAATAGAAAAAGTACGCATGGTTAGCTCAGGTACCGAAGCAACTATGAGCGCAATTCGCCTAGCGCGTGGCTTTACTAATCGTGACAAAATTCTTAAATTTGAAGGCTGTTACCACGGCCATGCCGACTCACTTTTAGTTAAAGCGGGCTCAGGTGCTTTAACTATGGGCGTGCCTAATTCACCAGGTATTCCTGAAGACTTTGCTAAACACACATTAACAGTATCGTTTAATAACATTGAAGAAGTGAAAGCTATTTTTGAAAAATACGCTGACGAAATTGCCTGTATTATCGTTGAGCCGGTAGCGGGTAACATGAACTGTATTCCACCTGTTGAAGGCTTTTTAGAAGGCCTGCGCGCAGTATGTGATGAATACAAATCGGTGCTTATTTTTGACGAAGTAATGACCGGTTTTCGTGTAGCTCTTGGTGGTGCACAAGCGTATTACAACATAAAACCTGACCTAACATGTTTAGGTAAAGTAATAGGCGGCGGCATGCCGGTAGGCGCATTTGGCGGCAAAACTGAAATTATGGATTACATTGCTCCTGTTGGCCCAGTATATCAAGCCGGAACACTGTCTGGTAATCCAATAGCTATGGCTGCAGGTTTAAAATCATTAGAGCTATTAAGTGAGCCTGGATTACACGACAAACTAGAAGCTATTTCAAAAGCAATATGTGAAGGCTTTGAAGCAGGCGCTAAAAAAGCAGGTATCGCACTTACAACAAACTACGCGGGCGGCATGTATGGCTTTTTCTTTACTGATGCTGAAAAGGTAACCACTTACAAACAAGCGACTGAGTGTGACTTA
Organism: Pseudoalteromonas sp. 2CM32C; assembly: GCF_023161925.1. Classification (NCBI taxonomy): domain Bacteria; kingdom Pseudomonadati; phylum Pseudomonadota; class Gammaproteobacteria; order Alteromonadales; family Pseudoalteromonadaceae; genus Pseudoalteromonas; species Pseudoalteromonas sp. 2CM32C. The sequence continues at coordinate 96,308 of NZ_JALNTI010000003.1, read as the reverse complement.
GCGCGTTTTAAACGCTTTTTCCATCTTATGCTTGAAGAAGGCGTATACCTTGCGCCATCAGCATTTGAAGCTGGTTTTGTATGTGCTGCGCACACGGAACAGGAAGTACAAGAAACTATAGCTGCAGCAGAGCGCTGTTTCGCAAAGCTTTAATCGCAAGTATTGCCTAAACGGGGTTTATATACCTACTTTTAAAACAGGCAATCAATACTAAAGATTGAAAAAGCCCTTTAAGGGCTTTTTTTATTTGTAAATTGATATAATTGAATGATAATTAAGCATAACAAGGTCTACTTATCTTCACCCTACTTTATTAAATACAAGAGAGTCTTATGTCTGGATTACGGCAGTTAGCTGCGCCTGCAATGCGCTTAATGGCGAATCTAAAATACAAAACTAAAATAAGCATCACGTTTGGCATTCTCTTGATCCCACTTGCACTAAGCATGTTTTTTTTGGTGTCGTTATTGAGTAAAAGTATTGATGTGTCGAAAATGGAACAGCAAGGTTTAAAAGGCTATCGGGCAATACTTACCAATGAAATACAAGGGACAACCGATAAAAATATAAATGTGGCACGCTCACTGGGCTTTAAAATTAAAGACAGCGAAGTAGACGATGTACTTGAGCTTGTGTCTATTCAATCTAATTTAGCGCTAGATAGCGAACTTGCCAGCGCCTATTTAAATCGTGCATTGGTAACCCGTGTCCCTGCTTTTATCACTCAAATAAACCTAACCGCCGCGAGCGCAAATACAGTACTGAACAATAACCAATTTACTCCAGATACCTTTATTGCACTTTCAAACCTAAGTAAATCGTTACCCCAATTTGAGCAGCAACTTTTAAAAACACTAGCTATTGCAACGTCAGCGGATAAATCGGTAAATAAAGCGCTCTCTCCCACTTTAAATGAACTACAAAAATCAGTCTCAGCATTTAAGAACGCGATAGATAAAAAACTACTGGAACCCGACGACATAGAGTTAACTCAGCGTGAATTTTCAGCACTCACTGACAATGTTCAAAAAAATATTAGCGCTTTAATCAACATCAGTATTCCAACTCTAGAATCGTTAATTAGTAATAAAATACAAACCCAGCAGTGGACCAGAAACACTGTTCTGATCGCCTCTATAATAAGTTTACTGTTTGCTCTTTATTTAATGGTTGGGTTTTATTTTGCAGTCGTTGACACCATAAGTCGCTTCACTAAAGCAGCCACTAAAGCAGCTAACGGTGACTTAAAGGCAACCCTTAACTCAATCGGGAATGACGAAATGAGCGTTATTGCTGAGCAATACAACGCCCTACTCAATGCCTTTTCACATCTACTTTCAGATGTTAAAGCCAGCACCAAAGAGTTATGCGATGCCACTCAGTCTCTTTCGCATGCCAGCAGTCAAACCAGTGACGACGTAATAAAACAGCAAACACGGGTAAATGCAATTAGCCATGCATTAAGTGACATGGCGCAAACTGCACATACAATTGAAGAATCAGCCCATCAGGCAACACTTACTGCACAAAATGCCGCTGAGCATGTAAAACAGGGGTCGAGCAATACCATGGAGCTTGCTCAATACATGCAAGATTTAAAAATGGAGTTTACCGAAAGTCAGCAAGCACTTGACCGACTAGCTCAAGATAGCCAAGAAATTAGTAAAGTAAGTAAAGGGATCAGTGAAATTGCCGACCAAACAAACCTATTAGCACTCAATGCTGCAATAGAAGCAGCTAGAGCGGGTGAACACGGACGTGGTTTTGCGGTAGTTGCAGACGAAGTAAGAACACTTGCATTACGCACACAAACACAAACACAAGAAATTCACCAAATTATTAGCTCACTGCAAAAGGCATCTGACGATACACAAGTTAAAATGCGTTCAAGCGTTGAAAAAATGGAGTTATCTGTCGAAGCCGCAAACCAAACAAATACAGTACTGCAAAGTGCAGAAAGTAGTATGGGTGATATAAAGCATCAAGGCGAAGTCATCGCTGAACGAGTTAAACAGCAAGCCAACGCGACGACTCAGGCACTTAATGACTCGCAAGAAGTTAATAACTTAGCTGATCATACATTAGTGTCAGCTCAATCAACGCTGCAAGACGCCGAGCAGCTTTCACGCTTATCGAATGATTTAACAACGTCAATGCGCTTTTTTAAGTCTTAACTTTTAATATCTATAGCTCTAAATATCTATAAATAACAAAGCCGCTAAATAGCGGCTTTGTTATTTGAGTTATCATTTTATACAGCGAGGCCTTGGCTCAAATTCACTCACTCTTAATGGGAGCTGTATCACTTTGCCACATCCTGGAGGAGCTTGTTTACCTGTGTGCTCGTTTACAAAGGCCCAACGGATTGAAGGGGGGCGAGTATCGGCAATGGCTTGTGGGTTGAGTGGTTTTAAATAACGGATATAGGCTTCTAGCGCCCCGACACTGCCAGTTAAACCGGTGCTTTTATTATCATCGCGGCCAAGCCATGCAACGGTTACCGTGTTTTGATCAAACCCTGCAAACCAGCTGTCACGTAAATCATTGCTAGTCCCTGTTTTACCGGCTAGTTGAATAGACGGAAAGTGTAAGTTTAACCGCTTTGCTGTGCCGTCTTTCGTTACACGCTTCATTGCATATTTGGTCATGTACACAGAGGCTTCATCAAAACGAGGCTCTGCACTTACTTGATGTTTGTATAGCACGTTACCTACAGAGTCAGTAAGTGCTGATATGGACGTTAACTTCTTATACTCACCGTCATTTGCTATGGTGGTGTAAAGCTGGGCAACATCAAAACTAGATAACTCTAAAGCACCTAAGAGTAAAGACGGGTATTCATCTATTTGATCTTCCACTCCGAGTGATTTAAGCGTGTTTGCAACTTTATCCACTCCTATATCTAAGCCTAAATTAACAGCAGGTATATTAATACTATTACTAAATGCTTGATAAAGCGGGATTGCACCACGGTATTGGCGATCAAAATTTTCAGGCTGCCATACATTACCTTCTTCGTTTGTTACCTGTAACGGCGAATCATCAAGTAATGTGGCTAAATTATAATTTGGTGATTGTAGTGCTGTTAAATAAACTGCGGGCTTAACTAAAGACCCTATATTTCTCTTTGTATCCAGCACTCTATTAAAGCCCGAATATCGAACGTCACGCCCTGCTACAAGGGCCGATACGCCACCTTTATCTGAATTTACAGAGATCATAGCAACCTCAAGCTTATCTGTTTTAGGGCGTTTCTCTAAATAAGGTAAGCTTTTCTCAACCGAGTTTTCCATTGCTGTTTGTTTTTGTAAATCAAAGTAAGTAAACACCCTAACCCCAGCATCTAGTATCTGCTGATCGGGTAGTAATTTATTTAATTCACGGTTCACCAGTTCTAAATACCCTGGGTATGATTTTTGTAAACTTTCTTTCATTGGCGCAATGTCAATTGAGCGCTTAAGTGATGCTCGGTATTCTTTTGTGCTTATTAATTTATTTTCAACCATGAGGCGAAGTACTAAATCGCGACGCTCCATAGTGCGCTCTTTGTAGCGGCGAGGGTTGTAATATGACGGCCCTTTCACCATCGCTACTAGCAACGCTATTTGATCGTATTCAAGCTCATCTACTGGTTTTGAAAAATAAAACTCAGACGCCAAGCCCATGCCATGCACGCCTTGGTTATAAGATTGACCTAAATAAACCTCGTTTAAGTAGGCTTCTAATATTTGGTCTTTTGAGTAACGATAATCAAGAATAAGCGCAATAAACGCCTCATTGATTTTTCGCAGCAGCGAACGTTCACGGGTTAAATATATATTTTTAGCGAGTTGCTGCGTTAACGTGCTACCGCCTTGGACTGTTCGCCCTGCTCTAATATTGGTATATAGAGCGCGTAAAATAGAAAAAACAGATACACCGTGGTGCTCATAAAAATTACGGTCTTCCACTACTAGCAAAGTGTCTTTTAACATAGCAGGAAACTTATCAAGGGGAACAAATTCTCTATCTTGCTTCGAATCGTTACCAATGCGGGCTATTTGAACAGGTTCTAATCGAGCGTTGTTCAAGCGCCTACCAAATTTATCTTTTACAGAGGCTACCTTTTGTCCTGCAAAACGCAGTTCAACAATCTTAGACTTCTCCAGCCCATCATAAAATTCAAACTCTCGTCGGTAAATTTTAATACTATCGGCCGTTTTTACGTATTGGCCGGTCCGGCTGAGCCTATTAACAGATGAATAATTTAGACGTTCGAGCTCAAATTCTACTTCTTGACGTGATAAGAATTGCCCAGGGTAAAACTGCATTGCACGCGCATACACTTGAGCGGGGAGTTGCCATTTATTTCCTTCAAATACACGTGTGGTTTTTGAATCTAAATAAATAAAGTACATGGCCATAGCAATAAAAACAGCCAAACTTAGCTTCCAAAAAACTGACCATGTTTTTCTCATAAATGAGCGTTTAACAACAGTAGTTGCCGTTTTTTTTGTGGATTTGGGTTTAGCTTTACGTGGCGAACTGCTTGCTTTCGTTGCACGCTTTGAAGGGGGTTTACTACTAGGTGTTTTTTTATTATCAGCCATGTAAGTGTAATGTGTTCCAACGGTTTATTTACAAAGGGGAGCTTAGCATATTGGCCATAACCCTAACACCTGAAAAATTAACCTTCCCTGAAACGAAAAAAGCTCTACCTAAAGTAGAGCTTTGATGAACACACTATATAAATTTAGTTATTACGAACAGATACAAACTCAGGGTAAGCTTCTACACCACAGTCGTGTTGATCCATACCGTTAAGCTCTTCTTCTTCTGTAACACGTATACCCATTGTGTATTTTAATATAGCCCACACAATAAGTGACGCTACAAAAACAAATGCCAATATAGTTACTAAGCCGATTAACTGATTAACAACGCTTGCATCACCGTTTGAAAGTGGAACCAGCATAATACCTAGTGCACCACATACACCGTGTACAGAAATAGCACCTACTGGGTCATCAATCTTAATTTTGTCTAGAGCTATAATGCTAAATACAACTAATGAACCGCCTAGTAAGCCTAGTAGACAAGCCATTAATGGAGAAGGTGAAAGAGGGTCTGCAGTAATAACAACTAAGCCCGCTAACGCACCGTTAAGTACCATTGTTAAATCAGCTTTGCCCCATAATACTTTACAAACAAATAGTGCTGCAATTGCACCCATTGCCGCAGCCGCGTTAGTGTTAAGTAAGATTTGACCTACAGCCGTTGCGTTTTCTTTATCAGATAGTAATAACTGTGAACCACCGTTAAAACCAAACCAACCCATCCACAAAATAAATGTACCTAAAGTTGCAAGCGGTAAGTTAGAACCTGGAATTGGGTAAACTTCACCATTTTTTCCGTATTTACCTTTACGAGCACCTAGTAAAATTACACCAGCGAGTGCTGCTGCTGCACCTGCACCATGAACAATGGCAGACCCTGCAAAATCAACAAAGCCCATTTCAGACAAGAAACCACCGCCCCATGTCCAGTAACCTTCCATTGGGTAGATAAAACCAGTTAAAACAACAGTAAATGCTAAGAAAGCCCATAGTTTCATTCGTTCAGCAACCGCACCAGATACAATTGACATGGCTGTTGCAACGAAAACTACTTGGAAGAAAAAGTCAGACTCTAAAGAGTGGTCGGCATCAGCAGCTTGCGTACCAATTAACGCGCCCAGTGATGGCATAATTCCGCCTTCAGCGTTGTCTACATACATAATGTTGTAACCAACTAACAAAAACATGGTACACGCGATTGAATAAAGCGCGATGTTTTTAGTTAAAATTTCAGTGGTGTTTTTAGAACGAACTAAGCCCGCTTCTAACATGGCAAAACCAGCAGCCATCCACATAACTAATATACCCGATATCAAAAAGTAAAATGTATCGAGTGAAAATTTAAGTTCTACAATTGTATTTTCCATAAGCCCCTCTTAAATTGCCTCTTCGTCAAGTTCGCCAGTACGGATACGAACTATTTGATCTAAGTCGTACACAAAAATTTTGCCGTCACCAATTTTGCCTGTTGATGCAATTTTTGTGATTGCTTCAACAACGCGCTGACAATTTTCTGTACGAGTTGCAATTTCAAGTTTGATCTTTGGAATAAAATCGACTTGGTACTCTGCACCACGATATAGCTCTGTATGACCTCGTTGACGTCCAAAACCTTTAACATCAACTACAGTCATCCCCTCAATTCCTAAATCAGCGAGCGCTTCACGCACATCGTCTAATTTAAATGGTTTTATGATTGCACTAATCATTTTCATAGCGGCCCCCTCGGACTCTTTATTGTTATCCTGTTGGGTAACATAATCCAACCTTTGTGCCACTATTTAATTTAATTTAAAAACAACAACTTAATCTTTAAAACTAAACTCACCATAAAAAAAACGCACCATTTAGGTGCGTTTTTTTAACAACTCAGCTACATTGGTGCACATATAAAAACGACCCCCAAATTGCGCTATAATATAAACAGTTACCCGATACAGTTTCTGCCTTTGCTTTTTGCTTCGTATAACGCTTTATCGGCAACACGCATTGCATCTTTTAAATTGGTATTTTGAAACTCTGCAAGCCCAATACTCGCTGTTATCGTGCAAGACTTGTCACTAATAGAAAAATCGTAACTCGCCATTTTTTTTCTAAACGCTTCTAAATATTCGCGTGCTCTGGCTAAATCGATATCAGGTAGAACAATGGCAAATTCTTCACCACCCACCCTTGCTACAGTAAATTTTGCAAAAGTTGAGCGAATAAGAGACCCAACCTGCTTAAGCGCCTGATCGCCGCCTTCGTGACCAAATGTATCGTTTATATTTTTAAAAAAGTCTACGTCGAGTAGCGCTAGCGTATTATTTTGATTTTGATTTTTTAATAACTTTTCAGCATATTGATAAAAATAACGTCGATTGTATAAACCGGTTAAGTGATCTCTAAAAGCACTTTCTTTGATATCTGCAATCAGTGATAACTGCTCCATTGTTTGCAACACCCTGCAATGAAACTCTTCATTCATAAAGGGTTTAGTCAAAAAGTCGTTTGCGCCATATTTTATAAAGCGTGCTGATAAACCGTGCTTGCCCGCTCCAGATAAACCAATTACAGCTAAATCGTCTCGGCCTCTAAAATTACGAACTGCTTTAACTAGCTCAAAGCCATCCATTGTTGGCATGGCGTAATCGGTCATTAGCAGCTTTATATCTGGATCAGCTTTTAATATTTCAAGCGCTTGCTGGCCGTCATTCGCGGTGCTTACATCAAACAATTGCTTTTCGAGCATTTGCTTCATTAACGAACGACTCAACATAGAATCGTCCGCAATTAATGCCTTACAACCTTGGTTTCTTAAAAGTTGAGAAACCAATTTAACGGCATAATGATAAGAATCACGGTTATCTTTTATAACGTAATCTACCACACCATCTTCTAGCATTTGCTGACGTTTGTACTCGTCTATCTTTGATGTAAGCACAACCGTAGGAATTGCTTTAGAAAGTGTATATTTGGCAACTTCGCCATTTGGGGCATCGGGGAGAGTTAAGTCAACAAGTGCTAGGGAATAGTCATACTTTTCTACGTGCTCCTGGCATTCAGCTAATGACCAGGCAAAATCAACGGCAACATCTAAATACTGGGCGGTTAAGTGGCGTAAAACCTGCTGGACTACTTTACTGTCTTCAACCACTAATACTCTTTGCATAGACCTTCTCTTTGTTCTCATTATTTTTGCAACATCTGCTGCAAACACAAAATAATAAAACTTACTGGTACCACACTTTAAGCAGCAAAAATAAGTAAATAAAAAACATCCCAGAGCCATTGTTATTTAACGCTTTAAATACTAAAGCACATTCCATTAACCAGCTTGTAAATCAATAATTGTAATAAAAACAAGCATGATGGCAAATATACCCGATTTTAATTCTTAGCTAAATAATTAAACAAAAATTTACACCATAAATAACTGATTATTTTACTTATCGGCTTATGTTAATTAACTCAACCAATAATATCGGCAGCTAGTCTCATTACTTTTGTTATTTTACTTATTTTTATCTTTAATACATTATCAAATATAATAAGGACTCCCCATGAAGCTTAGTCGTATTTTACCAATCACGGTTTTTGCATTAATGCTCAGCCCGCTTGCTGATGCTGATAATCAACGCCGTATTGATGTAGACAGTAAAGTAGTCACCCAACACAAAGCTAAAATTAATGGTCAACGCTTTAATTATACGGTTGCCACAGGCACTCAACCCGTATGGGACAACAAAGGTGATGCCGTTGCTACACTACAATACACGTATTACACGCGCGATAAAGTTGATGATAGAGCCAAACGCCCGTTGCTCATTTCTTTTAATGGTGGCCCTGGCTCAGCCTCAGTTTGGATGCACTTAGCCTACACAGGCCCTCGCGTATTAAAAATTGATGATGAAGGCTATCCTATTCAGCCCTATGGTGTAAAAGACAACCCTTACTCTGTGCTTGATGTTGCCGATATTGTTTACGTAAACCCAGTAAATACTGGCTATTCGCGAGTTATTGAAAACGAAAAAGGCGAAATGCTTTCTAAAGCTCAACAAAAAGACATGTTTTTTGGTGTTAACGCCGACATTAAATACCTTGGCGAGTGGTTAAATACTTTTGTAAATAGAACAGAGCGTTGGCGCTCTCCAAAGTTTTTAATTGGCGAAAGTTATGGCACAACACGCGTATCAGGCCTTGCACATGAATTACAAAATAGCCAATGGATGTATATCAACGGTGTTGTATTAGTGTCACCAACAGACATTGGTATCAAACGCGAAGGCCCCGTTAAAGCGGCAAATCGCTTGCCGTATTTTGCAGCCACAGCGTGGTATCACAAAGCACTAATCGCCGACTTACAAGCAAAGGACTTAGATGAACTCCTTCCTGAAGTTGAGCAGTTTACTTTAAATGAACTAATACCCGCATTAGCAAAGGGCGGTTTTTTAGCGCAAGACGAAAAGCGTCGTATTATTAAAAAAATGGCTGAGTATGCAGGCCTTTCAGAAACCTTTGTCGATCAAAACAACCTCGATATCCCTACACAATACTTTTGGAAGGAATTATTGCGTGACCGAGGACAAACAGTCGGCCGTTTAGACTCTCGCTACCTTGGTATAGACAAACGCGATGCTGGTGACTCACCTGATTACTGGGCAGAGCTGACTTCATGGTTGCACTCCTTTACGCCAGCGATTAATTACTACCTACGCGAGGAGTTAAACTATAAAACTGACATCAAATATAACTTATTTGGCAACGTTCATCCTTGGGATAGAAGTGGCAATAATACTGGTGAAAACCTCCGTCTTGCGATGGCTCAAAACCCTTACTTGAATGTAATGGTACAGGCGGGTTATTACGATGGTGCAACTAATTACTTTGATGCCAAATACACAATGTGGCAATTAGACCCAAGTGGAAAAATGAAAGACCGTCTAAGCTTTAAAGGCTACAGAAGTGGGCACATGATGTACCTTCGCCATGCTGATTTAGAAAGCTCAAATAACGACTTAAGGGAGTTTATACAAAACTCACTGCCTAAAGATTCTAAAGCAGCCAAATATTAAAATATTGATCAACCACCTATAAATGGCGTACCTGAGTCATTTATAGGTGAACAACCTTCCAGTTTTACAATAACTTATTTAACGGTTAGTTCGCGTAAATTACAACTTCCAACTTTAATAACCGGTTCGATTGCGGTGTAGCTTTTAGTTTCTAACATTGTCCGTAAATTAACGAGCGTTTTGAAGGTACTTTTAAGACCCACTTTATTGTATAGCCACGTTGGTATATTTCCCCCTGGTAAAGCGTAAACCTGATACTCAACATTTAAATCTTCGCCCTTTTGTGTAAGTAACCAATGTGCGTTTAGCGTTTTTATTCTAACTACCCGCTTAGTTAATGGTAACTCTTTAGGACGCGATTCAATAGAAAGCTTGGTTTGCTGAGGGGAGAGTCTTGAGTAACACGAATAGGTAACGGCATCACGGTTTGCCACTGGCCAAGGGGAGTCGATATAACTATAAACAAGGTTTTCTGAAGGGCTTAAAGCTTTAATTACACGTACTTTAGACGTGTTTTCAAGCCAGCTTGAAGCAATACGCGTATCACTTAATAAATCTAAAAAGTCATTGGCTGTTACATCTTCAATATTAAGCTGACCTTTTACAATAAACGTATCATCAGAGAATTCCTGATATTCAATGTTTACTCCTTGCTCGTTTTTGTATAATTGCCAACGGGGCTCAGAGTAAGTATTAAAGCTTAACAAAATAATTAATAAACTAATGCACTTTTGCATAGGGGTTAACTTACAAAAGTGCTTTATCATCATTTTTGCCAATAAGGCGCTATGTCATACGAAGCAAGTCTACTTTGCTCCATTGCACTGACTAAATATTCAGACTTTTGCTCCAGCCAAGATTGAATTTTTGCAAGTTGCTCATCGTCTTGACCTGCGCATAATTGCTTTAAGTACTCTAGGGTACTGAGTTCATAAACACCATGCGAAATATCTAACCACGGCAACCTAAACTCAAGACGTTCTTCTTTATCGAACATCGATCCTAAGCAATTACCACTTAGCAAGCTGTTTTCAAGCTGCATTCGTAAATTAAGGTAGTCAACTACACCAAGCGTTTGCTCTTTAGGCAATAATTGATGCAGGTTTTTCCAATCTTTATTAAACAATCTTTCAGCAATAGAAGACACTGGATTTTCTGCAGCTTGGAGCTCTACCTGCCCCCAATCTTTTCGCCATTGCTTGTCAATCAACCACGTTGTTAACGAGAGCAATAAACGATTATAACGAGCACTATGAAAAAGCGCATTAATGTCATCAATACTAGGCTGCAGCTCTTTTAAATCGTTAATAACTTGCGCCAAAGCTGGCGCCGCATTTATTTTTTTATAAAATGCATGGCGTTTTGACGTATAAGTTTTTAACTGAATTGCATTTTCTACCCATGCTAACTCACTCAAAAGCCACTTAAGCTCGGTACGAAGCTGTTCGGTACTGTCTTTAGAAACTATATCGTCAAACAACCAAAAAGTATGGCGAATTAAACTAATACCATCAGTCACCCTTTTTAAGGTTTTTAAACTCGGTTTATCGAAATAACACTGCTCATGCTTTTGCACAAACCGAATACCAAAGTTCATTGCTTCTTTTAAAGCGCTTTCTTGAGTTGCAGAACGAGGAAGCTTAACAAAGCCAATCGACTTACTAGGCTTAAGCGGATTGTCGTCGGCTAAACGGTAGCCGCGTGCTGCTTTTGAATACAAACCGAGTCGAATACAGTTTTGGCTAACTAAAATATCAGCCAAAGCAAACAGCTCATTGCGGCTGCCTTCAATTAATTCTATTTCCAGCTCGCTGATCATCTCAACTTGACCCGAGGCCGCAATTTCGCCTTTATCAAGCACCACTTCAATTTTTGCACCAGCTTGCGTTTCAATTAACCACGTACGGCGAATAAAGTTAGTGCTAAAAATAGGGTACAAATTTTGTGAAATTGCATCTACTTGCATGCCATGTGGCCAAATATCAGCACTAAACGCCATTAAATTAGGGCGGCTGGAATCAATAGGTAAGTTATATTCTGGGCGCTGATGAAGGCCCCCTACAACTTCGCCGGCAAGCTTGATAGTTTGTTCGCACTGATTGTCAGAACAACGGGTTCTAAAGCCAATATCAAGAGCTCGTAGTTCACGGCTTGGCGTATCATAATAGGCATTTTGCAAACTACGCGATGGTTTATTTATAACCGTTTTAGCAAATTGAGTAATTAGTGAGGGGATCAGTGGAACAACGGCATCTGATACCAAAAATTTCAGTTCTATCTCAGTATCCATTCGGTCTGCGGATTACCTTTAAAATAAATAAGTGGTCAAAATAAACAAAGCGCTCTAACAATGCAAATTTTTTAGGCTTATTAAGTGCTTTAATCATGTCAGGGTTACAATATCAGCCTTGCTTTTAAAAGGCTAAATCCCTACTATCTTGCATTATATGTGAATTAAAAAACCATGTTCATAACGGACTCAGTAAGAACAACAAGGTAGATAAATGCTAAAACATTGTTTATTCGGGCTACTTTTAACAGCCACTACGTTTATAAGCTACGCACAAGATGAAGCACAAACAGCGAGCTCATCAGATGCAAATACCGCTTACGTTATTGATAATTTGTATACATTTATGCGTTCAGGCGCGAGCAAAAATTATCGACTACTTGGCTCTGTAGACGCAGGAACAAAAATAACCGTACTATCTAGCGAAGAAAACGGCTTCATTAAAATAAAAGACGACAAAGACCGTGAAGGTTGGATTGAAACTAAATTTATCTCTACTACACCTGGGTTACATCAGCAATACCAAGCTTTAAGCAGCGAAATGAGCACCATGCAGGAAAATTTACGCCTTGCTCAAATAGAGCTGCCACAGCTACAAAAACAAAACCAAACTTTAACCGATCAAAACCTGCAATTATCTGCGAAAATTACAAGCCTGCAAACAACACTCGCGCAAGAACGCACGCAAAAAGAAGCCGCTAGTTCAAAAGAAAAACGACAACTACTTACCTACGGCGGTGCGATTGCATTTTTAGGGTTGTTTTTGGGAATTATTTTAACCATTGTTTTGTCGCGCCGTAAGCGTTACGAAGGCTGGGCATAAATTAATTGAATAAATGTTGTTCAATAAAAAAGCCGCTATTAGCGGCTTTTTTATTCGCATATCAAATATTGAGCTATGCATATATAGCACTGGCTTAACTATAAAAAAATAGATTAACTTACGATTTTGCCAGCGGCTGTACTTCTTTATTTTCGTTCATCTCTAACTTTGGCGCATTCATTCCCTTTAATAAACGACCGAATATATCAGCACCAGTAATAATACGCTTCTCATCACCCCATACCAGCACAACGTCGTGATCAATAGCACCATCAAACGATTTATCGAGCGAATGATTTGCGCGTATTTTTAAAATAACCTCACTTAAACGCAGTGTTTCATCCGTTACAATAATAGGTCTGTGGCAAAAATGGTAAGGGTCAAAAATATCTGGCTCAAATAATGCTGACCGTAAAAAACCATCTGCATCAACCACTAATAACGGCCACCCATCGTTGTTAGTCAAAATTACCCAGTTATAGCCCGATTTGTGTAATTTACGTAAAAACTCATTATCGGCTGATAATGTCAGTTCAGGAAAAATAGGTAAATCAAGTTTAGTAGGTAAAGAGATTATAGAATCTGGATCAATTATTTCCCCTTCTTTAGTTACACTGATTTCGTCTAAGCTAAAAAAGTTAAGTGCACCAATACCTTCAACATGTTGCACATCAGCTTCTTCTGCCTCAATGTGTTTACGTATTATTCCTCTAAGCTCGCTTTCAGCAAAATAGGTAATACCTTCTTTGCCCAGCCATGCATCAAGTACCAAGGCCGTTGGTTTAGCAACAACATAAAACAAAACTTGATAAAACTTTATTAATGGCGAAAGCATACTCGCCATTTTTAATGCATTACGAGAAAAATAAGCTTGAGGTGTTATCTCACCGATTATCGTAATCGCAATCGTTGAAAATAAAAACGAGCTAGCGCCCATTAATACAGAATCAGAGAGCAACGTGAGTAAAACGTTAATACCCACGTTACCCCACAAAATGGTTGCTAGTAAAAAGTTAGAGTCGTTACGAAGTGCCATAACCTTAATTGCCGCTTCGTTTCTTTTTGAACTTTCCATTTCAAGCTGTAATCGGCTTAACGAAAAGAACGCCAAATTCAAGCCCGAAAATATTGCCGATTGCGAAATACACAGAGCAATAGCACACCAAATCATGACATCAAACGTCATTTTATTTTCCTGTTAAAAAGTTTATAGCAGCAACAAACTGCCTAAACCTAAAAAGGTCACAAACCCAACAATGTCGGTAACCGTTGTTAAAATAACAGAGCCAGATAACGCTGGATCTATTTTCATTTTGTCTAAAATCGATGGTATTACAACGCCCGCGAGCGAGGCCGCTACTAAGTTTAATAAAATAGCGACTGTAATCGTTACACTTAACATCAAATCGTTAAACCATAAGTAGGTGAGTAAACCAATTACAAATGCCCACACTAAACCGTTAACAGCCCCGACTCTTAGTTCTTTTTTAAGTAACGCATTGCGGTTTGAATCAGTCACCTGCCCCAAAGCCAAACCACGCACGATAACGGTTAATGTTTGACTACCCGCAATTCCTCCCATTGAGGCTACAACCGGCATAAGCACCGCTAAAGCAACCACTTGTTCTATAGTGGCGCCAAATAAACCAATGAACCACGATGCTAAAAATGCAGTGGCCAAGTTTATACCTAGCCAAATACCACGGTTTTTGGCACTTTTTCGTACACTGGCAAATAAATCTTCGTCCTCTCGTAAACCACCGGCCTTTGCGGTGGCTTCATCGGTTATTTCTTGGCGAAGTTCATAAGCAGAGGCAATTGTTAATCGCCCTAATAATTTATTATCTGAATTTACAACCGGCATAGCCATTTGCTCAGAGTGAATTACGACTTCAGCAGCTTCATATAAATCATCGTCTGCATGCAATGATGAAAAATCATGATTTGCCAGTGTCATTAAATTATCGTTATCGTGTGCTTTGATAAGATCGTTAATGGCCACTTCACCAATTAAACTGCCTTTGCGGGTCACTAAATAAATAACTTCGCTGTATTGCGGTACACCTTTGAATAAAAGTTTTTTTGCACCACCAGCTGTTAACTTGTCAGACACCTTTAAAATATCAAAACCTAGCCAGTGACCTAATTGTTCTGGTGGGTATTGCTGTGCTAAATCGTACTGCTTGGTTTGCGCTTCATCTAGCTGCTTTTTTGCATAGTCGACAAATCGCTCTGGTATAACTTCTTCTAATTCGAGTAGCTCTTCTACATTTACTTCATCAAGTAATTTAAATGCATCACTGTCATCAAGTGTTTGCAGTAACCATAAACAACTGTCAGGGCTTAAATTTACAAAAATTTCATGCTGTGTATCTTCGTCAAGTAATTGCCAAATTTCGAGTCGCTGCTCTTTGGGTATTGCTTCAAACAATAAAGATAGATGCTCTGTAGAAAGTGTGCTTTGTGCGTCGATCAACAGTTTATTCTTACGTTCTGTGGTGTCGCATTGCAGTAAGTCGTTTATGAGTTGTGGAAGCTGATCTACCGGATACTCAATCATTAAAAAAACCTTAAAATTAAAAAGCACATTATTTACAGTTTACCTTCCCAATTAAAAATTGCAGAAAAAACGGTACTTTAATTAAAGATGTGCATGCTATTTTGCGCATTGTATGGGCAAAACAAAGGCAGTACTATTTATTTTTATATAAATTAAAAGTATGAAATTAAGGTATTAGAAAACAAAAGGGAAAGAAGTTGGGCAACTATGAATACTAAAGCATACAAGCATTATTTTGTATGCTTTAAATAGGTGGGATTAAATTTCGATTAATAACCCTTTGTCTTTTTTTACTTTTTCAATAACCATATAAGTATGGTGTGTGCCTACACCGGGGATATCAACTAAGTCACCCAACACTTGCCTGTACTCTTCCATGTTAGATACACGTATTTTTAATAAGTAGTCGTAACCGCCTGCAACCATGTCACATTCTACAACTTGTTCCATTTTTAATATGTGTTCTTTAAATACTTTAAATACAGCAGTATTTGAGGTAACCAACGACACTTGAACATGAGCCACTAAGCTTTGGTTTAACTTAGCTTCGCTTAATTTAGCATAATAACCCTCAATATAGCCTTCTTGCTCTAATCGCTTTACGCGATCAAGGCATGGGCTTGGGCTTAAATTAACTTGTTTTGCTAAGTTAACGTTAGAAATTCTGCCGTTTTTTTGCAAAACGTCTAAAATTGCTAAATCAATGCGATCTAGCATGCGTAATCTATTTGGATTTGTCATACAGAATTTTATGCGGATAAGTTAAATTTATGCCCTGTAAATTATCGTAAATCGACAAATTTAACCAGCATATTCTGCTGAATTTTAATTAGAATGCACTCTCAATATCACTGGTATTTTATTGGTAATTAAATTTACTTTAAATCTTAACACTGCTAAGGGTTGCTTATGTTATTCAACGGCGATTTAACAACTGACTGTCCTATAAGACAAAAAATCCGTGACTTTTACCGCATAGACGAAAATGCGGTTATCGATCATATTTTACCGCTTGCAGAAGTAGGCGTTAAAGCACGAAGCCGTGCCTGGGAAAGAGCCCGCCAAATTGTTTTAAACATTCGTAAAGAACAAGATGGTCAAGGCGGTGTAGATGCGCTACTGAATGAATTCTCGCTTTCAAGTGAAGAAGGCGTAGTGTTGATGTGTTTAGCCGAAGCGTTGCTTCGTGTACCAGACAAAGAAACCCAAGAAGCCCTTATTCGCGACAAGTTAGCAAAAGGTGATTGGAGCTCTCATTTAGGCAGTAGCGACTCTTTATTCGTAAATGCATCATCTTGGGGCCTATTAGTAACTGGTAAAATGGTTAACTACACAGATAAAACCAAAGACCAACAGTTTGGTATGCTTAAAAAAACCATTGGTCGCTTAGGTGAGCCTGTTATTCGTAAGTCTGTAAACTTTGCAATGAAAATTATGGGCAAGCAATTCGTTATGGGTCGTACCATAAACGAAGCAATTGAACGTGCTGCCGACACAGAGCAAAAAGGCTATGTATATTCTTACGATATGTTGGGTGAAGGCGCGCGCACAAGTAAAGATGCTAAACGCTACTTTGACAGCTATATGAATGCCATTCACTCAATTGGTAAAGCGGCAAATGGCCGTGGCCCTATTAAAAGCCCAGGTATTTCTGTAAAGCTTTCTGCTATTCATCCGCGCTATGAATTTACGCATAAAGACCGTGTAATGGCTGAAATTGTACCTAAGCTAAAAGAGCTTGCTCTGGCTGCAAAACAGTACGACATTGGTTTTACCGTTGATGCAGAAGAAGCTGACCGTTTAGATATTTCACTGGATATTATCGAAGCCGTATTTAGCGATAAAGATTTAGATGGCTGGCAAGGGTTTGGCTTAGCTGTTCAAGCGTATCAAAAACGTGCGATTTTTGTTATTGAGTGGCTAACAGAGCTTGCTACACGTGTAGGTCGTAAACTAATGGTGCGCTTAGTTAAAGGCGCATATTGGGATACTGAAATTAAAACTACACAGCAAGATGGTTTAGATCACTACCCTGTATTCACCCGAAAAGCGACAACCGACGTATCATATAAAGCATGTGCAATTAAAATGCTAGAAGCACGTGATGTGCTATACCCACAATTTGCAACGCACAATGCATACACTGCAGCAACTATTCTAGAAGTGGCTAAAGGCGATAACACCGGATTTGAATTCCAACGTTTACACGGCATGGGTGAATCATTATTTGACCAAATTGTAAATGCAGAGAAAATTCAGTGTCGTGTATACGCTCCCGTTGGCCAACACGAAGACCTACTGGCGTATCTTGTGCGTCGTTTACTTGAAAATGGTGCAAACTCATCGTTTGTAAATGCCATAGTTGATACCTCTAAACCGGTAGAAACACTGCTGCCAGATCCGGTAGAAACGCTGCAAGGGCTCCGCAACAAATACAACACGCAAATTAAAATGCCAATTGATTTATACGGCGAAGAACGCGCCAACTCTAAAGGCATGGATTTAACCGATATAAACGTAATTACCCCGTTTAAAGACAACCTAGACAACTGGTTTAGCGAGCACCTAATAGATCAAAGCCAAGTCCCTGATGGATCACTTGCTGTTAAAAACCCAGCAAACCATAAAGAAATCATCGGCCATGTAAAACTACAAAGCGGCGATGAGATGAAAACACTACTTGCTAATGCAGAAGCAGCGTTTGAGTCATGGTCGCAAACACCGGTTAAAGACCGCGCTAATTTATTACGCCGCATTGCTGATATTTTAGAACGTCATCACGACGAGCTCGTTGCTATTTGTATCAAAGAAGCGGGTAAAGTAGCTCAAGATGGCATAGACGAAGTACGTGAAGCAGTCGACTTTTGTCGTTACTACGCTGCACGAGCCGAAGAACTCTCAGAAGATGAGCGCTTTGAAGCACGGGGTGTAATTCTGTGTATTAGTCCATGGAACTTCCCACTCGCTATATTTTTAGGCCAAGTGGCTGCTGCCATTGTTACGGGTAACACTGTTATTGCCAAACCGGCTGAACAAACAAGCTTAATTGCACTGCGTACAATTGAACTAATGCTATCTGTGGGTTTACCAGAGCACGTTGTTCAACCTGTTATCGCACGCGGTAGTGAAGTGGGTAAAACAATTGTTCCTGATGAACGCATTCAAGCAGTTATGTTTACAGGTTCAACTGAAACCGGCACATTAATTTCTCAAACGCTTGCAGCACGAAACGACATACAAGTGCCATTAATCGCCGAAACAGGTGGTCAAAACTGTATGATTGTTGACTCAACAGCACTGCCTGAGCAAGTAGTTGATGATGTTATAAGTTCTGGTTTCCAAAGCGCTGGTCAGCGCTGTTCAGCTCTACGTGTATTGTTTATTCAAGAAGACGTAGCCGACGGCATCATTGAAATGATTAAAGGTGCTTTGGCTGAATTACACATTGGCGATCCATCATTGTTATCTACCGATGTAGGACCTGTAATCGATGAAAAAGCACTTAAAAACTTAACAAACCATGTTGAGTATTTAAAAGGCAACGCAACACTTCATTACGAATGTAAAATTCCGGACAACAGTGAAAATGGTGCGTACTTCTTTGCGCCACGCCTTTACGAAATAAAAGACCTTTCTGTACTTAAGCGCGAAGTATTTGGTCCATGTGTTCATATTATTCGCTTCAAAGCGAATCAACTTGATGACGTAATTGATCAAATAAACAATACAGGTTACGGTTTAACAATGGGTGTGCATTCACGTATTGAAGAGCGTTGCGAGTATCTTGCTAAAATGTCTCGTGCGGGAAATGTATACGTAAACCGTAACATGATAGGCGCAATTGTTGGTGTGCAGCCATTTGGTGGCCGAGGCCTATCGGGCACGGGTCCTAAAGCCGGTGGCCCTAACTATCTACAACGTTTGGTGAAAGAAAAAGCATCGCCAGAAAACGTACAAATGACAAACCTAACGCCAGATGAGCTTGATTTACACCACTACAGTGGCGCAAATGCTCAAGTAGAAAAGCTAATGGCTAATTCAATGCGCGATGAAAAAATTTGGCGAGCAACCCCGCTAAACGATCGTGTATCTGCTGTTCGTCAGCTACTAGCCAAAATTGCTACGGTTGAAATTATTGATGACCTTGCTGACGATTTAGCTTTAACGCTAGCCGATGCGCGTGCACAGCTAAACCGCCTTGAAAAGCACATGCGTAAATTTACAACATTGCCTGGGCCAACGGGTGAGTCTAACACGCTTCACTTAGAAGCTCGCGGCTGTGTTGTTTGTTATGCAGATAAGAGTACCTCTTTTAACTTTTGGGCGTTATCTATTATCACTGCATTAGCTGCGGGTAATACGGTAATTACAGTTGCCTCTGAAATGTTTTACGAAGAAGCTGAAGCATTCAGAGAGAAGTTTATTGCCACAGGTGTTGCCGAAGGGGTATTTCAGGTAGCTAAACCTAATCAGTTACAAGCTATTTTGGGTCACCCTCATTTAGCAGGTGCAGTTGTTGCAGCGCGTTCGTCGCGTTTAGGTTACTTCAGCCAGCAACTTGCACAACGTAAGGGCGCTATATTACCTGTGATCAGTTCTGAATATTACGACACATTAATCAAGCGTCTCATTACTGAAAAAACAATTAGTGTAGATACAACGGCATCAGGTGGTAATACATCCTTGATGACCTTAGTTGAAGATGATGATTAATTAAGCTAATACTAATTACTTATAATGTTTATTAAAGGCATCTTTTGGTGCCTTTTTTCTATTTAAAGTTCGTAAAGTTTGCTATTTTCAATATAGATTTATTAGTTAAGTAGTTAAATTGAAAAAGCTCCCTGTTTCTAAATTACTCCCTGGTATGTTTGTGCAAAGCGTCACAAAACAAACTGGCAGAGTAAAAATAAAAAGCCAAGGCTGGGTAAAAACCCAAACGAGTATTGATAAGCTTATTAAAGCGGGTATTTTAGAAGTCGAAATCGACCCAGATAAAACACTCACCAAAACAGTACCTGAAAAAGAACAAACCAAAACACCTGCCACAAAAATAAAACGCGATCCTTGGCAAAAAACGCATAATGCAGCTCAAGAAATGAATAAAGCTAAAAAGCTTTATGACGAAGCTAAAACGCTGCAAATAAAAGCATTTAAAGATATAAAGTCCGGCCTGAACATTGATATTGCTCCATTTAGAGAGCTTGCTACTGGTTTTATGGATTCAGTTTTTAGAAACCAAGACGCCCTAGCCTGCCTCACGCAAATGCGCCAAAAAGATGCTTACTTACTAGAGCACTCTATAAACGTATCTATCTTAATGGGGATTTTTGCAAAGCACCTTAATATTGAAAAAAACATTATTGTAGAGCTCACCACAGGTGCGCTGCTGCATGATATTGGTAAAATAAAAACGCCAGATGAAGTCCTCAATAAGCCAGGGCGCTTAACCGAAGCCGAATTTGAAATAATGAAGCAGCATGCGGTTTACTCTAAACAAATTTTGGAAGAGTCAGGTTTAACTGGTATTGCTGTAGATATTGCAGGCATGCACCATGAACGCATAGACGGAACTGGTTACCCTTTTGGTAAAAAAGGAAATGAAATAAGCCAGTATGTTCGCATGGCCTCTATTGTAGATGTATACGACGCCCTAACAGCAGAGCGAGTTTATAAATCGGGCATGGAACCCATTAAGGCATTTAAAATATTAAAAGATGGCTGCCCTAATAGCTTTGACGGCGAGTTGCTAACTAAGTTTATTCAGTGTATTGGAATTCACCCTGTAGGCACATTAGTGAAGCTTTCAAGCCAGAAAGTCGGGCTTGTGACAGAAAGTAATCCCGCGATGCCATTAAAGCCGATTGTTAAAACCTTTTATAGTGCGAAGCACAGTCGTTATACAGAAGTGCTCGATATTGATTTGTCGAACAAGCGAATTGAAGACTCACTCGAAACAACCGTAAAAGCCAGCGACTTCAACATTGATTTAGAGCGCTTTTACAAAAACTCTGTATTACCTTAAATAGTCAATATAGGCTCAATGTTACTTACTCATTGAGCTTATACTTTTTGTTACTCTGGCCAATCCTGCAAGGCTTTTAAACTAAACTCGTAACCGTCAAAATCTATTACGCTTTGCTCAGGTGTAATTTCTTTTACCATTAATGCACCAATGCTCTCACCTTCGTGAAGCTCTCGCCCATTTAACTTTATCCAGCGTTTATCTGCACTTGATGAATAGATATGTGCTTGATACTTTATGCTAGGTAGCATGGCTTGTAGGCCATCTGGTAACAATTCTACAGGCTCTACTCGAGATGACGATTTAGAGGCCTGAGTTACCTCATAATCTTGGTTTTTATCGACATCTTGCACTGCCTGCGCAAACGCATTTTTTAGTGTAGTTGGCACAGCATCAAGCTCAGGGTCACTTTTAGGTTCAGCTTGCGTTACACCACTAATTGGCTTACCCAACACTTTATATTTACTCATATCAATAGTTGCTGACGACGTACTTTGAGTTTGTTCAAAACCGCCTTGGTTATAAGTTAGCTGTGTATTTGAATTAAGTTGACCTTGGTTTGGCTGATTATAATTTTGCGTATTTACAAGCGAAGGTTGATTAAAAGTTTGTTGGATGCCACTGGCTGCACCTGTTGATGGCATTGGAATATACTGCCCAGTTGGTGTTAACAACATTTGCTGAATACCCGTGGGTGTTTGCACGTGCACTAACTGCCCTTCAATAGTTGCGGTGTTGCTTGGCGCTTTTTCAGGTTTAGGCTTTACATTCACCTCAGCTTGTTCAGTGGCAGGTAATGCTGCTGTCTGTAACTCAGTCGTTACTTGTTCATTACTTTGAGTGCTAACTACATTTGAGGGTTCAACAGAGCCAGGTGATTGGACCCATTTACCAAAACTAAATCCGGCCGCCACCGTTACAAAGGCCGCCAAGCTGCCCCCCAAAACAAAGGCGATACGGCGGTAGCGAGCGAGTGCTTGTTGCTGTTTTAACTGCTCCGACTGTAAATCGTATTGCTCGGCGCTCATATCAGCTTGTTGAGATTGCTTTAACGCATCTAATAAATAAGACATAAATCACCTAACTATAAAATAAAGGAAAGCCCAATACCTGCGGCAAACAAAGCGCCGAAAGCAAAGCAATAAATTAAAATCGATGGCGACTGCTCAGGCTTATTCGTTGTTGCAACAAAGTCAGAAGGTAGTGATTCTTGCGCAGATTGTTTAACAATTTCAGCATCTACAACAAGTTGCTGCTTCGAAAAAGTACCCACTAAAGCTCGTTCACACACTAGGTTCATCAAGCGAGGTATACCGCCTGTCATTTTATGAACCATCTGCATTGCATCCATCGAAAACAATCCTTTATCGCACCCAGCAATGTGTAACCGGTGCTTGATATACGCCACTGTTTGGCCTTGTGTTAAAGGTAATAAGTGATAACGCGCGGTGATCCGTTGAGCAAGCTGCCTTAACTCATTACGTTTTAGTAAATCTTGAAGTTCTGGCTGACCTACAAGCACGATTTGCAATAGCTTTTTGTGGTCGGTTTCTATATTAGTTAATAAACGAAGTTGCTCAAGCACATTGGGGGCAAGAAGCTGTGCCTCGTCAATAATTAAAATAGTATGGCCACCCGCCTTATTATTACTCTCTAAGTGTTTTTTTATTATATCGGTTAAACTTTTAAGCGTCGCATTTTGTGCGTCATAACTAATTTTCAATTCATCGCAAATACTGGCTAACAACTCAAGTTCTGACAGCGCAGGATTATGAATCATCGCTACTTGTGTGTTTTCAGGTAATTGCTCTAGCATGCTGCGGGTAATTGTTGTTTTTCCGGTGCCTACTTCGCCCGTTAGTAATACAAAACCACCGTCTTCACCCAATCCATAGGTTAAGTGTGCTAAGGCTTCTTTATGGCGCTCGCTTAAAAATAAATAATGAGGGTTAGGCGAAATCGAAAAAGGTTTTTCGTTCAGGCCAAAATAGCTTAAATACACCGCGATGTTCCTTCGTAATTAAATCACCGCCTATAATGGCAAAAAAACGCGCACAGTAACATCGTTGTAAGCGCTTTATTGTTGAAATAAAGTAAATTTATGTAAAAACAAAAAAGCGCAGCTACAGAAGTGACCTCCAATAACTACGCTTTTTAATCAAACTTATTTGGTCTTTATTTTTCGTAGCGAACTAGGCGTAAATAAACATCACTGGTTTTAGGACGTAAACTATTTAGCCCGCTGTCAAACTGATACACCCAGGCCGAACTCATACTGCTAACACCCGATGTGCTAGACCAATAGTTTTGAGATTTAGTGCCTAAAAAAACAACTTCATTTATGCTTGGCTCTGTACAACTGTGCTCTAAAATACTGGCTAGCTCTTTAATATTAGGCACCTGCCAATCATCATAATTTGCAGTTGTATCGTTAGTCGCGCCTCGTAAAGCTTCTTGCCACGTCACTGCAGGCGTAGACCCTTCGCAGACTAATGTTTCTGTATTATAGGTTTGAGAATAACTACAACGCTGCCACATTAGGCCAGTTTCAGTGTCAGATACTGTACCATCAGCATTAACGGTAAACCTATCGGTTGGGGTTGTTGTGTCAGCACCGCCATAACATGTTTGCGCAGCTACATTAAAACTAAAGCCAAAAACTATAAACGTATTTAATAATTTTAATTTCATAACACTCTCCTATCGGCTTCTGACTAAACGAACATATGCGTTGTTCTCTTTTGGATAGGCAAGGTCATTACCATTGCTCATATCAATAATATAAGCTTGCGATAAACTGGTGCCATCTGCTGCAGTTTGAGATGTCCAATAAGGTAAATTAACATTATCGATAGCACCCGCTTCTGGCATATTTGGAAAGAAAGCTAAGTCAATTAAAACGCTTTGCCCTTGTTTCCCATAATCAATTAACCCCAAAAGCTCTGTATACGTGGGTACTCGCCAATTTGTTCCCCCACAAAAATCGATAGCATTAACTTCATTTATATAGGTTTGTAGGCCACAGCTTGTATCGTTAGGGCATGTTGTATTTGCTGAACTGTCTGCATCGGTAGTTGTGTCGCCAATGTCCCAATAATAGCTGTTTTGTGCATCCCGTAACGTTGTGTTTGGTAAAGAACCAGACGACGGTGATTTAACTTCCCAAACAAGCCCTGTGACGTTGTCACGAATACAGCTAAAGTCTTCACTTGAGTCATCCACCTCGTCGGCAAACTGATTAAGCTTTGTATAATCAAACGCGAGATTACCTATGCCTGCTTTATCTATGCGGTTAGCAAAGCTATCTCGACCGAGCTCTGCGTCTTGCTCAGGAAAGTCATCACTGCCACAATTTATGCGCTGCGTATTGTTGTAACATTCTCCCATACCACTATCGTTTATCAGGCCAAGCGCCTTTGGCGATATATCAATAAACACAGTATCTGTATCGGTTCGTCCTTTCGAATCGGTAACGGTTACTTCAAAGCTAAGCGTGGTATTGGTGTCCACATCGGAGGCAAAAAAGCTAGATACACATTGTTTGCTATTGCTGAGTGTTTCGGCATTCCCAGTTAATTGTTGCCATTCACACTGATATGTATCAGTTACTGTTTCGCTATTGCTTGCATCTAATGTTACCTGATCAAATTCTTCAACATTTTGATCATCCCCTGCATTTGCCGCAACCAATTCATTGGTTTTATTAAGGCTCATCGTGAATTGAGTACTGGCTTCGCCACCCTCATCGTCTGTAACCGTTAAACGCCAAAGTAATGTCGTGTTTGCTTCTAATAAAGGGTGAGTAAAGCTTAATGTTGAATCATCAAAACTGGAAATATCTAAGTCAGGGCCTGATATAAGTTCCCAAAAATAGCTATTAACCATCCCATTTTCATCCGGATCACTGGAATCAACGCCGCTCAGTATAATGGTATCTTGGTATACAGAAGGGAGTGTATCTGGTGCTGTTTGTGTTATTACAGCAATAGGGAGCTGATTATTAGAGCTAACCGAAATTAAAACGTCGTCACTTACTGTGCTATTGCCAGTGCTTTGATAGCTGACCCTTAGTACAATTTCACTGTCTGCTTTAACATCCGGTGCCGTAAGTGTTTGCTCTGCGCCTTCAAGTGGAAAGCCGTCAATACTTGGCCCGCTTACTTGCTGCCACGTAAATGTACCGTCAGCAGGTGAGCCTTGGGCGGTAATTGTAAAATCAATTTTTTCGATTACTTGTATGTCTGTGCCAGCATTCACAGAGGATTCAATATTTGTGGTACTGTCACCACCGCCGCCACCGCCGCATGCTGTAATAAAAATGCAGGAAAAAAGAGGGATTAACGCTAACGCTTTCATTCGTAGCACCTTGTGTGTCAAATAATTACCATGAGGTAATCACAAGCAAAAAAGGTGCCACTAAAGCTTACATGTAGGCGTCTTGATGGATACGAACGAACAATTTAGTGCCAACTTTGCTGTAATCAACTTTATATTCACGACCATCTAACGACTGAATAAATACTAACTGTTTTTCTTCACCAAATACTTCAGCGCTGCTTATATATACCATTTCTAGGTAACGGTCTTTTGCGTCGCGTCTATTTTTTGGTAGCTCCTCTTTAAACGGCTCTAATCCGTTTTGAGTCACTTTAATTCGTGGCTGATTTTCAGCGTTAACAATCACTAAATCAAGTTTTTTGTCTTTATGTATTATGGTATTACGACCACTTTTTAAAAAGGCTCTTTCTTGGCTCATTGTCTTTTCCTACAGTCGCAGTTTAATCTTTAAGCTGCGACGCTATAAACTGATGTGGCTCGCGCTTCCACTTATTTAAATTAGCGCTAAAAGCCCAAATATCTGTATCTAGTACACTGGCAGGTAGTAATAAATCATACCCTGTTAGCAGCTTGAGGTGCTTAGTTCTGTTTGCAAACATTGCTATTAAACCATTATAGCTAATTCCGCGCGCAGATCGATGTTGTGTATCTTCTACTAACCATTCTGATGGGCAATTGCCATTTTTGCAATGATTTTGAACAACCTGCATAAAAAAGTGTCGTTGTTCTATAAGTAATTTACCCGCAATTCTAGGGGTTATACTCATTAGAAATTCATCAATATCATTTAGTTTTAGTCCAACCGCGTTTAGCTCTAAGTACTCAAAGCCTTTTTCTACTTTTGGAACACCGCAAGAATGAAAGTTTTTATGAGATAAACACCAGCCCCCATATTTATGCCTATATTCAATAGCAGACTCGCTCAAAATTAAGCTGTAATAAGGTTCTTGGGTTTTTAAAAAACCCACAAAAATAGCCCCAAGGCAGGCACTGACCAAAAAAATTTCAACAATGCTAATAGTGCCTGATCTTAGTAAATTAAATGCCATAATAAATACTAAGCCAATAGCGCCTACTATTAATATTTCAATACCATTGCGTGCACCTTTCGGACGGTAATTAATACGCTTTTTAGTATGTTTATCCATATTGATAAAAAACCATATAAAATATAAACATAATAATAGCCCATAAAATCACTTTCCTGGCTGTCATACAGGCCTTGCAAGATGTTTTAAAATTCATATATTTATCGCTTTAATTAAACAAAAACCGGTACACATATTTAATATTACTTATTTTTACGCTTAACGCACAAAATTATGAGACACATAACAGACTTTATCCGGTCTTATTTCGTACAATACTTATAATTAATTTTCAGGTATGAAAACGATGTACTCTAGACAATCAGGCAAAGCTCTTTTTCCATTCATTATTACACTACTTTTAATATTTAGTGTTTATTTATACTTACCCTCTAGCCATGGCGAACAAGCTAATTTTTCTAACATGTCTACACAGGTTTCTGCACATACAGTAACTTCGCAAGAAAACGCTGTAATGATAGAAGCAATTGGTAGCGCACGCGCAAATCAAGCTATTTATATCAAAAGCGCACAAAACGACTACGTTACCGACATATTTTTCAAAGATGGTGACTTAGTGAGTAAAGGTCAAAAACTTGTGCAACTGCAAAGCAGACAAGAAGAATTGGCCGTTGAAGAACTCAGTATCAATTTACAAGAAGAAAAGCGTCAGCTTAACCGCCTTACAGAACTATCACGTACACAGTCTACAGCTAAATCGCTTTTAGAAGAGCAGTTATCTGTCGTAGACGCAACCAAGTCACAATTAGAAAGTGCTAAAACAACGTTAAGCGAAATGACCATTCGTGCACCTTTTTCTGGCTTATTAGGAAAACGCGAAATATCCATAGGCGCTTATGTTAATAATGCAACCATACTCACTACCCTTGATGATATTAGTATTATAAAAGTAGACTTTAAAGTTCCTGAAAAATATTTAGCGCAACTAGCCATTGGAATGAAAGTATTAACGCAAAATGACGCTTACCCTGGCCAAACATTTACAGGCAAAGTCACGCATATTAGTTCGCGTATTGACGCCGTTACACGCAGCATTGAAGTAACCGCTAGTTTTGCCAACAAATCTGGCTTATTACGTCCAGGCATGCTGCTAAATACCGCACTTGAGTTAAGTACAAGCCAAGCACTTATGGTCCCAGAAAAGGCCGTTATACCACTGCAAGATAAACACTACGTGTTTAAAATTACAGATGGCGTAGCAAACAAAATAGAAGTACACGTTGCAAGCAGAAATAACGGTTGGGTAGCTATTGATGAAGGCTTAACCGATGGCCAGCAAATTATTACTGAAGGGCTGATTAAAATTCGCTCGGGCAGTAAAGTTAGCGTTAAGGGGTAATACGTGAAAATTACCGACACTAGCGTTAAACGCCCCGTTTTTGCGATTGTAATTAACTTATTGCTACTAACCTTTGGTTTAGTAGCATTTAGCATGTTACCGCTACGCGAATACCCTGACATTGAAACTCCGATTGTAAATATTAGCACCTCATATACCGGGGCATCAGCGGAGATAATCGAAACTAAAATAACCCAAGTTATCGAAAACCGTATATCGGGTATTGAGGGTATTAAAAGTATTAATTCGTCGAGCCGTAATGGTCGCTCAAACATTACTATTGAATTCAATATTAGCCGCGATATAGATGCAGCATCTAACGATGTACGCGAACGTGTTGCACGTGCACTCGACAGCCTACCTGAGCAAGTTCGTCCGCCTGAGGTATCTAAATCAAACAGTGATGAAAGCCCTATTGCATGGTTTGTGCTTAATAGTGAAACCATGGACTCATTACAGCTTTCTGATTATGCACAGCGCTTTATTGTTGACCGCTTAGCCGTTGTGGATGGCGTATCTAATGTACGAATTGGCGGCGAGCGTCAATACGCTATGAAAATTTGGTTAAACCGCCAAGCAATGGCTGCGCGCGGCATAACTTCAAGCGACATAGAAAACACTCTGCGCACAGAAAATGTTGAGTTACCTGCTGGTGAAATTGAATCAATTGATCGCGACTTTACGGTACGTACGGCCCGAAGCTACAAAGATCAGCGCGACTTTAAAAATTTAGTTATTAAACGCGGTGAAGATGGCTATTTAGTTCGCCTTGGCGAAGTAGCCGATGTTCAACTAGAGGCCGCCGACGACGAAAGTTTGTTCCGTGGTAACGGCCGCAACATGATTGGCCTGGGTATTGTAAAACAAGCTAAAGCAAACACATTAACCGTGGTAGACAACGCACGAAGTGAGCTAGAAAAAATCAAACGAAACCTACCTGAAGGCACAACAATTCAAGACAGTTACGACTCGTCTGTATTCATTAAAGAATCGATTAGCGAAGTATATAGCACGCTTGCCATTTCAATGGGCTTAGTTGTTTTAGTGATATTTTTGTTTTTAGGCAACATTCGTGCAACGCTTATTCCCGCTGTTACCGTACCGGTAGCTTTGGTAGGTAGCTTTATGTTTTTGCTCGCTATGGGGTATTCAATCAACTTGCTAACACTACTTGCGTTAGTACTTGCCATTGGTTTAGTTGTTGATGACGCTATTGTAATGCTTGAAAACATTCACCGCCGCATAGAGCTTGGCGAGCCACCATTACTTGCAGCGTATAGAGGCGCACGAGAAGTTGGCTTTGCAATTGTAGCAACTACACTTGTGCTTATTTCGGTGTTTGTTCCTTTAGTATTTATGGATGGCCGGATAGGCGCGTTATTCACCGAATTTGCAATGGCTGTAAGCGCAGCTGTTTTTTTCTCAAGTGTGACCGCGCTTACGCTTGCACCAGCATTGTGTTCAAAAGTTCTAAAAAGCGCCGACAAGCCTAATAAATTCAGCCAATGGATGGACCGCCAGTTTACTAAATTAGAGCGCAGTTACCGTAATTCACTTTCAACAAATATGACCAAAAAATGGGGCTTGTTAGTCAGCTTAGTTTTAGCGGGTTTTGTGAGTTATTCACTGTTACTGCAAGTGCCATCAGAGCTAACACCTAAAGAAGACCGCGGCACCTTTTTCATTATGATGAGCGGGCCTGAGGGTGCTAGCTACGAAAATAATGCCGCCAATATGGCAAAAATTGAAGAACGCCTTATGCCTTACTCTGAGTCTGGCGAGCTAAGCCGTGTGCTTGTTCGTGTTCCTGGCTGGGGCGGTAGCGGCGGTGTTGCTATTGTTGGTATGGCTGATTGGGACAAACGCAAGCGCTCTACGTGGGAAGTAATGGATGAAATTAGTGGCAAAATGCGCGAAGTCACCGATGTACGTGCGTTTGCTATTATGCGCCGAGGTATTGGCGGTGGCGGTTCATCTCGCCCTATTGAATTTGTTCTACAAGGTAATGATTATGCTCAGCTTGCCGATTGGCGTGACCGCATTATTAAACGTGCAGAACAAAACCCAGGCCTTGTTAGAATCGATCATGATTACAAAGAAACATTTCCACAGTTTTTAGTAAGCATTGATAAAAATAAAGCGGCCGATTTAGGGGTGTCTGTGTCTGATGTTGGTCGTACACTCGAAACCATGCTGGGTCAGCGTCGTGTGACAACCTTTATAGATAGAGGTGAAGAATACGATGTCATTTTGAAAGGTACAAAAGAAGACTTTAATAACCCGACCGATATTTCAAATATATACCTTAAATCACGCAGTGGTGAGCTTGTTCCGCTAGACAGCTTAATCAGCTTAAAAGAAGAAGCAACGGCCTCACGCTTAAACCGTTACAACCGTATGCGCTCAATAACCTTAAGCGCAAACTTAGCCGATGGTTACACACTTGAACAAGCACTTAACTTTTTAAATAATGTTGCCGCAGAAGAAAACGACATTGACGGCGCAATAGACTACAAAGGTGAATCTCAGCTTTATTACGAAGGCGCATCAGCAATGACCTACGTATTTGTATTAGCGCTAACAGTCACCTTTTTGGTATTGGCAGCGCAATTTGAAAGCTTTATGCACCCATTTGTAATCATGCTAACAGTACCGCTTGGTTTAATGGGCGCGATGTTTGGCCTTTGGTCTACCGGACTTACGCTTAATATTTACAGCCAAATTGGTATTGTTATGCTCATAGGGTTAAGCGCTAAAAATGGGATACTCATTGTTGAATTTACCAACCAGTTACGCGACAAAGGTGTAGAATTTAGCGAAGCAATATTACAAGCGGCTACACAACGTTTACGCCCAATAATAATGACATCGCTAACAACGGTTATGAGCTCAGTGCCATTGGTATTAGCATCAGGCCCTGGCGCTGAAAGCCGTATGGTAATTGGTGTTGTGGTATTTACCGGGGTTATTGTTTCAACGCTACTTACTTTATTTGTTGTGCCAGCAGCGTATTATGCGCTTGCTCGTAACACACAATCGCCTGAATATTTACAACAAAAACTTAATAAACAAGCAGCCGAAAAACCGCTTGAAGAGATCTAAGCAAGCTAACGCGTCGTAACCTTGTTGTTATGGCGCTAAGCTTTATGCTTTGCGTGACCTTTGTCAAATATTAGGAATAATTATGAGTTCAACAACGCAAGTAGCAACCTTTGGTGGTGGCTGTTTTTGGTGTATTGACGCAGCATTTAGGCGTGTAAATGGCGTGTCTGATGTAAGCTCGGGTTATACCGGTGGCAATACTGACAATCCAACATACAAATCAGTATGCAGTGGTACAACGGGCCATGCCGAAGTAGTAAAAGTTGAATTTGATAGCACTATTGTAAGCTTTGAAACATTGCTCGCTATGTTTTTTACACTGCACGATGCTACGCAATTAAATCGCCAAGGTAACGATATTGGCACACAATACCGAAGTGTTGTTTACTACCATAATGACGAACAACTTTCGCTTACTAACACTATGATTGAACAGCTACAAACCCATGTTAGTGAGCCTATTGTTACCGAAGTCAGCCCGGTGACAACTTACTACCCTGCTGAGCACTATCATCAAGATTACTACAACGAAAACCCGCAACAGGGTTATTGCAGTATGTTAATCGCACCAAAATTACATAAGTTTGAAACCGTATTTAAAGAGTTTTTAGCTGAGTAAAAACACAAAAAAGCCCGGTAAAACCGAGCTTTTTATTTAGATTATTTAAAACTGGTAATCTATGCCAGCAAAAAAGCGGCGCTCTGGCGTGTTGTAGTAATACACCTGCCCTGTTGTAAAATCAGCGTTAGAATCGACTGCGTTGTATTCCTTATCGAATACGTTTTCTATACGAAGCGACACCGTAATTTCATCATTTACTTGGTAATTGCCTGCTAAATTCCAAAGCGTATACGAACCCAATTGCGAAACCGCCCCTGCTCGCTCACCGCGATATTGCATTGCTATGCTTGTATCAAATGCACCAAACTGTTTTGTAAGCTCCCAATTAAAGGTTCGTTTGGCAACGTTTCTAAGCGCTTCGCCTGTTTCTTTATCTTCGGCACTTAGGTAAGCAAAATTCACATTACTATCAAAACCCAAAATTTGATTGGCTAAACTAAATTCAACACCTTCATATTGGGCCTCATTAATATTGGTGAGTGCAAAATTAGCGTCATAATCAATTTTATCCTCAATTTCATTTCTAAAAATAGCGACATCGACACGTACAGTATCAAAGTCGACGTTTAAGCCAAGCTCACGATTCACTGACGTTTCAGGTTGAAGGTTGGCATTGCCGTAAAGAGGAAAGTACAAATCATTAAATGTTGGCGCTTTAAAGCCCGTGCTTTGGCTTATTCTGAAAGTTGCGTCTTCAGATAAGTGATAGCCAGCTGCCGCTGTGTACGTTGTTTCATTACCAAATTGCTCATCGTCATCTTGACGAACAGTTAAATTGGCAAGCAACTCATCCGCATCGTAATATGCGCCAACAAATACAGCTAATACATCGCGCTCTTGCACTTCAAACGTGGTTGAGCTTTGTGATACGTCATCATTGTACCAATTAATACCACCACTAATGTTTAACGTGTCGTTTAAGCGGTATTGGCCGTTGTAGTCAATTTGTGAGCGCTTAGTAACAAACGTACTTGTTGTTGGCCCTTGAGAAAAATCAACATAACGATTGTCTGAGTCATCCGTTGCAAATGCTATATCAAGGCTGTGAGTTTGATTTTTATAGTCTTTATTCCAACCAGCCGAAAGCTGGTAATTTTTAAAATCCCCTCGCTCAATCGTACTATCGGCAGGACTAAAGCGGCTGTCGTAATCAGCAAAGCCTTCGCTGTATTGCCCTAGTAACTTAAAGTTGCCGAAATGTGTGTCGGTGTAGTTTACTTTAAAGCCAAGGTTTTTATTTTCAAAACCGTCTTCATCGGGTGCTGCGCCCTGAAGTACATCAAAGTTGTCCGTCTTTTCAAACCCTGCATTAAAAGCCGTTGTTACATCGCCTGCTTTTACAGAACCAGCAATCTGGTAGTCTTGGTACGCGTCAGATCCAAACGTAGCACTGACCGAAAGGTTATCTGACTCCCGAGTAATAATATTAATAACACCTGCTAACGCATCAGAGCCATAAATAGCTGCACGTGAACCTTTAATTATTTCTATGCGTTCAATACTATTTAATGGCACATTACTTAATGCTTTTTGACCAAGCGTTGCCGAACCGGTGCGTACACCGTCTATTAAAATGAGCGTATCACCTGACCCTGTACCGCGCAATGAAACACCGGCATTTTGACCAAAACCGCCGTTAGGGTTGACCTGAAACCCAACTTGAGTGGTTAGTAGCGTTGGTAAGTCGCGAACATTACTGGTTTCAATGTCATTACGAGTTATAACATTTACACTCGCTAATACATTAGTAATTGATTGTTCAAACTTATTAGCGGTTACCGTAATGGTTTCGATTGATTGCTCTGCAGCAGATACAGATAGTGACAGCGCAGCAGTAATTGCAACGCCAAGAGTTGTTTTTTTTAACATGAAGTTCCCCTTCTTTGCCCACCGCAAAGAACTAAGTAAGATTACATCAAGGCCGGTCTCCGGACTCAGTAAATACATAGCTTTATGTATTACTTTACCGTTGCGGGGGCAGTGTTGGGATTGTAGTCATCATGAAAACGCACCAACTTCCCGATTATCTTATTAAAAAAATCAAACCATTGAAAAGATTAATAAGCACCTTGAAAATAGGCCGCTATTGTGAGGAGTTTAATAAAAAATGTCAACGGACGTCTATACAGCTAAAAAGAAAATCAATTAAAAACAAAAACGATGCCGCGTTCATAAAAAAAGCCAAATAACCTGCGCGGCTATTTGGCTTTTTATTTATAAAGCGCCCAAAAAGGCTTTTATAATTAATCGCGGAAGTTTTTAAACTGAAATGGCTGACCTAAATCGGCAGTACGCACTACTTGCATAGCAGCTTGTAAGTCATCACGCTTTTTACCCGTTACGCGTACTTCCTCGCCTTGAATAGCCGCTTGCACTTTTACTTTAGAATCTTTAATGGCTTTTACTACTTTTTTAGCCACATCTTTTTCAATACCTTGCTTTAGCGCAACGTTACGAAAAACATTTTTACCTGCACGGCTAATATCTTGTAACTCTAAGCTCGCTACATCCATACCACGCTTAGAAATTTTACCCGCTAAAATATCAAACAATTGCATAACCTGTGAATCAGCTTCAGCTTTTAGCTTAATTGTTTTGTCGTTTAGCTCAATAGATGCATCAACACCTCTAAAGTCAAAGCGAGTCTCAAGTTCACGGTTTGCATTATCTACCGCATTTTGTGCTTCGTTCATTTCTACTTCAGATACAATATCAAATGAAGGCATTGGTTTTCTCCTAACTATTCAATCTTAATTTTATGGCGCAATTATAACGCTAAAATTATAAATCTTTACATTTTTCTGCATCTTGTTCAGGTGCGATACTAATTTAGTTTGATATACTTAAGCTTCTTTTTTAAGCGACTCTAGGATTTTACGTGACAAGGCGTGTTTACCAAGCTGTTTTTTTGCTCAGCATCGTAGCGTTTACTTTTTTATTTGCCAAAGAAATAAAAGGCGCAGCTAACCTATTTCCACACATTGATAAAGTAGCCCATTTTGGGATTTTTTTTGTGCTTGCCATCATTATGGATAAAGCGTTTAAGCTTCCCTTATACGCACAAATTTTGTTATTGGCCGGTTACGGCGCATCAATTGAAATAATGCAAGACGCGCTCCCTTACAGGCAGGCCTCTATTGGCGATTTTATAGCTGATTTTGCTGGTGCTGCTAGTTACTTTTTACTAAGAGTTATTTTTACACCTCGAAAAAAGAATCCCTATGACTAATATTTTAATTGTAGGCGATGGCGCTATTGGCTTGTTACTAAGCCACTTTTTAAGTCACAAAAATAATGTTCATGCTTTAACACGCAAACCAACCTGCAATACGCGTTTTTATAGCCGTAAAAACGCTCCGTCAGATAACATTAATGCACGCTTTATTAATTTAAGCGATCTGGCGCAACAACCTAGTTATGATGTTGTTATTTTTACAGTTAAAGCTTTTCAGGTTCAAGATGCATTTTCACAAGTAAAACCTTATCTTGCTGCAAATTCAATATTAGTCGTTTCTCATAATGGAATGGGAAATATTGAAGAGCTTATTCCTCAGCTGAACACTCAGCAAGCACTATACTTTTTAACCACCAGCATGGCCGGATTTAAGTCTACCCAGTACATTGTGCAACATACCGGTGAAGGGCAAAGCGTGATTGGTGGCTGTAATAAACTTGCAGCTAAAAATCCACAATTTATATCACCACTACTTCAAGCAATTCCGAATTTAAAAATGGTCAATAACATTGAGCAACTTCGCTTTGAAAAGCTGTTGGTTAATGTGGCTATTAACCCACTAACTGCACTTCACAATATAAAAAACGGCCAATTGCGTGCCCCTGCATTTAGCGCAACGATAATGAGTTTACTCTATGAGGGCTGTAGGGTTGCTAACGCAAAAGGGTTGAATATTGCTTTAGCTGATGCGTTAAATAACGCTTACACCGTAATGTCGCTTACCGCTGAAAATTATTCTTCAATGCAGCAAGATATTGCTAATAACAGGCCAACAGAAATAATGGCTATTTGTGGGTATATTAGCGAGCAAGGCAAACGTTACAACATCAAAACCCCAACTAATAATGAGTTACTTGCTAAAATTCAGGCAAAAAAAAGCGTGGTTTAAACCACGCTTTATAAACTATTAACGTATTTACTTACCCTTTAAGGACGATACACTTTTACAGTTGTAAAGCCTTGCTCGTGTAAAATAAGCGCTTGCAACTGGCTCATTACACCTCTATCACAATATAGGTAGTAGTCTTTATCTTTTGGTAGGTCGCCAAACTTCGTAGCTAAGCGGAAAAACGGTAGGTGAATTACTTCAATACCTTCAATTTCAAGCGGCGCCGCGTCTTCTTCTTCTGGCGAGCGAATATCAACAACAACTGAACCTGGCGGTAAATCGGCAACCGACTCAGCCTCTTTAAGCTCTTGCTTAGCTTCTACGTCGATATCACGAACATCCATAACACGCGCGTTATCTATAACGGTATCAAGTACATCAAAGTCGAACTTTTCTTCTTCGCCTTTAATCACGTCTATTTTTGCTTTTACCGTTGGCTTTTTAGATATAACACCACAGTATTCTGGCATAGTTTCGGCCATTTCAGCGGTACCGATTTGGCGCGCAATGTTTATAATCTCTTGCTTATCATGCTGAATTAGCGGGCGTAAAATAAGGGTTTCGGTTACGCGGTCAATTACACTTAAATTAGCCAACGTTTGGCTGGACACCTGCCCAATACTTTCACCCGTTACAAGCGCTTGAATATTTAGCTTTTCGGCCACTGCGCTACCGGCACGCATCATCATACGCTTGAGTACAACGCCCATTTGGCTGTTCTCAACGTTTTCTAAAATTTCGGCAACAACAGGTTCAAAGTCGACCGTAATAAATTTTACTTTATGAGTAGAGCTGTATTTTTTCCATAAAAAGTAACTCGCTTGTTTAACGCCAATTTCGTGGGCAGCGCCACCTAAATTAAAGAACAAAAAGTGCGTACGCGCGCCTTTTCGTATCATTTGGTAGCTAGCTACGCCTGAGTCAAACCCACCCGACATTAACGACAGCACATCTTCTTGAGTTGGCAAAGGGAAGCCTGCCATACCCAAATGTGTTTGCGTTACAATGTAGGCTTTGTCGTCTTTTACTTCTAGACGAATAGTCACCTCTGGGCGGCTAAGTTTTACGCGGGCACCTTCAACGTGTTGGTTTAAACCACCACCAACGTAACGCTCTAAATCAGTTGAGGTAAAGTCGTGTTGGCCTATACGTTTTGCACGTACACAAAATGTTTTACCCGCAATTGTGTGGCCAATTAACTCAAAGGTTTTTTGATAAATTTCGTCCAACGTACTAAATTCGACTTCGGTCACTTCAATAAATTGCACTATACCTGGAATGCGTTGCAAACCATCAATAAAGTCTAACCGAGTTTGCGCGTCAGTTAATTTGGTGACAACTGAAATGTTATCCCAGTTGTTTCTTACTTGTACTTTTTCGTCAATACGACGCAATACAATTTTAATGTTATTTTCTAACACTTTAGTAAAGCGTTTACGAACCGAGCGGCTTTTGATAGCTATTTCGGGGTGTAGTTTGACGATAAATTTAAGCATAGTTCACTCTTAGACTGCGGGAATTCGCGCTCCCAGGCATTTGGCGCGCGATTATAGCAAAAATTTTAACGTCTAGGAAACAGCCAATAAATGAGGCGTTATGCTACTGCCGGTGCTTGCTGTGCAAGTGCCGTGTACTTTTCGCGAAGTTGGTTCATCTGTACGCTGCTTTTTTCTGTGCTGTAGGCCCTAAATAAAGCCAATACTTTTAAAATACCATAATAAATATCTTGCTCAGCAAGCGAGCCACTGGGTCTTCGTGCTTTTATGTAAGGTGTCCAAAAGCTAACAGTGAGTTTAAGCGTGTGGGCTAATTCGGTCACGTCTTGTTCGTCAATGGCTATCATGCCTTTATCACGCAATCCCAAAATAACGTTACGAACTTGCTCTAATAACTCAAGCTGAAAATCAATATACGCTTGTTTTAAGTCGGTATCTCTAGAGAGGATATCGCCAAGGTTGTCGTAAAAAAAGTGAAAACGCCACATAAGTTCAAATAGCGAGTCGAGATAAGCAGTTAAATGACTAAATGCATCATCGTCTTTATCAATAGGTTTAAAATGTGTACTTAAGTGATCACGGTAAAGCGCAAAAATATGGCGAATAATGTCTTCTTTATTTTTAAAGTGATAATAAAGATTACCCGGACTCATCCCTAAACTCGATGCAATATGGTTCGTTGTGATTGCACGCTCACCATTTTCATTAAACAACGAAATACTGGTGTGTATTATTTTTTCCTTGGTATTCATATGCTAATACTCAAATAGTCTATTGGCTACATTACACTCAAATTTGGATAGGCAGTATAAACAAAATTAACAATTAAAACACGCCCTAAACAACGCTTAAAATTACCGCTAATGGCAGCACTAGCAACTGGGCTGATTTGTTCTGTAAACACTGTTAAACTGCTACAAAATTATAATTTGTGAACCTTATGAACGTTACTGCAATTTACCCCGGCACTTTTGATCCACTTACTAATGGGCATACAGACCTAATACAGCGTGCTGCCAAAATGTTTGACACTGTTTTGGTTGCTGTTGCTAATAACCCAAGTAAGCAGCCATGTTTTAACCTTGAAGAACGTGTGGCGCTAGCAAACACAATATTAAGCCACTTAGATAACGTAAAGGTCATTGGTTTTTCTGGATTACTGGCCGATTTAGCACGCGATCACAATGCACACGTACTTATTCGCGGTATAAGAGCGGTGTCTGACTTTGATTATGAATTTCAATTAGCAAACATGAATCGCCGCCTAAACCCCGACCTTGAAAGTGTATTTTTAACACCGGCTGAAAAAAATTCTTTTATTTCATCTACTTTAGTTAAAGAAGTGGCGCGTCATCATGGCGATGTAAGCGAATTTGTAGACCCTATTATTGTAAAAGCACTCAAAGAAAAAGTAGGCTGCAATACTAATTAAGCCTAGTGAGTGCTTTACCAAAGCAAAAAATATAGGGGTATTAAGCCTCTAATAATACATTAAGCACGTGTGGTTAGTTTTTTAGTTAACCACACCAGTTTTAACAAATCTTTATTAGTAACAAGTACGACAGCCATTGTTATATCAACAAGCGGCATCACTAACCCGTAAACTCCCCATAACCACCAATAACCGCAATATGGGTTTACTATAAAATCAACATGCATTGCCAGAAAAAGCGTGGCGTTAATAGACAACCCCCCTACCAAGTAGTAAAAGCTGACAGGGATCACTTTTCCTAGGCTGTAACGCCAAATAATAATAGCCGCAATCGTAACCGCATCAAAAATAAATAACTGTAAATGCCTAAGTGGTGTATACATATCTATGTATAAACACAAAGTGTACGAAACCATCATAATGAATGAGAGTTGAGTTCGGCTATTATCGGTTTTATTAATAGCCGCAGACAAGTTATATAAAAAGGTGAAAACAAATAGCCACGTTATAAAAATACCAAAAGGTTCAGCTATTGAAACCATCATCCAAAAGTAATCTTCCAAAAAACTACCCATTACCTAGCCACCAGTGGTTTACGATTCAGCACACTGTTTTTTAATTTAACCAAACCTAAAATATCTTTATTTGTAATAAGTACTACAGCCATCGTTATATCAACAAGCGGCATCACTAACCCGTAAACTCCCCATAACCACCAATATCCATCATATAGCCTTACAATTGATTCAATATATACCGCCATAAAAAGTGTCGCATTTATAGTGAGCCCTACTATTAAGTAATAAAAACTAATTGGTATGATTTTACCAAAGCACAGTCGCCAAATAAAAATGACGATAATGGTGACGACATCAAAGGCAAATAACTGTAAATGAACTGATGGCGTATATACATCTATGTACAAACTCAACGAATAAGAAATCATCATAATGAATGACAGTTGAGTGCGGCTATTATCAGGTTTATTAATGGCCGCAGACAAATTATATAAAAATGTGAAAACAAATAGCCATGTAATGAGTATGCCAAAGGGCTCAGCAATTTCAGCGAGGCTAAAAAAGTTGTTTTCCAAAAAACTCCCCATTACCTAGCCACCGGTGCTTTTCGATTCAACACAACATTTTTCAATTTAACCAAGCCTAAAATATCTTTATTGATAATGAGTACTAAAGCCATGATTAATTCGTCAAAAGGCATCAATAAACAGTATACCCCCCATAACCACCAAAATTTGTAATTCTGATTGATTCCATTATCGATATGCATGGCCAAAAAAAGCGATGCGTTAATGCATAGCCCTGCAATTAAATAGTAAAAAGCAATGGGAGGTACTTTGACAAAACAAAACCGCCAAATAAAAATAACGGCAATGGTAACTACATCAAAAGCTAACACCTGAAGGTGAGCAGAGTATTGGCTTATATCTATATATAAACTCAACGTATAAGAAACCATCATAATTAATGACAGTTGAGTTCGGCTATTATCAGGTTTATTAATAGCCGCAGACAAATTATATAAAAAAGTAAAAACAAATAGCCAAGCTATAAAAATACCATAAAGTTCACCGATAGAGACCATAAACCAGAAAAAGTCTTCCAATTTATTCCCCATTACATAACTGCCTGTGTTTTACGATTCAACATAACATTTTTTAATTTAACCAACCCTAAAATATCTTTATTGACAATAAGTACTAAAGCCATCGTTAAATCAACAAGTGGTACCACTAATCCGTATACCCCCCATAACCACCAATATCCATCATAAGGCTGTATTATTGTATCAATATGCATAGCCATAAAAAATATTGCATTAGTAGTGAGCCCTACGATTAAATAATAAAAGCCAATTGAAATTATTTTACCAAAGCACTTCCGCCAAATAAAAATAACGATAATGGTAGCGACATCAAAGGCAAATAGTTGCAAGTAAACTGATGGCGTATATGCATATATGTACAGTGTCAACGTATAGGAAATCATCATAATGAATGACAATTGAGTTCGGCTATTATCAGGTTTATTAATAGCAGCAGATAAATTATATAGAAAAGTAAAAACAAATAGCCACGTAATAAAAATACCGAGTAGATCACCAATTTCAGCTAGGCTTAAAAAAATACTTTCCAAATTACTATCCATTACCTAGCCATCGGTGTTTTACGATTCAAGACAACACTTTTCAATTTAACCAACCCTAAAATATCTTTATTGGCAATAAGTACTAAAGCCATTATGAAATCAACAATAGGTGCTGAAAAGCTATAAAGCATCCATAACCACCAAAATTCATGTGTTGGATTTACTATAGTATCGATATGCATGGCCATAAAAAGCGATGCGTTAATACAGAGCCCTACTATTAAATAATAAAAACTAATAGGGATCACTTTACCTAAGCACAGCCGCCAAATAAAAATAACGGCAATAGTGACCACATCAAAGGCAAATAATTTTAGGAACAGTAATAGAGTAGACATGTCAATGAACAAACTCAACGTATAAGAAACCATCATAATTAATGACAGTTGAGTACGGCTATTGTCTGATTTATTAATGGCCGTAGACAGATTATATAAAAATGCAAAAACAAATAAACATGTGATAGGTATACCTAAGAGATTACTAATTGCAGCGAGACTCCAAAAGAAGTCCTCCAAAAAACTACCCATTACCTAGCCACCGGTGTTTTACGATTCAACACAGCATTTTTCAATTTAACCAAACCTAAAATATCTTTGTTAATAATGAGTACTAAAGCCATTATTATATCACTAGAAACCTGTCCAATAGCATACAATCCCCAACCCCACCAATAATCATAATTAGCCGAAACAGCATAATCGTAATGCATAACCAAAAACAGCATAGCGTTAAGACTCAAACCAAGAATAAGATAATAATATGCAATTGAGTAAGGCGCTTTGTAAAAGTGTGAAAAGGTCACGATTGCAAAAATAGCAACCACGTCAGATAGAGCAAAATCTAAATAAAACGAAGTCGTAATCATTAACTGCGCTTTTCCCATTATTAAGGTCAGCGTATACGACACCATCATTATTAAAGACAGAAACATAACGCTTCTGTTTTTAACATTTATGCTTATTGTTAAATTATAAAGAAATGCAACAGCAAAAAACCATGTGATAAAAATACTCAAATGGGCATTGATTGAACCAAGCATTAATGTGGCATGTTCAAGCATTTATAAACTTCGACTCAATTGTTTGTATATGTATGATTTTGCTTTAACCAAACCCAAGAAGTCTTTTTTAATGAAGAAAACAGCAACCATGGCAAAGTCGTTAAAGTTAACTAGCCAAGAGTAAAGTACTGTAAAAAGCCACGGTTCGTAGCTTTTATAAACCACGGTATCTAAATGCATTCCTAAAAATAGGATGGCATTCACTGAGAGCCCCGTTAATAAATAGGCGGATATAAGCCTCTCTTTAATAAATAAATTAAGCATCACTAGGGCAAAAATAGTGGCTATATCAAAATAAAAAAATCGAGGTACCGTATTGTTTGAATATCTATAAAAAGGCTTGATAGATATGAAACAGTCATCACTAAAGATAACCAAACACGCTTTTTGTCAGCCTTATTAATGCTAGAAACGAATGAATACAAAAAGGCCATTAAAAACCCCCACTGTACCAATGCTCCAATATAAAAACTTACATCAGGACTTAACATCAGGTCATCTAACATAATAATCGCTAATGTAATAAGAGCAGGTCATTCTGGTCGGTAAGTGCACGTTTAATTTGATAGGTTTGCATATGTTTGAAACCAATCTGAATAAAAAAGTCATTAAAAATACCCATTATAAAAATGCACTAATGTACATAGATAATTGGGGCTAGTTTTAAAGCGTTTCATGATTTAGTTGTTTACCAAGTTTTAGGAGTATGCTTTTATTTTACAGTCTAAAGCTGAGTGACATGTGGCTTAATACTTTATAAAGTATAGTTGTCAAAAATACAGTTATTAGAAATAAAGTAACCGCCCTTAAATTTATGCTTTGACGTTTTTTCATCGTAAAAATAAAAATGAATTTTAAGCTAGGGCATTTTTGAATTAGCGCTTGGATTTAGTAAAGTGCGGATTGCATTTTTAAGTTTATGAAGCCCTAAAATATCTCTATCAACTATCAAAGCTACAATCATTGTAATATCAACTAGGTTTACAGTGTATAAGAATGCCTCCCACAACCACCAATGTTGTTTGTTTTCATAAATGTATATATCGATATGCATTAACGCAAAGAAGACGGTATTGATACTGAGACCTATTATTAAATATAAAAATGATTGGGTAGTTTTTTTTACTATTTTATATAAGCACAGAAGAGCGGTAATTGTAGCTATATCATATAAGGCGAAATTTAAGTAGAGTGAATTTTTTAGGGAAAGCCAAGTAAAAAAGTAATCTGATAAGGTGTATGAACACATCATAACAAAAGAACTTAGTAAGAGGGTTGTGCCTCTTTTAACATCCAGTGAATAAACAAATGCATTAAAAAAAAAAGCCATTAAAAATCCCCACATAAAAAAAGCAGAGAGTGAAAACAGCCCAAACAAATCTTGTAATAACATCTAACGCCTTAAATTATCACTTTGGTTTTTTAGGAACTAATTCTGGTAACAAAATGGCAGAACGGCTTAAATCAGCACTCGCTGCACTCAAACCTTCTTGCGAGAAACTCACTGTATCAGATTGTAGGGTTTTAGTGCTAGTAGTTTGTTGAGCCAAAGGCTGTAATTGTTGTGTTTTGTTGTATGCTTGCATTTGCACTTGGCTATTAGCTGAAATTTGCATGTAATTGATCCTTATAAAAGTTTAAATTTAATTGGCGTAAAACTAAATCACACCATTGTGTAGGTATATGCACTACTCATGGCGGTAGTTGCTATTTATAACCACATAGCTACTTGCAAGCTATGTACCAACTTTTATTTAAATTTTATTTTTAAGTAAATTACTAGGAATTGACACAATCAAAACACCTCCGACCAGACAAACTCAGGCATAAAAAAACGCACAGGGGTAACCGTACGTTTTTTGTATCCAGGGAGTTTAAGCCACGAATTTACACGGGATCGCCGCTTTATTACTTGGCTTTAAAATGTATTCCATTGCTACTTCGTCGCAGTTTTCTTTACGAAGGCACAATTCACAATCTTTCATTACTTTTTCTGGCAGGCTGTCTTTACTGCAAAAAGCAAAATCTTGTTTTTCAAAAAAGTCTGGCACGCGAGTAAGTACAATTACGCGATTAAGTGCCAATTTTTTGGCTTTTATTAGTAAATGGTCAACTAATTGCCGCCCTTGCCCAGTTACCGCACTTTGCGGGTCAATACCCAAAGAGCGTATTTCTGCAAGGCCAGTATCGTATATATACAACGATGCACAGCCAGACACTTTGCCGTCTATTTCGGTTACAGCAAACTCATTAATCGAATGCACCATGTCGCTTTTAGCACGCGGCAAGTTTTCGCCTACCGTTGCCCAGTGTTGAATAAGTTTTGCAATTGATTCAACGTCGTCTAGGTTGGCATCACGAACCGTTATCTGCTGTTTTTTTTTGGCTGCTTTAATTGCGCTAGTAACTTGCTCAATGGAGGTGCCGCCAACTGCTTGACGCGCTTTAATACAGGCGTCTATTTCAAGTACCGGATAAACATCGTCTTCAAACACATCATTTACTGATTTATATTGTTCAAGTGAGAGCTCCTCAAGCGTTTTATCTTCACTTATTGCAAGCTGCACCAACACACCTACAATATGATGCCCCTCTCTAAAAGGTACCCCCTTAGCAACTAAGTAATCAGCCAGCTCGGTTGCATTTGCATGGCCACCTTTTGCCGCAGCTAATGTACGCT
Organism: Pseudoalteromonas sp. 2CM32C; assembly: GCF_023161925.1. Classification (NCBI taxonomy): domain Bacteria; kingdom Pseudomonadati; phylum Pseudomonadota; class Gammaproteobacteria; order Alteromonadales; family Pseudoalteromonadaceae; genus Pseudoalteromonas; species Pseudoalteromonas sp. 2CM32C. Next base: position 51,491 of record NZ_JALNTI010000003.1, on the reverse strand, counting down.
CACCTTTTACCTTTACGCCTTTAATACACGCTTGTGCCATGTGAATACACGCAAGCCATGTTGGCATCGCATCAAAAATGCCTTCTTTGTCTTCTTGCATATCTTTATTGTAAGCAAGAGGGAGTGCTTTAAGGGTCATCATCATGGCGCTAAAGGCACCAAATACACGACCTGTTTTACCACGGATAAGCTCAAGTGCATCTGGGTTCTTTTTTTGCGGCATTAAAGACGAGCCAGATGTAACATTGTCGGCAAGCTCAATAAAACCCGCTTCACCTGAGTTATAAAAAATTAAATCTTCAGACATACGTGATAAATGAATCATTGAGATGGAAGCACAACTCAATAACTCAACAACAAAGTCACGGTCTGAAACGCCATCAAGGCTGTTTTTAGTTGCACCTGTAAAGCCTAAGCCTTGTGCAAGTGTTTGGCGGTCAATTGGGTAAGCAGTGCCTGCCAATGCGCCGCTGCCTAGCGGGCAATAGTTCATACGGGCTTTAGCGTCTTGCAAACGGCTTTCGTCGCGTTCTAGCATTTCAACATAAGCCATGCACCAGTGGCTAAATAGTACGGGTTGTGCACGTTGCAAATGGGTATAACCAGGTAAAATAGTACCTAGTTCGCGTTCGGCCAACGCAACAAATTCAGCTTTTAATTGCGCAATGGCTTTTAAAATATGATCGGCAGTATCACGGCACCATAATCTAAAGTCGGTGGCTACTTGATCATTTCGACTGCGACCTGTGTGTAACTTTTTAGCTAGGTCACCCACTTTATCAATTAGAGCCGCTTCAACATGCGAATGAATATCTTCAGCACCGGATGTAGCTACAGCCGTTGGGTCTGCTTTTACCTCTTCGAGTAGCTCGTATAATGCCGATACTAATTCTTTGTGCTCATCGTTTGATAACACGTTAACTTGTTCAAGTGCGCCAGCCCATGCAACAGAGCCAATAATATCTTGCTCTGCTAGTTGGTAGTCAAATGGAAGAGAGTCGTTAAATTGCTTAAACGCCTCGTCTGGACCCGTAGAAAAACGTCCGCCCCATAATGCCATGAAATATCTCCAAACCCTGAAATGCCCCTTTTACAAGGGGCGTAAAATTTACTTTTTAGACAACGCCGAAATTCTGCTTGAAAGCGAGAATAAACGAATAAAGCCTTCAGCATGTGATTGGTCATACACATCATCTTCGCCAAAGGTCGCAAAGTCTTCGCTGTATAGGCTGTTAGGTGATTTTTTCTGAACCGCAGTCACTTGGCCTTTATAAAGCTTAAGTACCACTTCACCCGTTGCTAATGTAGATAACGCCTCGGCGCCCGCTAAAATAGAGTCTTTAAGTGGCGTGAACCAACGTCCGTCGTACACTAAGTGCGAAAATTCGCCACCTAATACTTCTTTCCACTTACGGCTTGATTTATCAAGTACTAGCTCGTCTATTGCTTGAAGGGCCGCCATGATCACCGTACCACCTGGGGTTTCGTAACAACCACGCGATTTCATGCCGACTAAACGGTTTTCCACTATATCAACACGGCCAACACCATGCGGTGACGCAATGTCGTTTAATTTAACTAAACAATCATAAGGTTTAAGCTCTTCGCCATTGACGGCAACCACTTCACCTTCAACAACTTTTAATGTTACTAGCTCGGCTTTATCGGGTGCTTGCTCAGGAGAGTTAGTCCAGGTCCATACTTGATCGCTAGGCTCACACCATGGGTCTTCAAGCTCGCCGCCTTCGTGCGAAATGTGCCATGCGTTAGCATCACGGCTGTAAATTTTTGTTGCTGAAGCAGAACACGGAATATCACGCTCGGCTAAGTAATCGAGGAGTGATTCACGGCTTGATAAGTCCCACTCTCGCCATGGAGCAATGACTTTTAAATCGGGTGCAAGCGCTGCAAAGCACGATTCAAAACGAACTTGGTCGTTACCCTTACCCGTACAACCATGCGACAGCGCATCGGCACCTACTTTACGTGCAATTTCAACTTGCGCTTTAGCAATGATTGGACGCGCCATTGAAGTACCTAGTAAGTAAGTACCTTCGTAAATAGAGCCCGTTTTAAGCGTTGGGTAAATGTATTCACTTACCATTTCATCTTTTAAGTCAACTACGTAACACTCTGATGCGCCTGATGCGATGGCTTTTTCTTCAACGCCTTCAAGCTCTTCTGCGCCTTGGCCTACATCGGCAACAAACGCGATTACTTCACAGCCGTAATTTTCTTTTAACCATGGCACGATAGCCGATGTATCTAGACCACCTGAATAGGCTAAAACGACTTTTTTAATTGAACTCATAGGTGTTCCTTAACAAAATTTGGATTTAGTAATGTCACTAGCAGAGCATTTTGCGCATGCATGCGATTTTCTGCTTGTTGAATAATTTTTGATGCTGGGCCATCCATTACCTCAGAGGTAATTTCAAACTCACGGTGTGCCGGTTGGCAATGTAATACCGTAGTAGCCCCTGTTTGATCTAGCAATGCTTGGTTTAACTGATAAGGCATATATTTTTCTTTGACTTGCTCAAGAGGCGTATCATCGCCCATAGACACCCATGTATCGGCGTAAACAACGTTTGCGCCAACCGCCGCTTCTACACGGTCACTCACCATTACTGATGCGCCATTCATAGCTGCTATTTGCTCTGCTTTTTTAAGAATTTGCGAATCCGGAGAACTGCCTTTTGGCGTTACTGCCACAAAATCAGTACCCAGTGTTGCAGCAAGTAACATAAGTGAATGAGTTACATTATTGCCCTCGCCTAGGTAAGCTACTTTAAGCTCGCTCACATCGCCATGTACTTCTTGAAGCGTTAAAAAGTCTGCCAATGCTTGGCATGGGTGATATAAATCACACAAACTATTAACTACAGGTACACTCGAGTACTCACCTAAGGTGGTTAACGTAGTATGCTGGTTTACACGCGCTACAATACCATCAGCCCATGTAGAAATATTAAGCGCGAAGTCTTTTACTGATTCACGTGCGCCCATAGCGCCATTTTGCTGATCTAAATAAACCGCATGACCACCTAAACGATTAATGCCAATATCAAACGATAAACGTGTACGTAAGCTTTGCTTTTCAAATAGTGTAACAACTGATTTGCCCGCTAATACTTGACTGTATTTTTCTGGCTTTGCCTTTAAATCACGCGCCAGCTTTAATAAATTAAGTGCGCCTTGTTGGTCTAACTCTAGACCGGTTAAAAAATTCTCTAACATGGTAACCCTATGGTGTAATCTTCGTTCCGACATGCTCGCCTTGCAGCAAAGCAGTTAAATTTTCTGGCTTTTGCCAGCTGGAAATATACACACCGCGTCGTAAGTGTAGGGCAGCGTGAAGACTGGTCTTAACTTTGACCTCCATCCCGCCCACAATTACTCCCTCTGCAATTAAAGTCTCAATGTGTTTTGTATCTAATTGATGTAATGGCTGCTTATTAGCGTCAAGCACGGCCTCTACATCAGTCATAAAAATAAGTTCTGCATTTAAATTATTGGCGATAGCTGCCGCTGCCTCGTCTGCATTAACGTTGTACCAAAGCCCTTGCTCGTCAAAACCTATAGAGCTAACAATTGGTAAGCGCCCGACGTTTAGTAAATCGTTAATAATAGAGTCGTTGTTGCTTTCGCATTTTCCTACTAGGCACAATGCTTTGAGCTTTTGCGATGCGGTTACGCCTGCTTCGTAAAGGCTTAAACCCACAGGTTTGTGGCCAGCAGCAATAGCTTGAGCCATTAGCTGCTTGTTTGCACAGCCTGCAAGTGCACCAACTATATGGGGCATTTGTTCTGCTGGGCTAATACGTAAACCTTGATGCTTAGCGCTAACAAAACCGGCTTCTTTTAACCATGTATCGACTAATGCCCCGCCACCATGCACAATTACGAAGTTATGACTTGGCTGATTAGACAACACATCAAATAACGCATGAGCTGCATTTTCAGTGTTAAGTACAGCGCCGCCAAGCTTTATTACCCACGTTTTTTTAGCCATTAAAACGCTCCTTTTAAGCCTGTGGAGTGGTCTAAATTCATTGATAAATTAATACACTGCAGAGCTTGCCCTGCAGCACCTTTTAGTAAATTATCAATGGCTGCCATAACAATGAGTTGAGAGCCTTGCTGCTGCCAACCAATATCAACATAAGGCTGCTTTGCAACTCCCTTAATTGACGGGATCTTACTACCTAACAAGCGGATTAAAGGCTCGTTTTCAAGCACGCTGTAGGCCTTAGCCACTTGCTCACTTGTAACATTAGGTTTTAGTTGCACGTAAATGGTTTCTAAAATACCGCGAGCAAAGTTACCTAAATGAGGGGTAAATAAAACCTGGTGACCAAGGTGTTGCTCTATTTCTGGTCCGTGGCGATGATTAAATAAACCATATGGCGCTAGCGACACTTCACAAAAATGAGTACCTATACTGGCTTTACGCCCTGCGCCAGTTACACCCGACACTGCATTAATAATAATTTTGTCGTCGCTTAACAAACCTGCTTGCTGTAGTGGCTTTAACGCATTCAGCGCTGCAGTAGGATAACAGCCGGCAACAGCCACTAAATTTGCATTTGCAATGTCGTTGCTATTCCATTCAGCTAAACCATAGGCCGATTCATTTAATAACTCAGGGTGCTTATGTTCAAAGCCGTAATAAGTAACGTAATCATCATTGCTTGCTAGGCGATAACCACCCGATAGGTCAAACACCTTTTTGCCCATCGCTAAAAATTGCGGGGCTAAATCTACGCTTACTTTATGGTCGGTACACAGGCATACGTAATCTGCATTCGCATTAATGTCGTCGAACGCTGACTTTGTAAGAGGAAGTAAAGGAGTATCAAGCAAACCTAGGTGCTCTGGATATAAATCACTCAGTAATTTCTGTTTATCTAGGCTTCCTTCAGATACATAGCTACCTGACAGTTTTAAATTTGGGTGTTTAGCCACAAGGCTTGCTAGTTCTGCGCCGCTGTATCCACTTGCGCCAATAATCGCTACATTCATTATTTACTCATTATCTTAAAATCTATTACTACTTATTTGTGTGTTCGCTTACACTAGCTTAGGTGCTAAGTAAGTCTTTTTTGTTAATGAATTTTGATTATCGTCGCATTATCATCATTGTGTTACTTAATATATTTATGCTTAAAAAGTGAATTGATATTCATCATAAATACTTTTATATTGTTATGCAATTAAATTGAATAGTTATTTTGGAATTTTTTATGTCTTTGCCTTCGTTTATTTCTATGTACCAGCAATTAATTGCAGCCCCGTCTATCAGTGCAATTGAAGACAGCGAATGCATGAGTAATAAAAACGTTATCGAGTTACTTGCCCACTGGTGTGAAACGCTCGGTTTTACCTGTGAAATAATAGAACTGGAAGGTAAAAAAGGGCGTTATAACTTATTAGCTAAACGTGGCGTCGGGGATGGTGGTTTAATGCTTGCTGGGCATACCGACACAGTGCCGTTTGATGACAGCCGCTGGAATCATGATCCGTTTAAATTAACAGAACTCGACAACAAACTGTATGGGCTAGGCAGTATTGATATGAAAGGATTTTTTGCTTTCGTATTACAAGCTATAAGCGAACTAGATGAAAAACAACAAACACAGCCAATTTTAATACTTGCCACTGCAGATGAAGAAACCACCATGGCAGGCGCACAGCAAATTTGCAAACATCCTAACTTAAAGCCGGCACGCTGTATTATTGGCGAACCCACTGATATGACACCAGTATTTACACACAAAGGGCATATGAGTACTGCAATAAGAGTTGTCGGTCGTTCTGGCCATAGCTCCGATCCCGAACGTGGTCTTAACGCCATTGAAGTTATGCATAAAGTGACTTCAAAATTACTGATCTTAAAAGAGCAATTAAAGAATAAGTATTCACTAAGCCACTTTGAAATACCTTATCCTACTTTAAATTTGGGTAATATTCATGGTGGTGACAACGCAAATAGAATATGTGGGTGTTGTGAAATGCATATTGATATGCGCCCATTGCCAGGGTTGAGCGTACAAGAGCTACAAGCACTGCTGCTAGATGCAACAAAAGACATAAACGAGCAATACCCAAACTCAGTAAGTGTTATTGACCTACATGACCCAATACCCGCATTTACTGGCAGAACCGACAGCGCGCTAGTTCAACTAGCTGAAAAGGTAGCGGGCCAAAAAGCCATTGCTGTTAATTACTGCACAGAAGCACCTTTTATTCAGCAACTGGGTTGTGAAACCATAGTTATGGGACCAGGTTCTATTAATCAGGCGCATCAGCCTGACGAATTTTTAGCAATGGAAAAAATAAAGCCTTCACAGCACATCATTAGCAATATTATAAAAGCCTGTTGCTTTTAGCTAAGCAATAAAAAAAGACGCTTAACAGCGTCTTTTTTTATAAATGCTAAATTTACTATTTCATGTATTTGCTTAAATACTTTTTAAATACTGGGTCTGTTTTAGCAAGCTCTTTTTGCTCAGCTAATATCTCTTTTAAAATCACACCCGAGGTAAGCGGATTAGCCAGTACAACCCTAAACACAACCGTAGGTTGATTATCGTATTGAGCTGGGGTCAAGCGAGTACGCGATACAAACGAGCGTCCAGATTCACGCTGGCGTTTTTGCATACTGGCTGTAAAACGATTTAGTGAAGCAAAAATATCAATCCGTGTTTTTTCATCAGCCTCAGCAATCGCTTGTTTTATTTGCTTAGGCACATAGCGATAAGTAAGCAAACATAGCTCAGGCTCTGAAATAAGTTCAAAATCTTCGTCTTCCTTGATTAAATCAGCAAAATACTTTGCCTTTTTTATACTTCGATCGATTAGCATTTCATAGCCTTTACGGCCAATAACACGTAAGCAAGCATGCACTAACATAGCCATACCAGGGCGGCTACCCTCTAGTGTGTGGCTACCTAAATCTTTAGAGCCCTTACGCAATATATACTCAGCATGATGCTCTATTGCATCGGTTGCAGCGGGATCTTTAAACAGCACTAAACCTGCGCCCATCGGGACATACATTTGTTTGTGGGCATCAATTGTTATTGAGTCTGCTCGCTCAATACCATTGAGCAGAGGACGATAAGTATTAGATAATAACGTTGCCCCACCCCAAGCCGCATCAACATGAAAATGACAGTTAATCTCTTGCGCTAAATCAGCCATTTCGTTGAGGGGATCAATATTGCCGGTTTCGGTTGTACCTGCAACACCAATAATTGCCATTACTTTAATGCCTTTAGACTCAAGCTCGCGGGCTTTGTCTCGCATGGCATTTACATCGACCTTGTTGTCATCAGTTGTTTTAATACCAACTAAGTTGTCGCGCCCTATCCCTAATAAATCAACCGATTTACCTAATGAATAATGACCACGTTCTGAAATTAATACCGCAAGACCTCTGTATCCATAGTGCAGCATACCTGCCACAATTCCTTGCGATGCAATACCGGTAAATTCACCATCGGCTTTTAACAAACGATTTCGAGCAATCCAAAGCGCAGTAATGTTTGCAACCGTACCGCCAGAGCAAAATGCACCTAATGAAGTTTTAGCGCTGTGCATCCATTTAGAGTAAAACGCATCGTTTTGGCCATAGGCTAAATGATGCATCATACCTAACACCTGACGCTCAAGGGGGGTAAATGCCTTAGATGTCTCAATTTTTACTAGATTTTGATTTAGTCCCACCATCAACTTTGAAAGTGGCAGTAAAAAATGCGGTAAAGCTGATGTCATATGACCAATAAAACTTGGTGCAGCCGTATGCACAGAATGAGCAACAAGTTGTTCCATTATGTCTTGAGCATAAGCAGATACAAACGTTGGGTTTTCTGGGATCACCGCAGCTTGAAAGTCTTTTTCAATTTCATGTAATGGTTTTTCGATTGCCGCTATATTTTCGTTTAAAAAACCTGCTAAATTACTCGATATTTCAAGCTCAATTTTGCTTAAAGTTGAGTCAGGCGCTTCAGGTACAGTAAATATACGCTTGAGGCTTTCTTTAGAGGCGACGGCACAACGCTTTTGATCCATCTTAATACCTAGTGTGTGTGTTGCTAAAACACCTGTTTAACTAGTAAAAACGCCCAAATATGGCGGTAAGTTAAGCAATAGTGTTTCTAAATAATTGCGCTAACTGTACTGCAATATAAGTAAAATGTCTCGTTAAAAGCCTTAAAAGCAACACCACGCATGACAAAAAAGTGTTAATTTAATTAAAATTTTATTTAATCTAATAAATACTAATTATTTATTGGGCAATTTTGTATTTTAAGTATAATCATTAAAACAACAAAAAAGGGACAGGCAATGCTTAAGGGAAGAGTGAAAGTGAGCTGGTTAGTGGCTGGTTTTGCTTTATTTTTAGTCAGTTTAGTGGTCTATATTTACTACACCTACCACACAACCCGCGCTGAAATTATGGAATCTGTTGATGCGCGCCTTCTTAATGCCGCAGCCAGTGTTAAGCATATACTCGGTGATGACTACCTAAATACCATGAACCAAAACGGTCAAATTAATTTTTTTGACTATGAAGTCAAAAGCAGGCAACTTTCTGAGTTTGCACAAGCGCTAGATGTGGCATATGTATATGCAATGATATTAAAAAACAACCGCGTATACTTTACTGCATCAAGCTATACGCAAGACGATATGAACAATGGCAAAATAACGCAATATTTAGATATATACCCAGAAGCAACCGATCTCAACATAAGCGCTTTTTACTCCACTGAGCCGGTATTTGAAGTGTCGGCCGATCAATGGGGACACTTTAAAACTATATTTATCCCTTTTGTTGACGATAAAACAGGTAAAACTTACCTTACTGGCGCTGATATAACGATTCTTGATCTTAACCAAAAGCTAAGCGAAAGCGTCTCCAAAGCAGCAGCTATGGCAAGCTTCTTCTTTTTTATAGCTGTACTCGTTGCCGCTATTTATGTTTACTTACTTAAGCGCTCATTAGCAACCGACTCCAGTACTGGGTTTGAAAACCACATTGCGTTGGAGTACTTACTTAAAAAAAGTAACAGTCATCATATGCAGTTAGCTGTTGTCTGGGTTAATGAAATTGAAGATATAAATAGCTTTTACGGCACCGAAATCGGCGACAAAGTAATGAAAAACTTGCTTATGCATTTTAAGAGCCGCTGCTCTGCCAACTGTCATTTATACCGCTTAGCCACCAATAAATTGGTGCTGCTATCACCTAAAGAAACACCTTATGAAGAGCTGAGCGATTTAATCGAAACCTATAATGCCAATACGCCTTTATTAATTGATCCATTTATATACATTACATTGTGTGCTGGTATTGCGACGGGTAATAAATCGCTATTACTTGAAAATGCTCATATTGCTGCACTACAAGCAAAGCAAGGTAGACACACAGTTATTAATTATTCTAAAGCACTTCACGATGTTAAAACTCAATATCAATATAATGTAGAAATGGCCAAAGAAGTGCATGATGCATTTGATAACAACCGCATTGTGCCTTACTTTCAGCCAATAATAGATACCAAAACAAATCAGATAGTGCAGTACGAATGTTTGGCGCGAATGGTTACCGCAAGCGGAGAGATTTTAAAACCCGATGCGTTTTTAAATGTAGTTACTCGCTCCAGAATGGACGGGTTATTAACCCGCACTATATTTTCACAGTGCATTAGCCGCTTTAGAAAAACGAACATTTGTTGGAGCTTAAATATAACAGCGCAAGACATGTTAGACCCAAGCTTGAATGAGTTCATCACTAAAGAGCTAAAACGCTATCCGCACCCAAGCAATATCACTTTAGAGTTAATAGAAACCCAAGCGATTGCAAATTATTCTGAAGTTAAAGCATTTATTTCTATGGTTAAAAGTAAAGGGGTTAAGGTAATAATTGATGACTTTGGTAGCGGTTATTCAAATATTTCAAATGTTCTAAAACTTGAAGTTGACGGTATTAAGTTAGATGGCGGATTGATAAAACAGATAATACACGATAACGACATTTACTTATTTATTGAGCATATAGCAGCATTTGCTAACCAATTAGATTTACTGCTTATAGCTGAATCTGTCGAAAATGCAGCCATCGTAAATGCGTTAGAAAAAGCAAATGTGACGCTAATGCAGGGTAACCATTTTGCCCAACCTGCGCCACAATTTGCTACACCAGAAAATGCCGACTTAATCAGTTAATTAACCAAACGTTAGTGGTAAAGCTATTTTTAGCCGATAGAAAAACGCTTAAAAATAACTTAGGTTAAATCAATAACAAGCCGGTGACTTTGCTGACCACTGGCCCAATACTTTCGCTCAAACGGGGTGATTGCATCGTCGCTGTGATAAGGCTGCACTTCACAAATATGGCTGGTTAGTTCAAGCGCCCTTGCAAATTCTTTAACATATATGTCCCAGTTACTGCGTACTTCTAATAAGCCACCTAACTTAACAATATAAGGAAATATAGCTGCACCGTGCCATCTGCGTTGAATATGTTTAGATTTAGGCCATGGATTTGGATACAACAAATAGTGGTGGCTAGGCTGCCAATTTGCTGCAACTGCTAAGCGCCAAAAATCATTTAAATCAGCCTGTACCAAAATATACTGACCACTATCGCTTTGCTTATATTGAACGTCGTGTTTATCAAGCCTATGCGACGACTTATCAATCCCGACCACAAGAGCATCAGGATGAAGCTTAGCTAAGTTAGCTGTACTTTCACCTACACCACAGCAAGAGTCTAAAATAAGAGGGCCATTGAATGCCTTAACTTTTTCATTAACCTCATCAAATGCCGCTTGCGTGTGTGCTGCAATGGGCTTTTTAAACTCGGCGCTTAAATGCTTATTTACTATTTCATCAAGCTTTTCGTGAATACCGGCCTGATTAGATACAATACTTCGAGAATTTGCATCACTCATTAGTGCCTTAGCCCCACACCTTTTTTGATTAATGTAAGCGCAACAGTAAATAGCACGGTAATAAACACTAAAATCACACCTAATGCGACGGTTAAATCAACATCCGATACACCTAAAAACCCGTACCTAAATGCGTTAACCATATAGATGATGGGGTTTATTTGCGATACATTTTGCCAAAACTCAGGTAGCAAAGTAATTGAATAAAATACGCCACCCAAGTACGTTAGCGGAGTAAGTATAAATGTAGGAATAATACTAATGTCATCAAAGCTATTAGCATAAATAGCGTTAATTAAACCACCTAGCGCAAACACCGCCGAGGTTAAAATTACCGTTGCCATAATTACAAATATATTGTGTATTTGAATATCAACAAACAACAGCGATACACAGGTAACAATAAAGCCCACCATCATGCCACGCGTCATACCACCGCCCATATAACCAAGTACAATTATGTAATTAGGCACTGGCGCAACAAGCAGCTCTTCTATACTTTTTTGAAATTTAGTTGAGTAAAAACTAGAAGCTACATTAGAATATGAGTTTGTAATAACCGACATCATTATTAAGCCCGGTACAATAAACTCCATATAACTAAATCCACCCATTTCACCAATGCGCGAACCTATGAGGTTACCAAAAATAACAAAATACAAACTCATTGTTATGGCAGGTGGTACTAGAGTTTGCACCCAAATACGTAGAAAACGAATACACTCTTTAATCCATATACTTTTTAGCGCTACGCCATATTTAAACATTTATTCGCCCCGCCCTTGCTCTAGTAATCCTACAAATAGCTCTTCTAATCGATTGGCCTTGTTACGCATACTTAATACAGTATTGCCTTGCTCTGTAAGCGCACTAAACACTGCATTTAAGCCCTGTGATTTAGCCACTTCAACCTCAATAGTGTGATCGTCCGTCATGGTAAATTTATAACCTTGCAACGTGACTGGCTTAGCTGGCATTTTTAAATCAAGTACAAACGTTTCTTTATCAAGCTTTGCAAGCAGTGCTTTTATCGTCGTGTTTTCAACAATGCGACCGGTATCGATAATCGCAATGTTTTTACACAACAGTTCTGCTTCTTCTAAGTAATGGGTAGTTAAAATAATAGTTACGCCTTGTTCATTAATTTTGCGTAAAAACTCCCACATAGAGCGTCGTAACTCTATATCTACACCCGCTGTTGGTTCATCAAGTATAAGTAGCTTTGGCTCGTGCATCAGTGCGCGTGCAATCATTAAACGACGCTTCATACCGCCTGATAAAGTACGCGCTTGTTTATCTTTTTTCTCAAGCAAACCAAGCTGGGCTAAATATTTATCAGCACGCTTGTGTGCCTCGCTACGCGGTACACCGTAATAACCGGCTTGGTTTACTAATATTTGGGTCAACGTTTCAAATTGGCTGAAGTTGAATTCTTGTGGTACTAAGCCTAAATGCGCCTTGGCAGCTTCAAGATGGGTATCTATATCGTAACCAAATACCTCCACTTTACCTTCAGTTTTATTGACCAAAGACGAAATAACACCAATCGTTGTTGATTTACCTGCGCCATTTGGCCCAAGTAATGCAAAAAAGTCGCCCTCTTCTACCTGTAAATCAACACCTTTAACGGCCTCTACGCCGTTTTTGTATACCTTGGTAAGGCCTTCAATATTTAATGCAATACTTTGCTTACTCATTACTTACCCTCACCATAACCCCAACGTTTTGTTAGTGTATGCTCAATGTTTAAATGATCTAAAATGCGAGCCACCATAAAATCGACTAAATCTTCTATGCTTTGCGGCTTATGATAAAAGCCCGGCGCTGCAGGCATAATGGTAACGCCCAAACGCGATAGCTTTAACATATTCTCTAAATGAATCTCGCTAAAAGGCGTTTCACGCGGTACTAAAATAAGCTGGCCACGTTCTTTAATCACTACATCGGCCGCACGCTCTAGTAAATTATCAGATGCGCCTACAGCAATCGCCGATACTGACCCCGCACTGCATGGACACACAACCATTTTTTTAGGCGCTGCAGAGCCAGAGGCTACAGGACTAAACCAGTTATCTTTACCAAATACTTGTAATTGTTGTGGCTGTGCATCAAATAGCGTATTTAACTGCTCAGTGGCTTTGTCTTCATTTGCCGAGAGCTTTATGTTTGACTCAGTATCAAGCACAACCCGGGCTGCGCTAGAAATAAGTACATACACTTGGTATTGCTGCTCCAGTAACACTTCAAGCAGCTTTAAACCATATGGTGCGCCAGAGGCACCACTAAACGCTAAGGTGATTTTATCTTTAAATTGCAAATTATTCTCCGCTGAATTTATCAGCCAAACCATCTACTAGTTGCTGATGAAGGCCGTTAAAACCGCCATTACTCATAATTAAAATATGTTGATCAGGCTGCACATTTTCAAGCACCGTATTTATAATAGCTTGCGTACTATTAAAGCACTGCATGCCCGCTTTTTGAGCTTGCTCGTTAAGCGACCAGCCTAAGTTATCTGGTTCAAACAAAAGTACGTCATCAGCATCAGCTAATGAAGCGAGTAGCGTATGCTGATGTACACCCATTTTCATGGTGTTTGAGCGGGGCTCTAAAATAGCAATAATTTTTTCATCGCCAACGTTAGCGCGTAAACCCGCTAAGGTTGTTTTAATCGCTGTTGGGTGATGAGCAAAATCGTCATAAACCTTAATACTGTTTATGTCGGCCTTGAGTTCCATTCGCCTTTTCGGACTTATAAACTCGGCAAGTGCCTCAATACTGTGGCTAACAGCAATCCCTACATGGCGCGCTGCAGCAATTGCCATAATCGCATTTTTAACATTATGTTCGCCAATTGTGCCCCAATTAACCGTACCTTGCCGTTCGTTATTCAAAAGTACATTAAACTCGCTGCCATCGGGTTTAATTAGTTCGTAACCCCAATCAATTCCTAGCGTTTCGCTTTCACTCCATAACCCTTGCGATATAACGTCTTCAAGTGCTTTGTCTTGTTTTGGCCAAATTACTTTACCGCTGTGAGGTAGTGTACGCATTAAGTGGTGAAATTGTTTTTTAATTGCGTTTAAATCATCAAAAATATCGGCGTGATCAAACTCTAAATTATTCAAAATTAATGTACGCGGTAAGTAATGGACAAACTTGCTGCGCTTATCAAAAAAAGCGGTATCGTATTCATCTGCCTCAATAACGAAAAAAGGGGTTTCACCTACCTTTGCCGACAGACCAAAATTTTGCACTATGCCGCCAATTAAAAACCCCGGTTTTAAACCAGCATATTCTAATATCCAGGCAAGCATACTCGCTGTGGTTGTTTTACCATGCGTACCAGCTACCGCAAGCACCCACGAGTTTTGCAATAAGTTATGCTTTAACCACTCTGGACCTGAGGTATAAGGTAAGCTGTTGTCTAACACATATTCAACACACGGATTACCTCGGCTCATCGCATTACCAATCACTACCATATCGGGTTTTGGCTCTAATTGAGATACGTCGTAACCTTGAGTGAGCTCAATACCAAGATCTTCAAGCTGGGTGCTCATAGGTGGGTAAACGTTTTGGTCTGAACCTGTTACTTTATGGCCAAGCGACTTAGCAATGGCTGCAATACCACCCATAAACGTACCGCAAATGCCCAAAATATGAATATGCATATACTTTCCTTAAACCGTATGCTCACTTTGCAGCTGTGCAAAGTTTAATGGCGCTATAATGCCAAACTTCGCGCTTACTTACCATTATATGTAGGTATTTCGATGGGTTAAAAAGTGCATATCATCGCCTTTAACTTTTAACTGTTATTCGTTCAACTTAGCTAACTGTACTCACTTTTGATCAAGTTGTATCAATGCTATAAACTCATATGCGCATACGTTTTTAATTATTGAAAAGGATTTTCTATGAAGAAGTTATTATTTTTGACCTTTCTATTTTTATCGTCGCAGAGTTTTGCCCTCGATCTTGCAAAATATCCTATAGAGCTTACTTCTCAAGAAGGCTACAGTGTTGTCATAGCTCCTACTAAAGATCAAAAACAAGCACTTGTTAAAGTAACCGGGATCAACCACGATATTGATGGCATCACATTTTTAATGGATCTAAAGCCACGAGGGAGTAATAAAGCTTATAAATTTACATACGATGGAACTGAGCGAAGCTTAATAAGCATTGATAAGGGTTACCGTTGTTGCAGCTATACTTTATACATACCAGACACGAGAGAAGGTATTTATTTAGCAAAAAAAGAAGGGGCTAACCCTGCTATTGTTGAAGATTTGAAGGCTCAGTATCAACAGCATATCAATAAAGGGACTCAAGCCGAACTTGCTCTTTTTAACCGTCAAAAGCATTTAAAGTATCAACAATCAAAAATAGATACCGCAAACGATTCAGTCACAAATCAGTGCGGCCTAAGTATTAAAACGACTATACAATGGGATTCAATTGATGACACTCTTCTGCAGACTTATGCGGTTGGTTCCTTTTGTGCTCAAGTAGCAGATGAAATGGTTAATATGTGTAAAAAAGATATAAAGTTTAAAAAAGATATAGCGCACTTCAACACAATCAACTGTCAATTTAGCGATAAACTAAAGCTTCGCCAAAACGACGATGTATTAACGTTTAAAACATCACCTAAAGCACCTAATCAAAGTCAATTTATTGAGGCTTATCTACTTAATTTATAAGTCAAAAAAGCACCTAACGGTGCTTTTTTTTCATAATGCTGAGGCTATTAAATTACATACTTAAAAAAACAATTAAACCCAAGCCTAAAACTAACCGGTAAATTACAAAAGGTAACATTCCCATTCGTTCAATCACTTTTAAAAATAAATAAATACACGCATAAGCAGATAAAAAAGACAGTACCACACCTAGCAGCAATGTACCCCATTCAACAACGTGGTCACCCAATGCAAGTTCTATTGTGTAATAAAGCCCCATCATTGAAATTACAGGAATAGCGAGTAAAAACGAAAAGCGCGCTGCACTTTGCTTATTCATGCCTAGCATTAAACCCGCTGTCATTGTAATACCTGAACGAGAGGTACCCGGGATCATAGCAACGGCTTGCGCTAAGCCAATCATTAAAGCCGACTTCCAATTAAGTTGATAAATTGTTTTAACTTGTTTCCCTTTAGCATCGGCGTACCAAAGCAATAGGCCAAAAATAATCGTTGTGGCTGCAATGACCCATGCACTTCGTAGGTATAACTCAACAAAATCCTTAAGTAACAAACCAAATACAGCCGCTGGTATTGTCCCTAAAATAATCCACCAGCCGAGTTTACTGTCGTCTGTTTTGCCTTGTGTGCCAAACGATTTAAACCACGCACTCAGAATGTCAGCCACCTCTTTACGAAAATAAATAACAACCGCTATTAATGTCCCTACATGCACTGCAACATCAAAAGCAAGTCCTTGGTCTTCCCACCCTAATATTTGTGAGGGTAAAATTAAATGTGCCGAGCTAGATATGGGTAAAAACTCAGTAAAACCTTGAATTAGCGCTAAAATTATTATTTCTAAAATACTCATGGGTTAGAAAACTCCACCTTCCATAGTTTTTGTTGAGGGTTATTATATGCATTCCATAATTGAGCAATTGTTTGCTTAGCTACAGGGTGATAAAAACCGGGGGCAACCTCACTGAGGGGCTGTAATACAAATGCATTTTTAGTTATTTCGTCACGTGGTAATTGCGCGGGGCTATCGCAAATAACATCGTCGTAAAACAATAAATCTAAATCAAGGGTTCTTGGGCTGAACTTTTTATCGTTTGGTGTGCGACCATTATCACGCTCTATTTTTTTTAGTAATGCACACACTTCAGCTAACGGCTTGTCTGTTTTTGCCCCAACGACCGAATTATAAAAGTTATTACCTACGAAACCAACAGCTTCGCTTTCAAAAACAGACGAATGCTCTATATTTTTAAAGTGAACTTTAAGTGCTTTTAAGGCACTTTGCATATAGTGCTCTTTGTTGATATTTGACCCAAGGCTAATAAATATTTGCGCCATTTAAACGCTTGCCTTATTACGTGTTATTTCTACTCCAACAGTTTGCGCTTGCGCAACTGCAGCAGGTTTACACACTCTTATTTTAACTTGTGTTGTATTAAACTCAGTTAAAATAATGTCTGCCAATTGTTCAACAAGTGTTTCAAGTAACTCAACAGGTTTAGCTGTGCTATGCGCAATGACACGCTCGCTTACTTTTGCGTAATCAAGTGCTAGATTAATGTCATCATTTGCGGCGGCTGGTTTAATATCACTTAGCATTTCAATATCAAAATAAAGGCTCTGTTTACTTTCTTTTTCAAAGTCGTACACTCCAATAATAGTGTCGACGTGCAATTGAGATATAAATACCTTATCCATTGATACTCCAAAAGACCAACAACTGTTCTAACCACATAAACTAATTAAAAATTAATATTGTATATGCTTTAATCAGTGTTTAAATATGTAAAAATTCCTTCTACAATAGCAAAATAACGCGTTTAGCTAAATTTGGTAGAAGTATATTAATTTTCACGATAAATTTTGCCGCCAATAATAGCCCAAAAACGATGTTAATTGCATTAAATGTAATGGGTATAACGATAAAAATATAAGGAACTATGTGTTAGCTATTTTGATGTTTGTTTTAGCGTACCTACTTGGGTCGATTTCATCGGCTATCTTAGTGTCGCGTCTATTTAAACTTCAAGATCCCCGTACACATGGCTCAAATAATCCAGGCGCAACTAATGTTTACCGCTTAGGTGGCGCTTTTCCTGCTGTTTTAGTTCTTGTTTTTGATATTTTAAAAGGCACGATACCCGTGTGGGGGGCTTATTTTTTACAACTTGAGCCTTTGGTACTTGGCTTAGTTGCCGTTGGCGCCTGTTTAGGCCACATGTACCCTGTATTTTTTAATTTTAAAGGAGGTAAAGCCGTTGCAACAGCATTTGGGGCTTTACTCCCAATAGGTTTATCCCTAGCTGGGTTATTAATTACTACTTGGCTAATTATAGTCGCAGTGAGTCGCTATTCTTCTCTTGCCGCCCTAGTCACCGTTTTACTCGCACCGCTTTATACGTGGTTAATTAAGCCACTCTATACGCTGCCAGTGGTTTTTATTACGGTGCTTATTATTTTTCGCCATCGAACAAACATAGTGAGACTATTTGCTGGTGAAGAACCAAAAGTGGGAGCTAAAAAAGCCCCCACTGATGAAAACAAACCAACATAACCAAGCACTTAAATAGGCTCGAGGCTGTCTATTGGCCACCGAGGCTTAGTTTTCATATCAAGGGTTGCAAACTGCCCTGCTTTTAAACGTTGCATACCGGCATAAGCAATCATTGCACCGTTATCAGTACAAAACTCCGTACGCGGATAATACACTTCGCCCTTCATACCCTGCATGACTCTTTCAAGCTGAAGCCTAAGCTGGGTATTTGCACTTACACCGCCCGCAATCACTAAACGCTTGATACCTGTTTGCTTTAGCGCTCGCTTACATTTAATAACCAAGGTATCAATAACAGCGGTTTGAAATGCATGCGCAATATCAGCTTTAGTTTGCTCGTCATCGTCATTTTCACGAATGGTAATCGACGCCGCAGTTTTTAATCCACTAAAACTAAAATCAAGCCCGGGTTTATCAGTCATTGGGCGAGGAAAGATAAATCGCTTTGGAATACCTTGCTCTGCTAATTTTGCTAAGCGGGGACCACCCGGGTAATCAAGACCTAATAACTTAGCTGTTTTGTCAAAGGCTTCACCTGCAGCGTCATCAACAGACTCGCCCAATACTTCGTATTGGCCAATTCCTTCAACTTTTACCATCATGGTGTGGCCACCAGAAACGAGTAAAGCAATAAACGGAAACTCTGGCACCTTGTCTTCAAGCATGGGAGCAAGTAGGTGCCCCTCCATATGATGAACCGCAACAGCAGGGATATCCCATCCGTAAGCCAATGAGCGACCAATTGAAGTACCCACTAATAGCGCCCCAACTAAACCAGGGCCGGCTGTATAAGCAATACCGTCTATGTCTTCAGGACCACAACCCGCTTGAGCAAAAGCAGCATCAATAAGCGGAAGCGTTTTACGAACATGATCGCGTGACGCCAGTTCGGGAACCACGCCACCGTAGTCAGCATGTACTTTTACTTGGCTATATAACTGATGAGCTAATAAGCCTTTCTCGTCATCATATATTGCTATACCTGTTTCATCACATGACGACTCAATGCCTAAAATTCGCACTGTACTTCTCCTGCTTTTTTATCACTACTTAACCAAAGTTCAAGTTACTTAATTTGTTTATAACGCCAAACCAATATTTGTTTGACCATCAACAACAGCAAATTTTTTCAGCGCCTTTACACTTTCTGAAGTAATACGCCCCATACTTTCAACAAAGTCAATAAGCTCGGCTAGCACTTCAATTTCGTACTGCATTAAAGGGTGCTCCCTAACAGCCGTGTTGTCTGCAATTTCACCTTCAACTGTCATCTGGTATTCAATAAAGCGCGCAACGGTTGCTTGCGAAATTTTACTTACACTTACAAACTCTTTATCGTCTTGTGCCATTAAACCATGCATCAAGCTCAGTAATGACGTTGCCGCATCAATAGCTGGGTATGTACCAAACATATCAAAATCAGCGAGTTCTGGAACATTAGGTTCCACTTTTTCAACTTGCTTTTCTAAGTCAATCTTACTTTTTGGCAGTAAGATTTTTTCCCAACAAACATTAAGCGCATTACGAAGTAACGTTTCATCACCAAACCCCGTAGCCTCACTAAATAAGCCATAATTTGGCAACATACGTTCAATTAGCGCACTTGCTAATACCGCTTTTTGTAAATAGTTTAGCTCTCTAATACGCTGAAAATTATTTGCTTTAGTCATTCTTTAACGTCTCACATGACCAACAAAAATCAAATGTTGATCCATTATGCTCATTACAGTTAGGACAAACCCAATCTGGAGCGGATTGTTTTACTTGCTGATAGTTTACCAATATTTGTCGCGCATGGCGCTCTTTTATCGCATAAACCTGTATACTCACTTGCGCCTGATCGAAAGGAATTTCCCCAAGTGCACCTTGAAGCATTTCTCCTACAACTTTACACTCTATTCCACCCGCTTGAATTAACCCCTTAACAATATTAGCCTCTAACGTGTTGGCTGCCTTATAAATTGTTATCCAATTAAAAGCACTATCTGTTGTGTTTTTATAAGTTTGCAATATCGACCTCGATTATTTTGTGTGTACAATACCTTGAGGTATTGAGAAATTTATTAAACAATATTCAAAAAGGCGCAAGCATGACACTTACAACTCCGGGTCTACTTTTTCCAGCTATATCTTTGTTACTTCTTGCTTATACAAACCGATTTTTAGTACTTGCGCAATTAATAAGAGAGTTAAATGCCAGAGAAGGCGAGTCAATTCGCCCTGTGGTGGTTGCGCAAATTACCAATTTAAGAAAGCGCATAAAGCTCATAAGAACCATGCAAGTTTACGGTGTAGGCTCTTTTTTATTATGTACCTTGTCTATGTTTGCTCTTTTTATTGAGTTTAATACCACAGGAATTATTTTATTTGGCGTAAGCCTAACCTGTTTAAGTTTATCTTTACTAACGTCTTTATTTGAAATTCATATTTCATGTGATGCAATAGAAATTGAACTTCAAAATATTGAAAACAAACCATTAAGTAACAGAGCAAACAAAAACTTTGATAATAAAACAAGCTAAAAGACTAAAATTCGTGCAAATATTTTAATTATTGCTTAATCAATGCCCTACTTTGTGGCATACTTTTTCATTAATTAGCATAATAAATTTACCTAATATTTTTATTTATAGATTTATACCTGCTTTTTAGTATTAACTTTGCCAGATAAGGATGTTAGGTAAATAAAAAATTATTAGTCTTTAGTCTAAAGGTTAATACTTTTTAACATCTTTACACTTTTATTATTGTGCAAACAAATATATTGTGTAGTTTATCTTTTTTAAATTTACATATATTTATTAATAGCTTAGACAGACAGAAAATTGATGTGTTAGTACATCACAACTTACTTATAAAAAGGGACTATAAAGTGAGATTTGACCAATTAGAACAATTTGTAGCACTGGGTGTGTTACGCCACTTCAGACAAGCCGCAGAAAAAACAAAAATTAGTACTTCTGCACTTACCCGCAGTATTCAGACCCTAGAAGATGAAATGGGCTATGAGTTAGTTACGCGCTCAACCCGCTCAGTAAAACTGACTCCTGAAGGCGAACTATTTTTAGATTACGCCAAAAATACACTTGGCGAATTAGAAAACACCAAAAAACGCCTGTTTCAGTCTGTTCATGGCAATGCCGATGAAAAACTCATTATTGGTTACACTAATAAAGCGAGTAACATTGTGCCTATTTCATGCGGTCAATTTTTAGCGCAATACCCACATGTAAAAATCGAAATGCAATTGCAAGAACAGCATGAGTTAACACGCAAGCTTCAGGAAGGTGAAATAGACATTAGCGTTTATTCTCAAGCTGTAAATAGTATTGGTAGTGATATTCATTTGCCTGATCAACTTATTTTATTTGTATCTAAGCATCACCCGCTTGCCCAAAAAAATGACATAAGCAAACACCAACTAGACTCCTATTCAGCCTTTGGTTGTTTCTCTCAATCAAAACAAGTTCAAAGCATGCTGAACGAGGCCATTGATTCTTTAAATAAATCATCAACTATCAAAATGGGCAGTATTGAACAGGTTATCTCTGGCATTATTAAATCCGATAGTTTTGCAATCGCCAGCATTGAGCATGCAAACACTGTGGCAGAACACACCGACCTTGTTCAGTTAAAAACAAATAAAGATTTAAGCCATGAGCAACTAATTGTTCAAACAAACCAACAAACCACAGTTACGGAGCACTTAGCACATTTGCTTTCGCTTATTAAAAAAGCAGCCACAACCCTTAATTAATTCAGCGTTCTTTTTTGAGACAGGTGCGACACAAAACAATAGCTTTTTACTCTTTTTCGGCTAAACTGGCGCACCTTCAAAAAAAGAACCTCCTAAATGATCAACTTTTCAACCGATGGCCCGTTTTATAACGATATTGAAAGCCGCGGTTATACAGTTATTCCTGATGCCTTAAACAAAGAATTGATAGCTAATTTAATGGCTGATTGTTATCGCATAAATCCGCATTTTAGCCATGCTGGTATTGGTCGCTTAAATCATTTACAAATTGACGATAATATTCGAAAAGATAAAACTTATTGGTTTGATGGTTCGTCCCAAGCACAATTAACCTACCTAGCTGTTATGGAAAGTATTCGCACAACGCTCAATCGCACTTTTTTTATGGGGCTGTTTGATTACGAATGCCACTACGCAAAATACACTCACGGTGATTTTTATAAAAAACATGTCGATGCATTTAAAGGGCGCTCTAATAGGGTATTTACTAGCGTTTTATACTTAAACACGCCCAATGAGGGCGGTGAGCTTGTTATTTATAAACCCAAAAGCAAAGTGGTTGAAGTGAGCATTTCGCCAGAAGCGGGGACATTAGTTTTATTTGAAAGCGAACGCTTTGTTCACGAAGTATTACCAGCAGTAGATAATCGGTATTCAATTGCTGGCTGGTTTAGAAAAAACGCATCCATTAGCGGAATAGTTGATCCACCTCGTTAATATAACTAAATGCTAATGGGGTACGAGAGCAATAAACCAATAAAAATAGCCATACCCACATAATGATTATTTAAAAAAGCTTTAAAGCATGCGTCTCTATTACGCTTTAAAATTAATACTTGTTGGTAAGCGAGTAATGCTGTGGCTATAAGTAATCCAGCCCAAAAAGCCATATTTAACTGGTTAATTAACCCAATATAAGCAACAAGTGCGATAAATAGAGCATTTAATATAAAAATGATATGGCGGTCAAAGCGACCAAATAAAATAGCGGTAGATTTAACACCAATTTTAATATCATCATCTCTATCGACCATGGCATACATGGTATCGTACGCAACCGTCCAGCATACATTAGCAACAAACAGCAACCAAGCCTGAAGAGGTAATGCATCAATAGATGCCATATAAGCCATAGGAATTGCCCAACCAAATGCTGCACCCAGCACGACTTGTGGCAACTGGGTATATCGCTTCATAAACGGATAGCAAAACGCGAGAGCAAGTGCTCCAACAGACAATAAAATAGTGTTAACGCTCAGCATTAAAACCAAAATAAACGCTAAAGTGATCAGTAATAAAAATAGACTTAGCGCTTCGCCGCTTGCGACAGTACCAGATGCAAGAGGACGTTGGGCTGTGCGTTTTACAGAACCATCTATTTTTCTATCTGCAAAATCATTTATCACGCAGCCTGCACTACGCATTACTACAACCCCCAAAGTAAACACTATAAAATTAATTAAGCTCGGCATCCCACTATTTGCGAGCCATAAAGCCCAATAGGTTGGCCATAAAAGCAATAAAGTACCTATGGGCTTATCAACACGCATAAGCTGTAAATAATAAGAAAAATGTTTTGCTTTTAAACCTGCTAATTTCATGAGTAAAGGTACGCCCCAGGTAAAAATACTTCCGCCACCAAAAATTGGTAATCATTTAACGAAAACACGCTACGCCTGCCTAATAGAGTTTGAGTTGGTAAATTTAGCTGGGTAACCAAATTCTGTAATGAATGTTTGCTATCAAAACGCGCAATTTCAATATTTTGACGAACAAGCTCAGGTTGTTGAAAAATAACATCGCCTAAAGGGCGCTCCCCCATATTATGAAGCGAGTTGTGCGTTTGGTTATTTGGCAGCCAACTTTGAGCGTAAACCATGGGGTTATTATCGCACAACAAAAGCACCTCTCGGTTTAACGCCGATGACGTTTTACAGCCTAGTAATTGCTGTTGTTCATGACTTAAATTAAACGCCTGTTCGCTGAGTACTTTTACACTAAAAGAGGTTGCTTTACTTTTTAGCTTAGCGGTTAAAGAATGCGGCTCAAAAAGCCATTCTTGCTCTGTAGGTGTTAAGTCATCGGTTTGTATATCCGATAGCCAGTTAGCTGATAAAGATAAAGGAAAAGTTGTCACAATAACTCAATAAAATATAATCCAAGCAAATGATAACATTGCCTAAGCATTTGAAAAAGTACCTATTCACCAACCTAAGTAACTAATATAAATAATTGCTTGGCGCTGTTTATTACCTATTATTAAGTATAAACTATTTACAACAGGTTTTCGGAAACGCTTTAAATATGAAAAAAATAGTATACGTAGGTCTTCTTACATTAATTATGAATTTAGTGAGCCTAAGTGCCCGTGCAGAGTCAACGGTTGGTTATTTTGGTTTTGAACCTGACATAATTACTAACTATATTGGCGCATCAAGTAAAAAAATGGGTTACGTGCGCGTTACCGTTGACCTAATGCTTAGTAACAATTCAGACATTGCCATTGTTGAACATCATACCCCTTTATTAAGAGATGCTATTGTAGAGATTTTTTCGAAAGAGCCAGAAGAAAAAATAAAGTCATTGACTGGTCGAGAAGAAATTCGCGCAAAATGTATAGAAAAATTAAAAAGCCTGTTAAAAGAAGAAACAGGCCAAGAAATTATACGTGAAGTACTATTTACAAAGTATTTGTACCACTAAATTCAACTACTTGTATGCTTTTTAGTAAACAGTTGAGCGGTGTAGGCAAACGCCATTCCGCTCACTAGCCCCCCTAAATGTGCCCAATTAGCCATTCCAATAAACAACACATCAGCAAAACCAAGTACTAACCAAACAAGCATAAAACCTATAATTGAGGTACTCACCAATGCGGGTTTTTCTGGATTTAAAAAGCTATGGATCCAGCAATACCCCAGTAAGCCGTATACCACGCCACTTAGCCCACCAAAATTAGGCCCAACAATTAAATATTGCGCCCAACTACTAATTAAAGCAGTAATAAAAAACAGGCCAATTAAGCTCAATTTTCCGCATTGTTTTTCAATATTGTCACCAAGCGATATCCACCAAATTAAGTTAAACACAATATGTATAGCACTAAAGTGAACCAAGGCTGGCGTAAACCACGTCAATGGGTATGAGGGGTTAAACTGTAATGCAGAATAAATGCTCTCGAAACCACCCAGTAAAAATGCAATATAAATAACAATACTGAGTACACTTACCGATTGATTAAGCCAACTCAGCGCTTTGAACCGCGCTTTAAGGTTAAGCGATTGCCCTTGGTATTTTAAAGGTGATTGCGTACTACCTACACTCCAAGAAGCTTGCTGGTAACGAGAATGGCCTGGGTTTTGAGTAAACTCAGCCCAAAGCGGCTGTACCTGATGAAAATGCTCTTCAGATACGCTAATAATAACGTGGCTACCATCAGTTGAATGTAATTGCCCGTCTAAACCTTGGCTTTTTAAATAATCTATAAAGCCTTGTGCGGCACGCGGGTTATTTAAACTGCCAAGCTCTATCATCGTTCAACTTTCTCGCTGTAGGCCGCTTCCCAGGCTGTAAAGCCACCATCCATGCTGTATACATCCTCAAAACCTTGCTCAACTAAGTAACTAGCAGCACCTTGCGAACTCATGCCGTGATAACAAACAATAATAATGGGCTGATCAAACTCTTTTTCCATCATAAACTGGGCAATATTTGCGTTCGATAGTGCTTCGGACCCCGGAATATGACCTGCTTGATATGAGTTAGGATCGCGTATATCTGCAATTACTACGTCTTCTTTGTCTAATAACTCATGCGTTTGCGCAATAGATATATGTTTAAATGCCATTGAACTCTCTTTAATAAATAAAATAAAAAAGGCGGCCATAGCCGCCCTTCTTGCAATTTTTTTGGAATTAATCCCAGTTTAAAATTACTTTTCCTGACTGACCTGAAATCATCATATCAAAGCCAGCTTGGAAGTCATCTACAGAATATTGATGTGTAATGATTGGGCTTAAATTAAGACCTGACTGTATTAAACTTGCCATTTTGTACCAGGTTTCAAACATTTCGCGACCATAAATACCTTTAATCACTAAACCTTTAAAAATAACTTGGTTCCAATCTACTGCCATGTCTGATGGTGGAATACCGAGCATGGCAATTTTTCCACCATGGTTCATATTATTAAGCATCGAATTAAATGCACTTGGCACACCCGACATTTCGAGACCAATATCAAAGCCTTCTGTCATGCCTAGGTCGGTCATAACATCTTCAAGCTTTTCATTTGCAACATTCACCGCGCGAGTTGCGCCCATTTTGCGGGCAAGCTCTAATCGGTACTCGTTAACATCAGTAATTACTACATGACGCGCGCCTACATGTTTTGCAACAGCTGCAGCCATAATACCTATAGGACCGGCACCAGTAATTAGTACATCTTCTCCTACTAGATCAAACGAAAGTGCTGTGTGTACAGCATTGCCAAATGGGTCAAAAATAGAGGCTAATTCGTCAGATATGTTGTCTGGAATTTTAAATGCATTAAATGCTGGAATGACTAAGTACTCAGCAAACGCGCCTTCGCGGTTAACACCAACTCCTGTGGTGTTACGGCATAAATGCACACGCCCAGCACGACAATTTCGACAATGCCCACAGGTAATATGACCTTCGCCAGATACCCGATCACCCACTGAAAAGCCGCGAACTTCTTGACCCATATCAACCACTTCACCAACGTACTCATGACCAACAACCATTGGTGTAGGAATTGTTTTACTCGCCCACTCGTCCCATTTATAAATATGAACGTCGGTGCCACAAATCGCTGTTTTACGTATTTTAATTAACAGATCGTTATGGCCCACTTCAGGCTTAGGTGCATCTGTCATCCAGATACCCGGTTCTGCTTTTAATTTAGATAATGCTTTCATAATTTACGCTCACAAAAACCAAGTCATTTCTTAGTTTTAAAAATTAAATAACGCCCATTTCTTTACCAATGCGGGTAAAGGCTGCAATAGCTGTATCTAGCTGCTCTATACTGTGCGCTGCTGATATTTGCGTACGAATACGTGCTTGGCCTTTTGGTACAACAGGGAATGAAAAACCAGTCACATAAATACCTTCTGCAAGTAATTTATCAGCCATAAGTGAGGCTACTTTAGCGTCACCTAGCATTACAGGAATGATGGCATGATCTTTACCTGCACAGGTAAAGCCTGCTGCTTCCATTTGCTCACGGAAGTACTTCGCATTTGACCAAAGCTTAGCGCGAAGTTCGCCGCCATTTTCAAGCATCTCTAGTACTTTAATTGATGCAGTTACAATTGAAGGCGCTAATGAATTTGAGAATAAGTATGGGCGAGAACGCTGACGTAACCACTCAACAATTTCTTTTTTACCTGAGGTGTAACCACCTGATGCGCCGCCCAGCGCTTTACCCAATGTACCAGTAATTATATCTACACGGTCAAGTACGTTACAGTATTCAGGTGTACCCTTACCGTTTTCGCCAACAAAACCTACAGCGTGAGAGTCATCAACCATAACAAGCGCATCGTACTTATCTGCTAAATCGCACACGGCTTCTAAATTACAAATTACCCCGTCCATAGAAAACACGCCGTCAGTGGCAATTAACTTTGTTTTAGCGCCAGCTTCGTCTGCGGCAATTAATTGCTTTTCTAGGTCAGCCATGTCGTTATTTGCATAGCGAAAACGCTTAGCTTTACATAAACGAACGCCATCGATAATCGAAGCATGGTTAAGTGAATCAGAAATAATTGCATCTTCAGCACCTAAAATGGTTTCAAACAAGCCTGTATTAGCATCAAAACAAGAAGAGTATAAAATGGTGTCTTCGGTTTCTAAAAATGCACTAATTTTTTGCTCAAGTGTTTTGTGAATGTCTTGCGTACCACAGATGAAACGCACAGAGGCCACACCAAAACCGTGGTCGTCTAAACCGCCTTGCGCTGCTTTAATTAACTCAGGGCTATTTGCTAGACCTAAGTAGTTGTTAGCACAAAAGTTAATAACTTTATCGCCAGATGCTACTTCAATTTGAGCTTGTTGCTGCGAGGTAATTATACGCTCGCTTTTATAAAGGCCTTGGGCTTTAACGTCTTCAATTTGCTCTTGTAATTGGCTAAAAAAAGCAGATGCTCTCATCTGTAGTCTCCATTTAATTGAACGGGTAAACAACAACGTTTATGCCACTGTTTATGATGGTGTGTATTGTAAAAGTTTAACGAGAAAAATGCACGGTTTGCAGTTCGTCGCAAACGCGCTCAATGTAAGGAATATGTGCCAGTTTACACGCTTAAATAAAGCGTGTTTTTATAACGGTAAACGTTTAGTTAAATCATCTATTGAATCAATCACTAAATCGGCATTTTGCTTTGCGCTTTCGTCAAAGCTTTGCCCCGACCGCACTAATACTTGGGTTGCAATACCGGCTTTTTGAGCTGCTTGCATGTCACTGAGCTTATCACCAACCATAATACTCTGCTCAGGATCGATATTATGCTCCTTAATGCCTTGCAGCAACATGCCTGGGGCTGGCTTTCTGCAATCACATTGCTTTAAATATTCTGGTAAAGCCTTTTTAGGGTGATGAGGACAAAAATAAACATCGGCAATTTCAATGTTGTGGTTACTAAATTGCGTTTTCATCCACTGGGTGAGCGCTAAAAAATCAGCTTCGGTATAATAACCACGCCCAATACCTGATTGGTTAGTCACTACTATAATTTTGTAGCCTGCATCATAAAACTTTTTACAGGTGCTAAAAATGCCCTTAATAAATTCAAACTTTTCACTTTGATATACATAGCCGTGGTCTACATTAACCACGCCGTCACGGTCTAAAAAAAGCGCTTTATGTAGTTTAATACTCATTCAAGCCCCTCTTTGTTCACAACATGGTCAAACATTGTTTTTACGCTATCTGTCGTTATTTGGCTCATTAAATCATCCCCTTTAACTCGGGTACCCCAGGGGACTTGCTGCGCAGTTTTACCCGTTTGCTCAAGTAAATTTTGATGATAGACCTCTACCACATAATCTTGATATAAATAAGGGCCAGTGCGTGCAGGGTTCGAGTGAGCATATAAACCAACAACTGGTGTGCCAACGGTTACTGCCATATGAGCAGGGCCAGTATCGGGGGCAAGGACTAAATCAGCTCTTTTTAAAACACATAGCAGCTCTTTAAGCTTTGTTTTACCAACTAAATTTAAAATTGGGCTATTGCTATGTTTTATAATGTTATTCGCTAAATTTACTTCAAGCTCAGTAGGTCCGCCGGTTAAAGCAACATTAAAGCCTTGCTCGCGCGCGTAGTCAGCAAGTACAGCATAACGTTCAGGCAACCAGTTTCGCTGAGCTTTACTAGCCGCTGGCGAAATTACAAATAGCTTGTTGGCTAAATACTCTTGCCCTAGTAACTCATCTGCTTTGTTTTGATCTTGTGCGCTGTAAGGGATTTGCCAACTAGGTGTGTAATCATCTACACCAATTGCACCCGCAAAGCCTTTAAATCCCTCTAGCACATGCGCTTCTTTTTGTGGGGCTATACGTTTATTTATAAACAAACTGTGTAGTTCTTTTGAGCGTGCCCAATCAAAGCCTATTTTTACTTTTGCAGGTATACAGCGTGCTACAAAGCCTGCTCTTAATGCCACCTGCATATTAAGAAGCACGTCAAACTGCTTACCATTAAAGGTGTTTTTTAATTTTTTAAGCGCAGCCTTACCTTCTTTTTTATCAAAGATCACCAGCTCTACTCCCGGTAAATCAGCAAGTAACATAGCCTCTACTTTACCCATTACCCAGGTTATTTTTGCATTAGGGTGCGCTTTTTGAATTGCTTGAACAGCACTAACAGCATGACATACATCACCAATAGCAGAGAGTCTTAAAATACAAATAGAGGAGTAGTTAGGCACTTGAGTCACGCATTCCGTTAGGCTTTAAATAATATGCTGGGATCTTAAATTATACTCGCGTTAATGCAAGCACTTATCCTGCGCCATAAAACACGTTAATATATACCTATTATTGAATTATTTTAACGAGCTATGTTTAAAACACTAACGCACGGCAAGCACACTATTTTAAGTCACCCAGATTATTTTAACCTTGTTGATATAAACTGGTTTGATGCAACTTATTGGCAAAAGCAAAATAAAATAGTGGGCGCTAAAAAAGGCCGCGCTACAGCATGGTTTTTTAAACACGATGATTTAACTGCTGTACTTAGGCATTATTGGCGTGGCGGTTTAGTTGGTAAGGTATTAAGCGATCAATACCTCTACCCTGGCCTTAAAAACACCCGCGTGTATAAAGAGTTCAGCTTAATGGTAAAGCTTATTGAGCTTGGCTTAAATGTGCCAAAACCCATTGCCGCCAAGGTAACAACCGCAGGCTTAATTTATCGAGGCGATATAATTACAGAGGCTATAAAAGGGGCTAAAAGCCTGCTCGACGTTCTAATTGAGCGCCCTTTAAATAGTAGTGAGCTTGAAAGCATAGCTAACACTATTGCGCTATTTCATAACAAAGGGGTGTATCACGCCGATTTAAATATAAATAATATTTTATTTAATGAAGACGGCGACGTATATATTATCGACTTTGATCGCGGGGAGTTAAAAATACCTAATCCGCAATGGCAACAAAATAATATGGCGCGCTTAAAGCGTTCATTCTCAAAAGAACAAGGCCGTAATAGCGTCTTTAATTGGCAAAGCAATGATTGGGCAACGTTAAATGCCCTTTATAGCCAAAAACTATCTGCGTAGAGCCAAATACTGCTGAGCTACTAGCTTAGCATCCACTTTTTGCAAAATATCGGCGCTTTCCACACTCGGCTTATTTGCTAAAACGTGTTTTATTTTAGCCGATAGCTCTTCGCTATTTCCTATAGGTACTAAGTAATTAGCCAGCTCGCCTGTTAGTATTTCGCTGGGCCCAAACGTACAATTAGTACTTACTACCGGCGTGCCAACAGCTAATGCTTCAATTAATACTGTTGGCAACCCTTCAAAGTCAGAACTCAACACCAATGCTTCAGCCTGATTAATCCAATTATACGGATTTTGTTCAAACCCAGGGACAATCAGCTGCTCTTCAATGCCATACTCTTTTGCAAGCTTAAATGCTTTACTAGGCTTGTTACATAAAAGAACCAATTTGTATTTTTTATCAAGCTTGGCAAATGCCGAAAATAAAATATCGTGGCGTTTTTGTTTCGCTAAGCGTCCTACATGAATCAAATAAGGCGACTGCGGAATAGCTATATTAACGTCATCAGATTGGCGTTTTATTTCGGCTAAATTAAAGGGGTTATAAATAGTGGTTATTTCACTTGGCGTAATTAAATCGCCTTGAGTGATTTCTTGCTCTACCCCTTTAGATACACAAACGAGTGACTTACCATTTAAGTTTTGCTTTGATTTTTTAAGATAGCGATAAGAGAACGGACCTAACTTTTTTTGCCTAGCAAGCTCTGAATTTACTGAGTTATGCACAACAAAATGCACATTTTTAACCGTGCTTTTAGCGAGTAAATTATTGCTTCTATCAAGGTTTGAAAGTACTAAATCTATAGTACCTATATCTTTTTGTTTATTGTTAAACCAGGCTTCTAACTTCGCAACGCTTTTATTTATGTTCCAAAAGCGATCGACTTTTGAAGCCCTATCAGGAAATAAACTATCGACATTAATGCATTCAGGGATGTCATATTCAATGGAGCTTGCAAGTGACAATAAAGTAACGTGATGCTCAAGTTCAACAAGTTGCTCAGCTAAAGTAAGCATAACTTTTTCTGCGCCACCGCCAACAAGGGAGTCAATAACAATCACAATGTTCATGCACGGCTTCCTGCAAGCATATTTTTTACCGCACTTGTAATTACACTATAACTTTGAGGACTGTCTAATTTACGATATTTAGCCAAGAGAGGTTTATAGTGCCTGTCATCTATTGCGTATTCAATTTTAGACACTATATCATCAGGATTAAGGCTTGCTTTGATTGCTACGCCTGCATTAACGCAATTTTCTAAGCGGGTATGTTGGTCTTTTGAAATAGCACAAGCTATAACAGGAGTTTGCAATGCAATAGCCTGCAACAAAGTATCACCAGCACTCAATAAAGCTAACTTTGCTTGACTCAATAAAGCTAAAAAATCAGTTCCCTCTAAACTTGTTAAACAAATAATCTCGCTTGTTTTTGGTAATATTTTTGTATAATTAGAACCAAACACAACCACTGTTTTTAAACCCGTTTTTTTACCCGCTTTGAGCGCGGTATCGAAATAGGTATCTGCACAATTTAAATTATTAAATGTATGCCCACCAGAACCTGCATTTACTAGTAAGTAATTATTCTCTTCAAGCCCGTACTTGTTCAACACTTGCTTTTTTTGCTCCTCTGAAGCGTGTGCAACAAAAGGCCCAACATTGCGTGGATGAGCAAGGGGAAACATGTCTAGCTTTGTAGTTTCCACCCAACTTAAAGGCGCAATACAATAGTCTGGCTGTACAACCCAATGTACATCAATTAAATTTGCACGATTGAGCTTTAACCCTTTTGCGCGCTTTTTTTCATGTTGAGAAATAAAAACAACTTTAGCACCCACCTCTTTTGCCGCTTTCATATGTGCTGCGCGCCCAGCACAATCAAAAACAACAACGTCGGGTTTGTATGCAGTGATAAAGTCACACACTAATGCAACTTCTTTGGTTGCTGAGCTCTCAAGTAAAGTGGTATCAAAAGGGCAAACATCGGCGTAAGTTGTGTGCTTGTTTAAAATAAAATGAATATCAAGCATCCCAGCAAACTCAGCGAGCAACCCATTAGCCAACAGCAACGAGCGCATATATTCACCAATTCCTTCTGGTGACGATACTGGAATAAATAAAAGTCGTTTGTTGCTCATTGCATTCTCAATTTCCTATTTGATCTTTAGTATATCAATCAGGCCTTTGTTACGATAGATAGGTTACATTTTTATACATTTAATTGACCCTATAAATTTGAATATTTACTGCAATAACATACTTAGATTGGTAAACTTGCCAGCAATCTTAATCACAAGGACCTGAACTTTGCGACACAGAATTTTTATTCTTTCAACATTATTTAGTGCTATCAGTTTATCTGTTAATGCTGAACCATGGGTTAAACCAGATGACTACGGACTAAAAGCTGACATACAACAGCTAGCCGACGCCGGTATTATTTTAGCGCCGGTAACAACATACCCATTAATGTGGAAGAGCTTTATTAATGATGTTAACAGTATGCCCATCGAGCAATTATCTCCAAGCTTGCAAGACGCACTGCTGCGTGTAAAGCATCGTTATAAATCTGAAAACGCAAGTTCACATAGTGTGCAACTATCAGCATATGCAGCCACAGATCCAATACATACAACGAGCTTTGGCGCGACCAACACTCAAAAATCAGCGCTTTCGGCAGCGTATGCCTACCTAGGTGATAATTTTGCCGCCAAAATTGCACTAAGCTCTAGAAAAGACGGTAAAAAATGCTTCATTAACGGAAAAACTAACGATGACATTGTAAAAGATGAGCAAGCATTAACTGATTGTGACGATACCTCATTTGATGATAGTTACGTAGCCTATAGGCTAGGTAATTGGATATTTAGAGGCGGTGCTGTTGAACAATTTTGGGGACCTGGTATCGACAATAGCCTGATAATGTCTAGCAATGCTAAGCCGCTTCCCGCTTTAAGTATTACGCGTGAACAAAGCACCGCCTTTAAAACACCTTGGTTAAACTGGATAGGCCAATGGAGTTTTACAGCACAAATGGCAAAGCTCGAATCAACCAGAGTGATTCCTGATGCATTGCTGTGGAGTAGTCGCTTAAATATACGCCCACTACAACAATTAGAAATTGCAGTAAGTTGGTCGGCGCAGTGGGCAGGTGAAGGTCAGCCAAGTTCTGCTGGTGATTTTATTGATGTCATTACAGGGCAAACAACTTGCATTAATGGTAATGAAAATTGCGACAGTCAGCTAGAGTCTAAAATTGGAAATCAACTTGCAGGCCTCGATATTCGTTGGTCTGACACATTGTTTAGCCACCCATACGCCATTTATGCCAGCACCATAGGTGAGGATGCCAGCTCACAATTTAAACCTGCTGACCGAGCTTATTTATTTGGTGTCCAAACGACCCAACGTATTTACGATCAAAATGTATTAGTGAATGTAGAATACATAGATACGGGTGTTTCGTGCGCAGCAGAATCAACCAATGAAAACTGTTATTACGAACACTCAGATTATAAATCAGGTTACCGTTACCATGGCCGCACCATAGGCTCAACGTTTGATAACGATGCGCAATCAGTGGTGTTAACAATACTTGGGCAACTTTCAAACGGTGATGATTGGCAAGTAAAAGTACGTAGCGTTGATTACAACAGCGACAACAGTGATTTATACCCGAACAATCCTGACATTGGTAATTCAATAACCAAGACTGGCTACAGTTCTAAACAGCTTGAGCTTCGCTATAGAAAAATCACTATGGGTGGGCGTTTAACATTAGGTGCTTTTGCATCTCAAAATGACGATGCAGAAAATGACACATCTGCCTTTGCTAAATACGAATATAACTTTTAGCCAGTATTTTAAATACACTTTATTCAGGCTTTAAAAAAAGGGATGAAAGCAACACTTTCATCCCTTTTTAATACGCAAAATATACTTATTGCTTTATTTTGCTAATCACTTTTGACGTTGAACAGCCATCTAAAAATGTCAGCACTTCTACTTTGCCGCCATGGCGCAGTACATGATCGGCACCGGCTATTTGCTCTACGGTATAATCGCCACCTTTCACTAAAATATCAGGGCTTATTTGCTCGATTAATTTAGCGGGTGTGTCGTTTTCCTCAGCGCTGCCAAACGGAATAACCCAATCTACAGAGGCAAGTGCACTTAATACCATTGCGCGCTCATCAAGCGGGTTTATCGGGCGCTCGGGGCCTTTTAAGCGAGTGATTGAATCATCATTATTTAGTCCAACAACGAGCCTATCTCCACGCGCTTTAGCTTGTGCTAAGTAGCGCACGTGACCTGCGTGTAAAATATCAAAACAACCATTGGTAAATACAATGGTTTCGCCGTTTTGCTTTGCAAACTCAATATGCTGCAGTACGTCATCAAACGGAGTTTGGTAGTGCTCGCCATTAGTGTGTAAGTATTGGCCTAGCTTTTGGCTTAGCTCTTCTGGTGACACTGTGGCTGCCCCAAGCTTACTTACTACAATACCGGCGGCTAAATTAGCAATTTCTACTGCATCTTTAGGCTCCATACCTGCACCAAGCATTACAGCTAAAGTTGCAATTACGGTATCGCCTGCGCCAGTTACATCGCTCACTTCTAATTGCTGAGCTGCAAAGTCGTGTTTTTCATCGGCATTAATTAACGACATACCTTGCTCTGAGCGTGTAAGTAGCATGGCTTTAATACCATTTTTACTAATAAGCTCACGGGCACTTTGCGCTAAAATGTCCTCAGAGCCGGTTTTACCACCTGCTAAATTAAACTCATGCAAGTTAGGCGTAATGTAGTCTGCGCCCTCGTATAAGTGTAAGTCTGGCGATTTAGGATCTATAAGTACAGTTTTACCCGCCGCTTTAGCAACGCTAACCATTTCTTTAATTAAGCTGAGCGAGCCTTTACTGTAATCAGAAAACACCACAAAGTCGTATTCATCAAGCACCAGCTCTAAGCGATTTAATAACAGTTGGCTATGCTGCTCGCTAAAGGTTTCTTCTAAATCAAGGCGTACAAGTTGTTGATGGCGGCTAATAACACGCATTTTAGAAATAGTCGGTAAATCACATACACTCACAAGTTGTGAACTTATTTTTTCACCTTTTAAAATTGTTTCTAAAATTTGCCCGCTTTCATCTTCCCCAATTAAGCCAAGTAGCCCTACTTTGGCATCAAGCCTAGCAATGTTTTTAGCAACATTGGCGGCGCCACCGGCTTTGTCTTCAAACTTGCTTACCTTAACAACAGGTACTGGCGCTTCAGGCGAGATACGCCCAGTGTCACCGTACCAGTAGCGATCAAGCATTACATCGCCCACCACTAAAATACGCGCTTTAGATAAGTTTTTTAATAGCGATAAATCCATTACTGCTGCTCCGCAACAACCATATCTATGGCTTCACATAACCAGTGGCCAATAAACATATGCGCTTCTTGAATACGTGCTGTTTCATCGTTTTTGATAATAATTGGCAGCTTGGCAATGTCTTTTACTTTTCCGCCATCACGGCCTGTTAATGCAACTGTAAATGCGCCAATTTTATTAGCCGCTTCAAGTGCTAAATTGATATTTGCACTGGTACCTGAGGTTGTTAAACCAATCACTAAATCTTCTGGTTTACACAGTGCCTGAACTTGGCGTTCAAACACGGTATCAAAATGGTAGTCGTTACTGTGCGCAGTAAGAATTGACGTATCGGTTGTGAGTGCCATAGACGCAAGCGGTCCACGCTCTAATTTATAACGTACTACAAATTCGGCCGCCAAATGCTGAGCATCCGCTGCACTTCCGCCGTTACCAAACCAAATAACCTTACCACCAGCTTGTAATGCACTATGGCATACTTCTAATAACTGCATAGACTCTTGATGATAAGCCTCCATCGTTTCAAATAAGGCTTGATGACGGTTTAAACTTTCAACGTAGCTTGTTGCCACAGAATCGATAATTGACATGAAAAATTCCTCTAGGAACTGAAATGGCAGGAAAAAATTAAATCCATTATTCCACAGTTTTATTTAGTTGTGTGTATTTTATAGGAATATAGCTGAACTGGAACATAATTTAGTGCTTCACATGTTCAGAAATTATCACTTTCGCGTTAAACTAAGGGCACTTACCTCAATAAAAGTTCAGTATGGCACGCATTTTTTACTCATTCGCTTTAATTTTAATTAGCCCGCTGATTGTATTTTACTTATATGTATTAAGAGGTAAAAAAAACAAGGGCTATCGCGCACACTTTAAAGAGCGTTTTGGCTTTGTGAGCAAAAGCTTATTTACAATCAAAGGCAAACCGTTAGTTGTGCACTGCGCCTCTGTAGGTGAAGTACTTGCAGCTGCACCTCTTATTAAAGCGCTGCAAAAACAACACCCACAGCTTAATATACTCATAACCTGCAATACCCCTACAGGTCGCGAGCAAATAATTAATCAGTTTAAAAATACCGTGGCGTGTAGTTATTTACCTATGGACTTTGCGTTTTCGACCGCCCGATTTTTAAAACGTATAAACCCACAAGCGCTATGCATATTAGAAACCGAGCTTTGGCCAAACTTAATGGCAATAAGCCATAAAAAGAATATTCCGGTACTGGTACTTAATGCTCGCTTGAGCGAAAAATCGCAACAAGGGTACCAAAAGGTGCCCAAGTTAACGCAAATAATTATGCGTTCAATCACGGTACTTGCAAGCCATAATAAAAAAGATGCCGAGCGGTTTATTGAGCTCGGTTTAACCTCCTCAAAAAGCCATGTTACAGGCTCAATTAAGTTTGATATAAGCCCAAGCAATGAGCAACTAGCCTCAGTTGCAAACCTTAAAGCACAATATAAAACCCAAGAGCGTTTTGTATGGGTAGCAGGCTCTACTCATCCGCTTGAGCACGAAATGATATTAAATGCCCACCAGCAACTATTAAAAAAACACCCTAATTCGCTTTTAGTTATTGCCCCTAGACACCCTGAGCAATTTGATAAAGTAGCCGATACGTTAGCTCAAAGCACGCTTAGCTTTAGTCGTCGCAGCAACAACAACTATCAAAACGAGCAAGTACTATTAGCTGATACACTTGGCGAGCTGCAATGTTTATATGGGGCTGGTAATGTCAGTTATGTAGGCGGCAGTTTAATTCGCCGCGGCGGGCATAACCCACTTGAAGCGGCTGCTTTTTCGGTCGGTGTTATAACTGGCCCACATACGTATAATTTCGACCATATCTACCCTGAGCTTATAAAATTAAAAGGCGCTGTGGCTGTTGAAAATACCGATGAACTTGCTACACAATTAATTAACTTAAGCCAAAACACTAAAGCTTGCCAAACTTTAGGGAATAAAGCGCAGCAGTGCGTATTAAAAAACCAAGGCGCCATTAAAAAAACATTAACCATAATTAATCAGTATTTAGAGCCACAAGCATGACCAATTTAGCTATTACTCAAACCCGTGAGTGGGTATCGTCTGTTATTGTAAAATATAACTTTTGCCCATTTGCCCGCAAAGAAGTTGAGAACAACTGCATTCATTATGTACTTAGCCCAGCAGTAAAAATTGATGATGCGGTAATGGATATGCTTGAGCAATGCACACAGCTTAATCAAAATCCAGAGCGCGAAACCACATTAATACTGTTTGATAACGGCTTTAGCGATTTTGAAGACTTTTTAGATTTAGTTGATTTAGCCAATGCGCTACTGGTTGCACAAGGCTTTGAAGGTAAATATCAAATTGCTAGTTTTCATCCCGATTACGTGTTTGCCGACAGCGACGAAGATGATGCAGCAAATTACACAAACCGAGCTCCCTACCCTACATTGCATTTAATTCGCGAATTAAGTATGAGCGAAGCGCTTGATAACTATAACGAACCAGAATCTATACCAGAGCACAATATAAAACTTGCAAGGCGCAAAGGATTCGACTTTTGGCAGCAACTTTTAGAAGGCATAAAAAAACCGAGCGCATAACGGCTCGGCTTTTAAGTATCAAATTCAATGTTACTTTTTAACCCAGCTGCCATTTACTTCAACATAATGACCACTTTGGGTTTTTTCGATTGTTTTAGCCGCTGCGAGTGCTTCTACTTGGGCGAGCGATAGATTGTTCTTTTTAGCTAGTTTTAAATACTGAGCTTTACGCTTTGCGTTAATTTCTTCAACAACGGCTTTAGCTTCGCTATTTTGTACTACTAAGCCTAAATAACCCGAACTGTTCTCACCCACTAATCCTTGGCTTTTAGCATCATCTAAACTAATCGCCCACGCCGAAAACGACATACACACTGCACCAATTAAAGTGGCAATACTTAATTTATTTTTTATAGTCATCATTTAGCTCCTAAAATAATTCGCTGTCGTCACTGAACAGGGTATCGAGTTCTTTATCTACCTTTACACGAATTTCGTGATCAACCTTTACATTGAGGTTGATAGTTATTGGCTCTTTAGCTGCTACTTCTACTCTGTGTGTACATGCGCTCAATGCGCTGATAGCAGCAAGGGCTATGATTGCCTTAATGCTTAACGAATTTTTCATCATTAGTTTCCTTTTTGAGAATATTGCTGCTCAACTTTTTGTGTTATTTCGTCACTTAATCTTAGCGCTCTTAGTAGCGTAAACACGTTTTCTTCGTGATTATAATTAAAATTAACTTGCTGCTGTTGTGGCTCATTAAAGCCTTGTAAATTAACACCTAAATTTAACCAACCATCACTGTTAAGTGCTACTGTACTATTAAGTTTTTGTATATCAAGGTTTTTAAGTAAGCTCAGTACAGGCTGTAACTCTTGCTGCTGTTGCATAACAGAGTCAAACGCTGTGTTATTGCTAATAATAAGCTTACCTTCACCTTGGTTTAATAAGTTGCCGTTTGTAACCTCTACGCCACTGTCACTAAAATGAAGTGGCAGCCACCCTTTTAATCGGCCCGTTAAGGTAATTCCCGACTTATCATCAAGGGTAATGAGTTTACTCGCATCAATATCTTTAAAAGTAACATTGGCTGTTTGCTGTTGCTTTAAAAGCGTGTATTTGTCTAATTCAAAAACTCCATCAAACACATTACCGCTTATATCAAATGCTTGCGCGCTATTGTTAACCACTTTTATTTTACCGTTGATATTATTAACTACTGCGCCCGCTCTTAATTCATTGAGGTTAAAGGTAGTTGGCTCAACATTAAGCTGCCCTGAATCATATTGCCCACTAAGTTGCGCCTTAAACTGATTAGCTAAGTAATCGTTATAAAGCGCGCTGGTATCATCAATAGTTAAATTAAAATTGGCTTTTTGTAAATTCACATCACCACTAATACGCCCACCAAACTTGCCCTGAGTAAGTTGAGCTAACGGTTCAAATTGGCTAACGAGTGAATTTAACGAAGGCACATTTTGCTGCGGTATAATCACTTCAAACGGATGAGCTACCTTTGAAACATGGTGATTGGCCACCAGCTCAACACCATTTACAAACACATGATGAGACGCCGTAAGCGCGCGACTTTGCAGCCCGGTTGACGTTACGTTTATTGTATTTAAATCGACATTTAGGCTTGTCAGTGTATTTATTTGGGTGTTTGCATTTAAGTTTGCAAATAACTCACCCACACCTAAGTTTGCTCTTGCACTAAGAGTGTTATTAATACCGGTGAGTTTATACTCGTTGTATTGCACGCTTTTAAGCTTACTTTTAAGCGTTACTTTTGCATCGAGCTTTTCATTCATACTTGCTTCAAGGTTACCTGTGTAGCCGTTAAAAGCGCTGCCATAAGCAGCTGCGCTATCAACGCTAAACTCAATACGTGCGTTTCCAACGGGCTTAAAGTCAATAAGTTGAATAACTGTAAAATCCCCTTTGGCTTTAATATTATTAGCCTCAGCCGGTAAAAATTCAGGCAAAGAGGTAAGCG
Organism: Pseudoalteromonas sp. 2CM32C; assembly: GCF_023161925.1. Taxonomy (NCBI): domain Bacteria; kingdom Pseudomonadati; phylum Pseudomonadota; class Gammaproteobacteria; order Alteromonadales; family Pseudoalteromonadaceae; genus Pseudoalteromonas; species Pseudoalteromonas sp. 2CM32C. Next base: position 10,767 of record NZ_JALNTI010000003.1, on the reverse strand, counting down.
TAATATCGTAATTACCACTTAATTGAGAGTTTTTAAGCTGCGTATTTAGCGTTATAGCGTCTATTTCATCTGTATGTAGCTGTACCTTTAGCTGCGTGCGTGCGCTTTGTAACGGTGCAGCAGTATTTATAAACGTATCTGTAAACCTCATATCTATATTTTGCTTGGCTTGCTCTGCGTTTTTGAGCGTTATTAACGGTAAGGTTAGGTTGTTATGTGCAAAATTAATTGGTTTAGCTAAAGCCCATTGCCAATTAAGTGGAAGCTGCTTTATAGCAAATGACTTGTAGGCACTTTCAGGAATAAGAGATTGGCAGTTATTACTAATCGTTACATTGTTTTTAAGCTGGCTTGGGTCTATATCAAGCTTTTGGCTATTTAAGTTATATGTAGCGCTTAGTACACCTTTTGAGCTATTTGTTATACCACAGCTTTGTATTTTATAGTCATACTGGGCTTGTAAATCACCAGTAAGGCTTGCCTCTACTCCGTTGAAGCTAAATGCCTGCGCTGCATTAAAGCTAAGTCCACTTAATAACTCATTATCTGTTTTAAGTAATTGCTTTAATGATCCATCATTAACTTTAAGCTGCCCTTGTACCTTATTATTGTAAAGCGTTGCGCTTACGTTTAAGTCACCATTGACTACAAACTGGTTAAGCGTGGGCTCGGTGATATTTAGCATTAGCGGGCGCTTTAAAAACGCACTGTTTATAGTTAAATGCTCAACTGTAATTGTTGGCCTTTTTTTAGGAAGTGCTAAATCTAAAATTGTGGCAGGAGTGCTTGTTTTACTACTTTGAGGAAATGGATTTACATTAAGTACTGCGTGTTTAACTTTAACATGCTTGGTATTAGCAGTAATACCTGTAAGAGCAAACTCTTGATTTTGGTAACTTAAACAGGCTTTTTGTACGTGCACATTTAACTTGCTCGTAAGCGAAAAATCTAAGCAGCTTAAGGTAACACCTGCTTTTTCAAGTTCAGGCGCTACAACCCATTGTAATAGTGGCAAACGAAATACATAGCCAAGCAAAACTATACTTAGCAATACAGCACCCATAATTAAACCAACGCGCTTTAACATACTATCCTTATAAGCTTTTATTCATACCTTACAAACTATCGTAATTTTAAATCTACGCAATCAAAAAAGGCTGCACAGTGCAGCCTTTTTTATTTTACAGCTAGATTATGAATCTAACTTGTATATGTCGTTTTTAACCTACATTTTTACGTGCGTTGCGGAACATACGCATCCATGGGCTATCCTCTTTCCACTCATCTGGGTGCCACGAGTTAGCAACAGCGCGGAACACACGCTCAGGGTGCGGCATCATTACAGTGGCACGGCCATCAGTAGAGGTAATACCCGTAATACCTTCTGGTGAACCATTTGGGTTAGCCGGATATTGCGTTGTCGGGTTACCATAGTTATCTACAAATTTAACCGCAACAGTGCCGCTTTCAAGTGCAGCTTGAGTGGCGGCATCGTTTGCAAATTCTGCATGGCCTTCACCATGAGATACAGCAATTGGCATACGCGAACCAGCCATTCCATTAAAGAACACAGACGGGTTTTCTTGTATTTCAACTAAGCTAAAGCGTGCTTCAAAACGCTCTGACTTATTTGTTACAAAACGTGGCCAATTCTCAGTACCCGGAATTAACTCTTTCAATGTTGATAACATTTGACAACCATTACACACACCTAAGCTAAAGGTGTCTTCACGGTGGAAGAAGTTTTGGAACTGATCGCGTGCCATATCGTTAAACAATATAGACTTAGCCCAGCCTTCACCGGCGCCTAATACGTCACCATAAGAGAAACCACCACATGCCACTAAGCCTTTAAACTGCTCAAGAGTTAAACGCCCTTCGAGGATATCGCTCATGTGTACATCAACAGCGGCAAAACCAGCACGGTTAAACGCAGCAGCCATTTCTAAATGCGAGTTAACGCCTTGCTCACGTAAAATAGCCATTTGCGGCTTAGCGCCCGTTGCAATGTAAGGTGCGGCTATATCTTCGTTTAAGTCAAAGTTAAGTTTTACGTTTAAGCCTGGATCTTTTGCATCAAACTTGGCATCAAACTCCTGCTTAGCACAATCAGGGTTATCACGACGTGCTTGCATTTGGTACGTTGTTTCGGCCCAAATAGTACGTAATTCAGTACGAGTATGATTAAGTACTGTTTGCTCACCACGGTTAAATACAATGCTATCGTCGCTATTAAGCGAGCCAATCACGTGGCTAATTGCAGCAACACCGTGTTGCTCAAATACAGCATTTACGGCATCTAAATCGCTGTTAGCCACTTGAATTACCGCGCCAAGCTCTTCGTTATAAAGTGCTTCTAAGTCTGAGCCTGTTAAACCAGCTAAATCAACAGTCACACCTGTATGCCCTGCAAATGCCATTTCAGTTACGGTAGTAAATAAACCACCGTCTGAACGGTCATGATAAGCAAGTAGTTTGCTATCTGCTACTAGTGCTTGCATGGCATTGTAAAAGCCTTTCAGTAATTCAGGGCTGTCTACATCAGGAGTAACATCACCAAGTTGCTTATAAACCTGTGCAAGGCTTGATGCACCCATGCGGTTTTTGCCAGCACCTAAATCAACTAAAACAAGCGAAGTGTCGCCTTTATCAGTGCGTAACTGTGGCGTTACTGTTTTACGTACATCGTCAACACGGCCAAAGGCTGTAATAATAAGCGATAACGGCGACGTTACTGATTGCTCAGCACTATCGTCTTCGTTTTTCCATGTCGTTTTCATCGACATAGAATCTTTACCCACAGGTATAGTTAAACCAAGTGCTGGGCAAAGCTCTTCGCCTACCGCTTTTACGGCTTCGTAAAGGCCGGCGTCTTCACCTGGGTGACCCGCTGCAGCCATCCAGTTAGCAGATAGCTTAATGTTCTCAAGGCTGCCAATGTTTGCACAAGCAATATTAGTGAGTGACTCAGCCACAGCCAAACGCGCCGAAGCTCCATAATTTAATAGTGCCGCCGGCGTGCGCTCACCCAGAGACATAGCTTCACCGTGGTAAGTGTCGTACGTTGCCGCAGTAACCGCACAGTTAGCTACAGGTACTTGCCAAGGGCCAACCATTTGATCCCGTGCTACTAAACCGGTAACCGAGCGGTCGCCAATGGTAATTAAGAATGTTTTTTCTGCAATAGTAGGTAAGCGTAACAAACGCTGCGCGGCATCAGCTACGTCAATAGCGCTTGCATCTATGGCAGTACCATTTACTTGCTGAGATGTTACATCGCGGTGCATTTTAGGCGCTTTACCTAATAAAACATCAAGCGGTAAATCGACAGGGTTATTATCAAAATGGTTATCTGCTACAGTTAAATGAGGTTCAGCAGTTGCTTCACCAATTACTGCATACTGTGCACGTTCACGCTTACAAATTGCTTCAAAGCGATCAAAATCTTCAATACCTACAGCAAGTACATAGCGCTCTTGCGATTCGTTACACCAAATTTCATGTGGTGCCATGCCAGGCTCATCGTTAGGGATATCACGTAGTTGGAATTTACCACCACGGCCACCATCGTTTACCAGTTCAGGAAACGCATTTGATAAACCACCGGCGCCTACATCATGTATAAACGCAATTGGGTTTTCGTCGCCTAACTGCCAGCATTTGTCGATGACTTCTTGGCAACGACGTTCCATTTCAGGGTTTTCACGCTGTACAGAAGCAAAGTCTAAGTCTTCGTTTGATTGGCCCGACGCCATACTTGATGCAGCACCACCGCCTAAACCAATGTTCATAGCAGGGCCGCCTAGCGCAATTAATTTTGCGCCTACTGGAATCTCGCCTTTTTGAACATGATCAGCACGAATATTACCTAAACCACCGGCAAGCATAATTGGTTTGTGGTAACCACGTACCTCTTCACCATTGTGGCTTGTTACTTTTTCTTCATACGTGCGGAAGTAACCCAATAAGTTAGGACGACCAAACTCATTATTAAATGCAGCACCACCCAGTGGGCCATCCATCATAATATCAAGCGCGTTGACTATACGACCTGGCTTACCAAAATCGCTTTCCCACGGTTGCTCGTAACCCGGAATACGTAAGTTAGAAACCGTAAAGCCAACTAAACCGGCTTTTGGCTTAGAACCACGACCTGTTGCACCTTCGTCACGAATTTCACCACCTGAGCCGGTAGCCGCCCCCGAAAACGGTGCAATAGCCGTTGGGTGGTTATGCGTTTCTACCTTCATTAATATTTCTATGTCTTCTTGATGATACGCATATTCACCTTGCGCATTCGGGAAGAAGCGACCCGCTTTTGAGCCCTTCATTACTGCCGCGTTATCTTTATACGCCGACAATACATTTTCAGGATTGTGCTCAAATGTATTTTTGATCATTTTAAACAGCGATTTTGGCTGTTCAATGCCATCAATTGTCCAATCAGCATTAAATATTTTATGACGACAATGCTCTGAGTTTGCTTGGGCAAACATAAATAATTCTATGTCGTTAGGATTACGACCTAGCTTTTTAAAGTTTTCTACTAGGTAGTCAATTTCGTCATCGGCAAGGGCAAAACCTTGCTCAATATTTGCGGCAGCTAATGCTTCGCGTCCGCCACCTAAAATATCAACTGATGACATTTCACGAGGAGAATCATTACGGAACAACTGTGCTGCAGCTTCAAGCTCAGTGTGTGTAGCTTCAGTCATACGGTCGTGTAATAACGCCTTTGCTTGTGCAAGTTGCTCTGCACTTAGTTCACCTTCTATATAATAAGCAATACCACGCTCTACACGGTGAACCTGTTTAAGGCCACAGTTATGCGCTATATCGGTTGCTTTAGATGCCCAAGGAGAAATGGTACCAGGGCGAGGTGTAACTAAAATAAGTGTGCCAGCTGGGGTATGCTCGGCAATAGTAGGACCGTAAGTTAATAGCTTTTCAAGCTTGGTCTGCTCATCAATACTCAAAGGCGATGTTAAATCGGCAAAATGAGCATACTCGGCATATACGTTGGTGACTGGAAGTTGCGATTGTTTGCAACGCGCTAAAATTTTATTAACTCTGAACTCTGACAGTGCTGGTGCACCACGAAGGATCAACATAGATAATTTCATCCGGGGTTAGGGATTGAACGATATTTTAGGCACGCATTATAGTCCAATTAGCCATCATATTTAACTCCAAATTTAGCTTTTCATAAAATTAACTTTTTAGCTTTATTTATAATCCGTTTTAGCTAATAAAATAAAAGGGAAAGTGACGAAATGGCTAAGTTTTGTTATAACGGGTGTTAGCGTGTTAAAGGGGCACTCAATGTTCAAAGAAAAGCTAATAATAATCATCACTTTAGTTATACTGTTATGTGCATGTAATATGCAAGAACAGCCAACTCAACTTGCCCACATCAAAGAGCAAAACAAAATACGTGTTGGCACGTTAGCAAGTGCGAGCAATTATTATCAAGCAGTTCAGGGCGAGCAAGGCTTTGAATATGAGCTTTCTCAGGCTTTTGCTGATTACTTAGGTGTTGAACTTGAAATAGTCCCCTTTTTTAATTTATCTGATATGTTTGATCGCCTTGAAAGTGGTGACTTAGACTTAATTGCCTCAGGACTTACTTACAATAAAACGCGTGCGCAGCAATATAGGTATGGCCCAACTTACAGAACAATCAGTCAAAAATTAGTATATAAACAAGGCCGCGTTCGTCCTCGTAAGTTTGACGATCTAGATGGAAACTTTACGGTTATAGCAAAAAGTAGCCACTCACTTACCCTGCAAAAAGCTCAAAAGAACAACCCATCACTCAGCTGGATAGAAAGTGAAGAATTTGACGAAGAAGAACTTTTGCAAGCGGTTATAGATGGTGAAATAGACTACACCCTTGCTGATTCCCACACTCTTTCGTTATTTCGCCGGTATCACCCTAATTTAAGTATTGGCTTCTCAGTAAGTCATAATGACCCAATTGCGTGGATACTTCGCAAGTCAAAAGATGATTCTTTATATGCGCTGCTCGTGCCATTTTTTGGTGAAGTAAAACAAAACAACCAACTTTATGTACTCGAAGAAAAATATTTTGGTCATGTACGCCAGTTTAACTACGTAAATACATTAGCTTACATAGAGGCAATAAAAGAAACGTTACCTACATATCAGCCATGGTTTGAACAATACGCAGGAGATCTTGATTGGCGTTTATTAGCTGCATTAAGTTATCAAGAGTCGATGTGGAACCCTCGCGCTAAATCACCAACGGGAGTTCGCGGTATTATGATGCTTACACGCATTACAGCTAAACAAGTTGGTGTAACAAATCGTCTCGAGCCTGAACAAAATATTCGTGGCGGTGCTCAGTATCTAAGCAAATTAATAACCCGTATTCCTGATAGAATTCCTCAACCAGACAGGACGTGGCTTGCTTTGGCTGCTTATAATGTTGGTTGGGGTCATGTGAACGACGCGCGGATTATCACCCAACAACAAGGGGCAAGCCCAGATAAATGGGCCGATGTAAAAAAACGCTTACCGCTATTAATCAAAAAACGATATTACCGTAATACACGTTATGGCTATGCCCGTGGCGATGTGGCTGTAAAATATGTTGATAATATTCGCAGATACTACGACGCGCTGGTATGGCTTGATGAAAACAATGCGATGACCGAAGAAAATATCACTACAGAGCGTGATGACACCAGCAATATAAAACAAGATGAATCGCCATAGCGGATTATGGATTAATGCGATATTTATTAATTATGAAAGTTTACGGCTTCAAAGTAGTGGGTAACTAAAATATCTGTTTACTTGTCATTAAATGATCACTAATGTGTGGTAATTGTATATTTCAATTTTTTCAAAGATATATCTTGTGCCTTTCTCACTCTCACGCATTAGGAGAACACATGCTAAAACGTAGACGCACACAAAAATTAAAAAGAAACGTTATTTATTCAACGGCAACACGTCGTCGTATCATGTTACGTGGTTTACACAAAAAAATAATTTGGCGTCGCCGTATGTTTGCTATGCAACAAATGGAAGCACAAGACACTATACCAGCGGGCAATTAATAATATTTCTAAGCCCCACGAGCAGCCTTCTTGGCTGCTTTAATTTGCGCCCTTCTTCGCTTAAAAAATTCAGATATAGTGTTACCACATTTATCGGCTAATACTCCTCCAATAACTTCAACTTGATGGTTAAGCCTTGGCTCCTGCAGTAAATTCATAATAGAGCCAGCTGAACCAGTTTTTGCATCTGGAGCTCCAAATACTAAACGCTTTATTCTGCTATGCACTAATAATCCTGCACACATAGAGCATGGCTCAAGTGTTACATATAACGTGCAGTCAATTAAGCGATAATTATTGAGTGCTTTGCCAGCTTCTCGTACTGCAATCATTTCGGCATGAGCTGAAGGGTCATTATCAGTTATAGAACGATTGTATCCAGATGCTATAAGTTGATTATCTTTTACTAAAACAGCACCTACTGGGATCTCATTAAGCTGCTCGGCTTGTTTTGCATACAAAAGCGCTTGTCCCATCCAATAATCGTCGTCAAATGGCTTGTTCATTATTTCTTCTTTAATTACGTTTTATGCTTTAATTATACCTAGTTAACATCCTAAAGCGCGGCAATGATTACTTTATTGCAAAAATAAAACACTATTTAGCTGTTAATAATGGCTCACTGACGCTGATTTACGTTATAATCTCTCGCTTTTTTTATTTAGCTCACAACACGGGTAGCGAATGAAATTTCCTGGACGCCGCAGGCATAAACATTATTTTCCAGTGGAAGCCAAAGATCCACTAACTAATCAACTTAACGCAACAGATAGATTACAACGTAGCTATATTACGGGTATCGATCAAATCGTTGTTGATATAGAAGCAAAAGTTGATCAAGCTTTCCTTGATGAGTTTCAACTACGCAGAGGTATGTCACAGGTTATTGACAGTGACATAACAAATGCTCTATACGACCGCTTAAAATTAAACGACATGGTTGATTATGAATTTGCAGGTGGAACCATTGGTAACACAATGCACAACTATTCTGTACTTGCAGATGATCGCTCTGTTTTATTAGGCGTAATGAGTGAAAACATTAAAATTGGCAGTTACGCATACCGCTTTTTATGTAATACCTCAAGCCGTGTAGACTTAGATTATTTACAACCTGTTGATGGTCCAATAGGCCGTTGTTTCACTCTTATTGATGAAACAGGCGAACGCACCTTTGCAATCAGTGCGGGTTTAATGAATTACCTACGCCCAGAATCAATAGATAAATCGTTGATAGAAAACTCATCGGCTTTAGTCATTAGTGCATACCTTATGCGAACACAAGATGACGAAACCATGACAGATGCAACTATGCAAGCAGTTAAATATGCTAACGATGCTGGCGTACCTGTTGTTCTTACACTCGGCACTAAATTCTTAATTGAGCAAGACCCTGCTTGGTGGGCAAACTTTGTTGAAAAGCATGTAGATATTCTTGCTATGAACGAAGAAGAAGGCTTTGCTATTACAGGGTTTGAAGACCCGCTTTTAGCAGCAGACAAAGCACTAGACTGGGTAGATCTTGTTATATGCACTGCAGGTGAAAAAGGGCTATTCATGGCAGGCCATGTTGACGACAGCTTTAAACGTGAAACCGAATATCCACTACTGCCTGGTGCTATTGCAGACTTTAATCGCTATGAATTTTCACGCGCTATGCGTAAAGCTGATTGCGAAAACCCTATAAGAGCATACAGCCATACAGCTCCTTTTATGGGCGGACCTGACTCAATCAAAAATACTAATGGCGCTGGCGACTGTGCACTCGCTGCTGTACTACATGACTTATCAGCAAATGTTTATCATAAGCTTAATGTCGCTAACTCAGCAAAGCACGATCAACAAGCTATTACATACTCATCTCTTGCACAAATTAGTAAATATGCAAACAGAGCAAGTTATGAAGTACTTGTTCAGCACTCTCCCCGCTTATCGCGTGGATTACCTGAGCGTGAAGATTGTTTAGAACAGGTTTATTGGGAGCAATAAGCTCCCTTCATCTCTCTAAAAGATAGAAATATCAAGCTTTTTAGATAGCAGCTCTAATGCTGCTATTCCTGCCACTGAGTTACCAAACGAATTAAGACCTGGGGAATAAACGGCTACTGTAAACTTATTAGGTAATACCGCAAGAATAGTCCCTGACACCCCTGATTTACCTGGCATACCGACCCTATACCCAAAATCACCCGCAGCATCATATAAACCACTGGTAAATAATAATGAATTAAGCTGTTTATTTTGACGACTACTTAAAACCTGCTCACCAGATAGCTGATCAACTCCTTTATTTGCCAAAAAGCTATATGCCTTAGCAAGTTCAACACAATTAAGCTCAATAGAGCAAAAATTGAAATATGACCAAAGCACATCATCAACGTCATTCTCAAAATTACCAAACGATTTCATCAAATGCGCCATAGCAGCATTGCGGTGTCTAAATTCATACTCAGAATTAGCCACTTTTTTATCAATCACAATGCCGCGATTACCTGATAGTAATCTGAATGTTTCGAGCATCGAGTGCATAGGTGCAGACAATCGGCTATAAAGCGCATCACAAGTAACAATAGCACCCGCATTTATGAATGGGTTACGCGGTACACCTTTTTCAAATTCAAGTTGTGTAAGCGAGTTAAACGCTGTACCAGAGGGCTCCTTACCTACCCTGCCCCAAAGTTCGTCACCATAACGCTGTAACGCCATAGTTAATGTCATCACTTTAGATACTGATTGAATGGTAAATCGCTGAGAACAATCACCTGCGCAAATGATTTCACCCTCAGTAGTGTATATGGCAATAGAAAACTGCTCAGGGTCAACCTCAGCAAGTGCAGGGATATAATCGGCTACTTTCCCTTTAGACAGTAAAGGGGCGACTTCTTGAGTAATTTCATTTAATACACGTTGGTAATCTGTAGTAGGCAATTAACACCTCAAATAGATTTAGCTAAATGAAAATATTACCATGCCTCAGATTAAACGAGCTAGTTTAGTTAGATGAAATTAATTGTATTGTGAATTATATTCGCAATAAACATTCTAAAGCGAGGTCAAACGACAAGAAAAAACAATTAATGATAAGTACCACTAATTGGCAAATTCAATAACCTATTTATATCACCTAAACATAAGGCTATTATTCACCAAACCTTAAACTCTTTAACAGTAATATTTAATCAACCCCTGATAGAAAAGCTGACGCTTATAGGGTTAAAGGTATCAGTTAATAGACAGAGATAAATAATATAACCTTGTTGTTTATATTATTACCTTACTTAAGACTAGATCCTTTAATTATACGAATTAGTAAAGCTCACCTTGAAATTGTAACTTAATTGATTTACTTCATTTCAAAATACAAAAAGCGTCACTTTACTGCAACAGGCTTCACTTAATTAAAGTCGTTGCACCACTCACTTGAATACCCGAGGGATAAAAAGTCACATCGCTGATAGCATACTTTCATTGTGTTGGTCGGTCTTATATAAGCTCACTTTAGAATTGGTATTGTTACTGAGCTCGGTATGCTTAACGCCAATTTGCTAAACCCCAGACAGCAAAAAACCCGTTACATAGCTGTAACGGGTTTCTCTTAATTAAATCCTGGTAATGTCCTACTTTCACATAGCAAATGCTACACTATCATCGGCGCTGTTTCGTTTCACTACTGAGTTCGGCA